>JBJXDZ010000089.1:0-57408 GCA_046154645.1 Hyphomicrobiaceae bacterium
ATCACCGTGCCCAACCCGGACGTCGGCGGGCGCGAGAAAATCCTCAAGGTTCACATGAACAAGGTGCCGCTCGCGCCCGACGTGGAACCGCGCGTTTTGGCTCGCGGTACGCCTGGGTTCTCGGGCGCCGACCTGGCGAACCTCGTGAACGAAGCCGCGTTGCTGGCCGCGCGCCGCAACAAGCGCATTGTGACCATGGTCGAGTTCGAGGACGCCAAGGACAAAATCATGATGGGCGCCGAGCGCAAAACCATGGCGATGAGCGAGGAGGAGAAGCGCCTCACCGCCTATCACGAAGCCGGTCATGCGGTGGTTGGGTTCTACGTGCCCAAGGGTGTCCCGGTCCACAAGGCGACGATCATTCCGCGCGGCCGCGCGCTCGGCATGGTCAAGTTCCTGCCCGAGGGTGACCGCTATTCGATGAAATACATCGAGTTCACGTCGCAGCTTGCTGTCGCCATGGGCGGGCGTGTTGCCGAAGAAATCACCTTCGGCAAAGAAAACATCACGTCGGGCGCCTCCAGCGACATCCAGCAGGCGACGCGTCTGGCCCGGGCGATGGTTACGCAGTTTGGCTATTCGGACAAGCTTGGCACCGTCGCTTACGGCGACAACAACGAGGAAGTTTTCCTTGGCATGAGCATGGGCCGCCAGCAAAATATCGCTGAGTCGACCGCGCAAACGATCGACGCCGAAGTGAAGACTTTGGTTGATCGCGGCTATGCCGACGCGCGCCAGATCTTGACCGAGCACAACGAGGAATTCGTGCGGCTGGCGCAGGCGCTGCTCGAGTACGAGACGCTGACGGGTGAGGAATGCAAGGCCGCCATGCGCGGCGACCACATTCATCGCAACACCGGCGACGACGGCAACGCTTCGACCGGCTCGGCCGTGCCGGCCACCGGGCGCCCCCGTCCGCGCGGCGAACCCTCGGGCGGCTTCGAGCCGCAGCCGAGCACCTGAGCGGGTTGCGCTTGAGATGAAACGGGCGGCCGCGGGATCAACTCCGTGGCCGTTTTTCTTGAGCGTCTTGGAGGCGTTGCTTCCAAACCTCCACCAAGGGCTCCGGACCTTGGATCCCTTGACTGACGTGTCCGTGCTTTGCCACCGTGGCGCGCACAGATAAAAAAGGCTGCCCTCATGACCACCCCGCTCTACCTTCGCCCGATGGGCTTGTTCATGCGTGCGCTGGAGGCGGAGGCCGTGGCCGATCCCGAGGCAATCCGGTCGTTTGCGAGCCTGCCGCTGTCGAACACGGGGCATCACTTCACGGCGGTCGAAATGGCCGAGCGGGTGGGCAAGGCGGCGCGGCGGCGGCTGTTGACGCTGGACGAATTGTTTCAGCGCGACTGGCCGCAGGCGCTGGAGTTGGCGGCGACGGTCGAGCGGCTGACGCAGCCCCGCCCACGTTTTGCCGGTTTGCCGATGGACCGGCCGCACATCATGGGGATCGTCAACGTCACGCCCGACAGCTTCTCCGACGGCGGCAATTATCTCACCGCCAAGGATGCTGTTGCCCACGCATTGCGTTTGGAGGAGGAGGGCGCAGAGTTTCTCGATATCGGCGGCGAGTCGACACGCCCCGGAGCCGCGCCGGTCAGCTTGGAGGAAGAACTCGCCCGCGTCATGCCGGTGATCGAAGGCCTCGTCGGCAAGACGCGCTGCCGCCTTTCCATCGACACACGCAAGGCCGAGGTCATGCGCCGCGCCGCCTCCAGCGGCATCCATATGCTGAACGACACCTCGGCGCTGACCAACGATCCGCGCAGCCTGCGCGTGGCCGTCGAAAGCCGGCTGCCGATCGTGCTCATGCACGCCCAGGGTGACCCGGCGTCGATGCAGCGCGATCCTCGCTATCAGAATGCACTGCTCGACGTCTATGATCAGCTGGCGGCCCGCGTCGACGCTTGTGTGCGAGCCGGCATCACCCGCGAGCGCTTGATCGTCGATCCCGGCATCGGCTTCGGCAAGACGGCGCTGCACAACATCGAATTGCTGGCCGGCCTGTCGTTGTTTCATGGTCTTGGCACGGGCGTGCTGATCGGCGCCTCGCGCAAGAGTTTCATCGCCTCGCTCACCGGCGCCGTCGATCCCGCCGAGCGGTTGCCGGGCTCCATCGCTGCTGCGTTGGCCGGCGCCATGAGTGGTGCCCAGATCCTGCGCGTGCACGACGTCGCCGCCACGCGTCAGGCCCTCACCATCTGGGAAGCCGCCATGACCGGAACCGCCTCGCAGCTGCTGCCGATGTAGCCTACACACGGCCCGCCAGCGACGATTTCAGCGCCGGCGATAGCCGCAATACGCGGCCTGACAGCGCGACCAGGACCACCGTCACCTCGGCCGTGAAGATCGTTTCCGGTCCTCGTGAGATGGATTGCGCCAGCACCAGCGTAGCTGCGGTGAGCGCCTTGACCCGCGTCTCGACTTCGATCACCTCGTCGATGCGCGCCGGCTTCAGGAATTCGAGCGTCATGCGGCGAACCACGAACGCCGCCGGCTCGCGCCCGTCCGTGCCGTCGATCAGTGCCTTGTGCTCGCTGCCGACGAGGCGCAGAAAATCGGAGCGGCCCCGCTCGCACCAGCGCACGTAACTGGCGTGATAGACGAGGCCCGAGAAATCGGTGTCCTCGAAGTAGACGCGTATGCCGAGGCGATGCGAAAGCCCCGCAGCGTCGCGAATGAGCCGCCCCGCCAAGTCAGGCCATGCGGCAGGGGCGGCCCCTGACATCGATCCGAGTTCGCCGCTTTTGCTCATGTGGGATCGCTGCGCGTTGGTTGCGTGCCACCGCCAAACGCACTCAGCATGCGCTTTGCGCGGCGATGCTATGTCGTCTGCCGGGGTGTCGCACGGGTTGCCCGGGACCGTGGCACGCCATAGGGTAACGGTCAACGAGATGCAGCCCACCGGGAGCCAGTCGCACGCCATGCCATTCGATCCGAACAAGAAAGACATCACGATCGCCGTCATCGGCACCGGCACCATGGGGCGCGGCATTGTGCAGGTATCGGCGGCCGGCGGCATGAAGGTCATCGCCTACGACGAGAAGGCCGGCGGCGCTGCCGCGGCCAAGGATTTCATCGCCAAAATGCTGGAGCGCTCGGTCGAGAAAGGGCAGATGCCGGCGGCCGACGCCAAGGCCGCGGTCGATCGCATCACGGTTGCCACCAGCCTCGCCGAATGCGCCAAGGCCGACGTCATCGTCGAGGCAGTGTTCGAGCGGCTCGACATCAAGCAGGAGATCTTCAACAAGCTTGACGCCATCGCCGGGCCTGACACCATCATCGCCTCGAATACGTCGTCGCTGCCGGTGACAGCCATTGCGTCCGGCACCAAGCATCCCGAGCGTTGCGCGGGCTTGCACTTCTTCAATCCCGTGCCGCTGATGCGTCTCGTCGAAGTCATCCCGGGTTTGAAAACGGCACCGTGGGTCAGCGAGGCCCTCATGACCATCGGCCGCCGCATGACGCGCGAGCCGGTGCTCTGCGTCGACAGCCCGGGCTTCCTGGTCAACCACATCGGCCGCGGCCTTGGTCCCGAAACGCAGCGGATCCTGGTCGAGAACATCACCACGATCGAAGGCATTGATCGCATTCTGACAGGGGCACCGGGATTCCGCATGGGGCCCTTCACCCTCGGCGACATGGTCGGCATCGACGTCGGCAATGCCGCGATGGCCTCGATGTACGAGCAGTTCTTCCATGAGCCGGCTTATGCGCCCTCGCCCCTGATGGCCTTGCGCGCCGCGGGCGGTCTCTATGGCCAGAAGACGGGTTCGGGCTGGTACACCTACCAGGACGGAAAGAAGGTGGAGCCCGCAGCCAAGCCAACGCCGACCGCGCGCCCGAAGACCGTGTGGGTGCGCCCGAGCGACCATAACCAGGATTTGCAGGACCCATTCCTGGCTTATCTCAAGACCACGGGCGTCGAGATCGAGAAGGGCGCCAAACCCTCGGCCGAAGCGCTGATCATCATTACGCCGGTCGGCTATGACCTTTCCACCGCCATCATGGACCTGAAGATCGATGGTGCCCGCTCTGTCGCGGTCGACGTTCTGTTCGGCATGAAGGGACCGCGCACGCTGATGGTGTCGCCCATGACCGATCCGAAGTATCGCGACATGGCGCATGGTCTGCTCGGCCACGACGGGCAATCAGTCGTGGTCATCAACGACAGCCCGGGCTTCGTCGCGCAGCGCGCTGTGGCGGCCATCATCAACGTCGGCTGCAACATCGCGCAGCGCGGTGTCGGCGTGCCCGGCGACATCGACAAAGGCGCCAAGCTCGGCCTCGGATATCCCTTCGGCCCCATCGAATGGGGGGATCGCATCGGCCCGAAACGCGTACTGTTCATCCTCGAGCGCTTGCACACGTTCTACCAGGACCCGCGTTATCGCCCGTCACCCTGGCTGAAGCGCCGCGTGATGCTCGGCCTGCCGCTGAGTGCGCCTGAGGGCGTGGCGCGGTGATGCAAAGGGGGCAATGGGGTCTGACCTCAGCCTCGGCCAGCCTCGCTCGGACAATCGCAGGGTGGCGCATATGACCGTTCGCCAAGCCGTTGCAGCACTCAAGGAACGCGATCAGTCCTTCAAGGTGTTTGGTTCAGACGGACATCGATATCGGCTGAATGCGCCGCTGTCGGAGACCACAGTCGCCCGGTTCGAAAAGCGCTACAGTATTCAACTCCCGAAGGACTACAGGGCTTTTCTGGTGGAGGTGGGAAACGGTGGAGCTGGTCCCTACTACGGTATGTTCAAGCTCGGAGAAATGGACGCGATCAGCACCGAATACATGCGCTGGAAAGAGGGGTGTCATGTCGGCACTTTGCGCGATCCTTGGCCACACACGGCAGCTTGGAACCTGACGCAAGAGGCATTTGTTGCAAGGGAACGAGAAGCTCGTTTCGATGATATGAATGCCGCCGAATCGATGGGCGATGACGCGAGACAGGACAGTCGGCGCAGATACTTGCAAGAGTATGACAGTGAAACGCAAGTCGCCGGTGCATTTCCGATCTGCCATCAAGGTTGCGCCTTGCGGGATTGGCTTGTGGTGACTGGGTCGCAGGCAGGTCGAGTGTGGCACGATTCGAGAACTGATGGAGGTGGATTGAGCCCTTACAAGCGTGCCGACGACGACGGAATGACATTCACGGACTGGTATCTCGATTGGCTGAATACCGCTTTGAGCCAATTCGGGCTGCAGCGCGTGTAGTCGCTGGTCTAAGAAAAGAAAGGACAACGTGTGTCTTCGCTTGGTGATCGCCGTCAAAGCCAGCCGGAAGCCCCGTGCGACATTCGGCGTGCTGTGCCGCTCGTGGGTGCCGCCTGTGCACACACCTTGAATTGTCGAGGTTCGCCGTCAGGTCGACGAATGAGTTTGAGCGCTGCGACGGGTCGCCGTCAAAATCCCAAGTTGTTGGGACTCGCAAGTGCAGCGCTCGACCCACCCTACTCGTGAAGCGATACCGAGACGTCTGATCAAAAAAAACGACACCGAGGAAACGACCTATGAACTTCGAGCGGCTGTTTAATCCTCGCGCCATCGCGGTGATCGGCGCGTCTGGCGATCTGACGCGCATCAGCGGGCAGCCGATCCAGGCGCTGCAGAACGCCGGTTTCAAGGGCCCGGTGCATTTGGTCAATCCCAAGTACCAGGAACTGCATGGCCGAAAGTGCTTCCCGTCGGCAGCCGACATCAAGCAGCCGGTCGATCTGGCTGTCATCGCGGTGCCGGCGCCCGGTGTGCCAGCAGCAATACGCGACTGCGGCGCAGCTGGTATCCCGTATGCGATCATCCTGACGGCAGGCTTTCGCGAAGGCGGCAACGAAGGCCGCAAACTCGAGGCTGAACTCGCCAAGGCGTGCCAGGAAGCCAACGTGCGCGCCATCGGTCCCAATTGCCAGGGCGCGCTGTCGACGCCATCGCGCATGTGGTGCGTGTTCGGCGGCATTGCCAGCGAAGTGGAGATGCTGCGCGGCTCCGTGTCGTGCGCCTTCCAGTCCGGTGGCTTCGGCTATGCCGTGGTGAACCTCGCTGAAGCGCAGGGCGTCGGTTTCCGCCATGTCGTCTCCACCGGCAATGAAACCAACATCACCATGCCCGAGTTGCTCGACGCCTTCCTCGACGATCCCGGTACGTCGCTGGCCTTCGCCTATATGGAAGGCACGCCGGATGCCCGCGCGCTGTTGAGCGTCGGCAGGAAGTCGCTGGAAAAGGGCAAGCCCGTGCTGATCTGGAAAGGCGCGCAGACCGAAGCCGGCACCAAGGCCGCCGCCTCGCACACCGCCAACATGACCGGCAACTACGATCTCTATCGCGCCGCGTTCCGCCAGTCCGGCCTGATCGAGGTGCAAGACGTCGAGGAGATTTCCGACTTCGCCAAGGTCGCCGCCAAGCAGCGCTGGCCCAAGGGCCGCAGCGTCGGCGTGTTGTCTGTCTCCGGTGGCTCCGGCATCGTCTATGCCGACCGCGCGGTGAAGGAAGGCCTGACCCTGCCGCCGTTTTCGGACGCGACCGTCAAATCGCTGCGCACCATCATCCCGTCGTTCGGTTCGGCCGACAATCCCGCTGATACGACGGCTGGTGCCATCAACGACATCTCGCTGCTGACGCGCACGCTCGACATCGTGCTCGCCGATCCGGGTATCGATCAGGTCTGGATCCTGTTGGCGTCATTGTCGGGCGAAGGCGCCAACAAGGCGGCGCAGGCCATTGCGGCGGCGTCGGCAAAGGCCGAGAAGCCCGTGTGCGTCGTCTGGTGCGGCCGCAAGAATCGCTCGGAAGCGGCCTGGAAAGTGTTTGCCGACGCCGCGATCCCCTTTGTGCCGACGCCGGCGCGTGGTGCCAAGGCAGCAGCGACTCTGGCCAAGTTCGCCGAGGATCGCCGCCGACTGCTGCCAAGAAAAATGCCGGAGGCCGCGCGCCCGGCCGGTTTGAAGCTGCCTGATGGCGCCGTCACGCTCTCCGAGGTCGAGAGCAAGGCCGTGCTGAGGGCCTTCGATATCCCGATGACCAAGGAAATCCTGGTTCCCGTCGGCGCCGATGTGGGCGCGGCTGCAAAAGGCCTGAAAGGTCCGTTCGCCGTCAAGATCGTCTCGCGCGACATCGCCCACAAGACCGAAGCCGGCGGCGTCAAGCTGGGTGTCGCCGCCGCTGACCTGGCCAAGGCCGCCGCCGAGGTGATCGAGAACGGCCGCAAGTACAAAGCCGGCGCAAGAATCGATGGCGTCCTGGTCTCCGAGATGGCTCAGGGGCTAGAAGCGTTGATCGGCGTTGTCAACGACGAGGGCTTCGGTCCAGCCGTGGCGTTAGGTCTCGGCGGCGTTCTCACCGAGGTGCTGAAGGACGTCACCTACCGCATTGCGCCGTTCGACATCGAGACCGCCCGCGACATGATTGCGGAGTTGCGCGCCGCCAAGCTGTTCGACGGCTACCGTGGCAAGCCTGCCGCGGACAAGGAGGCCTTGGCGCAAACATTGGTCAATGTCTCGCGCATGGCCGCGGGACTCGGGAGCCGTCTCAAGGAGATGGACATCAATCCCGTCTTCGTCGGCGCCAAAGGCCAAGGCGTCGCCGCAGCCGACGCGCTGGTGGTGCTGAAGTAGGTGCTGGACCAAATGGTCAATCGTATTGCACGGGCTCTGCGGAAGCGGCCGACCAACTCGGAAAGGCTGCTCTGGGATGAATTGAAGCTGTTGCGGCACCAAGGCTATCACTTCAGGCGACAAGTGCCTCTTGAAGGGTTCATCGTCGACTTTGCCTGTCTATCACAATTAGTGGTCGTTGAAGTCGATGGTGCCCACCACGGCGAAGGAAATCAGGCAGCGATGGACAAAGCTCGCGATGGTCGTCTGCAACAGAAGGGCTTTAGCATCGTGCGCGTAACCAACACTGACGTGATCGACAATATGGATGGTGCGATGCACGCGGTCCTGGTGGCACTCGGCGCAACGGAGGGTAGCGCTTGATACAATTGCAGCCATACCCGCTGGAGCGGCCGTACGTAAAATTGCGGTTCTGTCAGCCCGACTCCCCTCCCCAGCGGGGAGGGGTTGGGGGTGGGGAGAACAACAGGTGCATCGTCCGATCGGGTTACGCTTGGCAGCGACACCCCACCCCTGGCCCCTCCCCTGAGGGGAGGGGGAAGAGTGCTGAGCTGAGGTTGCACGGACAGGCTTCCGCGTCGAGTCGCATAACAGCACGCTTGATACTGACGTACGCAGGAGTTCGGGGCTGATGCAGCAGGATAAATCGAAGCGCCCGAACATGCCGTTGGCGGGTATAACAGTGATTGATCTCGGCCAGATCTATCAGGGGCCCTATGCGACGCTGCTGATGGCCAAGGCCGGCGCGCACGTCATCAAGGTGGAACCGAAGAAGGGTGAGCCGGCACGGTTGCGCGCGCAGGTCGGAATGAGTGCCACGTTCCCGTTCGCCATGCTCAATTCCAACAAGCAGGGTGTGTCGCTGGATCTTAAAAATCCGAAAGGCGCCGACATCCTGAAGCGCATGGTGGCCAAGGCCGACGTGCTGCTGGAAAACTTCGCGCCGGGCGTCATGGATCGCCTCGGCCTCGGCTGGTCGGTGCTGCGCGAGATCAACTCGCGCCTCGTCTACGGGTCCGGCACCGGCTACGGCCTCGACGGCCCCGATCGCGACAATCAGGCTATGGATCTCACCGTGCAGGCCGCCTCCGGCGTCATGAGCATCACCGGCTTTGCCGACAGTCCACCTGTAAAAGCCGGCCCGGCCTTCATCGATTTCATGAGTGGCATCCATCTCTACGGCGGCATCGTCACTGCACTCTACGAGCGCCACATCACCGGAGAAGGCCGCCTCGTTGAAGTCGCCATGCAAGAGACGGTGTACGCGAGCCTCGCCTCGAACCTGTCGTTTCTCTACAATTCCAAAGGCGAAATGCCGCCGCGAACAGGCAACCGCCATGGCGGCCTCTCGATCTCGCCCTACAACGTCTACGCCACCAGTGACGGCCACATCGCCATCATCACCGTGACCGAGGATCACTGGCGCGACATTCTGGACGCCATCGGCAAGCCGGAGCTCAAGGCCGAGCCGCGGTGGGCGTCCAATGCCCTGCGCGTCAAATGCATGGACGAGATCGACGCGATGATCGAGACGTGGACCCGCACTAAGCCGCGCGACGAGGTGATCACCCTGTTGCGCAAGCATCGCGTTCCAACCGCACCCGTACGGAATCTGCGCGAAGTCATGAACGACCCGCACATGCATCAGCGCGGCATGCTCGAGCACATCGATCATCCTGAGCTGGGTGACATCGTGGTGCCGACGAGCCCGCTCAGGTTTCATGGCGCCGACAAGGTTGCGACGACGCCGAGCCCCAAGGTCGGCCAGCACAACCGCGAGGTCTACGGCACCTGGCTGGGCCTCAGCGAGGCCGAGATCGCGGCCTTGGAGAAGGACGGCGCGATTTGAATGACTGCGGGCGACGGCGCAGCAACTCATCCTGACGCGCCCGTCGCCCCAGACACCAACGTCATGCCCGCGCCGAAGCTCAACAGCGTCGAGCTGAGGGAACAGGCAAGCACCTACGCGTGGGGCGAAAGTATTTGTGCCTCTCGACGCAGCGCAGTGAAATAACAGTTCAACCAAAGGAGGAACCACCCATGGCCAACTTCAAGTTCGATCACATCCACATCTTCAGCAAAGATCCGGAAGCGACCGCGAAATGGTACGAGCGCATGCTCGGCGCCGAGATCATCCGCACCGCGCCACAAGGCAAGCCGCGCATCGATCTCAAGCTCGGCGGCGCCAACATCTTCATTCTCGATGTGTCGGCTGACGCGAAGTGCGCTGCTCCCGTCGGTCACCCCCATCAAGGTCTCGATCACTTCGGGCTCGAGGTGAAGGACATCGACAAGGTGTGCACCGATCTCAAGGCCAAAGGCGTCAACTTCACGCGCGGCCCCGAGACCATTCGTCCGGGCACGCGCATTGCCTTCATTGAAGGGCCCGAGAAGGTGTCGATCGAGCTGCTCGAGCGCACATAAGGCAAAGCAGGGTCGGGCTAATCAAGTCAGACCCTCCGCCGCCCCGTCGAGGATGGTGTCATGCTCCCGTCATCGCGTTGCGGCACCGGTCGGCAGCGACACGGAGACATTGGCCATGACGCCCACCTGTAATGTGCTCGTGCTATGCACCGGCAACTCGGCACGCTCGCTGCTGGCCGAAAGCCTGTTCATTCACCGCAGCCAAGGCCGTGTCCATGCCTTCTCTGCCGGCAGCAAACCAAGAGGCGAGCCGCATCCCTTGGCGATCGCGCTGCTCAAGGCGCGCGGCCACGAGACGAAGTATCTGCGCTCGAAATCCTGGCACGAGTTCGCCGTGCCGGGCGCGCCGATGATGGATCTGGTGGTCACGGTCTGCGACAGCGCAGCCGGCGAGAGCTGTCCGCTGTGGCCGGGGGCGCCGCTCAAGACCCATTGGGGCATCCCCGATCCGGCAGCAGCGACGGGGAGCGAGGCTGATCAGCGCTCAGCCTTCGAGCTGGCCTACAAGCGGCTCGACGCGCGCGTCGGAGCTTTTTTAGCGCTGCCGTTCGAGACCATGGCAATCAGCGCACTGCAGCGCGAACTGGCCCGGATCGGTCACCTCGAAGGGGCGACGGCGTTGGCAACGGGGACCGGCAAGGCATGAGCTACGACGTAACGCGGCGACTGGCAGCAGAAGTGCTTGGCACCGCCATATTGGTGGCGACCGTGGTCGGCTCCGGCATCATGGCGCAGAAGCTCGCCGGCGGTAACATCGCGATCGCCCTGCTCGGCAACACCATTCCAACAGGTGCCATCTTGGTGGTGCTGATCACCATGCTGGGGCCGATCTCTGGCGCGCATTTCAATCCGGCCGTGAGCCTGGTGATGGGGATGCGTGGCGATCTGCCGTGGTCGAACGTATTGCCGTATACGCTGGCGCAGATCGTCGGCGGCTGCCTTGGCACGGTCGTCGCGCACGCCATGTTCGATCTGCCGCTGCTGCAGTTCTCGACCACCGCGCGCACCGGGACCGCGCAGTGGATTGCTGAGTTCGTTGCCGCATTCGGACTGTTGGTGACGATCATCGCCACGGTGCGCCTGAAGCCCGAGGCCGTGCCGGTCTCGGTGGGTCTCTACATCACAGCGGCCTACTGGTTCACGGCCTCGACCTCGTTCGCCAACCCGGCGGTGACCATTGCTCGCGCACTGACCAACACGTTTGCCGGAATTCAACCCGCGCATGTGGCTGCCTTCATCGCGGCACAGATTGCGGGCGCCTTGACCGGTGCGCTGCTCGCCCGCTGGCTCGTGGAAGACGGGCAGCGCTAAGCTGGTCGGATGTTCCGATTGTCCGAGCAGAGGCTCGCGGAGCGGCCTGTGTGCCGGTGAGGCGGCGCAAGTGCCCGGGAAGCCAATCGGGTGCGGATGGTCTCAGAAAAATGCGCTCCGTGCGCCGCAGGTATGTTGGCGGTCGCAGCGGTGCCTGCCCGGCCTGCAAACTCTCCCCGGCCAACCACTCGGCACTGGGGATAACGATCGGACGTGACAGGGCCGTGGGCGGCCGGGCCGAGCCCCCATGCTCGATCGGCTTGGCCGCTATCGTGGCCGGCCCCGTCACTTTCCCTTTCCCGCCGCCGGGTTTTGCTCTATCGCTTGCCCATCCATTCCGCCTGACAGGGACGGGGCCGCGTGTCTGCGGGTCCCCGGTGCCCCGACGCACAGGCATAAAAGGGAGTAGGGATGTCGCTCCAATCCCGCATCCGCAACGTCACTGCCGTTCTCGGTCCCACCAATACCGGCAAGACCCATCTCGCCATCGAGCGCATGCTCGGGCACCAGACCGGCATGATCGGCTTGCCGCTACGGTTGCTGGCCCGCGAGGTCTACGACAAGGTCGTGACCCGGGTCGGGGCGGACAAGGTGGCGCTGATCACAGGCGAGGAGAAGATCAAGCCCGAGGGCGCCCGCTATTGGGTCTCGACCGTCGAGGCCATGCCCCGCGAGATCGACACCGAGTTCCTGGCCATCGACGAGATCCAGCTGGCTGCTGATCCCGACCGCGGCCACGTCTTTACCGACCGGCTGTTGCACGCCCGTGGCCGCGAGGAGACGCTGCTGCTCGGCGCCGCCACCATGCGCGAGGCCATCGGCGACCTGATCCCGGGCGCCAATTTCATCTCGCGCCCGCGCCTCTCCAAGATCACCTACTCCGGCCAGAAGAAAATCACGCGACTGCCCAAGCGCACGGCCATCGTCGTGTTCTCGGCTGCCGAGGTGTACACGATCGCCGAGCTCATTCGCCGTCAGCTTGGTGGCGCCGCCGTCGTGCTTGGCGCGCTGTCGCCACGTACCCGCAATGCGCAGGTGGCCCTCTATCAGTCGGGCGACGTCGACTACATCGTCGCCACCGATGCGATCGGCATGGGGCTCAATCTCGATATCGATCACGTGGCCTTTGCGGGCGTGCGCAAGTTCGACGGCCAGAACAACCGCAATCTCACCGCCGCCGAGTTAGGCCAGGTAGCCGGCCGCGCCGGGCGCTACATGAATGACGGCACGTTTGGCGTCACCGGCGACGTCGAGCCATTCGATGCCGATCTGATCGAGCGCCTCGAAAATCACACCTTCGAAACCGTCCGCACCTTGCAATGGCGCAATCGCAATCTCGACTTCGGCTCCCTCGACCGGCTGCGCGAAAGCCTGCGCCAGATCCCCGGCGAAGTGCGCCTGCAACGCGCCCGCATGGCTGATGACGTGTCGGCGCTGGAGGCTGTGTCCTCGGTCGCCGAAATCGCCGAGCTGGTGACCAGCCGCGACGAGGTCGAGAAGCTGTGGGACGTCTGCCAGGTGCCGGACTACCGCAAGATTTCGACCCAGAACCACGCCGAGCTGGTGGCCACGTTGTATGGGTTCCTGATGTCGCCGGGAGCCCGTATTCCCGAGGACTGGTTCGCCAAGCAGGTGGCCCAGGCCGACCGCACGGATGGCGATATCGATACGCTCGCCACGCGACTGGCGCATATCCGCACCTGGACGTTCGTCTCCAACCGCACCGCCTGGCTCGCCGATCCGGAGGGCTGGCAGGCCAAGACGCGCAGCATCGAGGACAGCCTCTCAGACGCGCTGCATGAGCAGCTGGCGCAACGCTTCGTCGATCGCAAGACCAGCGCCCTGATGAAGGGGCTGCGCGACAAGGACGAGCTGGCGACTGAGATCGGCTCCGATGGCGCCATCCGGGTCGAGAACCACTTCGTCGGCCGGCTCAAGGGCTTCCGCTTTTTCCCTGACGCCGAGGCCGATGCCCAGGGCGTGCACGGCAAGACGGCACGCAATGCCGCCGCGCAAGTTCTGGCCAAGGAACTCGGCATGCGTTCCCGCCGCGTCGCCTCGGCCCGCAACGATGCCTTCAAGCTCGGGCGCGGCATGCGCATCCTCTGGCGCGACGAGGAAGTGGGGCAACTGGCCGCCGGTGACGATCCGCTGAAACCCGCCGTGCAGGTGCTGGCCGACGAGCATCTCTCGGGTCCCGACCGCGAGAAGGTGCAAGCGCGCCTCGAAACCTGGGTCACTGAGAGCATTGCCGAGCGCCTGAAGCCGCTGGTTGAGCTCAAGGCCGCCGAGGATGTCTCGGGCCTCGCCAAAGGCATTGCCTTCCGGATGGTGGAGAATTTCGGCATCCTGAAGCGGGATACGGTGAACGACGAGATCCGCCAGCTCGATCAGCCCTCGCGCGGCCAATTGCGCAAGTACGGTGTGCGCTTCGGAGCCTTCAACATCTACCTGCCGTTGCTGTTGAAGCCTGCCGCCGCTGAGTTGACGCTGGCACTCTGGGCCATGAAGAACGCGGCCGCCGCTGGCCTCTCTGCGGAAGCGCTGCCAGCCCCGCCCCGTGCCGGTCTCACGTCCGTGCCGAGCGAAGAAACGGTGCCCGAAACCTACTACCGGGCCGCCGGTTACCATCAATGTGGACCGCGAGCCATCCGCATCGACATTCTGGAGCGGCTCGCGGATCAGATCCGGCCATTGCTGGCCTGGCGCGCCAAGGACAAAGGCGAGATGCCGCCCAAGGGCTCCAGCGGCGACGGCGGCTTCATCGTCACCCCGGAGATGATGTCGATTCTCGGCTGCTCCGCCGACGAATTGGGACTGGTGCTGAAAGCGCTGGGCTTCCGCCTCGACAAGAAAGAGATGGCGGTTCCGGTCACCAAGTCGGCCCCTGGCAAGGGCGCCAAATCAGCTACAGTGGCCGCGCCAGCCACAACCCCGGATGCAGCGAACCCGGAGGCGGCGACATCAGCGACGCCCGACGACGGCGAACTCGCGGCCACTATCCCCGTCGAGCCGCCCGCTGCGGCCCCGGCGCCAGAGCCAGCACCGCCGCCTGACTCAGTCTCCCCGGCCGACGCGGCCATTGCCGCAGCGGTCGCACTAGCCTCTGGTAACGGCCAAGATGCAGAAATGCCTGCTGCCGGTCCCGCCGTCGAGATGCGCATGATCGATGTCTGGCGTCCCCGCCGCCGCGACCGCCCGGAACGGCGCGATGCCGCCGAGACTGAGGCCGATGGCGAGAACCGCCGAGGCCGCGGCGATCGCAATCGTAATCAGAACCGCTATCGCCGTCCCGAGGGTGCACCCCGGCCCGGCGCTCCGGCTGACGC
The DNA here is from genome assembly GCA_046154645.1 of Hyphomicrobiaceae bacterium. Lineage (GTDB taxonomy): Bacteria > Pseudomonadota > Alphaproteobacteria > Rhizobiales > Hyphomicrobiaceae. Next base: position 14,669 of record JBJXDZ010000089.1, read on the forward strand.
GACGACGACAACCGCAACGACAGCGGCAGCCCCGACCGAGGCCGGCGCCACACCGCGCACCGATGGGGCAGGCGAGGGCCAGCGCCCGGCTCGGCGGGCCGATCAGCGTCCCGACCAACGGTCCGACAATCGTGGTCAGCGGCGCGAGGACAGGGGCCCCCGTCCGGCTCCGCAAGGGCGCCGGGAAGGTGGCGACCGTGGCGACCGCCGCGATGACCGCCGCCGTGACAATGACCGCAATCGACCGGAAACACGGTCGGCCGCACCGCCGCGCGCGAGCAAGGGACCGGATCCCGATTCCCCATTCGCCAAGCTGCTGGCCCTGCGCCAACAGCTTGAGAAGCAGGCCAAGGAGAAGAGTTCGTGAACGGGCCGTCCGCCCCTTCGGATGACGACGGCGGCGACAACGAAGATCACTTCGCCGCAGAAACGGCAGCGGCCGGCAGCCAGCGTCTCGACAAGTGGCTCTGGTTTGCCCGTGTCATCAAGACCCGGACCCTGGCGGCCGGTCTCGTCACCGATGGCCGCGTCCGCTTGAACACGGTCAAGATCGCCAAGCCAAGTCAGCCCGTGAAGGCCGGTGATGTGCTGACGATCTCCGTTGGCGATCGCGTGCGGGTTCTGAAGGTAGTGTCGTTCGGTATCCGGCGCGGCCCCGCCGGAGAAGCCCAACTGCTGTTCGAGGACCTGACGCCACCGCCGCCGCCGCGGGCCGAACGGCCACCTGAAGCTGGCGGACAGCGCGAGGCCGGGAGCGGCCGGCCGACCAAGCGCGATCGACGCCTGCTTGATCGCCTGACCGGCGACGGCTCACAGTAATTGCGAATTTGGTGAATCGCCTCGCGGCCCCATCGCTTGCCCCGATCAGGGCTCGGCCTCAGTCGATAGTGAATGCGACAGGTGCCTTGCGACATCCTGGCAACGTGTTAGAGAGATCAGCCTCGCTTATGTAGCGCCGTGCGGCAAAGCTGCGTCGGCCCACGGCCAGCTCGCTTGTTTCCCGTGCCTCGGGTTGTTTCACCGGATCTCCAGAATGACCTATATCGTCAACGAAAACTGCATCAAATGCAAATTCACTGACTGCGTGGAGGTGTGTCCGGTCGACTGCTTCTATGAAGGCGAGAACATGCTCGTCATTCATCCGGACGAGTGCATTGATTGCGGTGTATGTGAACCGGAATGTCCGGTCGATGCCATCAAGCCGGACACCGAGCCGGCGCTGGAGAAGTGGCTCGAGCTCAACCGCGAGTACGCTGAACGTTGGCCAAACATTGCGGCCAAGAAGGCGGCGCCACCAGACGCCGACAAGTACCGCGACGAAAAGGATAAATTTAAGAAGTACTTCTCCGACAAACCCGGCGAAGGCAGCTGATCGAGCGGCGTCGCTAGACCGTCTGATACCGGCTTTGTTGGCCGGGCAACCTTACAATTTAAGTCATTTCGGCTTGTACCCGGCAAGAAGATGCACGTGGACCCTTCATTTCCGATGAAGATTGTGTTACTGTGTTTTTCACTGACCTGAGGCATGGACACCAACCGGGGCGCTTTGCCGCCTCTCGGAAGACGGTAATGCGTAACGTTCAATTTGGCGATCGACTGGGGGAGATCGCCGTGTGCCCAGCCATGCGCCGCAGCGCTGATACGTACCGACGAGATCCCGAGAGGCTGCCGCTCGGAGAGAGCCAGCCCTCTTGAGTTAAAAACTTACGCGCGGCGGCTTTGGCTGCTGGCGTGAACGATTGCGGTTGCCTGCATCGATGGGCAGCCGAATGGTCGTCTCAGCCTTGCGGCTGGGATGTGGAGTGCCCCGACGGAGTGAAACGACCCCGATGGCTCAGAAGAAAAAAACACCCCCGAAAGCCGCCGTTGCCAAGCCCGCAGCCGTGAAAAAGGCCACAGCCATAAAGGCTGTTGCCAAGCCTCACGCCAAGGTCACGGCATCAGCGTCGCAGCCTGCTAAGCCAGAGAAGTCCGCCAACGTAGCAACGAACGAAAATAAGGCCCCCGTCAAAGTGAGCGTAACACAAACTGCCGCGAAGCCGATCAAGCCCGCCAAAGCCACCGCTGCCGTCAAGGCCGCTGTCCCGCCTAAGCCCACGGCCGCCGCCAAGCCGGCGCCAGCGAAGGTGGCTGCCAAGCCTGTTGTGACGAAGCCGACAGCTGCCGTCAAGAAGTCGGCCGTTACCGTCGCGACGCCGAAGAAGGCGGCCGAGGTGCGCGTGCCGACGCCGGCAGCGACACTGCCCGGTGCAGCGGCAATCGCGAAGCCCGCAGCTGCTCCTCAGCGTGCGCAACCGGCTGCTGTCAGCAAGCCGGCGGCTCCCAACAAGATCACCACGCCCATGCTGACGCGTCCGCTTCCCGGCCAGCCGCCCCGTGTGGCGCCTTCGGCTCCACCCGCTGTGGCCGCTGTCAATGGTGCGGCCGCAGCAGCAGCCGCCAAGAAGCCCGTCAGCTCGCGCCATGGCTTCAAGACCGGCGAGGCAGTGGTCTATCCGGCGCACGGCGTCGGCCGCATCGTCGGCATCGAGGAGCAGGAGATTGCCGGCATCTCGCTGGAGCTGTTCGTCATTCAGTTCGACAAGGACAAGATGACGCTCCGTGTTCCGACCAGCAAGCTCGCCAGTGTCGGCATGCGCAAGCTTGCCGAGGATGGCATCGTGCGCAAGGCCATGGAGACGTTGAAAGGCAAGGCGCGCATCAAGCGGACGATGTGGAGCCGTCGCGCGCAGGAGTACGAGGCCAAGATCAACTCCGGCGATCTCATTGCCATCGCCGAGGTGGTGCGCGACCTCTATCGTTCGGAGGCGCAGCCGGAGCAGTCCTATTCCGAGCGCCAACTCTATGAAGCTGCGCTCGACCGGATGGGTCGTGAAATCGCCGCCGTCGAGAAGCTCGACGAGCGCGGTGCCATGCAGCGCATCACCGAGGTGCTCTCGAAGAGCGCCAAGGGTCGTCGCGCAGCCGAGGAAGAGGCAGCCAGCGCTGCTGAAGCCGACGCCGATTCTGGTACCGAAGACGTCAAGGCAGCCTGATCAGGCTCCGCCTGTCCTACTGTCTGCTGGCGCCCGGCGGCTGGTCTGCCGGGCGTTTTGCGTCGTCCGTGGCCATTGGCCCCGCATCACGAACCAGCTGGAATGCGCTCTGCAACGCGATTTCCGGCCCACCGGAGCCGCTGCTGCCGCTGATCTCGATCCATCCGCGCACCACCACGTCCGCATCAGCGAGCTGACGCACCTGGCCAAGTTCGCGCGCCGCCAAGGTGTTCCGGGCCGCCACCACACGCATGCCGCGCGCCGTCGCTTCCGCATTGGCCAAATCGAGGATCAGCTGCCCTCGTGATCCTCCCACCCGGCTCACGCGTCCGGTGACGATCTGGAACGTGCCTCGATAGCGCGCCAGCTCGCTCGGCCGGTCTGCCGGGCGCAGCTGATAGGCGGCATTGCTCCACAACCCACGGCCGGCCTGCCGCGCCACTGCCTCGCGCTGCAAGAGCGGTTGCACGCAGTCTTCGCCGCCAGGCCCGGCGAACACGCGTCCGTGGCCGCCATCTATGGTGGTCGCTTGCACCCAGTTCGTGGCATCGCCTTGGCGCACGAACAGATGCGCCACCGTGTGCCCATAGCGATCGCTGCGCGGCCCTGCAAAGGCCAGCGCCACTGTGCGGCCCTGCACCATCGCCTGCAACGCGGCCTGTGCCGCGGTCTCCGGCGGCCAGTTGCCCGCAGCCGCGCCCACATCCTCCGCCCTTGGCGTCAAGACTGCCGCCAGCCGCACGCGCACGCGGTCGTCGAGTTCCACCGTCGCCCCGTCGATGACCCGCGCCACGGCACGGCTGGGACCGGGCTCGAGTTGGCAGTCGGGCGCCTGTGGCAACGGCTCCGCCAATATTGGTCGCGGCCAGATGGCCAGCGCACCGAGCAGCAGCCGCAGGCCACAGCCCCGCCACTGCTCGGTCCACGCGCTTGCCATGTCAGAACCGCTCGACCCAGGGCCGCACCTCGATCTCCCACGACCACGCGCTTTTCGGTTGGTCGATGAGATGCAGGTAGCTGTCGGCGATGGCGTCCGGATCGAGCAGTGTCGCATCCCCGCTATCGGGCCGCCGGTCCGAGCGAATGCCGCCGTCGATCACCACGTGGGCCACATGCAGGCCCTGCGGCTGCAGCTCGCGCGCCATGGATTGGGCGAGGCCGCGCAGCGCGAACTTGCCCATCGCGAACGGCGCCGACTGGGCATAGCCCTTCACGCTGGCCGAGGCGCCGGTGAGTATGATCGTGCCACGCTTGACGCTGAGCATCTGCCGTGCGGCCGCCTGCGCAACGAGAAATCCCGCGAAGGCCGTGATATCCAGCGCCTTCTTGACATCGGCAGGGACGAGTTCCGTGAACGGACCCCGCGTGCGGAACGATGCGTTATAGACGACCACGTCGGGTGGGCTGTGCAGTCCGGCAAACAACGCGTTCACGGCGGCCTCTTGGGCAGCATCGCAGGCCACCGCGCGGCCGCCGGTCTCAGCAACGAGCCCCGCCAATTTGTCGGTCTTGCGCGCCGCCAGCACCACCTCGTGCCCGCGCTTGGCAAGCTTGCGCGCCAGCGATGCCGACAGGCCGTCACCGACGCCAACAATCACGGATATTGGTCTGGCCATGTTCTACTCCCTCACACCACGCCCTTGTCCTTGAGCCGGCCGATCTCGGCGTCGGTCATGCCGAGCAGGCCTTTGTAAAGCTCGTCGGTGTGCGCATTCATCGGCGGCCCGAGCCACTCGACTTTGCCCGGCGTGTCCGAGAGCCGCGGCACCACGTTCGGCATGGCGATCTCGCCGACGCGGGGATCTTTCATGCGCAGGATGTTTTCGCGCGCCGCGTAGTGCGGATCCTTGAAGATGTCGGCGATCGAGTACACCGGCCCGCACGGCACCTGGAACTTGTCACATTCCTTGATGCAGTCTTCCAACGTGAACTGCAGCGTCCACTTCTCCACCCAACCGTCCACCTGTTTGCGCTCACGGTCGCGGTTGACGATCTTTTCCCATTTGCCGCCGGGTGCCGCCAATTCGGGCTCGCCTTGCGCTTCGGCCAGCCGCGAGAAGATCTTGTCCGACGTGCAGGCGATGGCGATCCACTTGCCGTCCTTGGTGGGATAGTGACTGTGCGGGCAGACGTTGACCGTGCCCGGTCCCATGCGCTCGCGCACATAACCCTTGTAATTGTACGACGCCGCCAGCTCGTCGAGGATACGGAAGATCGGCTCGTACAAGCCGATGTCGATGAACTGTCCGCGTCCGGTCATGTCGCGGGCGCGCAGGGCAAACATGACGCCGAGCGCGCCATAGAGGCCGGCCATGTAGTCGGGGATCGTCGCTGAGCCGGGTGTCGTCGGTGGCAGCTCCGGAAAGCCCGCGAGATACGAGAGCCCGCCGAAGGCATTGCCGATGCGCCCGAAGCCGGGACGCGGGCTGTAAGGCCCCGTCTGGCCGAAGCCGGAAATGCGCACCATGATCAGCTTGCCGTTCTCTTCTTTCAATGTCTCCCAGCCGAGTCCCCATTTCTCGAGCGTGCCCGGCTGGAAATTTTCGACCAGCACATCGGCCTTGCGAACGAGCCGCTTCAGGATCTCGGCCCCCTCGGGCTTCCTCAGATCGAGCGTCGCGACCTTCTTGTTGCGCGTCTCCTGCATCCAGGGCAGGGAATCTCCCGACGGCGTCATGGTGCCGAACTTGCGCAACGCGTCGCCAACCACGGGCAACTCGAGCTTCCACACCTCGGCGCCGAACTCTGCGAGCTGCGTCGAGCAGAACGGCCCGGCCAGAAAGCTCGACACATCGATGATGCGAATGCCCTGCAGCGGTTTCACGGTCGGATGCGGGGATGGCTCATTGTTGTCAATCATCGGCGGGCTCCGGAAGGTCTGGATAGGTTGAGCCAAGCATTACACGGCCTGACGGTCGCTGCCAAACACGCAGCCTCAGCCGAGGCCGGTTGCGGCGGTCAAGCCACCGTCGACCAGGATTTCCGTCGCAGTGATGTAGCGCGCCTCATCGGAGGCGAGGAACAGTACGGCGTGCGCGATATCCCAGGCGTCGCCCATCTTGCCGGTCGGGCACGAGGCGTTGCGCTTGTCGATCAGCCCCTGCAGATCGTTGGCGGCAATGGTCTTCGCCAGACGATGCTCGACCAGTGCGGTGTGCATCAGGCCCGGGATCACCGTGTTGCAGCGAATGCCTTTCTTGGCATAGGAGATCGCCGTCGACTTGGAAAACGCGAGGATGCCGAGCTTGGTCGTCGAATAAGCAATATGGGCGCGATCGGCCGTCATGCGCAGGCCCGCAACCGACGCCAGATTGACGATCGAACCCTTGCCCTGCTTCTCCATGATCGGCAGCACATACTTGCAGCCGAGGAACACCGTCTTGAGGTTCTGGTTGATTTGCGCGTCCCACACCTCCTCGCTCATGTTGACGGCATTGCCCGGGGCCGAGCCGCCGACATTGTTCACCAAAATGTCGATGCGACCGAACTGTTGCATGCAATCGGCAACGGCCGCCTCGACCTGCTTCGCCTTGGTCATGTCGACGGCGCGGGTGACGCAGGTGCCGCCTTCCTTGTCGATGATGGCCTTCGTGATGTCGGCGGCCTCTTTGCGCAGATCGACGCCATAGACTTTGGCCCCTTGCCGGGCGAGCAATACGGCCGTGGCCTTGCCGTTGCCCCACACCTTGGCGTCGGGGTCATCGCCGACGGAGCCGGCACCCGACATGAATACGACTTTGTCCTTGAGACTGAGCATGGAGGTTCCTCATTACCCGTTCCGTTACATCGTCCGCACCTTGGCACGCGCGCGTCCCACGGCCAACGCCCGAACGGACGCTTGAGCAAGGGCCGCGATCCTGCAATTCTGCCCATCTCATGTGAATCCAGGAGACACGCGATGGCTGCCTTTTACGAATTGCGCCAGTACAAGATCCGTCCCGGCAAGATGGAGGCCTGGCTGAAGCTGATGGAGGGCGAGATCATCCCCTTCCAGGTGTCGAAGGGCGCCGTCATCACGGCCAGCTTTCGTGGCGAGACCGACGAAAGCGTCTACGTCTGGATCCGCCGCTTCGAAAGCGAGAAGGACCGTGAGCGCATCTACAAGGACATCTACGAGTCCGATTTCTGGAAAACCAAGATCAGCCCACAGGTCGGCGAGTTGATCGATCGCTCAGCGATCAACGTTCAACGGGTGCTGCCAACCCGCCTGTCGGCAGCCCAGTAGCCCGGATCGGACCTAGAATTCCGCGTCTCCCCATTGCCCCGGGCTACCGCTTGGGGTTATAACGCGCGCGTTCAAGAGCTTGGACGGTCCTGACGCGCGCACCCTTGGAGGCCGGCGGACCCGACATCACGAGCCTCGTCCGCAAAGCGGCCGGGGCAGTTTTCTTTTGGAAAGGCAAGGCAATGGCAGAAGCCAATGTGATTACCGCCAAGGCGCGGCCGTCTGGCGGCAAGGGGGCCGCGCGGTCAGTGCGGCGGCAGGGCGATGTCCCGGGCGTCATCTACGGCGGTGACCTCAAGGACGCCCAGACGATCTCGATCGAGCAGAACGCACTCTGGAAGATCATCACCAAGGGCCGTTTCCTGTCGACCGTGTTCGAGATCGATGTCGATGGCCAGAAGTTGAAGGCGATCCCCCGCGATGTGCAGTTGGATCCGGTCAAGGATCTGCCGCTGCATGTGGATTTCCAGCGCGTCGGCGCCGACAACCGCATCCGCATCAAGATCCCGATGCGCTACGTCAACGAAGCCGCTTCGCCGGGTCTCAAGCGCGGTGGCGTGCTCAACATCGTGCGCCGTGAAGTGGAAGTCTGGGCGCCGGCCGATAAGATTCCCGACCATTTCGAGGCCGACCTGACGGGTCTCGAAATCGGGCGGTCGATCCATATCTCGGCGGTCAAGCTGCCCGACGGTGTGAAGCCGGTCATCCACAATCGCGATTTCACGGTGGCCACGATCGCCGGTGCGGCAGCGATGAAGCCGGATCCGGATGAGGTCGCAGCAACCGGCCCAGCCGATGCGGCAGCCGGCGCCGAAGGTGCGGCGGCAGCGGGCGGTGCCAAGGGTGCTGCAGCACCGGCGGCAGGTGCCAAGGGTGCGGCAGCTCCGGCGGCAGGCGCCAAGGGCGCGCCGGCAGCGGCAGCCAAGGCCGATCCGAAGAAGAAGTAACAGGCCGGGCCCGGCGCTCCCTCGGGAGCGCCGGCGCGTGCCCCGGACCCTGGCCAGACTCTAGGAACATCTGTCATGAAGCTCCTGGTCGGTCTCGGCAATCCGGGCGCCAAATACGCCCGCAATCGCCACAACGTGGGCTTTGCGGTCGTCGAGCGCATCGCCGAGACGCATCGCTTCGGACCCTGGAAGAAGAAGTTCCAGGGGCTCGCTGCCGACGGCGAGATTGCTGGCGAAAAGGTGCTTCTGCTCAAGCCCGAAACGTTCATGAACGAGAGCGGGCGGGCAGTCGGTGAGGCGGCTCGCTTTCTCAAGATTGCGCCAGCCGACGTCATCGCTCTGCATGACGAGCTGGATTTGAGCCCGGGCAAGCTCAAGGTGAAACTCGGCGGCGGCAACGCCGGACATAACGGTCTGCGTTCACTCACGGCGCACATCACCAACGATTACTGGCGTGTCCGCATCGGCATTGGCCACCCCGGCGCCAAGGACTTGGTGCACGCCTGGGTGCTCAACGATTTCGCCAAGGCCGACGCCGTTTGGCTCGATCCGCTGCTCGACGCCATGGCCGATGCCGCGGGCCGATTGGCGACTGGCGACATGGAGCGCTTTCTGACTGACGTGGCGCGCACGCTGCAGACCGACGACGAGCCGAAGAAGACGAAGTCGAGCGCGCTGCCGCCAAGCCTGCCCGCGGCGCCCGCGCCCGGCCGGCATCCAGCGGCGGAGCGGCAATCGAAGCGGGCGACGGCGTTGGCTGAAAACCTGCGCAAGTGGATAGCCGGAAAAAAGAAGGACGACGGGGGGCCATAGGCAATCGACCATCGGCAGTTGGGAGCAGTGAGAATCTCCCCTCCTGCCGACAGCCGACCGCCGGTTGCCTCTCGCGAGCACAACGAGCGAGCGAGAATCATGGGCTTCAAATGCGGCATCGTTGGCCTGCCGAACGTCGGCAAGTCGACCCTGTTCAATGCGCTGACGCAAACCGCGGCGGCGGAAGCGGCGAACTATCCCTTCTGCACCATCGAGCCCAATGTCGGCGAGGTCGGCGTGCCCGATGAGCGCCTCGATAAGTTGGCGGTGATCGGCAAATCAGCCAAGGTTCTGCCCACCCGCCTCACGTTCGTCGACATCGCCGGCCTGGTGCGTGGCGCGTCCAAGGGCGAGGGCCTCGGCAACCAGTTCCTCGGCCATATCCGCGAGGTCGACGCCGTCGCCTATGTCGTACGCTGCTTCGAGGACACCGACATCACGCATGTCGAGAACCGCATCGATCCCGTCGCCGATGCCGAGACCGTCGAGACCGAGTTGATGCTGGCCGATCTGGACAGCCTCGAGAAGCGCCGCAACGTCGCCGAGAAGAAGGCCAAGACCGGCGACAAGGACGCGAAAATCCAGGTCGCACTCATGGACAAGGCGCTGGTGCTGCTGCGCGACGGCAAGCCTGCCCGACTGGCCCAGATCACGCCCGAGGAGGAGGAGGCCTGGAAGGCGCTGCAACTGCTGACCTCCAAGCCGGTGCTCTACGTATGCAATGTCGACGAAGGCTCAGCCGCCAATGGCAACGCGTTCTCGGCTCCGGTATTCGAGCGCGCCAAGGCGGAAGGCGCCGGCTGCGTCGTCATCTCCGCCAAGATCGAGGCCGAGGTGGCAAGCCTGCCACCGGAGGAGCGCGAAGCCTTCCTCGGCGACATGGGCTTGACGGAGCCGGGGCTCAACCGCCTGATCCGCGAAGGCTACAAGCTGCTTGGCCTGATCACCTATTTCACGGTCGGCCCCAAGGAGGCGCGCGCCTGGACCGTCGCCCGTGGCACGAAGGCGCCGCAGGCGGCCGCCGTCATTCACACCGACTTCGAGAAGGGTTTCATCCGCGCCGAGACCATCGCCTATGCCGACTATGTCCGCCTCAACGGCGAAGTCGGCGCCAAGGAAGCCGGCAAAATGCGGCTGGAAGGCAAGGAGTACATCGTCGCCGACGGCGACGTCATGCACTTCCGGTTTGCGACCTAGTACCGGTCTGGCCTGGCTGGGGTCTCGCCCTGCATCCTTGGTGCCACCTCGTTAGGCCCAATCGGATGCCTCCCGCGTCGACGACAGTGCCCACGCTGGCAAGATCCAATCGCCAATTTCCCGCCCGCCCCCATTGACTTGGCGCGGGGGCTTCGGGTAATAAAACCGCGATCGCTGGCACTCGCTCAAATTGAGTGCTAGCAGGTCTTCACACCCCCCGCGAGACCAGGGCCGGATCGGGTTCGACATCCGGGCCCGTAGGCTCAACCCTTTGTTTTCGGAGCATAAACTCTCATGAAGTTCCGTCCCCTCCACGACCGCGTGGTCGTCAAACGTTCTGACGCCGAGACGAAGTCGGCTGGTGGCATCATCATTCCGGACACCGCCGGCGAGAAGCCGAGCCAGGGCGAGATCATCGCCGTCGGCCCAGGTGCCCGTGACGAGGCCGGCAAGCTGGTGCCGCTCGACCTGAAGAAGGGCGATCGCGTCCTGTTCGGCAAGTGGTCCGGCACCGAAGTCAAGATCGACGGCCAAGAGCTCCTCATCATGAAGGAGAGCGACATCATGGGTGTGTTGGAGAAGTAAGCGGTTCGCGCCAGGGGATTGGCAGGTGCGAATGAGGGAGCCGGGCAGCTGGCCCACTCCCGCCGCTCCTCCAATACCCTATTCCTAACGCCCCAATCTCCCAAATCAGTCCATCCTAGCCTCAGGAATCCCCCACATGGCAGCCAAAGACGTAAAATTTGCCGCCGACGCTCGTGAGCGCATGATGCGCGGCGTCGATATCCTCGCCAACGCCGTGAAGGTGACGCTCGGTCCCAAGGGCCGCAACGTCATCATCGAGAAGAGCTTCGGTGCTCCCCGCACGACCAAGGACGGCGTGACGGTGGCGAAGGAGATCGAACTCGAGGACAAGTTCGAGAACATGGGCGCCCAGATGGTGCGCGAAGTGGCCTCGAAGACCAACGACGTTGCCGGTGACGGCACCACCACGGCCACCGTTCTGGCTCAGGCCATCGTCCGCGAGGGCCTGAAGTCGGTCGCCGCCGGCATGAACCCGATGGATCTGAAGCGCGGCATCGACAAGGCCGTCCTGCAGGTCGTCGAGGAGATCAAGAAGAAGGCCAAGAAGGTCAAGAATTCCGAAGAGATCGCCCAGGTCGGCACCATCTCGGCCAACGGCGAGAAGTCGATCGGCGAGATGATCGCCAAGGCGATGCAGAAGGTCGGCAACGAGGGCGTCATCACCGTCGAGGAGGCCAAGAGCCTCGAGACCGAGCTGAACGTCGTCGAAGGCATGCAGTTCGACCGCGGCTATCTCTCGCCCTACTTCATCACCAACGCCGAGAAGATGATCGCCGAGCTGGATGACCCATACATCCTCATCCACGAAAAGAAGCTGTCGGGCCTGCAGCCGATGCTGCCGCTGCTCGAGGCTGTCGTGCAGACCGGCCGCCCGCTGCTCATCATCGCCGAAGAGGTCGAGGGTGAGGCACTGGCCACACTGGTCGTCAACAAGCTGCGCGGTGGACTCAAGGTTGCAGCCGTGAAGGCCCCGGGCTTCGGCGATCGCCGCAAGGCCATGCTCGAGGACATCGCCGTCCTCACCAACGGCGAGGTGATCTCCGAGGATCTCGGCATCAAGCTCGAGAACGTGACCATCAACATGCTGGGCCGCGCCAAGCGCGTCACCATCGAGAAAGAGAACACGACCGTCGTCGACGGCGCCGGCAAGAAGAAGGACATCGAGGCCCGCGTCGCCCAGATCAAGGCACAGATCGAGGAGACCACCTCGGACTACGACCGTGAGAAGCTGCAGGAGCGTCTGGCGAAACTCGCCGGCGGCGTTGCGGTGATCAAGGTCGGCGGCGCCACCGAGGTCGAGGTGAAGGAGCGCAAGGACCGCGTCGACGACGCGCTCAATGCCACCCGCGCCGCGGTCGAGGAAGGTGTTGTAGCCGGCGGCGGCGTTGCCCTGCTGAAGGCGACACAGGCCATCACCGTCAAGGGTGACAACGAGGACCAGGAAGCTGGCATTCAGATCGTCCGCAAGGCGCTGCAGGCTCCGATCCGTCAGATCGCCGAGAACGCCGGCGTCGAAGGCTCGATCGTGGTCGGCAAGGTGCTCGAAGCCCGTAGCGCCACCTTCGGCTACGACGCCCAGGGCGACGAGTACGGCGACATGATCGAGAAGGGCATCATCGACCCGGCCAAGGTCGTGCGCACGGCCCTGCAGGACGCAGCCTCCATCGCCGGCCTCCTCATCACCACCGAAGCCGGTGTTGCCGAGGCGCCGAAGAAGAAGGACGCGCACGCAGGCCATGACCACGGCGGCGGCGGCATGGGCGGCATGGGCGGCATGATGTAAGCGGCTGGGATTGTCAGGGGCAGACCCAAGGGTCTGTCCCCGTCCAGCGCCGTTGCGATATGGGCAACCGAATCGCCAGAACCAAGCAAGGCCGCAGCGGGCAACCGTTGCGGCCTTCGTCGTTCACCTACGAGTCGCGGAAGCCTTTGCCGGCTAGGATCTTGTTTGTGCACTTGTCGATTCGAGACTCACGTGTGGCGGCCTGCTTGGCATCGGAAAAATACAAGTTGTACTCCCGCTGACGCCCAGGTGTGAGCGCTTCGAAGGCTCTCTTTAGTGCTTCATCGCGGTCGATTCGATTCTGGAGCTCTGCTACCAGAACGAGCACTGGAGGAGGGCCAATCTCAAGGCCAGCCGCTTCGACCTCGATCGCTTCGCGAAGGTAAGTCCTGAGCGTACCCGTCAACCGTTTGATCTCAGCGACGGATGTGAACTGCATTCGCAGCGCCGATCGTGAGTTCGGTCCCTGTTGATGGAGCACGCCGTCTGGATCGCTCAATAGTGCGCCCTTGAAGAACATGAGGGCGAGAAAGTCGTTCATCTCCTGGACGATGACGATGTTTTGGCCGTTATGGCTGTAGCAAGGCTTGCCCCATTTGATGTCTTCGGAGAGCCCGGCTTTCAGCAGAATCGAGCGGAGGGCGGTTACCTCCACCGGCCACTTCTTGGAACGTTTGATGTAGGCATCGACCCTGGCGTTCATGGGAACCTTCTTCATCAAAGAATGACGGCGATTCGCCACGTGAGTGCGTTGCGTGGTTGGAAGGCACAGCCCGAATGCCGGTGGGTATCTGAAGCGCCACAACAATCAAAGCCGCATCGACGTTTGCGGCGGCGACTTGCGCCGATAGACCCGCGACAGCCCTTTGTACTTTGGATCACCGTTGTCCTCGATGGTCAGGCGGATCGTGTTGGCGTCGATCCACTCGACGAAGCCCTTTCCCTCGCCTTTACTGCCATCGGCACGGTTCCAGTATTCATGCATCATGGTGCCGTCGAAAGCCCATGTGCCTCCTGAGCCGTCATAGGCGGTGCCGTTGATGATGAACTGGTAGGCCAACCGGCGATCGCGCCACAGCGTCCAGATGATCTCTACGTCCTGTCCGAATTCGATGTTGCGCGTGCTCCAGACGCCGACGAAATAGTCCGGCGTCAGCTGGCTGGCCTGCGCGGTTTGAGAACCGTGGGGCGCCCGTGTCGTCTCGGCACGCAACGGGGCGAAACCGCTCCCGAGAATCAGGGCTGCGACGACGACAAGCGTGCTGAGAGCGCGGACCATCTCGGACCTCGAAAGCTGGCATACCAAGAATCTTCGCTCACAACGGCAGACGCATGTGGCAGGAATTTGTGTCATCGAAGATGCCAGCCGAGCCACAGCCTGCCATTGCAGCCTTTGCATTGGCCTCGCCTCGGTTATGATCGATCCCACCCAAGCCGATCCACTATGCCGGAGGCCAACCATGTCGACACCACGCTTGCCCGAAATTCCGCCTGAGAAAATGACCGAGGCGCAGAAGAAGGCCGCCGCCGAGTTCGCCGAGGGCCGCGGCTATGCCGTGCGCGGGCCCTTTGCCGCCATGCTGCGCAGCCCCGAGGTGATGCTGCGCGCCAAGGCCATGGGCGACTACCTGCGCTTCAAGAGCAGCATTCCCGCCCGGCTGAACGAACTCGCCATCATCATTGGAGCCCGCTACTGGGGCCAGAATTATGAGTGGCACGCCCACCGCGCGCTGGCCGAAAAGGCCGGTCTCAAGGCTGAAATCGCCGATGCCATTGCCGACGGCCGCCGCCCCAAAGGCCTCGCCGCCGACGAGGAGGTGGTGGTCGATTTCTGCACAGAGCTTTACAACAACCGTTGCGTCTCCGACGACACCTACGCCCGCGCCCTGAAGCTGTTCGGCGAGCAGGGCATCGTCGATCTCACAGCGGTCAACGGCTACTACGCCTTGATCGCCATGATGCTCAATGTGGCGCGCGTGCCGTTGCCGGCAGGTGCCCAACGCCAATTGGAGCCGATGCCGCGGTGAGTCGAGAGCCGTCGCTGTCGCGTTAGCGGGGGATGGTAAAGCTGTACGTGATGGCCGCCCCACCCGACCACTGGTCGCGGGTGTCGATCACAGGGCTGTCTCCCGCATCGCCGACCAGGCGCGCATAGCGGCCGTTGAGGCGCAACATCCACTGCGGCGCCAGTTGAAGCTCGGAGCCGAGGCTCAGGTTGACATCCTTGAGGCCAGCCTCGGCGCTGAAGGCGCGGTGGCCGGACGTCAAGGCCTGTGCCGCTGTGACGCCGAAGAAGCTCTGCATATAGTCGTCGTCGGCCCAGGTCACACCGACGCCACCGGTCAGGCGCCAGATCTTGCTCACGTCGTGGCGGCCATCGATGCCGGCCTTCAACACGCCACCGGTGTCGTCGCCGCTGAGCTGGTGATGATAGGACAGCGAGGCCCGCAGGGCGCCGAAACGATAAGCGGCAAAGCCACCCGCCACCACGCCACCGTCGATGTCACCAAGTCCGTGCAGGCGCCGGCCTTCGTCCTGGTCGCGCCCGGTGCGATAGCCGACCAGGGGCCCGAACTGGAAGCCATTGGTCGATACCAGCGCGTACTGCAGGTGATCGAGGCCCTTGAACTGGAAGCGGCGATCATCGTCGCCCATTCGCCCCGGCATGACGACGGGAATGCCGATGATGCGGAAATCCTGGCTGCCCTCATAGCGGGGCGCAACCTGCACGGCCACGCCGGCTTGGAGCTGCACCGGCTCGCTGGCCAGGACGGGATAGGCAACGGCTGTGCCGAGGACAACGCCGATGGCAACGGTGATCGCACGGCCTTCCCGAACCAAGCTCATATGTCCTGCCCTTCAAACGGGACCACGACAGGCCCATTTTGCTGATCTACAGCGCGTAACGCTGCTTGAGCAAGATTGGATTGTTCCTGGACGAACGATTGCTGCGCGACTGGGGCATAATCATCACCAGGTCCTGCCGGGAAGCCGGGTCTTGCGGCCCCAGCGGCGCCATTTTACGGCCCTGATCCCGGACCATCACCGGCACACTGATCCACCGTTGCCCTTGCGTCCGTTTCACCACCAATTCCGCGTTCCCCGTCCCCTCCATAATCGACACCGAAACGTCCCATGTCGCCGCACCGCCCCACCCGACGCCGTCTAGCCAAGTGGCTCCTCACAGCCGGTGGTACCGCCGCTGTCGGTGCCGTGTTCCTACTGCCGCGCAAGGCCAACGCCTATTATGCCGGTCCCGCCAGCGATCATTTCGATGGCCACGCGTTTTTCAACCCTGGCGGCCGCAAGCCGAAAGGCTTGGTTCAACTCGCCCGAATGTATGCCACCGACACCTTCGCTCCCTGGCCCTCTGAGCCGCAAGCCATCACGGCCGATCGCCCGCCGCAGGCCGTGCCCGGGCCAACGGCGCGTATTGTCCATATCGGGCACGCGTCATGGCTGATCCAGTCCGCTGGCCTCAACGTGCTGATTGATCCGGTCTGGTCAGAGCGCGCGAGCCCGGTTTCGTTTGCAGGCCCGAAGCGCGTCAACGCGCCTGGCATCGCTTTCGACGATCTGCCACGCATCGATGCCGTACTGGTGACCCACAATCACTACGACCATCTCGATCTCCCAACGCTCGCGCGGCTGTGGCAGCGGCATCGACCGCGCATCGTCACGCCGCTCGGCAACGACAGGATCATGCGCGCCGAAATCTCCGGTATCGAAGCTCAAACCCTGGATTGGGGGCAGGCAGCCGAGCTGTCGCCGACCATTCGCGTGCACGCCGAACCGACGCTGCACTGGTCGGCCCGCGGCGCCCGTGACCGTATGCACGCCTTGTGGGCGAGTTTCGTGATCGAGACGCCCGCCGGGAAAATCTACGCCATCGGCGATACGGGCTTTGGCGACGGTCGCACATTCCGGCACATTCGCGCTCGTCATCCGAAGCTGGCGCTGGCCCTGATCCCGATCGGCGCCTACGAACCGCGCTGGTTCATGGCTGACCAGCACATCAACCCTACCGAGGCCGTTGCCGTAATGGAGGCGGTCGATGCGCCGCGAGCGCTAGGGCATCATTGGGGAACATTTCCGTTGACCGCCGAGGCCCACGACCAGCCGCCCAAGGATTTGGCGCAAGCCTTGGCTGCCCGTGGCCACGCTCCCGAGCGCTTCCGCGCCGCGCAGCCAGGTATGGTTTCGACGATCTGATCACGACGAGCACGCTTCCGCTGCCCCCTCGCGTTGGGTCAAGCCCTGCACTGGCGCGACCCAACAACTTTCAGCCGCAGTCGTTGGGTCGCGGGCAGAAAAACACCCGGGGAACGGGCCAAGGCGATGGCCGCTCTTTACCCAACCTCCATTTAAGCGAGATGCAGTCGCAGTAGTTGGGTCGCGCTGCGCTTGACCCAACATGGACGGCCCTTTACGCCGCCACTTTGAGCATCGCGCTTTCGAACACGCGACGGCCGTCATCGGAGCCGAGGATCCGATCAAAATGCCGCTCGGGATGTGGCATCAGGCCGACAATGCGGCGGCGCTCATCACAGATGCCGGCGATGTTGCGCTGCGCGCCGTTGGGATTGGCTGCGGCCGTGGCTTCGCCCGTCTTCGGATCGACGTAGCGGAACACGACGCGGCCCTCGCCTTCGAGCCGGTCCAGCGTCGCCGCATCGGCGAAGTAATTGCCGTCGCCATGTGCCACGGGAATGTTGACGATCTCGCCTTGTCGGTAGCGGGCCGTGAACACGGTGTCCGTGCGCTCGACCTTGAGGAACGTGTCGCGGCACACGAACTTGAGGCTGGCGTTGCGCTGCAGCACGCCGGGCAGCAGCTCCGTCTCGCACAGGATCTGGAAGCCGTTGCAGATGCCGAGCACAGGCGTGCCAGCCTTGGCCTTCGCCACCACGTCGCGCATCACGTTCGAATGCGCCGCCATCGCCCCGCAGCGCAGATAGTCGCCGTAGGAGAAGCCGCCGGGGAGCACGATGATGTCGGAAGCTGGCACCTTGCTTTCGCCGTGCCAGACCATGTTGACGGGCTGGCCAGTAATGGCCTCCAGCGCCACCTTCACATCACGGTCGCAGTTCGAGCCCGGAAAAACGATGACGGAGGCGCGCATGGTCGTTCTGTCTCCTGTTTCAAGCCGCAGCCGTGAATTTTTCGATGCCCGAGACATCGACGGCGCGTCTTGCGTGCCATAAATCAAACGATTCCTGTAGCCGCAACCATGCGGGCGCGCTCCGGCCAAAGGCCGCCTCCAGGCGAATTGCCAACTCTGG
Source organism: Hyphomicrobiaceae bacterium (assembly GCA_046154645.1). GTDB lineage: Bacteria > Pseudomonadota > Alphaproteobacteria > Rhizobiales > Hyphomicrobiaceae. Next base: position 32,536 of record JBJXDZ010000089.1, read on the forward strand.
CGTCACACTCCGGCGCTCGTGAACAATGTCAGCCAGCGCGCGCTCCGAGACTCCAAGTCCTTGCGCAACCGCTCGAAGCGGCTTGTTGACGGCCGGCAAAATGATCTCGCGGAGAATTTCGCCAGGATGCGTCGGGGGAAGGTCGGGGTGCGGCCGGCTGGCCTTGCTCTTCGCCATCAATGATAGTCCTCGTAGTCAACGGCGATTGCATCCTCGTCGTCCCAACCGAAGGTGATGCGCCAGTTGGCCCTGACAGTGACAGCGAAACGGCCAGTTTGGTCGCCGGTCAAGGCATGGAAGTGGAGGCCAGGAACGTCAAGGTCAGTCGCCTGCAACGCATCGTCAAGTAGCCGCAGAATCCTGCGGATCCGGTCGACATCATTGGGCGGCAACCGTCGTGCGTCGTTCCGTTCCCAGTAGCGCTTGAGTGCCCGGCTCCGGAACGAGCGCAACATCGATCGCTCAACCCGAGATCTCGTAGCTGTAATTCTCGATCACGGTGTTGGCGAGCAGCTCCATGCACATGCGCTCGACCTCGGCGCGCGCCTTGGCGGCGTCCGTCTCCTTCAGGTCGACCTCGATGTACTTGCCCTGGCGCACCTCGTCGACGCCGGCAAAGCCGAGGCTGCCGAGTGCGTTCTGGATGGCCTTGCCCTGCGGATCGAGGACGCCGGTCTTCAATGTGATGCGAATTTTGGCTTTCATGGAGTCCGTGAGCGGTGAGTGGTGAGTGGTGAGTAGCCCGGCAAGCCGCGGGCCGCGGCCCGCCGCTAACGATTGACCACCCACCCCTCACCCGTTTCAATTCGGCTTCTGGCCGTTGGTGGAAACGAGCACGGGGCCCGAGCCCTTCGGGCGCGGGTTCTCGGTCAGCACGCCCAGGCGGCGCGCCACTTCGGTGTAGGCTTCGAGCACACCGCCGAGGTCACGCCGAAAGCGATCCTTGTCCAGCTTGTCGCCCGACGTGATGTCCCACAGGCGGCAGCAGTCCGGGCTGATCTCGTCGGCGAGAACGATGCGCATCTGGTCGTTCTGCTCCCACAGGCGCCCGAACTCGACCTTGAAATCGACGAGGCGGATGCCGATGCCGAGGAACAGGCCGACGAGGAAGTCGTTGATGCGCAAGGCGAGGCTCATCACCTCGTCGATCTCCTGCGGCGTTGACCAGCCGAAGGCGGTGATGTGTTCTTCCGAGACCAGCGGATCACCAAGCTTGTCGTTCTTGTAGTAGAACTCGATGATCGAGCGCGGCAGCTGCATGCCTTCCTCGAGGCCGAGGCGCGTCGACAGCGAGCCCGCCGCCACGTTGCGCACGACGACCTCGAGCGGAATGATCTCCACCTCGCGGATCAACTGCTCGCGCATGTTGAGCCGCTTGACGAAGTGCGTCGGTACACCGATGTCGCCGAGGCGCTGGAAAATGTATTCGGAGATGCGATTGTTGAGCACGCCCTTGCCATCGATGAGCGCATGCTTCTGATTATTGAAGGCCGTCGCATCGTCCTTGAAATGTTGAATGAGGGTGCCGGGTTCAGGTCCCTCGTAGAGAACCTTGGCCTTGCCCTCGTATACGCGACGCCGCTTGTTCATCTCTCACGTCCTCGTTTCGGAGCTTATGTTGGGAAGTCGGACCTTCTCGGTCCGTCCGGGCGGCCGGCCCGTTGATTTCGCTGCATGTTCCCACCCGAACATGGCTTGGCTCCGTGCCGGCCCGTTGCATCCTTAGCAAAGATGAGAGTACTCGATGCGCCTTCCGGAAACAACTTATCCGCCAACTCACTTGGGGGTGTTGCTAACGGTCGCAGGTGGATGGTTGCGCAGTCCCGATCTGGCGGGGTATGGCTCTAGCGAGGTTCGGCCCCCATATGGTGTGCCGGGATGGCCGTCAGCATCGACAGAACGCCGTTCACATGGAGATTCGCATGGCTAACTTCGACGAGCGCGAAAAAGGTTTCGAGAAGAAATTCATGCACGATCAAGACCTTAAGTTCAAGGCGGAGTCGCGTCGGAACAAGTATCTGGCGGAATGGGCTGCTGCCAAGCTCGGCATCACGGGTGCGGCCGTCGACGAGTACGTGAAGGCCGTGCGCAAGTCCGACCTGTCGAAGGCAGGTGACGAGGATGTGCTCGCCAAGGTTGAAAAAGACTTTGCCGACAAGGGTGTGGCGCTCGCCAAAGGCGAGGTCCGCAAGCAGATGAACGAACTGCTGGCCAAGGCCGTGCAAGAGATCGAAGGCGGCAAGTCCTGACCCCCGGCAGCCGTTAAGCCGCCGGCCCGAGTTTTTTCAGGAACGTCCCGAAGGTCAACAGACCTTCGGGCCACGGCCCATGGCCAGAGGCCGTATTGATGTGACCGCCGTTAGCAATGATGGACACATCGGCGCCCCAGGCAGCGCCCAGCGCCTGCACCCGCTCCACGGAGCAATAGGGGTCGGTCGAGCTGCCGATCAGCTTGACCGGGAAGGGCAACGGCTGCATCGGTGCCGGCAGGAATGTTTCCGGGAACACCAGCTCTGAGCCCGCCTCGCGCATAAACGTCTCGATCGGCGCGCGGTCTTCAAGGTCAGGCGGCGCCACCAGAAATGCGCCGGCAACGCGCGACCCCACCAGTTGCGGTGCAGCATGAACCACAGCCATCACGCCACAACTGTGCGCAACCAGCACGGCGGGCCGCGTGCCACCATTCACCGCGGCCATGAGGCGCGCCACCCAGGCATCGCGCACTGGTCGATCCCAGTCGTCCTGCACCACAGTTTTGGCCGTGCGCATGTTTCGCGCCCACCGCGACTGCCAATGGTCGTCGCTGTTGCGGCCCCAGCCCGGAACGATGAGTATGTCGACGTCGGCGATGCGCATGCGAGCTTGATAGCGGAGGCGACACGCTTCTATCAATATGGGAATTTGCTGATCGACCGCTCGCCCGAGGGGGCTACATGAAACTCTATACGACACCGACGTCGCCTTACGGCCGCATGGCCCGGATGGTGATCATCGAGAAGGGGCTCTCGGCAAAGGTCGAAATCCTCGCAGCCGAGACGCGCACGCCCGGCAGTCCCTACTACATGATCAATCCATCAGGCCGGGTGCCCTTCCTGGTGCGCGACGACGGTGTCGGCATCGAGGACAGCCAGCTGATCACCCAGTACTTGGACAGCCTCGACGGTAAGCCGCGCCTGACGCCATCTCACACCCAGCAGGACTGGGCCTATGGCCGCCTCGAAACCTATGCCCGCAGCATGCTTGATGGCATTTCCGTCTATCTGCGCGAGATGCGGCGGCCGGAAAACGAACGCTCCCCGACGATCCTGAAACACGAGGCGGACCGCGCCAAGCGCCTTGCCGATTTCTGGGAGCGCGAGATCGGGCATCCCATGATGCAAGGCCCTCTCAATCTGGCGCAGGTACTGCTCATCGTAGCCCTCGACACTGGCGCCCGCGCCAGGATCGGCGATCTCGAGAGCGGACGCGCCAAGCTGTCAGTGTGGGCACGCAAGGTGCGCGAGCAGCCATCCGTCAAGGCGACGGCGACCTGAAGGCACACGTCGAACCGTCTCAGTCCGCCGTCTTGATGCCGCGATAGATCTCGGCCAGCGGTAGATCGATGCCCAAGGCGGAAAAGCTGATAGACGGTTCGCGACCGATAAACTCGGTAGGTTTCACTGGGAATTGTCCGGTCGCCGAATCCCGCTGCCAAATCCAGCAAAGTGCCGCATCCTGGCTCACCACCCCGTAGGCCTGCAGGCTTGCAAAGCGCATATACTCTTCGGGTTTGTCGCGAAAATCGGCGCCGACCGATGATGGCGACAGGACCTCGATCAGCAGCGCGGGCTGCCTGGACCGGCGGCCCTTGTCATCATCGTCCATGGGTTCGACAATGATGTCGGGAAAACGCAGGAAGTCCTCGTCCTCCACCCCCAAGTCGGAGGCAGTGACCGACCAGCGATCGAGATCCAGCTTACCACCAATCGCCCGCACAAGATTTGCGACGATGCGAGCGTGCGCCTTGCTGGCATTCGACATCTGCACGACGCGGCCATCCTTCCACTCGTACTTGCCCTCCTGCCGGTCAAGCCAGCGGTTGAAGGCGGTCTTGTCGAGCTTGAGGTCCAAGGGAGCGTTCATCGGTGATCTCCTGCCTCACCTTACCAGCGGCAGTCGGCATGATACAAAATTGGCGCGCAGCACGGAGACAGCAGGGTTTCGCCGGTCGATGCGGTTCGCTATCGTCGTGCCACGCCATGATCGCCCATTTCCGGAGCCTTCGCCATGAGCATCGAGACCCTGAAAGCCCAGATCGCGCGCAACTTCAGCACGCCCGCCGTGGTCGTCGATCTCGACAAGGTCGAACGCAACATCGCCCGTATCCAAGCCATCTGCGACAAGGCAGGCGTTGCCAACCGTCCGCACATCAAGACGCACAAGAGCCCGGTCCTGGCGCAGCTGCAGGTGGCGGCCGGCGCCAAGGGCATCACCTGTCAGAAGCTTGGCGAGGCCGAAGTGATGGCCGAGGGTGGTCTCGACGACATCCTGATCAGCTACAACATCCTGGGCGAGGCCAAGACCGGCCGCCTTGGCGCGCTATTGAAGCGGGCGAACATCACGGTCGCAGCCGACAATGCCACCGTCATCGAGGGTTTGAGCGACGCCGGTCGCATTGCTGGCCGCCCGCTCGGCGTCGTCATCGAATGCGACACGGGACGCAAGCGCGCTGGTGTCGAAACGCCGGGCGAAGCCATTGAGCTCGCGCGCATGATCAAGGCGCGACCCGATCTGGCCTTCAAGGGCTTCATGTTCTATCCGACGGAGAAATCCTGGCCAGAGACGCAGCGCTTCTTCGAGACAGCTCGAGCGGGCGTCCGCGAACTAGGCCTCGAGGCGCAGATCGTGTCCACGGGCGGCACGCCCAATCTCGAGAATGTCGGCAAGCTCCAGGGCGCCACCGAGCACCGTGCCGGCACCTACATTTTCAACGATCGTATGATGGTCGCCTGCGGGGCAGTCTCCCTCGATGATTGCGCGCTTTCCGTCTATGCGACGGTGGTGAGCCGTGCGGGAGCGGAGCGCGGCATCCTCGATTCCGGCTCCAAGACGCTCACCGCCGATCCTGGCGGCGGCCTCGATGGCTACGGGCTCATCCTCGAATATCCACAGGCGCGCATCGCCGCCTTCGCCGAGGAGCACGGCTTCCTCGATCTCGCCAAGACCAATGCCCGCCCGAAAGTGGGCGAGGTCGTGCGGATCGTGCCGAACCATGTGTGCGTCGTCGTCAACATGGTGGATCGCGTCGTCACCGTGCGGGGCGACAAAATCATCGGTGAATTGCCCGTCGCGGCGCGCGGCAAGCTGGTCTGACCGGCCAGACCACGACTTATCGTAGGGTTTCGAACAACCGCTTCTGCAAGGTCATGCGCGGGACGAGGGACGAGATCAGCAGGTGCTCCTTCAAGGTGTGGGCGCCGGCACCGTCGACACCGAGGCCATCCAAGGTCGGGGCCAGCGGCGCCGTGAAGTTGCCGTCGCTGCCGCCGCCGGTGGACATGTCCTGCAGATCGATGCCGATATCGCGGGCGAGGCCGCGCGCATGCTCGAACAACGAGGCAATGGAGTTCGACTTCTCGAACGGCGGCCGATTGAGACCACCGGTGACCATGACCTTCACATCGGGGTTGTGCGGCTTGAGGCTTTTCAGACGGCGATCCATGGCCTCGCCCTCGGCGACCGACGTGATGCGCATGTCGATGGCCGCCCAGGCGTGCTCAGGCACGACGTTGTCGGCGGTGCCGCCCTTGATCTGGCCGATGTTGAGCGTGGTGCCGCGGCCATAGTCGGTCATGCTCTCGATGGCGATGATCTGGCGGGCCAGTTCGACAATGGCGCTGCGGCCGTCCTTGTGTGCGCCACCGGCATGGGACGGGCGGCCCTGGGTGCGGATCTCGTAGCGGGCGACACCTTTCCGGGCGGTGACGACCTTGCCGCCTTCCCGCGCCGGCTCGGTCACCAGGACGTACTTCGCCTTGGCGCCCTCGCGCTCGATCAGGTCGCGGGACGTGAGGCTGCCGATCTCCTCGTCGGAAACGATGAGGAAGCGGATGGGCAGCGGCGTCGTGTGGCCCGAGGCGGCGATGGCCCGATAGGCAGCCATGGCGATATAGGCGCCGCCCTTCATGTCGTAGATGCCGGGGCCGAAGGCGCGGTCGCCGTCGACGCGGAACGGCAATTCGCCGGTGAGCGTACCCCTGGGGTGGACGGTGTCGAGGTGCGACAGCACGAGAATGCCCGGAGCATCGCCGCCCCAGGCCGATGAGACGAGCAGATGGTCGCCCTTGCCCTCGCGGCCGGGAATGCGCTCGACATGCGCACCGGTGGCACCGAATTCCTCGGCGCAGGCGGTCATGACGCGATTGACGCCTTCGGTGTCAGCGGTTTGGCTTTCGATCTCCACCCAGCGGCGAATGCCTTCGAGCAGCTCGTTGGCAGTTGGCTCCAGCATGATGATTCCCCCTCTGTCGATCGATCAGGCATTGACGATGGCCGCAGCGGCGCGCCGTTGGGCGGCAAGATGCGCCTCGCGCCAGGTGATGAATAGGGTCGAGCCGACAATCAGCGCGGCGCCGATCCAAGTGCTGATCCGCGGGATCTCGGCGAAAAACAGAAAGCCCCAGCCGGCCATCCAGATGAGGCGCACGTAGTCGGCGGGCATGACGAGGCTGGCATCGGCGATGCGCATGGCATGCACGTAGCAGTAGTTGCCGACGGCAGCAACGATGCCCATGCCGAACAGGATGGCGAGCACGTCGGCCGCGGGCCAGACCCAGCCGGGCAAAGCCAGGAGCAGCGCGATCGGCGCCGTGACGAGCGGCTGGAAGAACGAGATGGTGAGGCTCGAGTCATACTTGGCGAGTTGCTTCGACATGAGCAGCGAGACGGCCCACAAGGCGCTCGAGAACACCGCCCACAGCGCCGGCCACGACACGATGCCGAGACCGGGCTTGAGGATGATCATGGCGCCGAGAAAACCGACGGCAACCGCCGCCCAACGGCGCAGGCCGACCGCCTCGCGGAAAAACAGCGCGGCGCCAACGGTGACGAACAGCCCCGTGGTGAAGCTCAAGGCACCGGCATCGGCCAACGGAAGGTTACCCAGCGCGTGATACCACGTCCACATGGAGAAGACGCCAATGAGGCCACGCACCACATGCAAATCGAACCGACGCGTAGTCCAGTTGGCACCGGCCAGATAGATGAAGACGGGCGCGGCGACCAGCAGCGTGAAGGTCGAGCGCAGGGCCACGATCTCGATCGCCGGCAGATAGGGGCTGAGCGTCCGCACACCGATGTGCAGCAGTGACGAGCAGATGCCGGCCAGCAGCATCAACGCGATGCCCTTCACCACCCGGTCGGCCGTCCAGGACACGGGAACCCGTGCATTTGCTGTGCCGTCGGCCGCCACTGCGGTGCCCCTCCCACATGGTCCCATTGCGTCGGGCAGTCAGTAGTGGAGCTGGATCGCAGCTGCAACCGGCGATGGTGTCACGGGGAATGGACAGTGATTATCCCATTGACGATGTGGTGTCGCTGAGCCGAAGCTGAAGGCCGATTTCTCTGCCACAGGAGACAATTTGATGCGCCGCCGCGACTTCCTGAAGACTGCCGCAGGCACCACGGCTTTCGGCATTGTCGGCCGCTCGACCGCCCACGCCCAGGCTTGGCCGAGCAAGCCGGTGAAGTTTATCGTCTCGTTTCCAGCCGGCGGCGCCACGGATCTCGTCGCGAGGCCTTGGGCCGATGCGCTGAGCAAGGTTTTCGGACAGCAGTTCGTGGTCGAGAACCGCGGTGGCGCCTCGGGCATGATCGGCAATGAAGCAGTGTTCCGCTCGGCGCCGGACGGACACACATTCCTGTTTACCGGCAACACGGGCACCGTCAGCGTGCCGCTGCTCTACAAAATGAATTTCGACTCGCGCCAGTTCCTGGCTGTCGCCCATGTCGGCAACGGCGTTTCGGGCTTCACGATTCATCCAAGCGTCGGCGTCAAGACGTTCGCAGAGTTCATGGAGTACGCGAAGAAGAACCCAGGCAAGCTCAATTTCGGCTCATCGGGGCCAGGAACGCAGCCCCATCTGCGGCTCGAGATGCTGAAATTCAAGACTGGTGTCGATATCGCGCACATTCCCTATCGCGGCGGTTCGGAAAGCCTGCAGGATCTGCTCGCGGGCAACATCCAGCTCATGAACGAAGCATCGACGCTGCCGCACGTCAAAGCCGGCAAGCTGATCCTCCTCAACGTCAATACGCCTACCCGCTTCGTCGAATTCCCCGATACGCCCACACTCACCGAGTGCGGGGTCAAGGACGCCGACATGGGCAGCTGGTTCGGCGTCTATGCGCCGCCGGGGACACCGATGGAGATCCGCGCGCGGCTCAATGCCGAGATCAACAAGATCTCGGCGACGGCCGAGTGGAAGGCAAAAATGCAGCTTGTCGCCAACCTGCCCGTTGTGGCGAGCATCGAGCAGACACAGAAGATCTGGGACGATGACTGGAACAACACCACTGAGGTGATCAAGACGGCCGGTATCAAGCTGCAGTAACGGCAGCCTCGCAGCACGGGCGGCACGGCATGGTCCGGATCAAGCCAGGATCATGCCGTTGCTCAGCATGTCGGCGGCGGTGTGGCCGTGCGCACTGTCGAGCATGACGACGTCGACGAAGGCAGCGCCCATTTTCACGGCGACCAGCGTGCCGTCGGTGGTCTCCGTGGCGCGCACGTAGTCGCCAAGCGTGCCGGGTTTGGCGCTCTTGAGGAAGTCGCGCAGGTCGAGACGATCGCCGGCCGAGAAATCCGTGATGTGGTCGACACCGAAGTGCGAGACGCCATCGCTGACGTCCTTCTTGAAGTAGGCGAAGGTGTCGTCGCCCGCGCCGCCGGTCAGAATGTCGGCGCCGCCGAGGGAGCGAATGCTGTCTTTGCCGGCACCGGCGTCGAAAACGTCAGCCTGGCTCGAGCCTTTGTAGGTGTCATTGTGGGCCGAGCCGAGCATGCTCTCGATGCCGGAGAAGGTGTCCTGGCCCATGCCTGATGCGGTCTTCTTCGAGACGTCGATGACCATCGCGCCCTGGGCGCCGGAGAAGTCAAGCGTGTCGAAGCCGGAGCCGCCGGTGTAGGCGTCGTTGCCGACGCCTGCGATAATGGTGTCGTCGCCCGATGACCCATTGACCACATCGTCACCGGTGCCGTCGTGGATCACGTCGTTGCCGCTGTTGCCGTTCAGAACGTCGTTGCCGTCGCCGCCAGAGAGCATGTCGTTGCCCTTGCCGCCGTGCAGCGTGTCGTTACCGCTGTCACCCCACAGCTGGTCGTCGCCCGAGTTGCCATAGACGATGTCATTGCCGTCGCCGGCGTGAACGAGATCGTTGTCGGCCACAGTGCTGACGTGCGGCGATGTCGAGGTGCCCGACGAAGGCGTGCCGCCGAAGATCAGGTCGTCGCCGGTGCCGCCGTTGATGGTGTCGTTGCCGGCGCCACCGCTGATGACGTTGCTGTCCTCGCCGATGCGGATTTCGATGTCCGAGGTGAACGAAGCCGCGCTGCCGTTGGCTTCCGTAGCTGTGGCTGCCACGCTGATTGTGAAGCCTTGAGTCACGCTCGCTGACAGCTGCAAGCCTGCCAGCTGATGCGGCGTCAGCGTCCAGGTGCCATCGCCATTATCGTGTCCGGCTGAGAGGTGGCCGCCCGTGGGAATGCCGCCGACGCGGATCGACAGCACTTCCGAACCGTCCAGGTCGGCAAGCGCGGCCGCAATGTCCAGCGGCACCGTGATGGCGGTGGTTCCGGTGCCATCCAGCGTGTCGTTGCCGTTGCCGCCGCTGATCAGGTCATTGCCGGCGGTGCCTTCAAGGCTGTCGTCGGTGGGCAAGCCCTGGATCACCTGGGTCATCGGCACGATGACCGGCGTGACGACGGCCAAGGTCGGCGCATCAGCGACGCCATCCACAGCCACAGCGACCTGTTGCACGACGGTGCCGCCGTGTCCGTCATTAACCAGAACGGAGAACGCGTCGGCGCCGGAGTAGTTGGCGTTGGGTGTGTAGGTATAGGCACCGGTCGCTGCATCCAGCGTCAAGGCGCCGTGCGTCGTGCCCTGTTGCACGCTGTAGGTCAGCGCATCGCCCTCGGTATCGGTGGCCAGCACGCGGCCGCTCATGGCTTGGTCCTCGCTGGTGACGAGGGCTGCGTTGGCGTCGGTGACCGGTGCGCTATTGAGTAGCGCGGTCAAAGGCACATCGCGGCCATCCAGCTCGTAGGAGACCTGCTCGAACGTCGACAGCGTCATGCCGAGCGCGGCCAGTGTCACGGCCGGGCCGGTCGTTTGCGCGGCGAGCGTGGTGAGGTTGCCGCCGGCGCTTGAGATCTGGCTGGCGAGCCAGCTGTCGAGGGTGGCGAGATCGGCGCGAACGGCCGCCGTCAGGTCAGCGGTCGAGAGCTTGATTACGACCTTGTCGACGCCGCCGCCGCCGGCCATCGTGTCGGTGCCCTCGCCGACGCGGTGAATGAGGGTGTCGTTGCCGGTGCCGCCGTTCAGGCTGTCGTTGTCGGCGCCGCCGTCCATGACGTCGTTACCGCTGTCGCCGAACATCGTATCGACGCCGGCTTCGCCGTACATGCTGTCGTCGCCGCCGCCGCCGAAGAAGCCGTCGGTGCCAACGCCGCCGTAGAGCGTGTCGTTGCCGGCATCTCCCGTCAGGGTGTCGTTACCTTCTTCACCATAGATCACGTCATTGCCGGCGTTGCCGTTGTAGCGGTCATTGCCGAGGCCGCCACGCATGATATCCGCGTCGACGGTACCGACGGTGACATCGTTGCCTGCTGTGCCGATGATTTCAGCCATAACCAACCTCGCGCAGCACGGGACACGGATCCCGCAGATGACTTATCGAGGCGACCTTGCCAGGGAACTCCTAAGGTCCACTCTTTGGAATGCTGAGAATTTTAATCAAGTTCGTGACGGGCTGAACCGAGCTGCCAGGAGTGCCTGCAGCTCGGCTTCGCCATCACACCAACCGGCTCTGTTCCACGGCGGCCTCGATGAAGGAGGCGAACAGCGGGTGCGGGTCGAACGGGCGGGATTTCAGCTCCGGATGATACTGCACGCCGATGAACCAGGGGTGGTCCGGGAACTCGATCGTCTCCGGCAGCAGGCCGTCCGGTGACAAGCCGCAGAAGCTCATGCCCGCGGCTTCCAGGCGCTCGCGGTAGCGCATATTGACCTCGAACCGGTGCCGGTGGCGTTCCGAGATCTGCGTGCTGCCGTAGATCTCAGCGATGCGGCTGCCTTGACCGAGCTTGGCCTCATAGGCGCCAAGACGCATGGTGCCGCCGAGATCACCGCCGGATTTGCGCGTCTCCAGCTCGTTGCCTCGCATCCATTCTGTCATCAGGCCGACGACGGCCTCCTCGGCCGGGCCGAACTCGGTCGACGAGGCGTTCTTGATGCCGCACAGCGTGCGCGCCGCCTCAATCACCGCCATCTGCATGCCGAAGCAGATGCCGAAGTAGGGCACCTTCCGCTCGCGGGCGAAGCGAGCCGCCTGGATCTTCCCCTCGGCACCACGTTCCCCGAAGCCGCCGGGCACCAGGATGCCGTTGACGCCTTCCAGATGTGGGGCCGGATCCTCGCTCTCGAAGACTTCGCTCTCGATCCATTCGAGCCGCACCTTGACGCGGTTGGCGATGCCGCCGTGCACCAGCGCCTCGATGAGGGATTTGTAGGCGTCCTTCAGCTCGGTGTACTTGCCGACGATGGCGATGACCACCTCGCCCTCGGGACTGGCGATGGCCTTCGAGATGCCAACCCAGCGATCGAGTTTGGGCGCGGGCGCGCCATCGAGGCCGAACGCCGCCAGCACCTCCCGGTCCAGGCCCTCGCGGTGGTAGGCCAATGGCACGTCGTAGATCGAAGCGACGTCCAGCGCCTGGATGACGGCGGTCTCGCGCACATTGCAGAACAGCGCGATCTTGCGCCGTTCCGACTTCGGAATGTCACGATCCGAGCGGCAGAGCAAAATATCGGGCTGGATGCCGATCGAGCGCAACTCCTTGACGGAGTGCTGCGTCGGCTTGGTTTTCAGCTCGCCGGCCGAAGGAATCCAGGGCAGCAGGGTGAGATGCACATAGACGGCGTGCCCCCGGGGCAGATCGTTGCCCAGCTGCCGGATGGCCTCGAAGAAGGGCAGGCCCTCGATGTCGCCAACCGTGCCGCCGACCTCGACCAGCACGAAGTCCTTGTCCTCGTTGCCGGTGAGGACGAACTCTTTGATGGCGTTGGTGACGTGCGGGATCACCTGCACGGTGCCGCCGAGATAGTCGCCGCGGCGCTCCTTGGTCAGGATCTCCTGATAGATGCGGCCCGTGGTGATGTTGTCGGCTTTCTGGGCCGGAACGCCGGTGAAGCGCTCGTAGTGGCCCAAATCGAGATCGGTCTCGGCCCCGTCGTCGGTGACAAAGACCTCGCCATGCTGATACGGGCTCATCGTGCCCGGATCGACATTGAGGTAGGGATCCAGCTTTTTCAGCCGGACCGAGTAACCACGGGCTTGGAGAAGCGCTCCGAGGGCCGCTGAAGCCAGCCCCTTGCCGAGCGATGAAACCACGCCGCCTGTAATGAAGATGTACCGCGCCATGGACTTGCAGGATAAAGCGACAGCGTCCTGATTCGAAGTGGCAATTTGCCCTCGTCCACGATCATGACCTCACGCCAGGGGGGGGCCGCCCGCTCGCTATGGCCGGCAGGCAACGGCAAGCGGTCGCAAGCGTCATCGTGCGGCAATAAAAGCTCGACAAGAGCAGTGCTTCCGATCAAGCATCGCCAAAGGATTGGCTGGCGCGAATCACTATTGCGGCCAGCGCCGAACGCTGATCGCATGGGCCGTGACCACAGTCCCGGGTGGCGCGTCACAACAGCAAGCCGGAACGCCGGGGGGCGACCGGTGGAGAGCACGCCATGGGCTTCTTGCAGGCGGTCGGAACCGCTTTCATCCGGTACTTCGACTTCCAGGGACGATCGCGCCGGTCGGAGTACTGGTGGTTTGTACTGTTCTATCTGATCGTTGGACTTGCCACCACGCTCTTCGATATAGGGGTGTTGCAAGCGGATCTGGAAGGCCTGCGGCCGGTGAATCTTGCGGCCACAGTGGTGTTGCTGGTGCCGAATCTTGCTGTTTCGGTACGGCGTCTGCACGATATCGGCAAAAGCGGTTGGTGGGTTTTGCTCATTCTGACCGGCATCGGCATCATTCCACTGATCTACTGGTACTGCCAGCCGGGCACCGCTGAAACCAATGCCTATGGGCCGGCGGTGGGTTGAGCAGCTTTCGTAATTCGTGAGCACGAGAACCGACAATGGACATGATTACGGCCCTGCGCACCTGCTTCGAGAAGTACGCCGACTTCGAGGGTCGCGCGCGCCGCTCGGAGTATTGGTGGCTGTGGCTGTTCCTGTTCATTTGCAATGCACTGCTCAGCGTCGTCGATGATTACGTCGGCTCGCCGATCATTGGCGGCTTCTTCATCGCAGCAACCTTGCTGCCAACGATCGCGGCGGCCGTGCGGCGGCTGCACGATACCGACCGGTCGGGATGGTGGCTGACGGCTCTGCTCGGCACGCTTGGCCTGAGTTTCTGCGGGTACCTGCTCGGCATCACGGCCATCGTGTGGCTCGGCGCCATTGCGACCCTAGTCGCGCTCGCCTTGCTTCTCGCCTGGTTGGCTGCGGATACGATGGCGGGCCCCAATCGTTTCGGGCCGTCGCCCAAGTGAGTTGAACGTCACTGCCCGGCCTTGCGGCGGGACCGGCTTACGTCTGGCGTGCACCGCCCTCACGCAACGATAAGGAGACATCGTCAATGAGCTTCATGGACTCAATCAAGACGTGCTTCTCGAAGTATTTCGATTTCAGCGGTCGTGCGCGTCGCTCCGAGTTTTGGTGGTTCATGCTTTTGTATCTCATCGTGTCGATCATACCGATCGTACAAATTGCAGTGCTGGGCATGATCATTCCCATTATCGCGGTTACGGCCCGACGCCTCCACGACACGGACCGTTCGGGATGGTGGCAATTGGCACCACTGGTCCCGATGGCCATTGGCGGTGGCATACTAGCCGCTGGCCTGTCCACTGGTGACGGAACCTCTGCGCTGACCATTGTTGGCGGCATCGTGGCCCTGCTTGGTTTCGTTGTCGGGATCCTTCTCATCGTCTGGTACGCAAGCGACAGCCAACCCGGCCCCAATCGCTTCGGACCGTCGCCCAAGTAAGTGGCCAGCGGCAGCAATTGCCGTTGTCACAGCGCGGGCGTAATCTTCCACAAGTATCAGGGGCGGGGCTGCGGTTCCGCCCTAACCGTCTAGCCCGGCTCTTGGCTCAGGGCACCGCCAAATTCATCACCGGAGGCGCGTGATGCAGAATGATGGGTCCTCGCCACGCAGCTTTGGCGCCCCCCCGGCAATGACGGATCACGGCGCCGTGCCAGCGGGCCGCGGCGAACGTGTCGAATTGAAGTGGGTCGGCAGCCCGTGGGAATTGACCGGCCTCAGCTTCATCAATTTCATGCTTTCGGTGGTCACGCTCGGCATCTACAGCTTTTGGGGCAAGACCGAGGTGCGCAAGCGCCTGTGGTCGTCGGTGCGGCTGCAAGGCGAGCCATTCACATATACGGGAACCGGCAAGGAGCTGTTCCTCGGATTCCTTTTTGCCGTCGCGGTCTTTTTCATCCCCATCCTGGCGCTTTCGATAGCGGCCGTCGTTGTCTTCGGCCCCGACAGCCCGATCGTCGATCTCCTGAGCCTGCCCATCTACGTCATCATCTTTCTGTTCATGGGCATCGCCATGTATCGCGCGCGACGGTACCGCCTCTCGCGCACATTGTGGCGCGGCATTCGCGGCGGCATGTCGGGCTCTCCAAAATCGTTCGCGGGGCTGTGGATCTGGACCACGTTGCTGCTCGGTGTGACGGCTGGCTGGTTCGCCCCGCAACGCGCCGTGATGATCCAGAAGCGGCTGCATGACGAAACCACCTTCGGCAGTGAAAGCTTCCGCTTCACTGGCGATTCAGGTCCGCTTTACCCGCCCTTCGCCGTGCTCTGGATTGGCGCCTTTCTGCTCTATATCGCCGTCATCGGCAGCGTCTTGGCGGCAATCGGGCTGGGGAACCTTGGCAAGATCGGCCAAGGCCAGGATCTCGATCCCAGCGAGCTCAATTTCCAACCGCTCCTGATCTTTGCGATCGTCATCCTGGCGCTGTTGACGTGGTTCGTGCTCAGTGCCTGGTATCAGGCGCGCAAGCTCATTCACTTCGCGCGCTGCACCACCATCGACAACGCGCGCTTTGCCATGCACATCACAGGCATGGGGCTGATCGGCCTCGTCATCACCAACATGCTGATCAGCTTCGTCTCGCTCGGTATCCTGTCGCCGGTGGCACAAGCGCGCGGACTCAAGTACTTCGTCGACCGCATGCACATCGACGGAACCTTCGATTTCGCGCGCATCACGCAGAGCCAGGCAGCGCTCGGGCAAGGTGGCGAAGGATTGGCGCAGGCGTTCGATGTCGATGCCTTCTGATCAGACAATCACGACGGAAGCCCGCTACGGCGACGGTCGCTCGGCGGCCTCGAGAACGGTTGAGGTGTCGCTCGGCGCCGACGGTCTCGTGCTGAAGCAGCCAGGCACCGAAGTCAACTGGCAATGGCCCTATGCCGAGATCGAGGCCGCGACGCCGCTCGATGTCTCGTCGCGAGAAGCGCTGCTGCGGCGCAAGTGGCGTGGCGGTCCAGCGAGCCCGCCCGACCAAGCCCAGCCGGGCGACGATGGCGGCGCCACGCTGTTCATCACCAACCGCGAATTCGTGCAGGCACTGCTCGGCCGCGCCACCGGCTTGACGACGCGCAGCGAGCGCTGGCGCTACGCCAAGCCCGGCCTGTTGATCATGTTGGCCGCGACAGTGGCAACCATTGTCATCTACGTCACCAACATCAGTCCATCGAAGGCGGTAGCTGAGCTGGTGCCGGTGAAGACGTGGGAGGCCGTCGGCACGCAGATGCTGGCGGGACTGGCCAAGGGCCATCGCGAATGCAGCAACGAACCGGGGCGGATGGCCCTCGACAAGCTGATGCGACGCATCGTGACCGGCGACTACGAAAGCCAGGGCTATCGCGCCAAGGTCGTCGAGTGGGATCTGCTGAATGCCTTCGCCATGCCGGGGCGGCGCATCATCCTCACCAGCAAGCTGATCGAGACGGCGGGCAGCGGCGAGGAAATCGCGGGCGTGCTGGCGCATGAAGTCGGGCATGGGCTTGAGCGCCATCCGGAGACAGCCATCGTGCGCATTGTCGGGCTGGCCACGCTCGCCAAGATGATGGCCTCAGGCATCGGCGATACGTTCTCGAACTCGAGCCTTATGCTACTGCAGCTGCGCTACAATCGTGACGCCGAACGCGAGGCGGACCAGCGCGCCGCCGAACTGCTGCGGGCCGCCGGCATTGCGGTGAAGCCGCTGGCACTCTTCCTCAAGCGCATGAAGAAGGTCGACGGCGATGTCGGGGCAGAGCCCTTCGGCGGCATTCTGTCCACGCATCCCGGCATCGACGAGCGCGTCAAGTCGATCGAGAACCTGCCCGCCTATCCGACGACGCCGGCACTGTCGCCTGCCGACCTCGCGGCTCTGCGCGCGATCTGCAAAAAGTAGACCCGGGCCGCGTTGGCCTCAGGCGTTGACGAACTGCAACGTGCGAAAGCGGCGGCGAAAAGCGGTGACGTCGGCCGCGACCGTGTCAGGTGCCGCATTGCCGACCAGGGCTCGAGCAACGAGGCGCGCCAAGTCGCCCATGTGCTCAGGCCCCATGCCCCAGCGAACGATCTCATTGCTGCCAAACCAGAGCCCATTGACGTCGCCCGCGATGCCGGCGATCGGCAACCCGATGCCACAGGCGAGGATGTTGGCCAGCCGCAGCCGTTTCGCCGCGGCCTGTCCGCCACCGAAGCGCGCCGCCTCGATGGCCAACTGGTGCGATTGCGTGAAACCAGACGCAGTCTTGTGCACCGGCAGCCCTTCAGCGGCCAGTGCCGCGGCGAAAGCTTGTGCCGTCGCTACCATCTGCGCGGCATAAGCGCGGCCGAGCTGGCGCCAATCAAGCAGCGTGATGGCGAGGGCTGCCGATTTCGAGACATCGAAGTTGGCCGTCAGGCCCGGATACGCGATGGCATCGAGACGCTGAGCCAGCGCGGCGTCGTTGGTGAGCACGAGGCCACCGGCCGGGTCGCCGAGGCTCTTGTAGGTCGACATGGTCATCAGATGCGCACCCTCGGGCAGGGGTTGCTGCCAGGCGCGGCCGGCAATCGGTCCCGACATGTGGGCGGCATCATAGAGGAGATGCGCGCCGACGCTGTCGGCTTACGGTGCGACCTGATTGGCACCTGCAGGTGTGGTGGGTTTCTTGGGCCACGTCTTGCGAGACATTTCCGGTGCGCGGCTCGCCTTCCTCATGGCGCGCCGAACAGCAGCTTGAGCCGGGCCTTGAGCCCGCGTGTATGCCGGACATCGCGCCACAAGTGCACCCACTCGCCCAGGGCAATCCGGAACGGATTGTGGCTCGGCGTGCGGCCCTTGAGACCGTAGCGCAACGGCTCATCGGTCGGTGCCGCTGCGAACGTGCCGAACATGCGGTCGAAGATGATCAAGACCGAACCGTAGTTGCGGTCGAGGCAACCGTCGTTCGAAGCGTGATGCACGCGGTGATGCGCGGGGGTATTGAGCACCCACTCGAGCGGGCCAAGCCGCACGTCGAGCGCTGTGTGCAGAAAGAACTGGTAGAGCAGGCCGAGCGTCAATGTGAGGCCGATGGCCATCGGGTGGAAGCCGACCCAGGCCAGCGGCAGGAAGAATACGAATGCACCCGTCAACTGACCCGTCCAGCCCAGTCTGATCGCCGCCGACAGATTGAAATGGGTGGCGGAGTGGTGGACAGCGTGTGTCGCCCAGAGCCAGCGCACCCGATGCGAGGCACGATGGAAGGCGTAGTAGCAGAGCTCGACGCCAAGAAAAAGTGCGACCAGGCTCCAAGCGTTGTCCAGCGGGATGTCGAACAGGCGATGGTGATAGAGCCACAAGAATGGCACTGCCGCGATGCCGCCGGTCAGGATCCGTGCGGCGATATCGCCGATGGCGACTCCGACCGACGCGGCCGTTTCCCTGACGTTGTGATCCTCGTCGTGATCGGTGAGTTTGGCATAGGCGAGTTCGGCCGCGATGAAGATCAGCGTCAGGGCGAGAAACGCCCCCAACGGCCGACCGTTCGGTAGAGCGGTCATCAGGCTGGCGGTATCCGTCATGGTGGTTCTCGTCGGGGCACGTTGGGAAGAAGGCGTGGCGATCTGCGCTGCGGCGCTGGAAACCCGATGGGCTAGCGGCCCAATGCGGTCTTGGCCTTGAGCATGGCCGTGCGGCAGGCCTCGGTGAGGCTCGCCTCGTTGGCCGCGAGGCAGCGAACAATCCGGCCGCCTCCTGGCAATACGCCTGAGCAGAGCTTCTTGGCGTCGCCCGTGCAGGTATCGATAGCCGCCCGGACGGCTGGATTGCTGGCTTCGGGCGGCAAGCTTTGCGCTTGGCTGGCACAGGCGGGCAACAGCAGGACGCAGGTGAACGTTATTGTGCGAAGTGGCTTGCGCATGATGGTCTCGTTCGAGAATGACGATTGGGATGTGAGTTGCAGTTGTCGGCCCTGTGCGGGCGCCAGCGAGGATGGTCCAGGCCGGCGCCCGTACCGGCGGCGTCAGCGTGAGATGCTGCGCGAGCGGACCACGGTGTTGCTGGCCGGTCCGGTGTAGGTGGCGCCGCCCTTGCACGTGCCGCCTGAGCAGCTGGTGCCGCCAACACGCGATGCCGTGTTGCCGCGCGGCCCGGTCACGGTCTGCTTGGAGCTGCAGGCGCCGCCGTAGCAGGAGCCGGAGCCCTGCGATGTGACGGTCCGACCAGCGGGGCCGGTCGCGGTCCCGGACCGAGAGTAGGCGTGAGCGAACGAGGTGCCGGCAATCATCATGACAGTGGCGACGGCAAGAGGGGCGATGAGTCTGGTCATGGGCAAAATCTCCTCAGGGGTTGGCGACGCACTCGGTTGCGTCTGAGGAGCAAATTGCGCCACCCGGTTTGCCGGGATTTTGCAGAATCGGCCTCAAATGTTGCGTTTTGTATCAATCGGCAAGCCGCTATTTGCTGGCAACGGGGATCGCGATACTGTGCGCCCATGCCCGAGCGTTCGCATATTCTGGTCATAGAAGACGACCCTGAGATTCGTACGTTGCTGCATGGTTATCTGGTGCGGCAGGGGTTCCGCGCCGACGTTGGCGACGGTGGTGCGGCCCTCGACCGGTTCCGCGCCAACTACGGCGATCCCGATCTGATCGTGCTCGACGTCATGCTGCCCGGCGAGGACGGGCTGTCGATCTGCCGGCGTATCCGTGCCGCCAGCCGTGTGCCCATCCTGATGCTGACAGCGCGGGGCGAGGACATCGACCGCATTATCGGTCTCGAGATCGGCGCCGACGACTATATGGCCAAGCCCTTCAATCCGCGTGAGCTGGTGGCTCGCATTCGCGCCATACTCCGTCGCAACGAGCCGCAGCCGATCGCGCGCCGCCAGCTGAGGCTGGGCGATCTGGTGATCGATCTTGACGCCAGATCGGTCGCCAACCCGGAGCAGGGCGCGTTGGCGCTTACCAGTGCCGAGTTCGACCTGCTCGAGTGTTTTGTCACGCGACCAGGACGCGTCTTGTCGCGCGACCAGTTGATGGATTGGACGCGCGGCCGGCGATCCGAGGCCACCGACCGTACCATCGACGTGCAGGTGAGCCGCCTGCGCAAGAAAATCGAGACCAGAGACAACCCCTTGATCAAGACGATCCGCAATGCCGGGTACCAGTTGTGCCAGCCGGTCGAGGAGGTGTGACCATGCGCGCGGGACTGGGGCTGGGACGGCTTGGAATCGCCGGCCGCCTGATGGCGATCGTGCTGTTGGCGCTGTTGGCGCTGATTGCGGCCATCTCGACACTCGGTTATTTGGCCAACACGCAGCGCGGCGAGAAGGATACCTGGGCGGTGCTGCCCGAACGCGCCGCCGCCATCGTAGATCTGCTGGACCACGCCGATGCCCGGCAGCGCGCCCTGATCTTGAAAGCCATCAATTCGGAAACGGTCATCGTGTCGCTTCTCCCGACGCGGCCGGAACCGACCGGCGACATGCAGCGCCTACCCTTCGTCGAATGGATTGTGTCGCAGTTCTTGCGCGAGGTCGGCAGTCGCGAGGTGGTCGCCAACGTCGTGCCGGATCCGCAATCCGGCTGGTGGAGCTTCAAGGTCGGACGGCTCCGGGCCTTCGCGCGCGAACCCTTGCACGTGGCGGTCGCGCTGGCCGATGGGCACTGGATCGTGTTCTCGACGCGGGTCGAAATCAGCCCGGGATCGCTTGGCTTGCCCCCTGGCTTTCTCATTGGCGCCATCGGCGCCGTCGTCGGGATCGCCTCGATCCTGGCGATTGCGCGCGAAGCCAAACCGCTCGAGCATTTGGCAAGCTCCGTGGCGCGGTTTGGCTCCGATGCCGTGCCGCAGCCGGTGCCGTCACGAGGGGCGCCAGAGATCGCGAGACTGATCGAGGCCTTCAACGATATGCAGGCGCGTATCGCTGCACTGTTGAAGGGGCGCACCATTCTGCTCGGCGCGGTCAGTCACGATCTCAAGACGTTCATTACGCGGCTGAGATTGCGTGCGGAGATGATTGCCGATCCCGAGCAGCAGGCCAAGGCGACACGCGATCTCGACGACATGACCGCGCTCATTGACGACGCCTTGACGGTGGCTCGTGGCAGTGCCGTGAGCGAGCGCCGGCAAATGGTCGACGTTGCAGCGTTGCTCGCCTCCGATATCCAGGACCGCCCGAATGGCAGCGTTGAATTCATGCGATCGCGGCCGGCTGGACTTGTTCTCGGCGATCCGATTGCACTGCGTCGCCTGTTCGACAATCTCATTGACAATGCCGTGCAGCACGCCGCGAAGGTCATCGTCACTGTGTCCGGCCAGGCCGGCAACACAGCCGTGACCATCGACGATAATGGGCCCGGCATTCCGCTAGCTGAGCGCGCAGCCGTTTTTGAGCCCTTCTACCGATTGGATCACTCGCGCAGCCGTGGCACCGGCGGCAGCGGACTCGGCTTGGCCATCGCCCAACAGATCGTCCAGATCCATGGCGGCAAGATCGCCGTCGAAGCGTCCCACTTGGGTGGGGCCCGCATCATCGTGAGCCTGCCGTCGCCGGGCGTGTATGCGGGTGGCGTGTAATGGTCTGATTTGTTTGGATATTGTTGGTGGGCCCGGCAGGACTCGAACCTGCAACCAAGCGGTTATGAGCCGCCTGTCATTGAAACGCCATGCAGTGACATGAAACGCACTGAACCACATCAAGCATATGATTTTAAATATTTATTCTCAACCGCCTGTTCCGCAGCGTTTCACTGCGCCGCGCAATGTTGCGGCGCGCAGGCATTAAAAATGTATTAAAACGAAGCCAAGCGGTGCTAAGCTGATGCACCCTGTCAGCTACTTGGAGCATTGCCATGCTGACCGACAGCATACTCAGGAACGCCATCAGTCGGGCCAAAGCCGAGCGCCGGACCATTGCCGTCCGCGACACAGGTAAGACAAGTTGCCTTGAGTTCCGCGCGTCCTACGGCGGCAAGGCAAGCTTTGCCTATGTCTATAGGCCCGCCGATGCGCCCTCTCCACGTCGCCTCAAGCTCGGTACATATGGGCCCGGATTTGGCCTTGCCGACGCCCGAACTGCAGCGCAGATCCTGATAGGAAAGCGAGCAGGAGGCATTGATCCACTCAATGAGCGGGCATCGACGGAGCGTCAGAAAAAGGCTCAAGAGGCCGAAACGCGTAGACGGGAGACGGCGGAGCGCAATCGGCTGACGTTTGCGGGGATGGCCGAATTGTATTTTTCTGGCCACAAGACGCGTCACCGCAGCTATTTCGAGATGTACTCATTGAACGTGCAGCCCCTCATCGGGCCTGTTGCAGTTGTCGACATCACACGAGACATGGTGCAGCAGATCGTCGATGCCGTTGTCTCCCGAGGCGCTCACGTGCAGGCGCGGCGGGCCTTTGAAGTGACCCGCGCGATGCTTCGCTGGGGCCGGGGGCGCAATTACCTGCAAGGAGAGCCCTGGAAAGGTGTGGACTTGCCTGAGAAAGGCGTGCCGCGCACCCGGGTGTTGTCCGCGGCAGAATTGCGCTGGGTTTGGCAGGCTGGCGGGATCGCTTGGGCCAACAAACCGAATCTGCTTCGAATGGTCAGGTTGCAGATCCTTCTCGGATTGAGATCCAGCGAGATTGCTGGGCTTGAGCGAGGAGAGTTGTCTGATGATCTCCTGTTTTGGACCATCCCTGGCATTCGCACGAAGAACAAGCAACGGCATGTGGTTCCGCTACCGCCGATGGCACGCGCAATCATCCGTGAGGCGCTAGCCCAGTCAAATAGTAAGACGCACGTCTTTGTCGGCGGACGCGGCAAAGTCGAGCGCAATGATCACATTGCGCATGCGGTCGCCGATCTCCTCGCAGACCACAACGAAACCGTCAGTGAGGACAATTGGATTCCACGGATGACGCCTCACGACTTCCGCAGGACGCTTGCGACAGGACTAGAATCTCTCGGAGTTCCCACGAATGTGATCGCGGCTGCACTGAACCACATATCAGTCAAGTCGAGTTCGGTTACGACGAAGCACTACGCCCATGCTGATCTGACACTGGAAGTTCGCACCGCATTGACACGCTGGCAGGCGACGATCGAAGCCATTTTGGCGGGCGGAAATCCGCTGGCACTGTGCAACGAGGATGTGGAGGCGCTGGAAGCCCGAATTCTGGCATCCACTTCGGTAAGCCGCCACGCCCTAGCCCGGCTGGGATGATTTGTTGCACGTCGCGTGAGCAAGCTGAGGGACGGCGCGAGGCGGTGTTTTCCACTGCTTGGTCGACAAGTACCTATGCCCACTGGCGCCCGCAGGGGGACCGCCAAGATCGTCCGGTAAGTCGCGCCAGGACTCCGTGTAATTTTGCGCAATCCGCGACTATGCCCGAGACCGGTGTTGCGACTAGAATGTGGTCATGCGGCTCGGTTCCGGTTGCTTGTAGCGGTGGTGGGCAATGGCCACTTGCATAGCCGTATTGCGATCATCCGTTTCCCGCGCCACCACGAACGTTTGGGAGCCAGTTGTTGCGTCGCGCTGGCTTTCGCTTGGCAGCGAGCGACGGCCGGCGGTCGCCACTCACGTCTTCGCCGCAATCAAGTCTGCGTGCGCGTATTCGACAAACGCTTCGGGTTCGCGGGGCGCGGCGACGTCGGCAACCAACTCCAGGATGTCGGCGATGTGATCGACATAGCGCTCGATCAGGAAGCGCTGTGCGAGCCGACCTTCTCCGACGCGATCCTCGATCGACTTGTGCACAACCCCTACCGGCTCAACTTGAAGGGCCCGTCGATGCGCAAGCCGGACGCGGCGGAGACGACGATCGGCAGTACGGACAGCGGCGACACGAGCACGACGGCAAAACCGGTGAAGGGAGGCCGCAAATGATCAAGGTCACGCCCAGCCTCCTGCCCGCCCCCGAGGGTCAACAGGGCCCTCCCACGTTCGCCGCTGCGCGCAGTAGGGCGCTCCGCTTCGCCCGCGGGTCCCTCCCGTTGATTTCGGGGACGGCCTCTCGCAGCGACAAGAAAAAGGAAAATGGTGCGCGGCCGCGGTGTGGTGCCGAAGCCACATGCAAGCTTGACGGAAGCCACGAACACTGAGATCAGCCGTGCTACCCGACGGCGCTCGTCCACACCGCGCCACCCCCGGTCACCATGGACTGGAACAGGTGGTCACCACGCGCCGGAATCAGCGGTCACCTTCCCCGGAATGGGTGACCTGCCGAAACCGGCGACGCCAAGAGCCGTCAAGCGAAATGTGCCGCAGTCGTAGGCTGACGCTTACTCATCGTCCAAAGCCGCGCTACCCCCGCATCAAGCCCTACACCGGACACGCTCGGCGCCGAACGCAAGGCCAGAGCCGCAAGACCGGTTGGCTACAGCCGCGATCAAGTTGCGACGGCTATGGCTCTCGCACGTGTCTCACGGATCACGAAGCATCGAGCGCAGCATCCATGCGACTTTCTCATGCTGCGCAATGTAGTGGGTCAGCAAATCCGCAGTGACCACCTCATCGGCCGTGGTCGCAGCCGCAACGACGGCGCGCATATCGCGGATAACGCATTCGTGATTGCGAACGAGATCGGCAAGCCCACGAAACCCGGCGAGATCGTGCAGGTCGATACCGTCCACATCAATCTCGTGCCCGGCAAGTCGATCCGCCACTTCACGCCCGGTCGCCAAGTGGACCGTCGCCGAAGCCCGCAATCGCGCCACCGCCGCCGCCACGCTCTTCCTCGACAAGCTCCAGGCCGATATGCCGTTCTCGGTCGAAGGCCTCCAGATCGATGGTGGCAGCGAGTTCATGGCCGAGTTCGAGGCCGAATGTGAGCGGCGCAAAATCAAGCTCTACGTGCAGCTACCGAGATCACGGAAGCCCAACGGCGGCGTCGAACGCTGCAACGGCGCCAAGCGCTACGAGTTCTACGCATGCACCGAGTTGCCCGGCTCCGGCTCCGTCGCCGATCTGAACCCGCTCATCGACGATTGGCGGGATACCTACAACTTCGTTCGTCCACACGGTCCACACGGCGCACTATCCGGCTTGCCACCGACGGAGTACCTTCTCGCCAGCCA
>JBJXDZ010000090.1:0-13739 GCA_046154645.1 Hyphomicrobiaceae bacterium
CTCGAACGCCGGTGCGGTTTTGGGGAAGTCACGCCACAGATCGTCCGGCATCGTGTCGGTCATGGTCCATCTCCTTGATCGCACTCACCTATCCCATGATTGCGCCTGAACTAAGGGGACAGGCATAATCACCGGGTCTATTGTGCCGAGAGCGACAGGCTTCAGCTGCTTTCCACGTCCACCGCTTTTGAAGGAAAGCAGCGGTCCTGTCCTCGCTGCTCCCAAGCATCCAGGGTAGAAGCCGCGACCGAAATCGAAATGAAACACATGTGCCCCAATCCGGCGCGAGAAACCGACATCCGGCTCCAATGACCAACCCGTCGATTTAGAAATACCCATAACGGTTTTAATGTCCACAGTGTGGTTGGCGAACATGGTCGTGCCGACCTCGTTCAGGGCATCGCTGTCCAACCGGTAGAACTGTCGGAAGGCTTGAAGAAATGGCTGCTTTATTTTTGCAGCCATGACGTGATCCCGCCAAGCGTCGCGCTCGATATCGTCAGCTGGAAGAGGATGCCAAAGAGTGACGGACTGGCTGGATTCACCATCATAGACATTCCCGTCGGCCATGCGCCAAGATACCTGATCGCGTTTGAAGATTGGCATGGCGGAATATGATGTTTGGCCGATTTGTTCGACGCGCCAGATTAGGCTCGAGGTGATCTGTAGGAGCTCCTTCTGACGAGCGAACCGATCTGCCCAATCATTGAGGCTGAAGACCGGTTGACTGTTATAGAATGCCTCTATTGCGCGTCGGGCGGTTGTCACCATCGCCTTTGGAAGCTTGATGTCTGCGGGTAGCTGCATGATAAAATCTGGGCTTTCGGCAAGGCGACGTTCAGCAGAATGTAGAAACTTTGACAGTTTCTTCTTCACACCTGCATGACGTACATTATTTATTACCTCGCGCATGATGCTGATGGTCGAGGCACTTGGCGCATCCTCGATCACCCGACCCAAAGCGATCGCTACCGATTGTGAGGGAACCGACTTCCCAATGCCAGGAGCGATGCTCACTTGGTTCCACAGTCTGGCCAGTAGCGGATTTAGCCAAGGTGCCTTTTGATCATGCGCAGCGCGGACACAGCGTCCGAGTAACTGACCTTCAGTTGGGGTGAATGCCTTGTCTGATACGTAAGGATCATGGCCAGCATGAATACGAGCGGCCTTCTCGATAGCTGCTTCCAGTGCACGACGTGCGAACTCCAAGTAAGGAGGCAGCAATCCCAGTGGAAAGGTACCCCGCGGTTCGAGATCGTCGTCACTGCGCGGCCCTGCCCAACCACTTGCGATGCGTGCGAGGTTGATGGCATCACGCCTTGGCAGCGACAACATCAAATCGACTTCGTCGCGTAGTAGTGAGCTTTCAGCGCATTGCGCGCGGATTGTGTCGGCCAATCGTTCCGCGCCTGGGGTATCGCACATCGAAGCTAGCAGAAGCCAACCGTGCGGACGTGATCCGCCGATGGCTCGAATTGTTTCGGCACCGTCAATCTGCGCATTTACTGATGGCAAATGTGGGGCAATCAGCGCCGAGATGTCCGGCAATTCTTCGCTGCATCCGGAGATGACCTGCAGAATTCGGTCAGTCACGTCATGTCGGACCGGCACAAGGGTGAGGTGGTCGGATGCCGGCGGAACCCAATGCTTGAGTAGGGTTCTGGCATCTTGGGAACTGAATTGAGGCTCGACCAGTTTTGCTTGGGCTATAATCTGCCAAGCGGCATTACGTGCGGCAGTAGACGCGGATGCAAGGGATCCAGTCTGAAAGGCAGCAGGTAGGAGACGGCCAATGTCTCGAGGAGAAAGTCCCGATGGATCCAGCTGGCGTCCCACGAATCGAGGATGGGTGACGGAGCCAGACTGGATGACGGCAAGGAATGCGGTACCGATTTCGCTGAGTTCGGTCATTCTTTGTATTAGTGCCTTTCCATCGACGATGAACAGCTTTGCGTCACTGGTGCCGGTGCGGCCAACGCCGCGACGACCGTTCCAGGGCTGGCGCTATCTGAAGGCGGACGAGGCGCCGGCGGACCTGGGCAAGAACCGGCGCGACCAGGTGCGCGAGATGCCGGCCAAACTGCGGAAGGACCTCGCGGATCTGGGGCTGTTGTGAGGGGCTAATACCATTGAGCCAATAGTTTAACCTGGCCTCAAGCCCCCTCACCCGGCGCGTCTGCTGGATCGAAGACCGAGCAAGGACTGCAGGCGCGCCGGCCTCACCCGTCCGTGCAGCGCACGGCCACGCCATGACGGGGAGAGGCAAAGAACTGCGAGGCATTGAGCCACTTCCCCCTCTCCCCCAGGGGAGAGGGTCGGGGTGAGGGGGCGTTGTCACGAGTCATTGTTTTCGCTTCTGGGCATAAGTCAGATGCGCAGCAGGTTGCCGTAGCCCGTCACTTGCGTGTGCACGCCGGATAAGCGCAGGCAATGCCAAAGGCTGGCTTGGTTTGCCGATATCACGGGACGTTTCAAGTCCTGCTCCAGCGCTTCCAGGATGGCGACGCAGCGGAAACCCGTGCCTGCGATCAAGACGCCATCCGCGGTCGATGGGCAGGCGGCTCGGATCTGCGCGTACAGAGGCTCGACTTCCTGCTCGAAGCCCATGCCTTCTCGGTATAACTCGCGCGGGGGAACATCTCGCCATTTGCGGCCGGGGTCGTAGCGCAAGTGGCCGGCCGGGGCGACGCCTTGATCAGTAAAGTAGCTGAGGCCCGCGGCGACCGTGTCGTCACCGAACCAGGGCGGCAGAACCAGGAATGGACGGCGGACTGCCGAGGCGCGGAGTGCCGCCAGACTATCGAGGGCATTGGTCGTGACCACGGCCGTGGTGCCGAGTGCCGCCGCCAAGGTGGATTGAACCGCTTCGTCCCAGCCTTTGCCGCCAACGATGCTGCTCGAGGTGTGCCCTATGACCACGGCCGACAGGCGCATGGCGGCGAACTGGGCGCAGCCACGGACCAGATCGGCCGAAAGCTCGACACCGCTGCGGTCTTGCCGCCAGCCTGCCCAAGGTGTCGGTGCGGTGACGCGGGCCACATGGAGCGACACGCCGCGGGGCAGCATGGCCCACCATTCGGCTTCAGGCACAGCTTCGTTGCCGACGATGAACATGCCGATGCGGGCCCGCCAGCCCCAATTGTCATTCTGCGCCATGGAGGGACCTCAGGTTGTCGCGTGCCGTCATCGCGGCTCAATCGACGATGAACAGCTTGGCGCCCTTGGGGCCGGTGCGGGAGCGGTGGGGCTCGGCGCCGTCGGCGACCTGATAGCTTTGGCCGGGCTTCAGGGTCGAACGGCGGCCATCGGCAAGTTCGGTTTCGAGTTCGCCATCGAGGACGAGCAGGATGTGACCTTTCTCGCACCAATGGTCGGCAAGATAGCCCGGCGAGTACTCGACCATGCGCACGCGGATGGCGCCGAAGTTGCGCGTGCGCCACGTTGCGACCCCGGTTTCACCCTTGTGCGTGGTCGGGTCGACCGTTGACCAGTCGGTGGTGCCGAAGGGGATATCACTCATTTTCATCGATTTTGTCCTGGGCTGCGGAGGTGGTGGTGCGACCGGCGAGGGCGTCGTCGCCATCCTCGTCGGCATCCTCCTTGCCGCCGGCAATGACGTAGTTGCCGCCGAGCCAGCGGGCCAGATCGACGTCAGCGCAGCGCTTGGAGCAGAACGGCTGATACTTGGGCTCGCGTGGCTTGGCACAAATCGGGCAGCGGCCCTGGGGCTTGGCTGGCGGCAGGTCAACGTCGTTCATGTTCTGCGCCTCTGCAGTTGCAGCACCGTTATTCCGGTTCCGCCTCGCCGGCCTTCAGCCAGTTGAAGTGGATGGGGAAGCCTTCGCCGACCAGCATGGCGACGACCTCCGTCAGCGGCAAGCCAACCACATTGGTGTAGGAGCCGACCAGCTTTTGCACAAAGCAGCCGGCGAGGCCCTGGATGGCGTAGCCCCCGGCTTTGCCGCGCCATTCGCGGGAGGCGAGGTAGCTCTGGATCTCTTCCTTGGAGAGGCGCTTGAAGCGCACGCGGGTGTCGATGATCTTGAGGCGGACGCGGTCTTCTGGCGTGATCAGGCAGAGGCCGGTCAACACGCGGTGCGAGCGGCCGGACAGGCGCTGCAGCATGGCGAGCGCCTCCTCGACATTCTTCGGCTTGCCGAAGATGTTGCGGCCGTGCGTTACGACGGTGTCGGCGGCCAGGATGTAGGCCTCAGCCAGCTCTTTGTCATCGGCAATCAGGTCGCGGGCGGCTTCGGCCTTGGCACGGGCGAGGCGAGTGACCAGCGAGCGCGGCATCTCGGCACGGCGGGGTGATTCGTCGATCGACGACGGGCGGAGCGCGTCCGGTTCGACGCCGACCTGCGACAGCAGCATCAAGCGGCGCGGGCTGGCGCTGGCCAGCACGAGGCGCGGGCGCAGATCCTGCCGCCGGCCGACCGGCTTCGAGCGGGCGCGGAGCTGCCGCAACGTCTCGCGCTTCGGCGTTTCAGACCGGCCGAGCACGCTCAGGATAGCGGCCTTGGTGGAGCTCATGACGTAGTTCCTTAAGCGCAGACACTGCGACGCACTGTAGAGCGCAAATCGTGCGGGAGGATGGCCATTGCACGGACAGGAAATCAAGGGGCATTGACCGCGACTCGCTCAGCGCCGCTCCAGCTCGGCGACGAGTTGCCGGGCTTTGGCCGCTTTGCGGCGGATGCGTCGCCACAGACTCCACGACGCCCAGACGATCAGAATTGTCGCGAGCCAATACCAGAAGCCCTGCAGGGTGGAATAGGATTGCGCAAAGCGCCACATCTGGGTGCCGTACTGCGTTAACGCCCAATACAGGAACGGCAGACTGAGCAGGAAAAACAGCACGCGAAGAAAGAGGAAGCGACGGCGTGGAGGTTGCGGCGGTGTTGGCATTGGCGGTCGTTCTCCCTGCAGGCGGAATGGCGCGCTTACGCGGTTGCTTCGCCGAAGCAGATCAGATTGCCGTCGGGATCGCGGACGATGAAGTCCTTGGCGCCCCAGGGCTGCTTGGTCATGGGCTGTGCGAGGGGTGCGCCGTGGGCCTGGATCTCGGCGTAGAGCTGATCGATGCCGTAGGTTGGAATACTGGCCACGATCAGGCTTTCGCTTTCGACAAACGACTGGTCGAGCAGCGGCGCATCGACGTGGCGCAGGTTGAGGCCAGCGCCATCACGCTCGACGAGGGCGTAGAAGGGCGGCTTGCCGTAGCGGTAAACTTCCCTGAAGCCCAGAGTCTGGACATAAAAGTCCACCGACCGCGCGATGTCCGTCACGTGCAGTTGCGGATAAGCGGTGGCGAGGCGCGGGCGCGGGCGCGAAGTCGATGCCGGCGTGTCGGTTGGCATCACGCATTCCCCGGATAGTTGGGCGCCTCCCGCGTGATGTGCACGCCGTGAGTGTGGCTCTCGCGCATGGCGGCCGGCGAGATACGGATGAAGCGGGCCTTCGATTGCAGCTCGCTGATGTCGTGGGCGCCGATGTAGCCCATGCCAGCGCGCAGACCGCCGACCAACTGATGCAGCACGTGGCCGACTGGGCCCTTGTAGGGTACCTGGCCTTCGATGCCTTCAGGCACCAGCTTCAGCTGATCCTGCACTTCTTGCTGGAAATAGCGGTCGGCTGAACCCCGTGCCATGGCACCAACAGAACCCATGCCGCGATAGGCCTTATAGGTGCGGCCCTGGAAGAGATAGGTTTCGCCGGGGCTTTCGTCGGTGCCGGCGAGCAGCGAGCCGACCATGACGCAACTGGCGCCGGCAGCCATGGCCTTGACGATGTCGCCGGAAAACTTGATGCCGCCATCGGCGATGATGGGAATGCCGGACTTCGCGGCTTCGTCGACGCAATCCATGATGGCGGTGAGCTGGGGCACGCCGACGCCGGCAACGATGCGCGTGGTGCAGATGGAGCCTGGGCCAATGCCGACCTTGACGGCGTCGGCGCCGGCTTCGATCAGGGCTTTGGTGGCTGCGGCCGTGGCGACGTTACCGGCAATGACCTGGGTGCGATTGGACAGCTGCTTGATGCGGGCCACGGCGTCGATGACGCGCTTGGAATGGCCATGGGCGGTGTCGACGACGATCAGATCGCAGCCGGCCGCGATCAGGCGCTCGGTGCGCTCGTGGCCGTCGGTGCCGACCGTGGTGGCGGCGGCGACCCGCAGACGGCCCTGCTCGTCCTTGCAGGCGTGGGGATGCAGCTTGGCCTTCTCGATGTCTTTCACCGTGATCAGGCCGATGCAGCGATAATCATCGTCGACGACGATCAGCTTCTCGATGCGGTTGGAGTGCAGCAGGCGCTTGGCCTCGTCCCGGTCGACGCCTTCCTTGACAGTGATGAGCTTGTCCTTGGTCATCAGTTCGGAGACCGGCTGGCGCGGATTGGTGGCGAAGCGCACATCGCGATTGGTCAGGATGCCGACCAGCTTGCCGTCGCGGCGGCCGTTGCGCGGTGCTTCGACAACGGGAATCCCTGAGATGCGGTGACGGGCCATGAGATCGAGGGCGTCGGCGAGTGGCGCATTAGGGTGAATGGTGACGGGATTGACCACCATGCCGGACTCGAACTTCTTGACCATGGCCACCTGATCGGCCTGCAGCTCGGGCGTCAGGTTGCGGTGGACGACGCCAATGCCGCCGGCCTGGGCGACGGCGATGGCGAGGCGCCCTTCCGTGACCGTGTCCATGGCGGAGGAGAGGATGGGGATGCGGACCGAGATCTCCTTGGTCACGCGCGAGGCCACGTCCGTCTCGCTGGGAAGCACCTCGGAGCCGTCGGGCAGCAGGAGGACATCGTCGAAGGTGAGACCGACATCCGGCCGGATCAGGGATTTCCGGGACGTCATGTGCGCCTCCATGCGTGGGTTGCACGATCGCGGCGCACACCGGCTTGCGGGTGTGACGGGATGGGCTTGCGGCGATGTGCTGGAATCAGTGCCATCCCCATATTTAGCAGAGACTTATGGTCCACGGAAGCTGATGCTGCGTCGCAGCGCGCAAATCTGGGTTAACGGCTGGCCACGGGCTTGCCCCGGTCGGCCCAGGCGCGGACGCCCTGATCGAGCACGATGGCGAGCATGATGACCGCGAAGCCGGCGAGCTCCAGCCAGGTGGGCTCTTCGCCGATCATGAGCATGGCGCCGCCAACGCCGAACACGGGAACCAGAAGTGTGCCGAGCGAGAGTGTGGATGCCGGAATGCGCGTCATGAGGCTGAACCAGAGGGCATAGGCGGCGGCCTGGGGGAAGATGACATGATAGGCGAAGGTGGCGGCAATCTCGGGGCGCCACAGCTCCAGGCGCGGGGTTTCAAAGAGCACCAATCCGACCGTTGCGACGAGGGAGCCGAGGAGAATCTGCCAGGCCGTGATGGCCAGCGGCGCACCGGGGATCCGGGCGCGCTTGGTATAGACGGTGCCGGCGGCCCAGGTGATGGCCGCAGTCAGCACAAAGATCAAACCAACTGGCAGCTCGCCGGCCATGGCCTGCAGCCAGAACGGCTTGGCGAGGAGCGCAATGCCGGTGGCGCCCAGGCACAGAGCAGCAGCACGGAGGGCGTCGATCCGCTCACCCAGCATGATGCGGGCGAAGAGCACCGACCATAATGGCATGGTGTAGGTGATGATGACGGCGCGTGAGGCGGGCATCGTCATCTGGGCAAAGACTGAGAAGAGATTGAAGCAGGCGACGTTCAAGAGCCCGGCGATGAGCAGCTGCGGCCAGTGGCTGCGCGGAATGCGCAACGATTGCCCCATGAGCAGCGTGGTGGCAGCAAGCAGCAGGAATCCCAGCGCCAAGCCGACCGAGCGCAGCGTCCAAGGACCGGTGCCGGTGAGCAGGATTTTCACAACCGGCCAGTTGAGGCCCCAGAACAGGGCCGCCGCCCAGATGCGCCACATGCGGGCTCAAGCCTCGCTCGGCGTGCGGCGGAAGCCGGTCGCCAGCACATAAAGCTCGGCTGAATCGGAACGGCTGGCCGGCGGTTTGACGTGCCGGACGACAGCAAAAGATTGCTTGAGCTGGTCGAGCAGGTCGCGCTCGGTGCCGCCCTGGAACACCTTGCACACGAAGGCGCCGCCCGGCGTCAAGACCTCGATGGCGAAAGCGAGCGCGGCTTCGGCGAGGCCCATGATCCGCAGATGGTCGGTGGTATTGTGGCCGGTGGTGGGGGCCGCCATGTCGGAGAGCACAATGTCAGCGGCGCCATCGCGGAGCAGGGCTTTCAGCTGGGCAGGAGCGGTGTCGTCGAGGAAATCGAGCTGCAGCGCCTGGACGCCGGCAATGGTGTCGAACGCCAGATAGTCGATGGCGACGACCTGCCCTTTGCCCTCCTCAGCCTTGACGCGCAAGGCGGCCACCTGCGACCAGCCGCCAGGAGCGGCGCCGAGATCGACCACCCGCTGGCCTGGCTTCAGAATGTGGTGCTTGTCGTCGATCTCGAGCAACTTGAAGGCGGCGCGAGAATGCCAGCCTTCGCGCTTGGCGGCGGCGACGTAGGGATCGTTCAATTGACGCTCGAGCCAGCGCTGGGACGACGCCGTGCGACCGCGAGCCGTCTTCAGGCGGACACCCATGTCGCGCGCTGAGCCGAAGCTTTTCTTGGCGCCAGAGGCGGAGCTTTTGGAGCTTTTGCCGCCGCCCTTGCCGGTGCCGGGAGATTTCATCGCTGGCCCCCCGGCTGATGCTGACGGCGCCGGTTGGCCCGGTAGACGCCGTCCTCGGCCATCAGTGAGGCCAGGATGCCTTCGCGCAAGCCCCGATCGGCCACACGCAGCGTCTCGCAGGGCCACAGCCGCAGGATGGCTTCGAGAATGGCACAGCCAGCCAGCACCAGATCGGCGCGGTCGCGGCCGATGCACGGCTCGGCGATGCGTTCCTCGTAGGTGCGGTCGAGCAGGCTCTCGGTAACGTCGCGCGCCTCCCGGGTCTGCATCCAGTAGCCGTCGACGCGAGAGCGATCATAGCGCTTGAGGCCAAGATGAATGCCGGCCACCGTGGTCACAGTGCCCGAGGTGCCCAGCAGATGGCTGCGCTCCTTGCTGAGGCGATCGCGGAAACGATACTTCTCCTCGAATGGAGCGAGGAGACCCAGCACATGCGCCACCATGGCCTCGAAATCGTCGCGGGTGACATGGCGGCCGCCGAACTGCTCGGCCAACGTCACGACACCAACGGAGAGCGAGGTCCAGGCGGCGATGGCGTTCTGCACGTCGATGCGGTCGGGCACGCCACGGCCTGGCGGCTCGGCGCATCTGGCGAGATCCAGCCAGACCAGCTCCGACGAGCCGCCACCGATATCGAACACCAGCACCAGATCGGAACGGCGGTCGAGCAGGGCGGCGCACCCGGAGACGGCGAGGCGCGCCTCGTTCTCGCGCGACAGGATCTCGATATCGAGCCCGGTGTCCTTGCGCACGCGCTCGAGGAACTGCTGGCCGTTGGCCGCGATCCGGCAAGCTTCCGTGGCGACGAGGCGATAGCGGGCCACGCCCGAGCGGGCGATCTTGCTGGCGCACACGCGCAGGGCGTCGACCGTGCGATCCATGGCGACGTCGGACAGGCGGCCGGTGGCGCCGAGGCCCTCACCGAGGCGGATAATGCGCGAAAAGGCGTCGACAACGAGGAACCCGCGCCGCGATGGCCGTGCAATCAGCAACCTGCAGTTGTTAGTGCCGAGGTCCAATGCCCCGTAGGCGGGTGTCGCATAGCCCCAGTCGCGCGCTGAGGGGACCGCGTCGCTCTGCGACCGAGGCTTGGTCGCGCTATGTCCGTCGCCAGATTCGGCCACAATGTCATTCCCCAGTGCCTGGATTTTGACGGATCACCAGGGCTCAACTCGACCGCTGGTCTTCAGGCGTTCAACTGGAAGCATCTTGTCGCGGACATTAGCACCGTTCGTCGGCTGGTAAAGTCCACGGGGGCCACTCATCGTCGGAAATCGTAAATCCGTGCGCGGCACGCTGGCACAGCCTTGTGAACGGCTTGGCGGTCAGGATACGCTGGATCGTGTTCAGACCATGAGGCGATCATGCCGCCGGTGAAATTCACCTTTGCCTGCAGGTGCTTGATCGCGACGGCCGGCCTCGTGCTGGGCCTGTGGGGCGGCCCGCACCACGACCGTGCGCCAGCCTCGGCGCAGACGCGTGATGGCGGACAGGCAGCCCCGATCGAGGCGCTGGTGCGCGCCTATCCGGCGTTTCTGGAGCGAATCGACGGCAACGCACTGGTGTGGAAAGACGGCTCGCGCATGGTCATCGACGATGGCCGGGGTGTGAAGCCGTTCGCCGAGCGGCTCGATGCGCCCGATATCAAGGATATGTTTCTTGCGCCGTATCCGATTGGGCCAGCCGTAGCACCGGGCAAGGAAATCGATCCGGGGCGCGTTCGCTACGCGCCGCTGTTCGACAAGATGTACGGCGACTGCCGCACGGGGGGCGTGCAGGCCAACCTGGCCGATGTGGTGTGGCTGCCGACAAAGTGGGGCCGGAAGGTTCAGATCTCGAAAGTGAATGGCGTCGCCGAGCAACTGGCGAAGGTAGGCAGGGAGCTTGATGCGCTACCGCCCACGTTCAACGAGTTTCTCTTTCCGGCGGCGGGTACATTCGTGTGCCGGGCGATTGCGGGTACCAAGCGGCAAAGCGTGCACGGCCACGGCATCGCCATCGATATCGCGCTGAAGCACGCGCACTACTGGCAATGGACGCAGCCGGCGAGCGAGCGCTTCGTGTGGCGCAACAAGATCCCGATGGAGATCGTCGAGATCTTCGAGAAGCACGGCTTCATCTGGGGCGGGCGCTGGTATCACTACGACACCATGCACTTCGAGTATCGCCCGGAGCTGTTGCCGCAGCGGTGAGTGCGGGGAAATTCAAGACGAGAGCACTTTCCACGTCGGTTGGGTCAAGCGCAGGTCGACCCAACGACAGCCGTCCCCGCGCCATTTCCAGCCCCTCCGAATCTTCGCAACATCATGCCTGTTGCACGGACCCGTTGAGACCGCCCTGTCCGCATTATTGGTAGCTCCCAACTTTTCGCGCGGTATTTACCCTATGGCTGCGGAAACGAGGTTAACTCACATACGAGCGCGCCGGCAGGCTGCGTCACCTCGGCCGCACCAGGGGTAGCCAGGACATGGCCGACCGCGCTGCCTGAGCCTCCCTGAGCGTGCGCGAGGCCTTTCGCCAATCGTCCCCCCCCCTCTTCGGGCCATCAGCGCTGGAGACAGCCAAGGATTTCCGCTACCTCCAGCAGCGCACTTCGGTCACTATGACACGCGGCACGGTCGAGCACAGCTCGACCGGGACTCCAGAAGTCACGCAGGCTGCGGTTCGAATTGGTCGCTGTGCCCGTTTCTGTTCATCGGAAATTCGCCACGCGCTCGGCTTGCTCGAGAATGACCCGTGCATTGTCATGGGCGATGGTGCCCGTCGGCACGCCCTTGTAGAGCACACGAGGATTCGACCAGTAGGGTATCCGAGGGCACCCACCGCATGGTGAATTGTAAGCCATCATGGTTCGCCAAGCGTTATCGTGAACGTAACCGTGAGCATAGGGAAACGGCGTTTCACTGCTGTCCGTCAAACGGTCGTGTCGTGCGCCAAGTATATGGCCGACCTCGTGGGCAACCGAATAGCTGACTGCCGCACATGCGTGATGCACGAGGAAGTAAGCTTCGTCTGCTTCGGCTCCTACGCGAGTCGAAAGTCCGCAGCCCTCCGGGTTGTCGACGATCAGACCGACAATGTCGGCACGCTTCGCATCGCGCAACTTTCTTACATCCTTGAATGGACCGACGCCGTCGACCATTTTGTAGAGGAGATCGAAATGATCGGCTCCTTGCTCGTCGAAATCAAGCAGCTCCGTGAGCACGAGCCGCAGCTTAACATTGCCAACGCCGCTGTTCTCAAAGGTCTGATTGACGGTCTCAATGACAAATGGCAGGCGCACCGAGAGCGGCCCGACGTAACGCGATGCGACACGCTTCGTATGCAGCAGCAGGACATCGATGGTGATAGCCTTGGCTTCGAGGGCTTGTCGCGTCGCATCGGCGAACGGCGCAATCACAGGAGGTGGCGTGGGGGCCGCGGTCGCAGCTTTTCCGGGAACAATGCCATCGCCAGTTCGGGAGGCGGCGGTTTGCTGGTCGCGCACGGGCGCGTGTATCGGCGGCATTCTAAGTTCTGCAACGGTGTGCAGGTTGCTGCCCATTCGCTCAACGGAGTAGACACGCCCCAGATAAGCAAAGGAGCCGGTGACACTGCCGTCCTGCCACAGCATCAAGACGGCAGGCTCACCACTCTCCTTGACCTCACCACGCCAGGTGAATCCACCTTCCAATTGAAAGGCGGGTCGCGTTTGCGCGAACGTGACAGTTCCGCCGTCCGGAAGCGGCAGAACAATAGTCTTTACCTTTGATGCGTCGAGCACACGCGTGAGCGCCTGTATGCACGTGTTTACCGTTTCCGATGATCCGAGCAGTTTTCCCAGTACAGCGAGTTGCGCCGCTGACAGGGTCGGCGGGGCTCCCGCCGGGTCTTGCTCTTGCGGCGTGATCATGGTGGTGCTGGCAGACTCGGACCTGGCCGGTTGCTCTTGGGCGAGTAGCGCTTGTTGTCTAACGCCGCCGGTGAGGCAAGTTAAACCCAGGATCAAGGAAACGAGCGCAATTATACGTGCTGAAGGTCGCATCTTGTCTCCCTCGTCCTGGATGATTCGAGGCATTGATCCTTCAGTTGCCCGAGCAGGCTGCCGAATGTCACTCCAGATGACAACTTCGAGCGAACGTCAGTCCTGGTCCCGCAGCGATTGTTGGAGGCGGGGGTTGGACATCAGGTTGGGCGAGTTGTTCTCGTATGTCGATCAGGAGCAGCAGGGACAAGGCGCAGGGCTCCATGTTCAGCGACGATAATGATGTCGGGCATCGTCGCGGCTCCTGGCTGGCGGGGGCAGACCCGTGGGCCTGCCCCCGGGACCAATCTCAGCCCAAACTCTTGTTTGCGGCCTTCACCTTTTCGGCGTCGTGGTAGATCTCGCCGCCCATGTCGCGGAACTTCTTCGACATCTCGTCCATGCCGGCTTGCGCGGCCGCCATGCCGTCGACACCGGCGTTCTGCTTGGCCGCGAATTCGCGCACGTCCTGCGTGATCTTCATCGAGCAGAACTTCGGGCCGCACATGGAGCAGAAGTGGGCGACCTTGTGGGCGTCCTTGGGCAACGTCGCATCGTGCATCTCACGCGCCGTGTCGGGATCGAGGCCGAGATTGAACTGATCCTCCCAGCGGAAGTCGAAGCGGGCGCGCGAGAGCGCATCGTCACGCAGTTGCGCGGCTGGATGGCCCTTGGCGAGGTCGGCGGCGTGGGCTGCGATCTTGTAGGTGATGACGCCGTACTTGACGTCATCGCGATCCGGCAGACCCAGGTGCTCCTTCGGCGTCACATAGCAGAGCATGGCGCAACCGAACCAGCCGATCATGGCGGCGCCGATGCCTGAGGTGATGTGATCGTAGCCCGGCGCGATGTCGGTGGTGAGCGGGCCGAGCGTGTAGAACGGCGCCTCACCGCAGGACTCCAGCTGCTTTTCCATGTTGACCTTGATCTTGTGCATGGGGACGTGGCCGGGCCCCTCGATCATCACCTGCACGTCCTGTGCCCATGCGCGCTTGGTGAGTTCGCCCAGCGTGTAGAGTTCGGCGAACTGCGCCTCGTCGTTGGCGTCGGCGATGCTGCC
>JBJXDZ010000091.1:0-27864 GCA_046154645.1 Hyphomicrobiaceae bacterium
TGACGGCCGGATGGCGGTCAAGCCGCAGACGAAGTTCGGATGGGTGGCCGAGTGGTTTAAGGCATCGGTCTTGAAAACCGACGTGCTCGCAAGGGTACCGGGGGTTCGAATCCCTCCCCATCCGCCAATCGCCCACCGCGGGGCGCGCCCGCATCTCCCTGCTCTGGCTCGATTTTCGCGCTGATCTTCGAGAAATCTCCATTAATAATGCCAGTTACCTCAACCTGCGTGCTGCGCGGCACCGTCTCCGGTTGTGTCCTTAGGTCTCCGCTTGTATCCCTGAAGCTCCTGCGAATTGGTGCCCTTCGTGATGCCCTTCAAGCTTGAGGGGCAGTATGAGGAGATCGGGAGTTGCAACATGGCCAGGACAGCCAAGCGATTGACGGCAACCCAAATCGAGCGCGGCAAGCTACAGCCAGGAATGCACTCGGATGGGGACGGTCTCCATCTGGTCGTCGGCGAGGGCACCGCTGCGAGGCGCTGGGTACTGTTGCTGCATGTCGGAGGCAAACGCCGCAAGCTCGGCCTCGGACTGCTCAAGGACGTCTCACTGGAGCAGGCCCGAGCCATCACGCAGGCGCACAGGGCAGCCGTCCGCGAAGGCGTGCCTCTTCCCAGTCACCGCGAAAAGATCGTAGCCCAGCGCAAGGCTGAGATCGTCGCGGCGACGCGCTCGAAGACAGTCGAGCAGGTCTTCGCGGAGTTCTGGCCACTGCGACGGGTCCGTCTGCGCAATTCGAAGCACGTCGCCCAGTGGGAAGCGACGCTCAGCGCTTATGCTTGGCCGACGATCGGCAAGCGGCCAGTCGCCGAGGTTCGGGCGGCCGAGATCATCGATTTGCTGGCGCCGATCTGGCACAGTAAGCCAGAGACAGCACGCCGTGTGCTGCAGCGACTGGGCGTGATCTTCAAGTTCGCCATAGTGCGTGAAGATCGCGAGCGGGCCAGTCCATGCGACGGCGTCGCCGAGCAGCTCGGTCGCGAGCGCAAGGGCGAGCGTGAACCTCGGCACCATCGCGCACTGCCATGGCGAGATGTGCCCGCTTTTCTCAAGGCGCTGCGCGCTCGCCAAGGCATGCTCTCGACCCGGCTCTGCTTCGAGTTTCTCGTCCTCACAGCGGCGCGCTCGGGCGAGGCTCGGCGCGCGCTTTGGGCCGACATCGAATTCACCAAGCGCGCATGGACTGTGCCCGCAAGCCGGATGAAGGCGGGCGTCGAGCATCGTGTCCCGCTTTCCGATCGCGCGTTGGAGATCCTGCGTTTGGCGCGCGCCGCGAACCCCAAAAGCGAGATTGTCTTTCCAGGGCAACAGGGGCAGCCCCTGTCCGACATGACGTTCACGAAGGCGATTCGCGACATGGATCTGGCGGACAGAGCGACGGCCCACGGCTTTCGATCGGCCTTCAAGACTTGGGCCAGCGAGAACGGGGTGCCGGACCTCGTATCCGAGGCGGCGCTGGCCCACAGCGACGGCAACAAGGTCCGTGCTGCCTACAATCGCACTGACCACTTCGAAGATCGCCGCGGAGTGATGAAGCGCTGGGCAGAACACTGTGGATAACCGTTTGACTGTCAACATCATCCCTTCTATGGAAATCTCGCCGGGAGCGATGCACCGAGCAAGCAAAAACGGGGGCTCAGCCCTCGCCGATCCCCCAAGGGGCAGATCGCAGGGCGAACCTTAAGTCGCCGCGATCCAGCTAGAGGTCGGTCAGCACCAGCGCTGCGAAAGCTGGTCTTCGTCGAGCGGGAGCTACGCTCGGGTTGAGCTGTCAGGGCGAACTGGCAGACGGCGGGAGAAACCGTCGCGCATCGGCAACCGAACCCGAGCCTCACACCATGCCACGCAATGCCTGTGCAGCCGCGCCACGCGCGCCTTCGCACCATGCTGCGTCAACCGCTGATGCACTCGACCTACTTCCGGTACAACTGCGCGACAAGAGTTCACTTAGCGCCGACGAGATTTGCGATTTCATACTGCGTGTTCAAGTCGCCGCTCTCTACAAGCAGATCGCAAAGGGACAATTCCCACCGCCGTTGAAAATCGGCGCTCGCAGCGTTTGGCTGGCGCGCGATGTTGTCGCTTTTCTCGAAACTCGAAAGGCCGAAGCCTTGGCCAAGCAGCGCCATCGCGTTGAGCAGCGAGCTGCATTGGCGGAGGGCGGGCAATGACGCGCAAGCGGCAACCATCACCACGGCTGGCCGACGACCTGCTGTGCGCCGTCGAGCGTGCCGAGGCCACGAGTTTCGAGCGCCGACACCGAATCGCTCTGCTCGCGCACACCTGGGTTGACCCGGCGCT
The DNA here is from genome assembly GCA_046154645.1 of Hyphomicrobiaceae bacterium. GTDB lineage: Bacteria > Pseudomonadota > Alphaproteobacteria > Rhizobiales > Hyphomicrobiaceae. The sequence continues at coordinate 2,303 of JBJXDZ010000091.1, forward strand.
CAGCGCGGCACCGATTTTACCGTCGGTAACTGGGCAGCGCTCCGCAACTGATACCAGGGCGCGCCGCAGATTGAGGAAGACAGCACCAGTAGCAGCGTAAGGCCAGCAAGCTTCTGGCGCGATCGAGCGTTACTGCGCTCCCCTTATTGCGCGCCCCCCCCCAACAAAAACGCCCCAGGCTTCGTGGGCCAAGGGCGCTTGTAAAGTCCGCGTGTCACCGGGGCGAACCGGTCACGCACGTCAACGGCGAGGAGACGCCATCGATGAGCATACATACTCGATCCCACGGTCAAAGTCACGTTCGCGCTGAGGCGCGGAGCAACGGCCTAGCCGTTGGACCATCCAGCGAGGAAGCCAATCTGGCTGCGTTGGACCAACTGCATGTGACGACGAGCGAGTTTCTTTTCCTCCTGATCGCTAAGCGCAACATCGATCAGCACGAGGCGCGCGCCGTCGTTGCGATGGTGACGCTCGCCGACTTCAGAAGATCCGGCTACCACGACACAACCGCAACTGTCGAAGACCTCTCTGACATAGTCTGCGCTGCACCGTGGCCGACTAAGTGCATCCTCGCGTCGGTTGGCTGGTGGAGGCCGCAGACATGACGCAGGCCTATCGAATTGGCCACAATTCTGGCGATCCACCAGCAGAAGTGCGCGACCCAGGACCAGATCCAGATTGGCGCCCCGACCCTGCTGTTCATCGGTGGGGAGAAGCACCGCAGAGTGAAGTGGAGCGCTTCACAGCGGCGGTACGAAGCCAGGGGACCGCAGGTGTTCGCCTGCGGGCTCTGGACCAGGCACGCAGTCGCGTCAACTTCAGTAGTGGAATTACGGGGCGCAAATTCAAGCTCTATTCCGCCATTGTCGACTTGAGCAAGCGCGGCACCAAAACAGGTGATCCCAGGTGCACGCTTAAGTCGCTCGCTGAAATTGGCGCAATGGCCGAGATCGACGATCCAAATGAAGCGGCCAAATTAGTTCGCTCGCTTGAGGAGGAGGACCGTCTTGTCGCAGTTGTTCGATTCTTCCGAGATGGCGAACGTCGCGGATACGTAGCCGTCGTCTGTGAGCCAGAAGATCGAGCTGGCACCACGTTCACGAGAGTCGGCGAGAGCGCGAGATCGAAAGCGGTGCTGGCACTTCAGCTGGTGCGTGCAGGCAATGTTGAACGTCAGCGGCGGCGGCGGCTTGGCTCGGTCGCTCAAGGCGTGGAGGAGCCGTTTGCAGCAGGTGCCGTCACGGAGCAAAGTGGTGTGACAGCTGTCACGGGCAATCTCCCCGTGACGGCCGATGTCACGGAGAAATCCGCTGTGACGTCACGGGGAAAAGTTCCGTTATGTCACGCCGAAAAACCCCTAATAGACTCAACTATGAGAGATCAACAATTAGCCTCAGCACAGGGCCAGGCTCTTCAGTTGCCTTCTCCTTCCCCGACAGAACACATGGTGCAAACACTACCCAAAACTACGACACCCCCCTGTGATCCCCCCGGGACGGTTGATCAGATAGCGGATCATAAACCTGAGGGTGCAGGTCTTCTGAGCGGTCATCAGGGTGAGATCGTCGAGCGGCTGGCCAAGCTCCAAGGCGGGATCATTCTAAATAGGGAGCCGTTGCGACTGGCAGCGGAGGCGGCGGCGAAGGCTGCCAGCGTTGGGCGCCTCCTGCTGGCCATCGACGGCATGGAGCAGGATGCGGCCAAGGGGAAGCCGATCGGAAACATCGACGCGCGAAAGCTCATCACCCGCTGCGGTTGGTACAGCGAGGCGGATGTTGAGCGCGCTGCAACCAAAGGCGCCGACGTGACGCGCGGCACCAGCGTCAAGAGAATCGCGAATTTAGCGACCAAGGGGAACTGGGATGTCTGACGTGTTGACCGACGTGGGCGCTGAGCGCGCCCTGCTGCTGGCCTGCCTGCGCGACGCCGACGTGATCCAGAAGGTAGCGTCCGTGGAGCCTGACGACTTCTCCAGCGAGCTGGGTGTAGTTTACGCCGAGATCCAGGATATGGCGAAGCGGGGCATCCGCGTCACCACGATGACGCTGCGCGACACCCTCGACGCTGTCCGCATGCCTGAGGGGCAGACGGCGCGCGAGTTCCTGGCGGCCAACGCGGTTGGCGATATCGTGCCCGACCCCATGGCCGTGGTCGCTCGCATCAAGGACATGGCGCAGCGCCGCGAGTTGGTCGAGGTGGCGCGAGGGCTTCGCCTCGATGCTCTCGATGCCTCACGCCCCGTTGGCCCCGCCCTTGACGCAGCCCGCCTGCGCCTCACCGACGTGGCGGGGCAAATCTCAACCACGAGCAAGCCCGTCGACTTCCTCGACCACATGAACATTCTGGAGGGTCGGCTAACGAGCGGCGCCCCACTTACGGACATGACGGGCATCCCGCCCCTCGATGAGCGTAAGGGTGGGATGCGCCCTGGCGAGCTGTGTGTGATGGCTGGGCGCCCCTCGATGGGCAAGAGCGCTATTGCGCAATCGATCGCTGCTAACTTCGCTATGCGCGGCGATGGCGTCTTGATCATGAGCTACGAGATGTCGGGTGACGACGTCGCGGCGCGTGTTGTCTCGGACCTCATGGCGCGGCACGGCGACGAGCTGCCCTACGCCGACATTCTCCGGGGCAAAATCCCCGATGAGGTTGCCGAGACCTATTGGCGAGCACATACGCATTTCCGCAGCAAGCTGCCGATCCGCATCGTGCAGGATACGCGCGCCAACATCGCTGGCATCTGGGCGCACGTCCAGCGCGCCAAGACGATCTTCGAGGAGCGCGGCGCGACGCTCAAGTTGATTATCGTCGACCACGTGGGCCTGATCCCGCAACGCGCGCGGACGAGCCGCTATGAACACATCACGGAGGCCTCAGGCGCGTTGGCCTCCATGGCGCGCGAAACCGGCATCGCCACGATCGTGCTCGCGCAGCTTGGACGCGAGGTGGACAAGCGCGATGACCACTGGCCGCAACTTGCCGATCTCAAAGAGAGCGGCGCCCTGGAGCAAGACGCCGACAGCGTGGTGCTGGTCTATCGTCCGGCCTACTACCTCGAGCGGCTCCTCAAGGAAGGGAACTTTAAAAACGTGACCGAGGAGGCCGACGCACGCGCCGAGCTGGATAAGCTGAAAAATTCCCTCAGTCTGATCGTGGCCAAGGACCGAAACGGGCGCACCGGCACCATTCCCGCCACGATCGACGTGCGCTTCAATAGGGTGTGGTGAAATGCGCGAGCACATCAAGAGATACACGAGCAGTGGCTGGCACCTTCTGCCGCTGCGGTCCAACGGCAAGGTGCCAGACCTCAAGGATTGGGTGAACCTGTGCTCGTCGAGCGAGGATGTTGTTGCGGGCTGGCTGCGGCGGAACCCGACCATGAACCTGGGCGTCGCATGCGGCACCAAGTCGGGCTTCTTCGTCATCGACGTCGACAAGAAGCACGGCGGCATGGAGACGTTCGCGAAGGCTCAGGCCTCGACCGAGCGTTTCCCGGCGACACTCACGCAGCGCACAGCTGGCGGCGGCCTGCACCTGCTCTACGCGGTGGATGAGGACTTCTGCCCGGGCAACTTGAAGCTCGACAAGCACGGCCTCAAGGGTATCGAGACGCGCGGCCAGGGCGGTCAGATCGTCATCGCGCCAAGCGTCGTCGATGGCAACGCCTACGTCTGGGATAACGACCTGAAAGTTGCAGCGCCACCCCGCTGGCTGCTCGATCGCCTGACGCGCAAGCCGACCATCAGCGAGCGCGCCATGGCGATGCGCCCGCGGCCGACGCACCAGTTCGAGGGCGGCGCCCATCGGCGCCTGGAGGGCGCAGCCCGCAAGCTCGCCGGCATGGGCAAGGATAGCGGGCGCAACAACATGCTCAACCAGCTCACCTACTTGATGGCGAGCCTGACGAAGGAGGGGAAGCTCAACGCAGATCACATTCGACAGCGCATGTACGAGGCCGCGCGAGAAAGCGGCCTCGGCCACGACGAGAGCACCAAGACGATCGAAAGCGCCTTCCGCGCCTCAGCAAGAAACATCAACATTCCAAATTGTTGAGTGTTGGCCCTGCCGCAGAAGCTGGCCTTGTCGAGAACAGCCAGATCGGGCCGAAATGGTAGCTTGTCGCCATATAGGCACTCATGTCGATCTTCTTTGGCGTCGCCTGCTTGAAGGGGGATGAGCGCGGTCGCCAACGATCGGCGCCAAGGCATCGCCGGACGGACACGCAACGGCAAAGTCACACATTCGGTGACAGCCGTGGCCGCAGCATTGCGGCAGGTGGCCGAAAAAGAACAGCTGCCGCGAGACCCAGACGCGCCAGAGCCATGGGGCGCTTGAGGTCCGCATGGCCGATTCCCGTGCCGCCGGGTCAGCGCCAGCGGCCAAATCGGGGTCGGCAGGTAGGTGGGTAGCCTGGAACCGGAAACGCCGAAAATTTAACGACACCTCCAGGGAAAACATCGAGGACCACGAAGAGGGGAGATTCATGCCAGACCGCAACTTCGACGAACGGGGCCAATGCCAACCCAGCCCAGAACGACCACCGCCCGACGCTGTGGCGCCACGGATTTACTGCGTTGTGATCGAGACAGCCTCCACAGCCGGCGAGAGCCAGGCCTTCCATGTATGGCTTGACGGCGCACTCTTGGTCATAAGCCGCGATCCCGAACATGCCGCCTGTAGGGCGCTTTTACAGCGAGGGTTGACCGGACCTCTCATCACACGCTGGCGGGGCTCGCCTCATGAGGCGATGCGGCTCGACATCGAGAGCGGCGCCCAGCGCGCCATCGCTGAAGGCCGCCGGCAAGCCCCAGCAAACGTTCGCCATCGCGAGTTCAATCGCGCATTTACGGAGGCTCCCAATGACGCAACGTGACCGGCAACAGTCTGTCGGCTCAAAGGGTCCATCCGTCGGCCAGCCCGACGGCAACGGCACTGGCCACAGCTTGGCGACCGTCGACCGGCGGCCACCCGCGATCGTAGTGCCTCCGAGCCAACTGCTGATCGAGGTCTCGAAATTGTTTCCACCACAACTTTCTGCGGGACAAAATCTCAATGAGTTTGTGGCGGCAGTTGCCCACTTGATCGGCCATCATCCCGATGCTGTGCTCCACAAGGCCTATCGGATATTGACCTTGAGCCGGCGGTTTCCGGCATTTCCGGCGGTGGCCGAGATTGCTGACGCGATTCTCGCTGCCTACGGCAAGCTGAGCCTGCCATTCAGCCCAGATGCCCAGCGCATGCAAGCGGATCGTGAGGCCCTCGACACGAGCCGGTATCGTGCCGGCTCCGATGGGCGACGCCGTTTCTCCAGTGGTGCCCGTCTCGGCAACGTACACTTCCATCGTATCGAAGCCCACCATGCCAACATGGTGCTTGATGAAGTTCCTGACGCGAACCCAGAGCATGTCGAGCGTGCCGTCATCGAGGCGTCAGACACTCTTAAGTCAAAGATTGTGTACTCCGGCCAGGACTCCGTGCCGATGAAGCGCGAGGTGACGCTCGCCGCGGTCCATCGCGAGCTTCGGCGCCTCGTAGCCGACTTGGTCCGACGGGAGCGGCACGGCGAGGTCGAGGCCCAATGCGGCGGTCCCGTCGCCGTCGTGGTCGATCCTCGGCATGTCGAGATCGCCTGCCGGACTGACTGGTGCGCGCTGTCGCGAGACTTCATCGCTCGAATGTCCACGCGATACGCAAGGCCGATCGGCGAGACGCCTGCCGAAATCGGCTGCCGTATCGGCGAACTCCTGCATAGCCTCGCTGCACACATGGACAAAGTGCCGATTGGCCCAACGGACCCCATCGCCGAGGTCCACGTGAGGTCAACTCACGCCTTCCTGCCGCATCGGAACGTCGCAACGATCAATCCCAGCGCCTTCGGCAAGGGCCTGCAACAGGCCGTCGAGACCTACATCGAGGCCAGGCTGTCGGCGTTGGTGCGACCCAAGTCGCCTCGCACGGCCAGAGAGGACATGCCATCTGGCGATGGCCGGAACGATGCCGACGCTCCTCCCCGGTCAGATCAATTCAGTGAATCTCGTCGGCGTTTGGCCGCCTCGTCTCCGATGGGCGCAGTTTTGGACCCGAACTCCTCACTCAGCATCAGGTGAGCCTCTGCCCCTGGCGAACCAACATAGGTTTTCTGATCGCCAGCCAGCGCTACCCAGTGTCCCTCAGGCAAAATCACGATGCGGCGATAGGGCCGAAAGGATAAGCCATCACTCTCGTCGATGCGGAGCGCCGCGCCATGACGTCGAAGACGTAGTCTTTGCGTCGCGATGCTTTCAAGCTCTTCCTTTGCATAGTCGCCACGAGGAGCGCTGAGCAGCTCTCCGCTTGAGGCATCCCAGAACCGCTCATCGGCTGCTTGCTGGTGATCGACAATTGCCCTAGACCTGAGCGTCTGTCCGTCACGCGCGAACGCGATTGAGGTCGGCTTGGACGAGTGTCCGTGCGGGATAGTGCGCCATCGACGACCTGTCGTTTGGGTCATCGTGATCTCGCCGTGATCGTGGATAACCGCGACAATCCCTCCATCAGGAGACAGGGCGACTGGACCTCCATTTTGGGAAAGCTGGAAGCTTTGAACGAGCTGGCCCGTGGCGACGCTCCAAAGCCTGACCGCCCCCTCCTGTGTCACAGCCGCAACAAACCGCTCATCCGCCGATATGGCGAACGACCGAATGCTGGTTTGCGCACCGGAGATTGTACGCATCAAACGCCAAGTGTCCGTCTCCCAAATCTTGATGGCACCACCTATGCCACCAGAGATCAATGCTTGGCCGCCGGCAGTGAAAGTCACCGTTACCGCACCTTTCCCGTGTGCATCGACAATTCGCAATGGACTACCTGACTTTGTGTCCCAAGTTCGAAGAGACCCATCGGCGCCCCCGCTCGCGACCACGCTGCCATCCGGCGAAACCGCTACCGATCGAGCAGCGACCTTATGACCGAGGTAGGTGCGGATCGGCCGCCGGCCTCCCCAGGCCTCCCACTGCCGAACGGTGCCGTCGGCCCCAGCGCTGAAGAGGCTTGCGCCATCCGGCGAGAAAGCCAGGGCATGAATCCCGCCGACGTGCCCTTCGTACGTCATCACAAGCACGCCGCCAACTGGATCCCAGAGCCTTATTCGACCTTCAAAGTCGCCCCCTGCAAGCGCGCGCGAATCGGGCGAAAGCGCGACGCTGCTGATTGCGAGGGTGTACCCAGGGAGTAGTCGTGATGAGCCCGACAGGCTGCCAATTAGCTTCGCCCCGGAAGACGTGCCCAGCGCGACGGCAGTCTCATTGGACGCGAACGCCATCGAGAAGACCACGTCACGCCCTTCGGACGCTCGCGTGAAGAACTTGAAATTGCTCGACACGTTCCACTGAGAGTAGCCGGACATGTCTCCGGTGAAGAGCGACATCGCCTTAGGCGAGAAGGCGAGCGAGTGAACTCCAAATATGTCGCCCGCATCGAGGGTTCGGATCAGGCGGCCTGAATTGATGTCCCAGAGCTTGACTGCCCCATCGGCCCCTCCCGTGGCGAATACCTGACCATCCGGGGCAGCCTGCACAACGCGAATGGGCAGATTGTGGCCTATGCTCTCCTCCACGCGGGCAAGGTTCCGCCATCGCTCATCTGGATAGCCCGAAGTAAGCAGCGCGATCACGAGTGCCACGACGGTGCCGGCAACATAGTACGGCCACTTGAGGCGATCGCCCTTGCTTTGGACGCCTTCGCCACCTGTCATCCGGTTGCCAGTCACTCTGGTCGAGCGGGGCAGCTCGGAGAACCCCAACGCACTGCGGAATTCGACGACAGACTGGTGCCTGTCGGCTCGCTTCAGCCTGAGTGCCTTGTCGATCGCCGCCAGGAACTCCGGCCGCCAATTCGAACTGAGCACGTGTCGCGGCAACGAGGTCAGCGGCACGTAGGTGTCATCTATGCCACGGAAGTCTGCGTTGGGCGGCAGCCGGCCCGTAAGCATGCGATAGACCATCGCGCCGACAGCGTAAATGTCCGTCCAGGGGCCCAGCAGGGCCTCACCGCCTTGCACGTGCTGCTCGGGCGCCGCGTATCCCTCGGTCAGAAAGTTCAGCGTCGCTGTACGCTCGTCCGTCTCACTTCGGGTCAATGCCTTCACGGCCCCGAAGTCAATCAGCACCGGCGTGCCATCGGCTCTCAACATGATATTGTCGGGCTTGAGATCGCGGTGCAGTGTCTGCGTGCTGTGCACCTGGATCAGGGCGTCGAGAATCGGCCTCAGCAACCGGTCGAGATCAACTTGGCTCGGTTTATGCCCGAGCCCTTCGAGCCACTGACCAAGCGTAACGCCTTCGACGAACTCCAATGCCATGTAGGCCGTGCCATTCGCCTCACCGAGCCCTCGAACCCGCACAATTGAAGGATGGTCGAGACGAGCGAGCGCGTTCGCTTCCTTCTTGAAGCTTGCGAGGCCGCCACGAAAGTGCGCGGCGTGCTCGCCCGGTAACACCGTGATGCTCCCGGTTGAGATATCTCGCGCGCACATTCCTCGCGGCATGTACTCTTTGAGCGCTACGCGCACAGGTGCGCCGTTTCGGCTGAACTCGGAAGCCTCGTAGGTAAGACCAAACCCGCCCGCCCCGATCAACCGCTCAATGCGCCAGCGACCCGCGATCCCAGTTCCAGGAGGAAGCGCCTGCGCCATCTCCACTGCTGCCACCGCCCGCCCCCTCCGCCCCGGTTGCCAGCTCATCGGCGAGCAAACCAACCCCTAAATTATCAGCTATAGGAGTATAGTATTCGCGTGGGGCATCTGCAAACGGACCGTGATCCTCTCGTTGTGGCCAAAGGTGCGGTAGCCGCCTCGCAGCCCAATGCGTGCCGCGGCGTGTAACCCCAGCCGCGGCGTCTGAGGGCGAGCTGCGGGCCGCGTGATCGCAGTCGCCGACGGTGGGGTGTGCGGCTCCCTCGACGTCGCAAGCGGCGGGATCAGTCGGCGGGCGGATCGACAAAGCTTGGAAGGCGCGACGTAGGGGATCTCGGCGGCGGTAGCAGGCCCAGAGCAGTGGGCCGATGGGTCGGATGGGGGGGGGCGCTCGCCACGCTTGCTGCGCCCTGGAGCTATCGCCAAATCTTGGTGACGGCCTGATCGGTCAGGCGGCGGCGGTTGCGGGTTGAGGAGCGGTGCGCTTTGGCACCACCTCCAACCCGTTTGCGAACTTCACACCCAGGATCAGTTTTGGCAACTGGGCGTGGCCGTCGAGCCGGCGCCACGATCGTTGCGCGCCCTCGACGAGCTTGAACACCATGGCGAGCGCGGTCTTGTTGGAGAGGCAGCCCTTCGTGCGGATCGTGCGGTGGCGCACAGTCGCGAAGGTGCTCTCGATCGAGTTCGTTGTCCGCAGATGCTTCCAGTGCTCGGCGGGGAAGTCGTAGAAGGCGAGCAGCGCGTCGCGGTCTTTTTGCAGGCAATCGGCGGCCTTCTCGTATTTCAGCGCGTAGCTCTCGATGAAGGCGTCGAACGCCGCCTCGGCGGCGACCTTGGTTTCGGCCATCCAGATCTCCTGCAGCGCGCGCTTGGCCTTTGGCTGCTGGCTCTTCGGCAACTTGTTCAAGACGTTGGCGGTCTTGTGGACCCAGCACCGCTGCTCGGCAGCCTTCGGCCAGACCTCGCCGGCGGCCTTCCAGAAGCCGAGCGCACCGTCGGCGATCACGAGTTCTGGTTGCGCATCGAGCCCGCGGCGCTTCAGATCGAGCAGCAGATCGCGCCAATCGTGCGCGCTCTCTCGTGCGCCATCGGTGAAGCCGACGAGCTCCTTCTTGCCCTCCGGTGTCGCGCCGATGATGACGAGAATGCACTGCTTCTCATCCTCGAGGCGGGCCTGCAGATGGATGCCGTCGGCCCAGACGTAGACGTAGCGCTTGGCGGAGAGATCGCGCTTGGCCCACACCGCGTGATCGTCCTGCCAGCCGTCCTTCAAGCGGCCGATCGCCGACGCCGACAGGCCCGCCGCGTCCTTGCCGAGCAATGCCGAGAGCGCCTCGGAGAAGTCGCCGGTCGAGATGCCCTTGAGGTAAAGGATCGGCAGCAGCGTCTCGATCGACTTCGAACGCCGCATGTAGGGCGGCAGGATCGTCGGCGAGAAGCGGATGCGGCCCGGGTCGTCGGCGGCAGCCGCACGGTCGCGCACACGCGGTTGGCGAACGGCGACCGGGCCGATGCCGGTCAGCACCTCGCGCTCTGGCAGATGGCCGTGGCGCACGACGCGTTGATGACCGTCCTCGGTCTTGAGGTCCGCATGCTTGGCGAGGAAGTCGGCGACCTCGGCCTCGACCGCCTGCGCGAGCAGATCGCGGGCACCCTTGCGCAAGACCTCGGTGAGTTGATCCTCGATTGGTCCTGGCTGAATCAGTCGGACGACGTTATCGTTGGGCACGGCATATCACTCCTTTGCTGGAGAAGTGGAGGCATCAAGCACCCCCACGATATGCCGCCTTCCCGATTCCCGCCGTCACCAAATTCCGGCGATAACTCTGCGCCCTGGTGGAGTGTTCACTGCCGCGTCAATCTCTGCCAGCCTCGTTGCTGCGTTGATGGTGTCCTTCGCCGCATTGTCGTCGCGAATACGCTGGTGATGCGTGCCATGATCGAGTTCTCCGACAGGCTTCGCCCGAGAGGTGATGCATTACAGTGACGCCTTGATAAGGCGGCTCAATCCCTGCCGGCCTGAGGCTGTGCCGTCACAAGGCGTTTCAATTCAGGCGTTCAAAATGTTGGCATCGTGACTCTAGGCAAGAATCTGAGTTGAATTTCAACGCGTCATGGCGTGGGGAGGAGCCGGCGCATGCGGGTCACGCGGGATTCGATCGTCACCAGCGCGCCCTCGACGTCGGCACCAAGTGGCGCCAGTGCCGCGACCAGCCTTGTCGCATGATTTGCCTTGTCGCGCGGCGGCCCCGCACGACGCCTTGTGTCGGCAATCCCCGGCGAATGGTGAGGTCACCAAAATCGTTGTCTTCAGTGTGCAGCACGCGCCCCTGCGAGAAAGTCAGCGCCAGCACCTGCGCTTCTGGCGCGCAGTAGCTGTCGGCCGAACGTTCCACATCGATACCAACTCGCTGAATATTGAGTTGGGTTCAGTGGTCGAAGTTACTATACTGATGATCGACCGAGGGCCTCATAACTGCGAGGCACTCCAGGTTCATCGTATGGAGGTGCAATTGAGCAAGGACTACGGCCAAGTTCCCTTTGGGGAGCAACCTCAAACCCAACCATTCGGCTTTGCCGACGAGTTCCTGGAGAACGCCGAACCGAGGTGTCCATGCGTACTACTTCTCGACACCTCAGGATCTATGGCCGGCGAACCCATTGCGCAGCTGAACGAAGGACTCCGAAGCTTCAAAGAAGAACTGATGGCCGACAGCCTTGCCGTGAAACGTGTTGAAATCGCTGTCGTGTCGTTCGGCCCGGTGAAGGTACACAACTCGTTCCAAACTGCCGATGAGTTCCAGGCTCCGTGGCTGGATGCCACAGGCGACACTCCCATGGGGGCGGCCATCATTGAGGCCGTCCGGATTGTTGAGGAGCGAAAACAGTCCTACGTGACAGCCGGCGTTTCGTACTATCGGCCCTGGATCTTCCTCATCACAGATGGCGCACCCACCGACGAGTGGAAGATGGCAGCAGCTGCCCTGCGCCAAGGAGTAGACGAGAAGAGACTTGCCTTCTTCGCCGTTGCAGTCGAAGGCGCCGACTTGGCGCGATTGACCACCATCAGCCCGCGCCGCCCACTTGCACTGAAGGGACTGAAGTTTCGCGAACTGTTTAGCTGGCTTTCCAACTCTCTCGGAGCCGTTTCCCGATCCAGCCCGACGCAAGATCAGCTCACACTGCCGCCGCCCTCGTCCGACTGGTCCAAACTCTGAGGCTCACCGTGAATTGGCACTACGCTGCGGCCTCGGTCGCCGGGACTTCGCATGCCGGCGGCGGATCCGGTTGCCAAGATGCGCATCATTGCGCCGTCGTTGCAGATGCTGGCGGCCGAAATGTGTTTGTTGCAGTCGTCTCCGATGGTGCGGGGAGCGCAATGCGAGGCGGCGAAGGCGCATCAATTACATGCAATGCCATCATGGAGCAGGTATCCGCGTCGCTTGCTTCCAGCCGCGTTCAGGATATCGAACGAGAAACCGCTCTGAGCTGGCTGGACGGGGTGCGCGAGCATATTGCTCACGTGGCGGGGCTCGCTCACCTTGAGATGCGGGACTATGCAGCAACACTTCTGCTCGCAGTAGTGGACGAGCAGCGAGCAGTATTTGGTCAGATTGGCGATGGCGCCATCGTGACGCTGAATGGGCCTGGGGAGTGGGACGCGCAATTCTGGCCCCAGCGCGGCATGTACGCGAACCAGACGTTCTTTGTGACCGACGAGTTTGCACACGATCGGATGACCTTTGGACACAGTCTCTATCCCGTACGCGAGCTGGCCCTGTTCAGCGATGGCCTCGAGCGTGTCCTGCTGAACCACGCAGAGCGCCGCGCACATTCGCCTGTGTTTGAGAAGATGCTGCAACCGTTGCGGCAGATTGCGGGCCCTGGGCACGCAGCAGAGTTGTCAATGGCGCTTTCTCGCTATCTCGCCTCGACGTCAGTGACGGCAAGAACCGACGATGATGTCACTCTCGTCATCGCGACGCGATCCTAGCCACATTCTCCAGGGCGCCAAGAATGCCGGCGACAACTTCCCGAACATTACGGCTTAGTTCAGGTGGCCCCATCAGACTGGGGCCGCGACTTGGCGGCGGCGGCGAGGGCGCTGTCCATGCAATCGAGGGCGAGCCGCACCTCGTCGCCAAGATTTATCATGGCGAGTTATCCGAGAGCAGAAAAGCGAAGCTGAAGGATATGATTGCCGCGCGCACGTCGGAACTCGCCGATGTCACGGCATGGCCGAGCGAGATGCTTCATTCGGGCACAGCAGTTGTCGGCTTCGTAATGCCGCGAGCCGACCACGCCGAAGAAGCCCACGTACTCTATGGGCCAAAAAGCCGGAAGCAGAAGTTTCCTGCGGCAGGCTTCCACTTCCTCGTCCATGTTGCGATGAACTTGGCGCGAGCATTTACCGTTGTGCACAAGTGTGGCATCGTCATCGGCGACGTCAATGAGCGCGTTGCGATGATTGGCCAGGACGGCAAGGTTCGCCTGATCGACTGCGATAGCTTCCAACTCAAGAGCGGACCGACGACCCATCTCTGCGAGGTCGGCGTGCCGAACTACACGCCCCCGGAGCTGCAGGGCGTCTCGTCATTCCGCGGCATGATGCGCACCGAACAGCATGATCTATTCGGGCTCGCCGTTCTGCTGTTCCACATGCTCTTCATTGGTCGGCATCCTTTCTCGGGGCGACATCAAATGCCTGACGAAATGCCGATCGAGCTGGCCATCAAGCAGAACCGCTTTGCGTATTCGGCCGACCGTGCGCGCACACAGATGGCGCCTCCGCCACATATGCCGTCGCTCTCGATCGTAAGTCAGGGGATCGCCGATTTGTTCGAGCTGGCGTTCTCGGCAGATGCAGCGAGCGGCCGTATAGCGCGGCCGAGTGCTGCGCAATGGGTCGACGCCCTAGAGGGGCTGCTGGGCAAGCTGGCTGCCTGCCGCGAGAACGCAGCGCATGCCTACAGCAAAGATTTAGCGGCATGCCCATGGTGTGCCATCGAGCAGAATTCCCGGATCGAACTCTTCAACTATGCCGCGACAACAGAAGGCGGCGTCGCAATCGACGTAGAAGTGGTCTGGCGTGCCATTGGGGCACTGCAGCCATTTCAACTCCTCGCATTGCCGGATCCGCAAACACTCAAGGCGCAGTTGTCGCCGTCGGCGGAGGCCCTCTTAATCCGGCAGACAAATTTTCAGCAGCAACATTTGACACAAGCCAAGAAGGCCCAGGCCAGTGCTCGGCTGCGGGTGGAAAAGCTGTCAGAGCTTGCCGCTGCGGGTCACAAAAGGCTTGAAGCAGCAGAGGCTCATGCCGCAGCCTTCGATGGCGACGTTGCGCGATTAGCTGTACTGCGACAAAGGCAGGAGTTAGCCACTAATTTCGCCGAGCAACTTCGGCGATGGCAGATAGGCGCTATCGTTTTGGCTCCACCAAGCGGCGGAGCTGCTCTGTTGCTTTCCGATAGCCTTCACCTCACTCTGGGAGTGCTCGGCATCCCCATATTCGTGTGTCTCTCAATTTTGTGCTGGCGGATGAGCATCCGGCAGCAGGTCGATCGCATCGATCAAGAGCTTCAGGCTCTGCAATTATCGATCGACCTCGGCGTCGCGCCGCGTCAGCAGCAGGTCGTTGCCGATACTGCTGTTGTGCGCCAGGCTGCCGACGAATTGACTGCTGCGGGTGCGCTACTGGAGCAGACCATCAAAACCGACGCCGAGATGATCGCGAACCTTCGGGAGAGCGCGGGCTCGGTCGGCCTCGCACGAGCCGCAATGGCCGATCGCTCCAAGAGGGCGTCTGAGCAATATGCGGTGGCCAAGGCAAGACACCGCGAGGCTGCTGCGGCTCAGGTCCAAGCAGCACATGCGTTCACCAACCTCAAGAGCGAGGCCCAGGTGGCGTACCAGAAGTATCGGGACATCGAGGCCCGGCGCACCCGTGAGCGACAGCAGGCGAAGGAGGCCGCTCACGAAGAGCAGCTCAGCGACTATCTCGATCAATTTTTCATTTCTAACGAGGCATGGCCAGGAATACCGAAGAGTGCCTTAACGGCCCTAATGAGCTACGGCATCGAGACTGCGGCTGATATTGAGCGTGAGGCCGTACTGAACGTGCCCGGGTTTGGCACTGTGCGGACACAGCGACTTCTCGACTGGAGGAAATCGAAATCTGCTCTATTCAGGTTCGACCCGAGCAAGAGCAATGTCTCTTCCCGCCTGCAACAAACCGACCGTCGACTTATTCAGGAACGGCGGCCCCATGAGCGGGCGCTGGTAAAAATTAAGGGCCAGCTCGACAGCATCCATGCCTCCCTGTTTGAGCGCCGCGACCGACTGATGAAGGAATGCACGCAAGCAGCTACAGAACTGGCTCAGTCATTGGCTGACGCCGAGGCAATACAGCCACGACAAACGGCGCAGCCTGCAACTCCGTGGACGGCAGCAAAGCCCAAGCGCAAATCTCGTTCGAAGCGGTGGCGGCCATGGTGATCCCATGTCCACGGTCCGAGAAGCATTGGCTAGGTAACCTGTGCGGTCAGCCTGGGCCTATCACGGTCGAAGAGGGGCCGTGCTCGTCATCTGCTCAGCTGCCATCATCAGGAGGCCGAGTGATGCGGAACAACATTGAGCTGCGGAGGCCTGAGTTGCGGGACCGGTAGGAGCGATTGTGCTGCCGTTCTCCTTGAGGTGACTAAAGATTGACACTTACGGCTTGAGCCAGCGGGCGCCCGCGCCGTGCCCATTGTTGGCCGCCACGATCTCGACCCCGCGCCGGCCAAGGGCCGCGATAATCCGACTCCAAAGTTCGGGGGACGTGAAGCCGTGGCGGCGGCGATCGGCAACACGGATTGTGGCCTGCTCCAGATCGCTGATGACGCGCCGTGTCGTGTCCGCCTCTGCCGCCAGCTCACGCACAGTGAGGTTGGCCAGCGCCCGAGCAGCGGCGAGCAGGCGGCCATCCAGCTCGATGACATCTGTTGGAGGCTTGGTCGTCATCCGGTTGTGGGTCTGATCTTGACGAGGGGACATTGTCTCCTTATCATACTTCCTGTAATTATAGGAATAGGAAGTAACGACATGTCGGCTCCCATCGGCAACACGAAAGCCTCCTTGGTCGTTCATGGCGAGTTGAGGGTAGCGCCTGATGGCCTCGGCAGCGATGTGATGCCATGCGGCACGGCAGACGACGCCTTGGCGCCCCTCGTCGATAAGGCACGCCGCTATGTGCGCGCCTCCCGCGCCGGCTCGACTTTGGGCGCCTACCAGCGACACTTCAAGGCCTTTGCCGCGTGGTGCCACGCTCACGGCCGTGTGCCAGCGCCGGCCGATGCCGACACGATGACGCTGTTCCTGGCCGAGATGGCCAGCCGCTACCGCCCTTCAAGCCTGACGGCTTTTGTCTCGGCCATCGCCTTTGCGCATCGCGATGCCGGCCACGCCTTCGACCGAACCTCGATCGAGACCTTGATGGCCGGCATCCGGCGCACGCACGGCACCGCGGAGCGGCGCATGGCGGCCATCACGACCGCAGAATTGCGCCGGATCGTTGTGGCGCTGCCCGATACGCTGCAGGGCGTTCGAGATCGTGCCCTGCTCCTCGTCGGCTTCGCGGCGGCGCTGCGTCGCTCCGAGCTGGTCGGCCTCGATATTGGCGAGCGCGCCACCGACGGCAGCGGCCTAGTTGTGATCGGCGAAGAAGGGGCTCGCGTGACGCTGTTCAAGTCGAAAACAGACCAGGAAGGCGGCGGCTTCATCAAGGGGATCGTTCGCGGTACGGCACCCTGTCCCGTGGCAGCCCTCGAAGCTTGGCTCACAGCAAGCGGCATCGAGCATGGCGCGATCTTCCGGCCGATCGACAAAGCAAGTCGCGTCGGCGCCAGTCGCCTGACAGATCGCAGCATCGCCGACATTGTGAAGCGGGTCTCACGACGAGCGGTGCTCGCTGCTGGAGGGTCCGAGGCTGAGGCAGCGGCGCGTGCGTCCGCGGTTGCCGGACACAGCCTGCGCGCTGGGTTCGCGACATCGGCAGCGGCAGCCAGCGTGACCGGCGAGAACATCGCCCGCCATGTTGGGTGGTCGTCGACACAGATGACGGCGCGCTATGTGCGCGAGGCCGAGTTGTTCAAGAATAATCCGCTGCACAAAGTGCTGGGTGATTGACGTCGAGGCGTAATCCCGGGATACATGCGCGCCGTATACGGAGATTTAATATGCGCCCTGACCGAGATCCGAGAATTACCGCAGCCCAGCGCGAAGTGATACGCCAACTGGGAGAGCGCCTCCGCGGTGTTGGCAGGCTGCGTGGCCACCAGCGCGGCATCTTCGCCGAGGCCGGCGAGATTGTCGAAAAGATCGCGGCGGCAGCAGCTCGAGGCGAGAACATTGACGTTGCCATTGCGCATGCTCGCGACCGCATCACGGCGCTGGAAATGGAAGTGCACCATGTGGCAGAGCGGCCGTGGGACAGGGCAGAGCGCCTGCTCGATATGGCGCTATGCTTGATGCCACCCGCCGTTTTTTATTTCACCATCGAGCATATCTACAGGCTGGCCTATCCAGCCGACGGTTTCTACTATGTCATGTTCGCTGGCTGCGTCTGCGGGGCCGCAATGTATTGCTCGTCGCACTTCGCGAAGGCGTTGCTTCGGGTGGCGCGTAGAATTACCGGCAGTCAGCTTCCGTCTAAGCTTCAAGCTGCGCGCACTGTGGTCGTTGAGCAGACCATAGAATGAGCACACGCAGCTTTATCACCGTTTAGGCTCGAGGACTTCAGGCCCACCGACTGAGGGTGGCTCGAGGTAGCGATCGTCAGGGTTCGCAGGCTGAGACTTGGGCGGGGGCAGCTTCGCCTTGATCTCAGCATCAGACAAACCAACGAGGAGACCGCCATGCTCATCAAAGGGCGACAAGCAGCAGAGATAGCCAACGTGGCCGATGTCACGGCGGGGTCTTTTATACGACCCCATGCCGGGCTCACCATCGCGCACCAGGACGCCCTGCTTTATCGCCTCGATGGCCGTCATGCATTCGCCTCGCGGCCCCATCAGCTCGACCTCTTCGGGTCCGCCGCCCATTTGATTAACAGCGCACCAGCCATCAGCGATGGCATAGATCTGCCGCCCGAGCCAGTCGCCACGCTTGACGGTCAGCTCGATCTGTTTGCGGTAGACGTCACGCAGCTCCACGTTGCCCCTCCGTCAGTTCCTTCTCCACGCGATAGACTGCAGTCTGCGATATCTTCAGTTCGCGGGCAACGGCTCCCTGTGACAGCCCTTGCGCACTGAAACTCAAATGGAGCCTTGCCCCACATCGTCTTCTGGGGCTTCCTTGCCGGCCTCGCCTTCACGTGCCGCTGCTTGGCATCCCCGCGCTAATCCTGGCCTGGATCGGCGCCTGTCAGATCAGTCGATAATCGCAACGCTCGAGGAGATCCCCGTGACCAACGTGACCCCACTACACCGCACCCCCGACGCGCAGCCCGACAGCGCCCACGCCATCGTCGCCCGCAAGCTCCTCGAGGATTGCCTTGGCATTGCCGCCCTGGCGCGTGACAAGTACCCCAGCGTCTACAAGGCGACGTGGCTGGCCGAGATCGCCGACGCCGAGTGGGACACTGAGGCCCTGGCGAAGGTCTACGACGAGATCAACGTCGAGGTGCGAGGCATTCAAGATGACCGACGTAGCAATCGCTGGGGAGTCGTGGCCATCGTGGTGACGTTCGGCGCCCCCGCGATCTTCTTCCTGGCGCTCGCCTCTCCGGGGTTTCGTCGCCTCTTCTGGTTCCTCGCCTGATCAGCCGCCGGGATTGACGAAGGCGCGCACAGCGCAATCCTTGGCCTCCAGGAGCTTGCGCAGCATGACGGTGCGCTCAGGGCCTGGAGCAATGACGGTGCAGAGCAGCTCGGCAAGTTGGCCGATCGGCGCCGACACGCCCTGCAGCTCAGGCCTCAGGTGGGCATAGGCGAAGTGCTTGAGCATGCGCTCCTCAGGCTTCTTGACGTCACTCATGTTGCTCTCCTTTGCGGGTCAATCATGATTGCGGCCCTCAGGGGCCAGGGCCGCGCCAGCGGCCACGAGAGGCGCGGCGAACGGGGCAGCATTGAACTGGATCGACTTGGCAACCCTGGGGTTCTCGTTCAGGTGCGAGCGGATGCGCGCCGCGGTCTGCGGGGCCACAGTCTTGAGCTAGTTCGGATCTGTCATGTAAGCGCGGATGGCCTCGGCCATGTGCTCACGCGGCACCTCATCGGGCTTATAGCCGAGGTGCTTTGGCGACGTCAGGTGACGCGTCCGCCCCTGCATGCCCGTCGCCAGATCGCTGTAGACCTGCGCCAGCTCGCGGGAGAGGCCCTGCGTCGGGATCTGCCCCGCCATCTCATCCATGTGGTGGCCCAGCTCGTGAGCCACCACTCTCGGTGCCTGATCCTTGGTTAGGCTGGAGGCAATTTGGATCTCATATTCGGGGGCAGTCGCACCAGCCCGTCGGATATATCGCCCACTGTCTCCACCCAGGGACGAGCGGCTTGCGATAGTGGGGAGTCGTCCAACCAGTGACTGGGAAAGGGGTCCGAACTCCTCAGGTACCAGCCCAACGTCACCTCCCCCAGGTGCGCGTCGTCCAGCCACGAAGGGTGCATCGAGGACGACGCCCTCGATGCTCTTAAATGGTCCGCCGCCTTCATGGCCTCCAGCAGTTCCGGGGTAGTCCTCATGGTAGCTCCTCGCTGTTACCGGCTTAGGATCATATCCTACCATTTTTGACCCGCGCGAGCGAGGCGAAACGACCGGAGCACGAGAGATAAAGTTAGCCATTACCAAGGCCTTATCGGCGGCTTCAGCGCCCAGAGGATTGTCCTGGCCCCAGCGCTCGAATCGGCTCGGTCCCCGGGCTTGCTGCTCCAGCCAGGAGTGGTCCGGCCGGCCCAGTTGGCGCTCCAGCTCGGCCTGTAGGTCTGCGGGTGGTCGGCTCATGCCCCGCCGCGCGGCATTGAGGAATGGCGAGTTGTTGATGGCCTGCTGCAGGCCGCCCGACAGATAGTCGAGCCAGGACTCCGGCCGCGACCGCAGTTCAGCCTGCGGCTCAGCCGAGGAGGCGGCATGGAACGGGCTGGGGTCGCTCACGGGGAGCCTCCTCCTCCGCTCATGTTGCGCCCTACGCGTTTGATGGCGTGATTGAGATGCTGTGAGGCTTGGCGTGGCGTGTAGGTCAGCCCCATCTTGGCCGCCTCATCGATCACCCACTTGATGGCCTCGGCGCGCTTCTCCGGGGGCATTGGGCCGTTTGTCTTCAGCGCCGTCATGACGCCGGCATCGAGCTTAGCCCGCAGGCGGTCGGCCTGGGCGGTGTCCCCGACGATCGTCCGCAACGTCTTTATGCCTGACTGCGCGCCGCCACCAGCGACAACGCCGTGCTGCTCCAGCAGCTCGCGGGCCTCACGCATAGCGACGCGCGGATTGCTTCCAGCCTTCTGCAGGATGGCGCGGCCGGCATCATAGATCGGGTGATCGGGGTCAGCCCTGATGGCGTCGACAACGGGACGGCGCGCCTCGAGCTGCTGGCTGCGTTGCGTTGCGCCATCCTTGAGCGAGAGCTTGCGCGTCTCCTCGCGGGCCGCCAGCTTGTCGCGCGTGGCGCCAGCCTCGCGTGCGCCCTGCTCGGCGACGTCGGCGGTGTGCCGGACTGCCCCCATCTCACGCGTCCGCTGCGGCAGCTTGGCGATATCGTCAAGCTGACCTCGTGCTCCCGCCATGTCGGTCGCCTGCCTCAGGAGGGATTGCAGGTCGCCGCTGACGCGATTGTCGCCAATGCCACGGCGGGCGGTGTCGGCCTTCGCCATTGCCTCCTCGAATAGGATGGCCTCCGTTGGGTGAGTAGCGCGGTCTACGGCAGCACGCCCGGCGTTGACCTTTGTGAGCGCTTCCCCGTTGGCCACCTTGGGTATGAACTGGTTGCCGAGTTTGCGGCCGGCGAAATAACCCAGACCGGAACCGGCCGACATCAGCGCGAGGTTCTGGAACGTCTCGCGCTCGGATGGCGGCGCCACGAACTCGCCGTAGCCGAGACTTCCAGCGGCCAGGGCCGCGTCGGTGACATAGAAAAGTTTGTCCGCTTGGCTCTTATCGAACTCAGCGCGCCTAAATGGGGCGTCAAGCGGCACGTTGTGTCCGGCTCGCGTTGTGACGCCGCCGGGGGCAAGGTCAAATGGCATCTGGGCGCGCCCCGTCATGTACGCACTATTGACGGCTTGGGCTGTCTCATCGAGCTTGCCCGGATGTACGTTCCCATTGGAGACGCCGCCAGCGATCTGCTTCGCCAACTTGTCGAAGTTTTGCCCGGACTTCCAGCGCGCCACGCCATTGATTATGCTCGGCAGCGCCGAAAGCCCCATCCCGATGACACCGCCCTGTAGCATGCTGTCCCGTGTCGCCTGGGACTTCTTCATGGCCAACTCGGCCGCCTTCTCGGGCGACAGCGGCTTCGGAGCTGCCGTCGGGTCGTTGTCCCGGAGATGTTGCAGGAGCGCATGGTCAAGGGTGCCCGTCTCGGGCATGCCCGCCTTCTTCGGGTAGGCCCTGACGGCCGCCCGCGTATCCTGCCCAAGTGTGCCGTCGCGTCGGCCGGCGCCGACCGTGAACCCATGCTTGACCAGCAGATCTTGAGCATTGCCGACATCAACGGGAGAGCGCAAATCACCTGCAGGCACCCCAGGCTGCGTGGGAGGCGTCGCCGCCTTCTGCCCCTTCGCCCTCTGTTGCGCCTCAGCATCCGTCGGCATCAAGCCGGCACCAATGGCGCCACCCGCCGTGGTCAGCCCGAGCATCTTCATGAGGGGGCTGGCGCCACCCTCAACAGCCTTTGCCGGTGCGCCCACCTTGGCCGCGGCAACGCCTGGGATCATCGCCAGGAGCTGCCCCAGCCCCGCCGAGTTCGGGTTCTGCTCGCGCAAGGCGCCAAGCTCGCCCTGATCGACCAGCGAGGGTGCAAGCAGGTCGCCACCCGATAGCATCATGGTCCGCAGGTAGCTCTGGAGGTCGGCCAGCCCAGGCATGCCGCCACCGGGCATGGCGCCCTCCGCGCCGAAGGCCTCGCCCTGGGCCGCCAGCGGGTCGCCTGCTGGCATCTGGGGTAACTCGGGCAACCCATAGCCGGCAGGGGTGGAATGCCCTGGAAGGGGCTCTGGGGCGGCATTTGCGGCATGCCCTGGGGAAGGCCGCCCATGGGGTCGAATTGATCAAGCGGGTTCATGGCGGTGCGCTCCTTAAAAAAGGTTGAACCACCACCACCGGGCAAAGCCACTCCGGCTCGCCGCCTCCTGCATGCCCTTCGTTCGTCGACTTCGCCAGAGGGAACCGCGACTTCGAAGCCGATCTAGCGGACCTGCGGAGCCGACCGAGGCACCCTCGCCACATCATCAGGTGATGGGGGAGCGCTTCTCGCCTGTTTCGAAACGCGGTTTCCTCGCCTCGGAATTCCGCACTTCATTTCGCCAACCCAAAGCGATCAAGTAGCAGCAGTGTCCTCTTCGCTGCCGCAGGTCGGGCAAACCCCTTCAAAGGCGCCGCGATCGCCGCGTGTGGCCTGCCAGAGATCGCGGGCCATGCCGAAAACCAGCAGAACGACGAGCGCGACCGTTGGGCCAACGCTGAAGAGTGTCGCTCGACGCGACGCGAATTCATCGACCGCCGATATTCCCACCCCCCCCCTGTTACCCACAAGGTGGCGATGACGGTCGGAAAAATGACTGCCAGTCCGTTCAAGGTCCAGCGAAGGATAAGTGGGTTAATGGGGGGCGCCGGGCTTTTGGTATCAAACCAGCCAAGCCGCACTCCTTCAAGAGCCCCGACCCGTAGCAGGATAGTCCAACCGATCGCCATTACTAGAAACAGCCAGCCCATCGCCGAATCCGGCATGCAGTCGAGTAGCATTTGCTGGCTCCCCGACGTTTCAAGTGGGTGAGATGGAAGCAACCATAGATTGTTTTTCTGGTCGCCGTCCCGTTCCGGGTGCGGTCACATCCGTGGGTGTGCGGCGCGCGTTCTCGAATTCGGCGTCTCGGAAAACTCCCTCCAAGTCGAGGAAACCCGCATGGCACAAGGGCTCGCTCAGGTTCACCAGGGGGATGGTCGCCACCCCCGCTCCGCCTCCGTCGCTCGCCCTCTGATTGAGGGCAAGCGAGCGACGGTGGCTCCGGGGGGATGGCTTCGAGACAATCTGATGCGGGTCAAGACCCCATCTACCCACTCAAAACGTCGAGGAGCCCATTTGCTTCATGACAGGTTCCTCAATTTAGGTTGAAAGCGGATTATCAGTAAATAATCCTATATTAGGTTCCATGGTCTTTCATCAGAATTGTTGAAGTACTTCGATTCGACGCTCGAATCGAGTATTGAAGTGAAATATTTCGGAGCCTGCATCAAAACCTCGCGCTGCGTTACTTTTGTCAATTTAAAATTGACAGGTCCGCGAATGATAGATTGCGTAGCGGCATTGATGATGTTGAGGAATTCCGGGTTGGTTATCGCTATCGTTTGGGTCGAAAAAGAGAGACGGGAGACGCAATGTCGCAGGCATTGCCACATAGTGAGGGAGCACACCCTCCTGATGCCATGGAGGTGCGGTCACTCAACTGGCGCCAGCGGGGCGCTGCTTGGGTTCTATGGTGTGCCTTCTCTGCCTGCGCCCTTGCCGTGGCGTGCGGCTCGCTGCCGGTCGCCTATCGGTATGGCGTAGGAACCGCCAGCGGCGCTCACTTGGACCCCACATGGCAAGGCGCGGCGTTCGTGGCGCTCGACGTTTTCAAGATGGTCGTGATCCTGGCGGCGCCTGCGCTCGTCGCTCGCGGCTCCAAGGCACTCGCCGCTGGCTGCCTCGTGGTATGGCTGGCCTTGTCGACGCTGTCGGTGTGGGCGATTACGGCGAGCGAACTCATCGAGCGGCGCGCGCTGGGCAGCACGCATCAGAACCAAGAGCTGGCCGCCCTCGATTTCCGCCGAGACGTCGCCAGACTCGAGAGTGAACTTGCCGTAATTGCCAACGCCCGCCCGGCAAAGTCGGTCTTCGCCGAAATCGAGGCTCTCAAGCGCGACCGGCTCTGGACGTCGAGCCGTGGCTGCACAGAAGCGACGATTGCGGCCAGTCGCGACTTCTGCGCGGCATATGATCGGCTGTTTGGCGAACTGGCCGCCGCTGAGCGAGCGGCGGGATTGCGTTCCGAGATCAGCAGCAAAGTGGCGGCACGGCCAACGCCGCCGAAGCATGGCGCTGAGGCCAGCCCAGAACTCACGATGATTGCAGAAGTGGCCGGCATGAGCCCGGCAACCGTCGGCTTCTGGCGTGCCCTCGCATTGGCCATCATTTGGGAGGTTTCTGCCGCTGTGGGATTGGCAGCTGTCGGCAGGCTCTGTCCACGCGCCGCGGCCAAGGATGCGGATAGTGGACAAGTGAGGCGGACAGATCCGCCGCCACCTGTCCGCAGCGTGCCCGTCCAGCAGGAATGCTCACCTGTCCATGACGCCGGCCCACCTGTCCAAGTACCCCATTCTCCCGGCCTCTTGATCTGTCCAGCCGATTTGTCCGCAATATCGATCCAGCCCACACGCTCCCCTGTCCAACACGAGGCAATGGCAAGCATGCCGCCGCTGCCACGGACAGGTGTCGGGCAGGAAGCAGAGCAAGCTGTCCATGCATTTGTCCAGATGCTGGACAGAGATCCGCAGGGCACTGTTGCCGGCGCGGCATTGTTTCGAGCCTATCGTGCCCAGCGCAGTCAACACGGTTGGCCGGATCTCAGCGCACGCAAATTCGGGGAAAATGCGCGTGTGGCTGTGGAGGCACTCGGAGGCACCAAGCGCCGCTCGAATGGCAGCGTTTATACTGGCGTGTGCATTCCCGGCAGCTGGAGTATTCGGCTCGCCACCCAAGCCAGTACTGGGAATGGAGCTGCGGGAGAAAAATCATCAACGCCGGAGATGATCTCCTCCAGGGCTACGCAATGCATGCCTGTCCCCTTAGTTCAGGCGCAATCATGAGATAAGTGAGTGCCATCAAGGAGATGGACCATGACCGACACGATGCCGGACGATCTGTGGCGTGACTTCCCGAAGACCGCACCGGCGTTCGAGGCGCGTTTCAAGACGGAAGAGGACTGCCGCGCCTACTGGATCAAGGCCCGCTGGGGCGGCAAGCCGGCCTGCGCGAGATGCCAGTCCACGCGCGTCTGGCCGCTCCGCAACGGCACGACGTTCGAGTGCGCCGCATGTCATCATCAGACGTCGCTGACGTCGGGCACGGTGCTGGAGAAGACAAGGAAGCCGCTGAGAATGTGGTTCCGCGCCATCTTCGAAATCTCGACGCGGCGCACGGGCATCTCAGGCAAGGACCTGCAGCGCATCATGGGTTTCGGCAGCTACGAGACTGCCTGGACGTGGCTGCACAAGCTGCGCTCAGCGATGGTGCGCTCCGACAGCGAGCCGCTCGGCCCTTTCGCCGAGATGGACGAGGCGCTGGTCGGCGGAAAAGGCGGCCCGCACAAGCAACTCGTTCTGGTGGCAGCGGAAAAGGACGGCCGCGTGCGCCTCGCTCACGCCGAAAACAATGACGCAGAAACGTGCAAGCGTTTCGCCGACGGCGAGGTCGCACCCGACGCAGCAGTGGTGACGGACGGACACGCCGGCTACAGCGAGAAGAGCCTCGGCGAACGCCGACACGATGCTGTCGTGCAGACCAAAGCCGAGAAACGCGCGGCCGACGTCGTCCAGACCTGCCACTGGACCGTCTCGCAGTTGAAGCGCTGGTTGATTGGCACGCACGCACTCGCCATGACGCCGAAGCATCTGCAGGCCTATCTCGACGAGTTCGTCTTCCGCTACAATCGCCGCA
>JBJXDZ010000092.1:0-107712 GCA_046154645.1 Hyphomicrobiaceae bacterium
CGTGTCCTCGCAGGTTTCGCCGCCCGGCGCCCGAAAGGGTCCGGGCGGTTTTTTTGTATGTTGGTTTGCGCCTTCGAATGCCCACGTCGCATCCGGCGGCTCTTAGCTCGCGCCTCCAGATGCCCACTTCGCATCCGGCGCCCTACAGCATCGCCGGATGCACGCGATCGGGCTTGCGCTCCATGCATAACCGCCACCCGGCAAAAAACGCCGACTGAGCCACCTTGCCTGTCCGGACATGATTGACTGGACGCCCTGATCGGGCCAACGTGCCCTCTCGTTACAGGTCGTTCAAGAGGCGCGGCAGGCCCCCAAAAGGCCAGCCGTCGCTGGTGTTGGTCAAGCGTGCGAGGGAGGTCGGCAAAGAATGAGTCTCAAAGGGAAAGCCTATATTGTCGGTGCTTATGAGCATCCGACGCGGAAGGCGCCGGACAAATCACTGGCGCAACTCCATGCCGAGGTCGCCAAGGGCGCACTCGAGGATGCGGGCCTGACCAAGAACGATGTCGACGGCTACTTCTGCGCTGCCGGCGACACGCCTGGCCTCGGCGGCCTGTCGTTTGTCGAGTACATGGGCCTCAAGCTCAAGCACTACGACACCACCGACACCGGCGGCTCGTCCTACAACGTCCACGTCGGCCATGCCGTCGAAGCGATTGCGACCGGCAAATGCAACGTGGCGCTGGTCACGCTGGCCGGGCGGCCCCGTTCGGAAGGCGTGCAGACGGGAACCGCCCCGCGCATGGGCAATCCGCAGCAGCCCGACCTGCAGTTCGAGTTCCCCTATGGCCCCGCGACCGCCAACATGTACGCCATGTGCGCCCGCCGGCACATGCACCAGTACGGCACCACGTCGGAGCAGCTGGCCTGGGTCAAGGTCGCGGCCTCCCATCACGCCCAGTACAACCCGCATGCCATGCTGCCGAAGGTCGTCACGGTCGAAGAGGTCGTCAATTCGCCGATGGTTGCTGACCCGCTGCATCGCCTCGACTGCTGCGTCATCTCCGACGGCGGCGGCGCCCTGGTAATTGCCCGGCCCGAGATCGCCAAGAAGCTCAAGCGGCCGCTGGTCAAGGTCATCGGCACCGGCGAGGCCAACAAGATCCAGGGCGGCGGCGTCGGCCTCGATCTCACCTACTCGGCCGGTCTCGAATCCGGCAAACGCGCCTTCGAGATGGCCGGCATCAAGCCCTCCGACATTAAGTACGCCTCAATCTACGACAGCTTCACCATTACAGTGGTCATGCAGCTCGAAGATCTTGGCTTCTGCAAGAAGGGCGACGGCGGCAAATTCGTCTCTGACGGCAACCTGATCTCCGGCGTCGGCAAGCTGCCCTTCAATACGGACGGCGGCGGTTTGTGCTCCAACCATCCGGGCAACCGCGGCGGGATGACGAAAGTCATCGAAGCCGTTCGGCAGGCGCGCGGTGAGGCGCATCCGAAGGTGCAGGTGAAGGACCACGGCCTGGTCTTGGCGCACGGCACGGGCGGCTCGCTCGGCACGCGTCACGTCGGTGCCACTGTGATTCTCGAGCGGGAGTGAGTTGAGCCATGAGTGAGAGAGCTTATCAAGTCGTCCCGCCGACCCCTGGCACCGAGCCCTACTGGGAAGGTGCGAAAGCCGGCAAGCTGATGGTTCAGTTCTGCAAGGATTGCAAGAAGCCGCACCATTACCCGCGCGGCGTGTGCCCGCACTGCATGTCCACCAATCTCGAGTGGAAACAGACCAAGGGCACCGGCGAGATCTATACCTACTCGATCATGCATGCCGCCAAGCCGGCGTACGTGATCGCCTACGTCACGCTCGATGAGGGCGTGTCGATGATGACGAACATCGTCGACGTCGATCCGGCGAAGGTGAAAGTCGGCCAGAAGGTAAAGGTCGTCTTTAAAGCGTCGGAAGGTGATGGCAAACTGCCATGCTTCACGCTGGCCTGAGGTTGCGGCCAGATGCAACGGTTTCCTCGCCCTTCGAGCCAGTCGGGGGTTGAGGACAGGGTGGGGGAAGGTGCGAGCTCGACATTTGTTCCTTCCTCCACCCTAAATCTTGCCGGACACCCGGACTCAACGCCACGTTTGCTGCACTCTTGCCTTGCTATGGCGCGTGGCGTCGCAATGCTGCGCCTGCTATTGAGGCGCCAGTCGAGCAATCCATTGCAGTGACGGAATCCCCCATGACCGCGATGAACGAAGATCGGTTCTGGTCCATCATCGAGGGCACGCTGGTGCATCTCGACGATCCGGAAAAGCAGCTGGCGTCGCTGACCAAAGCCCTCTCGGCGCTTTCGGTCGCCGATATCGAAGCCTTCGAGCTTCGCTTCGGCGAACTCATGGAGGAATCGCGAACCTGGGATCTGTGGGGCGCCGCCTATGTCATTCACGGCGGCTGCGGTGACGACAGTTTCGACTACTTCCGGCACTGGCTCATCTCGCGCGGCCGCGACGTCTACGACACCGCGCTCGCTGATCCTGAATCCCTCGCCAAAGGCAAACTCTCGACGGTCGAGGACGTCTGTCAATTCGAGGAATTCTCGTACGTTGCGCGCCAGGTCTGGTGCGAGAAGAAGGGCGTCGAGGTCGGCGACGGCGACGGCGATTTTCCATTTGGCGGCGCCACGTCGGGTGAGCCCGAAGGCGAGCCGTTCGACGAGGACGAGGATGAACTCGCCAAGCGGTTTCCGAGGCTCTGGCGGAAGTTCGGCGAGTCGCCGCTCGGCTGAGTCGGCCGCCAGCACGTGGATCGAGGATCTCAATGGCATGGATCGAAGTGAATGGCGCCAGCCTGCGCTATGACCTGAGCGGCAGCGGCGACAAAACGCTGGTGCTGGTCCACGAGATGGGTGGCACGCTCGAAAGCTGGGACGACGTCTTGCCGGCGCTCTCGAAAACCCGTCGCGTGCTGCGCTACGACACCCGCGGTGCCGGCCTCTCCGAGAAGATCCGCGGCACCGCCAACGTCGATACCATGGCCGACGATGTCATCGCGCTGCTCGACGCGCTGGGCCTGAAGGGCAAGGCCGCCATTGCCGGCATCGCTGTTGGCGGCGCCATCGCCATCCATTTCGCCGCCCGCCATGCGGCGCGCACGGCCGCGCTGATCCCGATGGGACCGGCAACCGGCATTCCCCCGGATCGGCGATCGGCCATCGCGGCGGCGGCGGATGCCATGGAGAAGAACGGCATGCGCAGCGGCATGACGGCCGCACTTGCCAACAGCTATCCGGAGATCATGCGCCGCGACATGGCGCGCTTCGAACGCGTGCGCCATCAGCGGATGGGCAATGATCCCGCGAGCCAGGCTGCGATCTATCGCATGCTCAATATGATGGACCTGACCGCCGACTATGCCAAGATCGCCTGCCCGACGCTGTTTCTCGCCGGTAGGCACGACGGCCTGCGCCCACCGCCAACGGTCGAGCCGCTGGTCAAGCTGATCAAAGGGGCTCGCTTCCAGGTCCTGGAGACGGCACACTTCATGTCGCAGCAGACGCCGGATCTGGTCGCCGACATCATGAACCAGTTTCTCGCCGAAGCCGGTTGTTGATGGCGGGCCGATATCGCTAATGTTGCCAGCGGGCGCGCCGATGATCGAAGAACCTTGCATCGGCGCCGTAGATCACGTGGAGTGGGTTGCAGGATGATCAACAAGATCGTGCAAAAGATGGCCGACGCGATGGCCGGCATCAAGGACGGCTCGACCGTTCTGCTCGGCGGCTTCGGCGCCGTGGGCCAGCCCAATCACCTGCTTGATGCCCTGACCGAGCAAGGCGCCAAGGATCTGACCGTGGTCGCCAACAATGCCGGCACCGGCCGCAAGGGGTTGGCCGGGCTGATGGATGCCGGCCGCGTGCGCAAGATCATCTGCAGCTTCCCGCGTTCGGCGGGCTCGGTGGTATTCGAGGAATTGCACAACGCCGGCAAGCTGGAGCTGGAACTCGTCGCCCAGGGAACATTGGCCGAGCGCATCCGCGCTGGTGGCGCCGGCATTCCTGCATTCTTTACAGCCACCGCCTACGGCACCGCCATCGGCGAAGGCAAAGAGGTGCGCGAGTACAACGGCCGCAAGTACATCCTGGAGCTTGGTATCAAGGCCGACGTGGCCCTGGTCGAAGCGTGGCAGGCCGATCGCTGG
Source organism: Hyphomicrobiaceae bacterium (assembly GCA_046154645.1). GTDB lineage: Bacteria > Pseudomonadota > Alphaproteobacteria > Rhizobiales > Hyphomicrobiaceae. The sequence continues at coordinate 4,133 of JBJXDZ010000092.1, forward strand.
GGCAATCTGCGCTATCGCACCAGCGGCCGCAATTTCAATCCCGTGATGGCCACCGCCGCCGATCTCACGATCGTGCAGACGCAGCACATTGTCGAACTCGGTGAGCTTGGGCCTGACGACATCCACACGCCGAGCGTCTACGTCGATCGCGTCATCCACGTGCCCTACGGCGACCCGCCCCTCGCTCAGCCCATGGATTGATCGCGCTTTTCCTTCAGCATCAACTCGCGGAGACCCGCATCATGACCGCCACCACAGCGCCCGCCGGTAAATCGCAACCGTCCGTCGACAACATGCGCGGCTGGGACAGGAAGCAAATGGCCGCGCGTCTGGCGCAGGACATTCCCGAGGGCTGGTACGTCAATCTCGGCATCGGCATTCCGCTGCTGGTCGGCGACTACATTCCGGCCGACCGCGAGGTGGTGCTGCAGTCGGAGAACGGTATTGTTGGCATGGGCCCGCTGCAGACCCGCGCAAATCTCGACACCTGGATCGTCAACGCCGGCAAACAGAACGTCACGCTGAAAAAGGGCGCAGCCATGGTTGGTCACGCCGACAGCTTCGCCATGATCCGCGGTGGTCACCTCGATTTGTGCGTCCTCGGCTCGTTCGAGGTCGCAGCCAACGGTGACTTCGCCAATTGGACGGTATCGTTGAAATCGGTTCCCGCCGTTGGCGGCGCCATGGATCTGGCCGTCGGCGCGCAGCGCATCTGGCTGATCATGGACCACACGTCCAAGGACGGTAAGCCGAAGCTGCTCGAAAAATGCACCATGCCGTTGACGGCCGTCGGCGTGACCAAGCGCGTCTACACCAACTTGGCCGTGGTCGACATCACGGCGCGCGGCTTCGAGCTTGTCGACATGAATCCCGAAATCACGTTCGAAGCACTGCAAGCGCGCACCGGTGCCAAGCTGCATCGCAAAGCCGCGTGATCCGTCACCGGCCCATGTCATGCAACTCCTGATCGCCGCCGTTGGTCGCCTCAAGGACGACGCGGAGCGTGTGCTGGTGGACCGCTATGCACAGCGCATCGGCACGGGACGGGTCGGCAGTCTGGGACCGCTCAAAGACATCGAGGTTCCCGAATCGCGCCGCGCCACAGCCCCTGAACGCAAGGCCGAGGAAGCGGAGCGCTTGCTTAAGGCTGCGGCCAATGCCGATTTGCGCATTTCGCTGGACGAAGGCGGCCGCGCCATGTCGAGCGAGGCCTTCGCGCGGTGGCTTGGTGGTGAGCGCGATGGCGGCGCGCGATTGGCTGCCTTCTTCATCGGCGGGCCGGATGGCCACGGGACGGACATCAAACAGCACGTGCGGCTCACGCTGTCGCTGGGACCGATGACATTGCCGCACGGGATTGCGCGCGCTGTGCTGGCCGAGCAACTCTATCGCGCCACCACCATTCTTGCTGGGCATCCCTATCATCGGGCATGACGTCAAAGGTCGTTCGCGATGTGCAGCGGCTATGCGGGGATCGGGCAATGTCGTCAGGCTCAATAGCGTCACGTGCACGAGCCGGTTTGGCTTTGGCTGTCGTATGCCTCGGCACGCTGGTGGCCCCGCTCGACAGTTCCGTTAACATCAGTTTGCCCAGCATCTCGCATGCCTTTGGCCGCGGCATCGAGGATATCCGCTGGATCGTCATTGCCTATGTGTTGACCTACTCCTGCCTGCTCATGATCTGCGGCAAGCTTGGCGATCTCTATGGCTATCGGCGCGTGTTCCAGCTCGGCCTGATCACGGCGACAGCCGGCTTTGCATGTTGCGCCTTGGCACCGACGTTCACGCTGCTCCTGCTCGGGCGCGTGCTACAGGGCCTCGGCATCGCGTTGACCCTCAGTTGTGCGCCGGCCCTGGCGACGACGCTCTACGATGAAGCCGAGCGCACGCGCGTGATCGGCATCTATGCCGCCATGACGGCAGTCGGTGCCGCGCTCGGACCTGTGGTCGGCGGCGCCTTGATCGAGATCTTCGGTTGGCGTGTGGTGTTCTGGATGCGAGCACCCATTGCACTTGCCGCACTGATCTTCTCCTGGACGATTCCGGTCCGGCCATACCTGCAGCCTGCAACGGGTTTCGATCTCGCGGGCGCCGGGCTTCTCATCCTTTGGCTGGTGACGCTGCTGCTGGCATTGGCACTGCGCACGGAGATGGCAGGCATCGAAGTGCGGCTGCTGCTGCTGGCCGTTGCGGCCGTGGCTTTCGTGGTGTTTCTCCGGCATGAGGCCCGACACCCGGAGCCGATCATCCGGCCGGCGCTGTTTCGTGATGCCGGCTTCACGCTGGTGAATGTCGTCAGCGTGATCGTCAACTATGCCGCCTTCAGCATTCTACTGTTGGTGCCCTACTATCTGGTTCGGACAGCTGGATTGGCGCCGGGTCCCGGTGGTCTGGTGCTGGCACTGGCAGCAATCGGCACTGTCGCCGGATCGTGGCTGGCTGGCCGCATCGCCAGCCGCATCACGACGGCGAAGCTCGTGGTTGCGGGGCTCGCGCTCAGTCTCGCCGGTTTGACCGGCATCGCCCAGTGGTCCGAGGCGACGGGCCTTAGCGTCATCGCCCTGGCGTTGATCGTGCAGGGCCTGGGCGTCGGCCTGTTCAACGTCGCCTACACCGATCTGGTCACGGCAACGCTGCCGCTCCGCGATCGTGGCGTGGCCGGCAGTCTGACCATGGTGACCCGCACCATCGGCGTCGTCGCCGGCGCCACGCTGCATGCGCAAATCCAGCGGGTCAACGAGACCGCGGCGCAGTTGGCCGGCGCCACGGCCGAACAGGCCTTCGTCGCTGGTTTCCAGGCCGCGTTTTGGGCTGCCGCACTGGTGTTGGCAGGCGGGCTGGCGCTATGCTTGCTGGCGCATTCGAAGCCGAGCCGCCATTGAGCACAGGGTGCCATCTGCGGCGCGATATCAGCGTCCCTTGAAGGCGGGCTTGCGCTTTTCCGCCCAGGCCTTGAGACCCTCGCGATGATCCTCGGAGGCGCCGCACAGCTTGCGGTTGGCCTGCAGCTCCTTGAGATCGAGCATGCCGGCCGCGATCTGATTGAGCGCGCGCTTGGTGGCGGCCACGGCCAAGGGTGCATTGGCCGCGATGCTGGCCGCCAGTTCCTCGGCGCGCTGCAGCAGCTGATCGGGCGCGACCACCTCGTCGATGTAGCCGACCCGCAGCAACTCGTCGGTGTCGATTGGCGCCGCCGTGAGGAACATCTTCTTTGCCGCAGCGATTCCCAGTCGGTTGACGTAACGGCGCAGGCCGCTCGGGTAATAGACGATGCCAAGTTTCGCCGCCGGCATGAACATTTTCATGCCCGGCACGCCAAGCCGGAAATCGCAGGCCAAGCCTAAGTCCGTCGAACCACCATAGACGCCACCGTTCATAGCCGCGATGGTGGGCACCCGTAGCGCCTCCAGGCGGTCGACGGTCTTCTCGAAAGCATCCGGGTCGTGCTCGCTGCTCTTGGTGTCCTTGCGCTCGGCCAATGCTCCGATGTGAAAGCCCGACGAAAAGCTCTTGCCGGTGCCCGTGAGGATCAGGGCGCGGATCGAGGTATCCTTGTCGACGCGGTCGAAGATCTCGCGCAGCGCCGTCAGATCATCGGGCTCGATGCGGTTGTGTTGCGCCGGCCGGTTGAGGCGCACCAGCGCCCGCCCCTCGCTGATCGTCAGGATCGGCAACGTGGCTTCGTTGGCGGCTTGTGATGTCTTGCTGGCAGGCATGGAAATATCCTCAGGACGGCGTGATGTCGAAACGGTGGCACGGATGAGACGGAAAGCCTGGCGCTTCAGGTTCGAACGCGCCGGCGGGCACAGCCTCAGCCACGGTTCTTCTTGCGGAAGAACAGGCGCCAAGGGTCGGGGAACTGGTCGACGGGCACTTCGATCAGAGCCGGGGCGTCGGACTTGAAGGCGTCACGCAGCTCCTTGCGCAGCGCCTCGGGCGTCTTGGCGCGGGTCGAGCGGATGCCGAAACTCTCGCCGAGCTTGACGAAGTCCGGGTTGGTCAAGTCACTGGCGATGACGCGGCCGTCGTAATTCATTTGCTGCAGGCGCTTGACGTTGCCATACGCATTATCCGTGAAGACCACAGCCACGACGCCGATGTTGTGCTTGGCGGCGGTCGCCAGTTCCTGCACGCCGAACATGAAGCCGCCGTCGCCGGACACCGACAGCACTTTCCGGTGCGGCATCGCCGACTTGGCGCCGAGCGCCACGTTGTAGCCCCACCCGAGCGTGCCCTGATAGCCGGACGATATGAAGGTGCGGGGCTTGTAGACCGGGAACATGACGCGGCTGACGTAACAGACTTGCGTCAGTTCCTCGACGAAGATGCCGTCCTCGGGCAGCTCGGCACGCAGGGCGTCGATCCATTGCTTTTGCGGCGCCAGATCGGCAAGTTCCGTCGCTACGGCGGCGTTGAGCGATTGCATCTCTTCCTTGCGGCTTGCCCGTTTGCCGAGATGACGCGGCAGCCGCTTCAGCAGCACCCGCAGGGCTTCCGCCGCATCGGCGATGATCTTGACGTCGGGCTTGCGAATGCGTCCCGGGCGTGTCGGATCCAGATCCAGATGAATGATCTTCATCTTGTCGTCCGTGCCCCAGTCGAACTGCTGGTGCAGGCGGGTGCCGACGGCAAATACGACATCGACGTCCTGCCACAGGCGATAGCCGCCCGTGACGCGCTGCGAGAGATAGTGCCGGTTGTCGAGCACGCCGGCGCCAGTCCGAAACGACATCACCGGGGCTTCCAGCATCTCGGCCAGCAGCTTGATCTCCTCCGACGCATCTTGCGCGCCTCCACCGACGGAAATCAGCGGCCGCTTGGACCCGGCCAGCAGCTTGGCGGCAGCTTCGATGGCGTCCTCGTCGATGGCAGGCGTCTGCCGCCTCACCGGCTCCAGGTCGAGCGCCACCTCACTCGCCCGCTTCCACATGTCCCAGCCGGCCTCGATGCCAACTGGTCCCGGCGCGCCGGACAGCAACTGGCGGAAGGCCTCCTTGGTCTTGGGGCCGGCGTCCTCCGGGCCGTCGATGTGGGTTGCCCACTTGGTCAGCGTCCGCATGATGCCGATCTGGTTTGGCACCTCGTGCAGGAAGCCCAGGCCCTTGCCGATGCGCGCCTCGAAGATCTGTCCGGAGATGGCGAGCAATGGCGCGGTGAGCGATTGCGCGGTCGCGAGCGCCGTCGTGGTGTTGAGGAAGCCCGGACCGGGAACCACGCAGTAGGCTTGCGGCTTGCCCGTGGCCAGTGCCGCCCCAAGCGCCATATAGGCGGTCGCCTGCTCGTGGCGGGCGTTGATCGGCTTGATGGCGCCGCCGACCCGATGCAAGGCATCGAAGAAATCGTCATTCTGCACGCCGGGCAGGCAATAGAGCTTGTCGATGCCGTTGGCGATCATGGTCTTGATCACGCTTTCGGCACAGTTGGATTTGGCAAGATTGGTGGCGGTCATGGGACATTGCTCCGGCACTGACGCGTGATATCGGGGAGGAGGTCGCGGCACATCATAGGACTGGAAGCGGGTGCAGTGGAACGGTGAATTCCGCTGCTGTCTCGAATGCGGCTTATCCGACCGCTTTGATCCGCCGCCGATTGGCGAGATACCAAAGCAGCGCCAGCAGTTGCACCACCAGCGCGCCGCCAAAGGCAGCCTGATAGGCCTCCGGCACATACCCGCCGTCAGCCCGCGTCGGGAACAGGCCGATGATGCCGCCGGCACCGTACTGCACGACGAAGGCCCACAGGAACATCAGCAGGTTGGCCGCCGTGTTGGAGCGCCCCGAAAGGCTCTGGCCGAAGTACCGCGCCAGCCAGGGATAGGAAATGACGGCGACGTGGCCGGTCATGCCGAAGATGCACCACAAGCCGAGCGCCACCCGGTGATCGCTTGGGTTGAACAGCAAGGCCACCTGTGACGACAGGAAGATCGAAATAAAGCCAAGGGTCACCGTGACCAGGCTCACACCGCGCCGCACCAGTACGTCGGTGATGACGCCGGCCAGCAGAATGCTGACGACGAACGCCGCCGCCATCACGAACAGCGAGTTTGCCACCCCGAGGCTGTCGAGACCGACGATGTCGCGGAACCACGGTGCCACCCAAAGGGTCTGGATGGCAATGTGGGTTCCAGCCGTCGTCGCGAGCAAGGGCGCGAGGGCAAGGAACACGCGATCGGAATAGATGCTGCCGATCTGGCGAATCTGCACCGACAGCCGCTCCGTCGACACGGCGAAGCCGCGTTCCGGGACCATTGCGATGATGAGCACGGCCACGAACAACGTCACTGCCGACATGCCCATGAAGACGCTGCGCCAGCCCCACTCGCGCACCATCAATTCAAGTGGTGTCGTGGCAATCAGCAGACCGATGCCACCGAGCGACATGAGACAGGCATTGGCCAACGCCCGGCGCGGCTCCGATACCCAGATGACGACGGCCTTGAAGCAGCTCATCAAGCCACCGGAGAACGCGATGCCGATCATCGCGCGCGCGACGGTGAGTGTCGCCACATCGCGTCCGAACGCAAACAGCAGGGCGCCGGCAGCACCGAAAGCCACCAGCGCCGCCTGCACCCGGCGCGGGCCATAGCGATCGAGCAGCACGCCCAGCGGCAATTGGAAGGCGGCGAACGCAGCAAGATAGGCGCCGGTCAGCAGGCCAAGCTCGGAGGCGGTGAGGTTCAGCTCGCGCACGAGATCACCGGATACGACGGCATTGGCAGCACGATAGAGGTAGGAGAACAGGTAACCGAGCGAGAACGGCGCCAACGCCATGAAGATCAGGGCATAGGTTGGTGGAGGTGCCGAAAGCGTCGTTGGGCTGGCCACATCAAGGGGTTTGGACATTGGAACTCGAATGGCAGGCATCAGTAAAAAGCGGTGTCGAAGCCCGCTGGCTCGACACCGCGATGCAGCACGGGGATGACGGCGTTACTTGATCGGCGAGAACGGCGCCGCGAGCAGGATCTTCGATTCCTGATGCACGGTCGGGCTGGGCTTATCCGGTGTCGATGGCGGCGGCCAGATGCCTTCGGCCATCGCCTTTTTGCGCACGGCGACGCGCTCGTCGAGGCTCTTGTAGGCCCAGATGTGGACCCACTGGTTGAGGTTGCCGATGTCCGATGCGAACACGCCGATCAGCGGCGACAGCTTGGTGCGCGCCGCGATGTGCTTGCTCCAGTTCTCGGCCATCTGCGCTGTGCCGCCTGCCTTCAGCGTATAGGTGCGCATCTCGAAGTAGGGACCGTGATTGGACGGCGTCATCGGCGGCGAGAACGGTTGCGGCATCATGATTTCCGATTTCATGTCGGTAATGAGGTCCTGCGTCTTGGGCGGCCAGATGCCGGCCTTGACGACGGTCTCGCGCACCTTGTTGCGCTCGGCCACGTCCTTGTATTCCCACACATGAATGACCTGATTGAGCGGACCGATCTCGGTCGTCCACATCGCGGCCAGACGCGAATGCTCGAGCCGCTTGGGCAGCAACGGCTCCCAGCGCTTCATGAATTCGGCCTGCGTGCGCGGCGCAATCGTATAGGTACGGAACTCGTAGATCATGACGGCAGTCTCCTCTCGATGAAGCAGCGAGCTTAGCCCTGAATTGCCGAATGACGAATGCTTTCCCCGCGGGGTCGGGTGTGCACGGGCAGCGGGGCAAGTCACGAACGTGCGTCGGCGCCCGAATATGGCAACTCCATGCATCATGCCCCATTGGCGCCCAACTGACGCCAAGAAGATCGCGTTCCATCGCATCTGAGCTAGACGGGCTCATCACAACTCGGGTTGCCCCTTCGGGGTTGTCGCGCCCATCGCCTGCCGACCGGCAGGGCGGTGACAGGACAGCTTTGCCTCGGGACACAGCCGCAGCGTGAAACAGTTCGTCAGATGTCGGCAGCCTTAACGCCGGGTTAACCCGGACGCGGCATGCTTGCAGAGAAGGAACCGCGCGTATCATGGCGGGAGCAAGCTTTATGTCTCGCGTAATTCTACCGGCCATTCTCATTGTGGCCGTGACCGGTTGCAGCATGAGTTCGAAGCCCCTGACCTCGGGCTTCGGCGACAGCGGCAGCACAACAGCGACGTCTGTCGCCGCCGCTGAGGCGCGCAAGGCGCCGAAGCCTCAACAGGGCCTTGGGGGCGACCCCGATTCCCGTGCGGCGCTGCCAAAGGCGCCAAATCCAACGCCCAATCAGCGCTTGGCACGCCTCGACGATCGCGCACCGCCAGGAACCTACGACAAAGCGCCGGCCGGGGCGTTGGCTGATCGCGACTACAGCCTGACCCAGCTCAATGCAGAGCGGGCGCTCGAGCTGATCAACGCCTACCGCAAGGAAAAGGGCTTGAAGCCGCTGAAGCTCAATGCCGAGCTTTCTAATGCGGCCAAGAACCATTCCCGCGATCTCGCCAAGTGGGACCGCATCTCGCATTTCGGCTCGGACGGCTCCAACCCGTGGGATCGCGTCAAGCGGAGCGGCTACAACGCGCGCCTGGCGGCCGAGAACGTCGGCACTGGACAGGTGAACTTCGACGAGGTGATGAAGGGCTGGAAAGAGAGCCCGGGTCACAACAAGAATTTGCTGCTGGCGGATGCCGAGCACATGGGGATTGCGCTCGTGCAGGAGAGCAAGACCGAGTTCAAGACTTTCTGGACCTTGGTGATCGGCTCGCCGCTGTAAGGGATTTGGGGAAGAGGCAGGGAAGCGACAAAAGAAAAATCGCATCGAACCATGCTTCGGACACGGCAAGGCCCGGCATCTCATGGATGCCGGGCCTTGCTGTTTCAGGTCGTTGACCTTGCGCGTCGTGTCAGTGCGACTTGCGCCGGTTGGCATCCGGCTCCAAGGCCCAGAATGAGACCATGGACCGCGCCAGATCGATTGGCTCGGTGATGACGGGAGCCGTGGCATGTCCGCCAGCGGTCCGGAAGCTGGCCACACTGGCCCGCTCAGCGGCCGTCTTCGTTGACCCATGCCCCGCGACGCTTGCGAAGGATGGCCACTGGAACGTGCCCCACATGGACGCCGCTGAAAGGGGAGCGGGAAGTCCCGTCGTCATGGGAAACCATGGCCAATTCGGGCTTTGCGAGCCAAAGTTCCATGGCCACGCCGTGCCGGCCATCGGCCAGCCCGAAGTCGGCAGCAGGTTTTGCGGCCAGCCGCCGAACGGCAAGGCGCTGAACGGCCATGTCCCAAACGATGACGCGGCCTGTGGCCAGCCCATCCACGCGAGGGGACTGGCGACGCCTGGCATCCCAAACATCTGCAGCCAGGGATTGGCCAGCATCGGGTTCCCGAGCATGGGATTGCCAAGAACGCCGGGCCAACCAAACCCTGGCCAAGCCGACATGCCGCCGGACATACCCGTCATGGGCCAAGCAGCAGGCCAGCCCGAACCGGTCCACACATTGGCGAGTGATGGCAGGGAAGCGTGTGTCGGGGGCACACCGGTGGTTGCCATCTTGGTCGCCACATTCGCAGCCTCGGTGCCGACCTTCCACCACGTCTGGGCCGTGTCGGTCCAAAGCTTGAGCAATCCCAACTGCCAATCAATCGGTGTCACGCGTGCAACCTCCCACAGCCCCAGTTCTGCGACATATGTGTGAATTGGCTTAACGGAGTTTGTGCGTCGCAGCAATTTCTTTCGCGCGTGCAGAAATCGTCGCAGCTTGATCAGTGCCGGCCGGGCGTCGCCATGCGGTCGGCCTTGCGCGACCGGGGATCGGCGACGACGATCCACTTCATGCCGTCCGGCCCGACGACGATACGGCGTGTCGTGTTGTCCAGCCGCACGCTGAGTGACCGGGCCAATCCGTCCGGTAAAATCCCGAGGCCTGACTGCAATCCCGTCGGCAACATGGCCATCGCCAGCACCGTCGCCAGCAGAAAACCGACCGGCAGCCCGACCAGCATCGCTGTGCGCCGGGTGAGGCGCGGCATCGAGAGACGAAAACGCTTGCGCGACAAGCGGTTGGCCAAGCCGAGGCTAACAGCCGTGACCAAGCCGGCTGATCGCCCAGATGGCACCCGATCTGATCGCACCGGCGCCACCGGACGTGGTCCATTCGAGGACAGGTCGCGCCGAAGTGGCGGCTCTTGGACAGCGATCAATGCCGCAGCCAGAGACGTCGACTGCCGTGCACCGGCCGCAGGCGATCGACCGCTGGATATGGAGGCAACAGGCTCGGTTCGCGAAACGAGCATCGCTTGCGGCGGCGTCGCCGAGGGCACTGGCGGCGCCGGGCGATGGGCGCTCTCGATAACCATGCCGTCCATGATCTGCCGCAAGCGCGCCAGGGCTGGGCGGACATCCATCTCTAGCCAGGCGCCATAGGCGAGCACGATGCGCGATGTCTCAGGCCAAAGCGGCAAGCCACCTGGATTGCAGCCCTCGAGCGCCAGGATGACATCGGTCGTGGTGCCAAGTTGTCTGGCCACCGCCACCAGCGAGGCGCCAACCGCTGCCCGCATGGTTTGGAACAGCACGCCAAGCTGCGGGTCAGGCCGCGATAGCTGTTGTCCACGCACCGGCGTGGTGCCGCTGGCCAAAGGCCGGGGACCAGGCTCGTGAGACGTTGGACTCGAACGCAGGGGCATACCGATTACGCTTTACAGGCTGCCTTACGGGACGTGGTCAGGCGAGCAGTTCACAGCTTGGCGTGGAGCATGTCAAAGCCCCATTGGCGGCCAGACGGATGCCGAACGAGCGATTCGCATCGAGTGTTGTCAAATCTCCACACCTTCGTTTTCGGCAAACCGGCCGAGCTCATCGCGCAGGTTTCCGCTGCCTGCGTCAAGCAGCTTGTCGAGATGCAGCCTTGCCCGCTCGGCATCCAGCGACAACACCATGGCCTTGACCGGACCAATGCTGGCCGGCGTCATCGACAGCGAGCGAATCCCGAGCGCGATCAAGGCCATGGCCTCCAGCGGCCGGCCACCGATCTCGCCGCACAGCGTCACCGGTACCTTGTGGCGCTCGCCGGCCAGGGCAATGGACTTCAGCGCCCGCAGGAACGACGCCGAAAGCGTGCTGTAGCGTGCGCCGACCCGGGGATTGCCGCGATCGGCCGCAAACATGTACTGCATCAGGTCATTGCTGCCGATTGACACGAAATCGACCATGGGCAGCACCCGGTCGAGTTCGAACAGCAGCGATGGCACCTCGATCATGATGCCCAGATGCAGCTTGGCCGGCACCGGGCTGCCGCGCCGCACGGCCAGTTCCAGCTCGCGGTCGATGATTGCCTTGACGGCCGCGAACTCGCTGGCTTCCGACACCATGGGCACCATGATGTGCAGCTCACCCCCGTTGGCGGCGCGAATGAGGGCGCGCAACTGCGTCTTGAGCATCGCCGGCCGGTCGAGCGTCATGCGGATGCCGCGCCAGCCCAGCGCCGGGTTCTCCTCCTCGATCGGGTTCATGTACGACAGCACTTTGTCGCCGCCGATATCGAGCGTACGGAACACGACCGGCTTGCCGGCCGCGCCCGCCAGCACATTGCGATAGACCTGTGTCTGCCGGTCGAGGCGTGGAAACGAGGGTGCCACCATGAATTGCAGCTCGGTGCGGAACAGCCCGACGCCTTCGGCACCCGATTGGGCCAGATGTGACATTTCCACCTGCAGGCCGGCATTGATGAGCAGCTCGATCTTCTGGCCATCACGCGTCACTGCGGGCTGCCCAACCAGCGTATTGTACTTGCGCTGCCGGCTGGCGCGGAACCGAGCCTTGCCCTGATAGGCTGCGATGACCTCGCCTGTCGGGCGGACATAGATCTCGCCGGATTCGGCATCGATGACGATCGGATTGCCGCGCTGCACGCGGTCCATTAGGCCCTTCGCCTGGCCGACAGCGGCAATCCCCAGCGCCCGGGCCACGATGGCGACATGGCTCTGCCCGCTGCCGTCCTCGATGACGAGGCCACGCAATCTGGCGCGGTCATAATCGAGCAGCTCCGACGTGCCCATGGTCCGCGCCACGAGCACAGTATCTTCCGGCAGCTCCTTCTTGATCGAGCCGCCGTCCCGCTGCGCCGCCAGCACCCGCGACAGGCGGTCCGACAGGTCGTCGAGATCACGCATGCGCTCGCGCCAGAAGGGATCGGTCTGACGCAGCATGCGCGCCCGCGTCTGGTTCTGGACGCGCTCGACAGCCGCTTCCGCGGTCAGCCCCGAGGCCACGGCTTCGCTGAGCCGCCGCTGCCAGCCGCGATCGTTGGCGAACATGCGGTAGGCCTCGAGCACATCGCGATGCTCGCCTTCGCGTGCCAGATCGCCCTGGTCGATCAGCTCGTCGAGCGTCGCTTTCAGCTCGGTGATACCGGCTTCCAGCCTGACGGCCTCGGCCTCCGGATCCTTGGCCGTGAGCTCGGTGACGACAATGCGTGGCTCGTGCAGCACGACATGGCCGAGTGCCAGGCCTTCGGCGATGGGCGTACCGCGCACCAGCAGCATGCGAGTGCGATCGATGGCGTCGAGCACCATGCCGCCAGCCGCCGGCGAGCTGCTGGAGGAGGTCATGCCCGTCACTGCACCAGTGACCAGGTGCTCGGCCAGCACCATCGCCGTAGCCTGTAGAGCCTCGACGTCGTCATCCGGGTATTCGCGCGGCGTCTTGTTCTGCACCGTCAGCACGCCCAGCACCTCGCCGCCGCGCAGGATCGGCACGGCCAGGAACGAGTGGTAGATCTCCTCGCCGGTCTCAGGCCGATAGGAGAACGCCGGATGCGTCTGCGCGTCCGGCTCGTTGACCGGCAACGCCAGCTCGGCGCAGCGCCCGACGAGGCCTTCGCCCCGCTTCATGAAGGTGTTGTGCACCGCCGTCTTGTTGAGACCCTCGGTGGCGATCAGTTCGAGCGATCCGTCCTGGCGCTTCAGGTAGATCGAGCACACCTCCGCCACCATCAGGTTGGCGATCTGCCGCACGATCCGGTCGAGGCGGCTCTGTCCGTCCGTCGGCTCGCCCATGATTTCGCGCAGCCGGCGCATGATGATGCGCAGCGCCGGTTCTACGGCGGGGATCGGCGGCTCATCGATCGGTCTCTTCGGCATCTGGGCCCGCCATCCTGATCACGATTCGGGACATTCCGACCCCGCGATCAGCTCTTTGGTTCACCAGACCGGGTGCGCCGGACAATTCAGCGCTGCAACCAGCCGGTGACTTTGACCGTGCGCGCGCCCTGGGCAGGGCGCGACCTATTCGTTGTCGAGGCCGTAAAGCGAGTGCAACGTGCGCACTGCAAGCTCGGCATAGGCAGAGTCGATCAGCACCGAGATTTTGATCTCCGACGTGGTGATCGCCAGAATATTGATGCCTTTGGCTGCCAGCGCCTTGAACATTTGCGCGGCGACACCGGCATGACTGCGCATGCCGATGCCGATCACCGACACCTTGACCACATCTGACGAACTGACAATTTCCGAATAGCCAATGCCCGACTTGGCCGATTTCAGCACCTCGAGGGCCCGCGGCAGCTCGGACTCGAGCACCGTAAAGGTCATGTCGGTGGTTTTGCCGTCCGAGGCCAGATTCTGCACGATCATATCGACGTTGACGTTGGCCTCGGCCAGCGGCCCGAAAATGCCGGCGGCAATTCCCGGCTTGTCGGCAATCTTGCGCAGCGTGATCTTGGCCTCGTCCTTCGAGTAGGCGATGCCGCTGACGACTTGCGTTTCCACGATCTCATCCTCGTCGCAAACAATGGTACCGATCTCGTCCCAGCTCTCGGGGTGGGCGGGCTTCATCTGGTCGGGCGGCACGAAGCTCGAGAGCACGCGGGTGCGCATGCGATGCACCATGGCGAGTTCGACCGACCGCGTCTGCAGCACCTTGGAGCCGAGCGAGGCCATCTCCAGCATCTCCTCATAGGAGACCTTGGGCAGCCGGCGCGCCTTGGGCACGATCCGCGGGTCGGTGGTATAGACGCCGTCCACATCGGTGTAGATGTCGCAGAGGTCCGCCTTCAGCGCCACCGCGACGGCGACGGCGCTGGTATCTGAGCCGCCACGCCCCAGCGTTGCCAGCCGGTTGCGCTCGCGCTCGATGCCCTGGAAGCCAGTGATCACCGCCACCTCGCCGGCATCCAATCGCTCGCGAATGCGCTGGCCTTCGATGCCGATGATGCGCGCTGAGCCGTGCGCAGCGTCGGTCAGAATCGGAATCTGCCACCCCTGCCAGGAGCGCGCCGAGATGCCCATCGATTGCAGCACGATGGCCAGCAGGCCGGCCGTGATGTTCTCGCCCGACGCCACCACGGCATCGTACTCGCGCGCATCGTGCAGGAGCGACGCCTCCCGCACCCACGACACGAGCTGGTTCGTCGCCCCCGACATGGCGGAGACCACGACGGCCACCTTGTTGCCGGCGTCGACCTCACGCTTGACGTGACGCGCCACATTGCGAATGCGTTCGACATTGGCGACAGATGTGCCGCCAAATTTCATAACCACAGTTGTCATGGGCCTTCCCGCGAAAGCGCCCCCGATCGCGCCGGCTGTCCTCGTGAACTCTGCAGGGTCGCCGGCAGAGTGGAGGTCCGCGCCACGCGACAACGCACAACCGGGGCGCGGCCTTGACAGGCTCGCCCGATCGCCAGTTGCGGGTACTCATACTCGCGGCCTGCCGGACTGGCAACAGCGGCCGCGTGTGAGGTGTCAGGCATCGTGCCCGGAATAAGGGCAGGTGGCCATGCGCGCATGGGACTGCCTTGCTCCCGCCCCGCAGATCGACGACATTTGCGCCAACAGATTCGGCCTTGCGATCCTGCCCCGACAATGGCTGGCGGGAGCCGGGCTGACATCGAGCGAAATGGCTGGAATGCCTCGATCATTGGCGGGTAACACGGGATCATGACGAGATGCGGCGTCGGCATGGCGGTGGCACGGCTCCTCGCAGCCCTGGCCCTGGCGTATCCGGCAGATCGAGCCGCTGCCCAGGCACCCGCGAACCCACCGCCCGCAGGTTCGCCCGCGCCGCCTGTTCTGACGAGCGGACTTCCGGTGCCACGCTTTGTCAGCTTGAAGTCCGACCGCGTGCACGTGCGCCAGGGTCCCGGCACCGACCACAAAGTGCTTTGGGTTTATCGCCGCGCCGGCCTCCCCGTGGAAATCATCAAGGAGTTCGACGGCTGGCGCCAGATTCGCGATGCCGAAGGCGTCACCGGCTGGGTGCTGCAATCCCTGGTCTCGGGCCGCCGCACGGTGCTCATCATGCCATGGGAGACAAAGGCCTCGGGCTTGCCGCAGACCGCACTGCGCTCGGACGACAAGGACGGCGCCAGCCCAGTGGCGATCGTCGAGGCCGGAGTTTTGGGTGGCGTTCGCTCGTGCGATGGCAAATGGTGCTTCGTTTCAATCGGCGACCACCGTGGCTATGTCGAGCAGAAGAAGTTGTGGGGTGTCTACGAAGGCGAGAAGTTCAAGTAGGCAGCAAGCCCAGAGCGCTGGGGCGCACCGTCCAATGCGCTTACTTCTGGACCAGCCGCACCACGACGTCGACGTGGGTAATGCGCATGCCTTCCGGCGGCTCCGGCAGTCCAGCGACGTGAATGGCTTCGCTCGGAATATCCAGCAGCTTGCCATCGCTTTCGATGAAGAAATGGCTGTGATTGGACACGTTGGTGTCGAAAAAGGCCTTGGAGCCGCCAATCGCCAATTCGCGCACGAGGCCGGCCCGCTTGAATTGATGCAACGTATTGTAGACGGTGGCGAGCGATACGCGTTCCCCGGCAGCCACCGCTTCCGCGTGCAGGATCTCGGCGCTGACGTGACGGTCGCCTTGTCCAAGCAGAAGCGTGCCCAAAGCCAGACGTTGCCGGGTCGGCCGCAGCCCTGCTTTGCGCAGGCGTTGACTGATGGCGGTGTCAGACTGCATCGTGCTTCCTGCCGTTCACCGGACAATTGCCTTTGGACGAACATGGCTGTGTGCCGTGATCAACCATAGGATGCGTCCCGTCGATGGGGGTACCCAGGGATCGATTGCCCGCCACGGTCGGCGCGCAATCCCAACCATACTAAGCTCTTATTGTCGCTGCTGCAATGCGTTCATCGGACGTGGCTAAGCCTGCGACAACCGAGCCAATGGCCAAAGCTGTCCACGAGCGACGCGAGGCGTTTGCGGCAGCAACGCCCTGTGGTAGGAACGCAACCGTTGTCCAGCGACATGGCGGACACGATGCGAATGGCCGAGCGGCGGCCACTAGGGGCAAGGCGGAGCGGTATGGCAGATCGGCGATCGAGCTACGAGTACGAGGATCTCCTCGCCTGCGGTCGATCGGAGCTGTTCGGGCCCGGTAACGCCCAGCTGCCGTTGCCGCCCATGCTCATGTTCGATCGCATCGCCAGCATCTCCGAGACTGGCGGCGCGCATGGCAAAGGCCAGCTGGTGGCCGAGCTGAAGATTGCCGGCAATCCGGCCTGCGATTGGTTTTTCGCTTGCCATTTCAAGGGTGATCCCGTCATGCCGGGCTGCCTTGGCCTTGACGCCCTATGGCAGCTGACCGGCTTCTACCTGGGTTGGCTCGGCCTGCCGGGACAAGGTCGCGCCTCAGGCTGCGGCGAGGTCAAGTTCATGAAGGAAGTGACCCCGTCCATCAAACGCCTGGAATACGTGATCGACATCAAGCGCGTCATCGCGCGCAAACTGAAGCTGGCGGAATCCGACGGCACGCTGAAGGCCGACGGCGAGGTCATCTACACGGCAAAAGATCTGCGCGTGCTGTTGAAGCCCGCTGACGGCGCCTGAGAATCCTGCAACAGGACCTGGGCGCCGCACCATCGGAAGGCCGCGCGACTGCGCGCCACACAAGGTTTCCAAGGGGTTTGCCATGAGACGAGTAGTCGTGACGGGGATGGGTATCGTATCCTCGATCGGCAACACGACGCAGGAGGTCTTGGCGTCCCTGCGCGAGGGCCGGTCCGGCATTGCCAAGGCCGACAAGTATGCCGAGCTTGGTTTCCGGTGCCAGGTGCACGGTGAGCCGAAGCTCGACTGGGAAGCCATGGTGCCGCGCAAGCCGAAGCGCTTCATGAACACCGGCATGGCCTGGAACCACATCGCCATGGAGCAGGCGATCCGCGATTCCGGCCTCGAGGCCAAAGACGTCAGCAATGAACGGACTGGCATCATCATGGGCTCGGGCGGCCCATCAACGGTCGCCATTGTCGCCGCCGCGGACACTACGCGGGCCAACAAATCGCCCAAGAAAATCGGCCCCTTCGAGGTGCCCAAGGCCATGTGCTCCGGCCCATCGGGCGTGCTGGCCACTGCCTTCCAGGTCAAAGGCACCAACTATTCCATCTCGTCGGCCTGTGCCACCAGCGCTCATTGCATCGGCAACGCCACCGAGTTGATCCAGTGGGGCAAGCAGGACGTGATGTTCGCAGGTGGTTGCGAGGAACTCGACTGGACGCTGTCGTCGCTGTTCGACGCCATGGGCGCCATGTCGTCCAGGTACAATGCCACACCGCAGAAGGCGAGCCGCGCCTACGACAAGAACCGCGACGGCTTTGTCATTGCCGGTGGCGCCGGCACCGTGGTCCTCGAAGAGCGCGAGCGCGCCATCGCGCGCGGCGCCCGCATCTACGGCGAGGTCGTTGGCTACGGCGCCAGCTCCGACGGTTTCGACATGGTCGCGCCCTCGGGCGAAGGCGCCATTCGCTGCATGCAGAAGGCGCTGGCCGGCTTTGATGGCCGCGACGTCGGCAAAGTCGATTACATCAATCCCCATGGCACCAGCACACCAGTCGGCGATGCCAAGGAGATCGACGCCATCCGCGCCGTGTTCGGCAAGGCGGCACCGGCCATATCCAGCACCAAATCGCTCTCCGGCCATTCGCTCGGTGCCATCGGCGTCCAGGAGGCCATCTTCT
Source organism: Hyphomicrobiaceae bacterium (assembly GCA_046154645.1). Classification (GTDB taxonomy): domain Bacteria; phylum Pseudomonadota; class Alphaproteobacteria; order Rhizobiales; family Hyphomicrobiaceae. The sequence goes on from JBJXDZ010000092.1 coordinate 21,993, forward strand.
CGCTGCTGATGCTGAACAATGGCTTTGTTGCCGAGAGCGCCAACATCGAAGAACTCGATCCGGCCTTCGAGGACATGCCGATTGTCCGCCAACGCCGCGATGTGGACCTTAACTGTGTACTCTCGAATAGCTTCGGTTTCGGCGGCACAAATGCAACCTTGGTGTTCCGCCGCCACAACGGTTAAGACGGAGCGCGCACCCAGACCGGGCCAGTACTCAGTCGAAACCACGGGCGGCCGAACCGCTCCCCACTCGGGAGCAGATCAATGGCTGCACAACCATGGCTGGACGCGCACGCTTAAACAGAGACCAGGACAGCTGCTGGCTTGCTGAGGCGCGTCGGCCGCGAGCCAACCAATCGGGGACGTGCATGACCCAGAAGGACATCACCCAACCGGCTCCGCTGCTGCAGGGCAAGCGTGGGCTCGTCATGGGGGTCGCCAACGACCGTTCCATCGCCTGGGGCATTGCTCGGGCCTGTGCCAACCATGGCGCCAAGCTGGCCTTTACCTACCAGGGTGACGCCTTCGGTCGCCGCGCGGTCCCGCTCGCGGAATCGGTCGGCTCCAACGTCGTGCTCCCCTGCGATGTCGCTGATCTCGCGAGCGTCGACCACGTCTTTGCCGAGATCGAGAAGGTCTGGGGCGGATTGGACTTCATCGTGCACGCGTTGGCGTTCTCGGACCGCCGCGAGCTGCAAGGGCGGTATTCCGATACCTCGCGCGAGAACTTCTCCAACACTATGCTGATCTCGTGCTTTTCTTTCACCGAGATTGCCAAGCGCGCCGCACCCTTGATGAAGACCGGCGGCTCGATGCTGACGCTCACCTATGGCGGTTCGCAACGCGTCGTGCCGTCCTACAACGTCATGGGTGTCGCCAAGGCCGCCTTGGAGGCGTCCGTGCGCTATCTCGCCGCCGATTTCGGCCCGCAAGGCATTCGCGTCAATGCGCTGTCCGCTGGCCCCATGCGCACGCTCGCCGGCGCCGGCATCTCGGATGCGCGCATCATCTTCAATTTCCAGGGCGAGAATGCACCGCTGCGCCGCACGCCGACTCTGGATGAAGTGGGCGGCGCCGCACTCTATCTACTGTCGGATCTGGCCGGCGCGGTCACCGGCGAGGTGCACTATGTCGACTGCGGCTACAACGCCGTGTCGATGCCCACGCTGGAAGTCCTGAAGGCCCAGGAAAAGGCCATCGAGGCTGGATTGGCCCGTCCGGCATCGGTGCCTGACAAGGCTGCCGAGTAAGCTCAAAAACGATCTGGCGGCGCACCCGCCTCGACCCACGCCGCCCGCGCAACACAGTGTTGCTTGCAACTTCCGGCTTTGGGCGCGCCTTGTGCCCTCACGGCACTGGTCGTGCGCGAACGAATATGGTTAGTTGCTCGCGCCGGGACGAACGCCAAAAAGGAAAACCACACGTGTCCAAACTGAAATTCGCCGCGCTTGCGGGCGCCGCTGCTCTTGCCTTGATGTCGGTCGGTGCTGTCGCGGCGCCCGGTTCAAGCAACCTCTCAGGCGCCGACACTGGCGTCCAGAGCCTGATCCAGCCCGTGCATGGCTGCCATCGCAACGTGGAACTTGGGCAGCGAGGCTGGCACTATCATGCCGGCTATAACTGTGATCGCATCGCTGCATCCCCGCCGCGCCGTCACTACGGCGGCGAGCGGTACTACCGTGGCCCGGTCTGCCGTCGTGAGTGCAAATACGTCGGCCCGATTAAGGTCTGCAAGGATCGCTGCTACTGAGCTTCGCGTCGCGCCGTTGCGACGCACTGGCCCAATCGAAAACGCCGAGGCATGATAGCGTCATGATCGGCGTTTTTGATTCTGGACACGGCGGCTTGACGGTTCTGAAAGCGCTCGTCGAGCGCTTTCCGGAGCAGCAATTCCGTTACCTCGGTGACCATCTGAACGCGCCCTATGGCAATCGCCCGTCCGAGGAGATTGTCGACTTGACCCGCACCGCCGTGGAGGCTCTGTTTCGCCAGGGCTGCCGCCTCGTCATGCTCGGCTGCAATACTGCCACCTGTGTCGCGGCCCGCACGCTTCAGCGCGATTGGCTGCCGAACAGCCCCTATCGTGGCACGCACAACATTCTCGGCATTGTCGCCCCGACCGTTGAGGCGGCTACGCAGACGCCATGGGCCGTGACGTCGCCGCAGTACCCACAGAAGTACAACACCGACCTGATCGCGATCTTCGGCACCACGCGCACCATCACCTCCTATGCCTATCCGGAGGAGATCCGCAAACGCTGCCCGCGCGTCACCGTCGTGCAGCAGATCTGCGCTGAGCTCGCTGGCGCCATCGAAGTCGGCACCGACACCTACCACCTCGACCGTCTCGTCCGGCAAGGCGTCGAAGGCTTGCTGGCTCAGACCGGTGGTCAGGCCCCGCATCGCGCCATCCTCGGCTGCACCCACTATCCAATCGTCGAGATGCTGTTTCGCCGCCATTTGCCGCCGCACACGCGCATTCTGGCGCAGCCCGAGATCGTTGCCGACAGCCTCGAGGACTATCTTGCCCGCCATCCTGGCTTTCGTGGCGAATCGGCCCCCGGCGCGGCGCCGCTGACCCTCCTCACGACCGGAGATCCCCGTGAGGTGTCCGAAATCGCCCGCCGCTTCTGGGCCGAGACCCCGCCGTTCGAGCGGTTGAGTGCCTAAGCGCCCCCTCGCCTTGCCCCAACGCAAAGCTTGACGGGCCCCCTTGTGCGAACGCCTGATAGCGCACAGCACCCGGAGCCCACACCCCATGTCCGATCTGGCCAGCCAGACGCCATCGCCAACGCCGCCTGCCCCTTCCGCGGGCAGCGCCATCGATCCCGTCTGCGGCATGACCGTCGAGATCGCCACCGCCAAGCACCATCACGTCCATGACGGCCGCGAGTTCTATTTCTGCGCCGCCACCTGCAAGACCCGCTTTGCCGCCGATCCCGTCCGCTATCTCGATTCCGAAGCCCGTGCACGCGCCGAGGCCGCCGCCGCCAAGGCAAGGCCCGCCGACACCAAGTACACCTGCCCCATGGATCCGGAGATCATCACCGATGGCCCTGGCACCTGCCCCAAATGCGGCATGGCGTTGGAGCCCATGGGCGTGCCGCCCCGCGATACCGGCCCCAATCCCGAACTCGTCGATTTCACCCGCCGCCTGAAAGTCGGCGCCATCGTCACGCTGCCACTCGTGCTGATCGCCATGGCGCCGCACGTCGGCATACCGTTGCACGCTTGGCTTTCGCCTCGCGTTTCGCAATGGCTGGAACTGCTGCTGGCAACCCCTGTCGTGCTCTCGTCCGGCTGGCCGATGCTCGAGCGCGGCGTCGCCTCGCTGCGCAATCGCAGCCCGAACATGTGGACGTTGATCACCATCGGCGTCGGGGCCGCGTTTCTTTACAGCCTCGTCGCCGTGCTTGCGCCGGCTCTGTTCCCCGACGCGCTCAAAGGCCACGGCGGCACGGTGGGCGTCTACTTCGAGGCCGCCGCCGTCATCATCGTCCTCGTCCTGGCCGGCCAGGTGCTGGAACTGAAAGCGCGTGAACGCACCGGCGATGCCATTCGCGCCTTGCTGGACCTCGCCCCCAAAACTGCGCTCCGCGTTGGCGCCGATGGCCAGGACCACGAGATTCCGCTGGATGATGTCGCCGTCGGCGATCGCCTGCGCGTGCGCCCCGGTGAGGCTGTGCCGGTCGATGGCTTGGTCGTCGAAGGCCAGTCCGCGATCGATGAATCACTGCTCTCAGGCGAGGCCATGCCCGTCGACAAGACTAAGGGCGACAAGGTCGTCGGCGGCACCTTGAACCGCACGGGAAGCCTCGTCATCGAGGCCCGCCGCGTCGGCGCCGACACCGTGCTCGCCGCCATCGTGACCATGGTCGCCCACGCCCAGCGCAGCCGCGCGCCAATCCAGAGCCTAGCCGATCGCGTTGCCGCCTGGTTCGTGCCCGCCGTCGTCGCCATCGCCATCCTGGCCTTTGTCGCGTGGCTCGTCCTTGGCCCGAAGCCGCAGCTCGCCTACGCCATCGTCGCCGCTGTCTCCGTGCTCATCATCGCCTGCCCCTGCGCGTTGGGCCTCGCGACGCCGATGTCGATCATGGTCGCCACCGGCCGCGGCGCCCGCTCCGGCGTCCTCGTGCGCGAGGCCGAGGCCCTCGAACGGCTCGCCGCCATCGACACCCTCATCGTCGACAAGACCGGCACGCTCACCGAAGGCCGCCCTGTCGTTACCGACATCATCGCGTTCGGTCTCGACGAGAAGATGCTGCTCCGCCTCGCCGGCAGCCTGGAACGCGGCAGCGAGCACCCGGTAGCCATGGCCATCGTTGCCGCCGCGCGTGGCCGCCGCGTCGCGCTGATGCAACCCGAAGCCTTCACGGCGATACCTGGCGAAGGCGCGGAAGCCATCGTCGCCGGGCAGCCGGTGGCGGTCGGCAATGTCCGCATGATGCAACGCAAGGGCCTTGATCCCTCGCCGCACGCCGAAACCCTGGACAAACTGCGCGCCGCCACCAAGACCGCCCTGTTGGTCGCCGTCGGTGATCGCATTGCCGGCATCATCGCCGTCGCTGACCGCATCAAGTCAACGACACCCGCAGCCCTCCGCGCCCTGCAATCCCGCGGCATCGACGTCATCATGGCCAGCGGCGATCACCCGGCCACCGCGGCCATCGTGGCCCGCCAGCTCGGCATCACCAAGGTCCACGCCGGCGTCTCGCCCGCTGACAAGGCCGCCCTCGTCGCAACCCTGAAGTCGCAAGGCCGCCTCGTCGCCATGGCCGGCGACGGCATTAACGATGCGCCCGCCCTTGCCGCCGCCGACGTCGGCATCGCCATGGGCACCGGCGCCGATGTCGCCATCGAGAGCGCCGGCATCACCCTCCCGAGAGGCGATCTGATGGGCCTTGTGCGTGCCCACCGGCTGGCCACGGGAACGCTGGCCAACATCCGCCAGAACCTGTGGCTGGCCTTTGGCTACAACGCACTCGGCATTCCCGTTGCGGCCGGCGTCCTCTATCCCATCATCGGCACCCTGCTGTCGCCGATGCTGGCTGCAGCCGCCATGAGCCTGTCGTCGGTCTGCGTCATCGCCAATGCCCTGCGGCTTGGTCGCATCGACCTAGATCGTGATTGAATGCCTTGACGGGCGCGTTAACATGGGCGGCATCCCAACCGGAGACCCGCGTTATGGCTCAGAAGCCCATCGACCTCTACTACTGGCCGACGCCCAATGGCCACAAGATCACGATCATGCTGGAGGAATGCGGGCTCCCCTACACCATCAAGCCGGTCAACATCGGCAAGGGTGACCAGTTCAAGCCGGATTTTCTCGCCATCTCGCCGAATAATCGCATGCCCGCGATCGTCGATCCCGACGGTCCAGGCCACAAGCCGATCTCGATCTTCGAATCTGGCGCCATTCTCCAGTATCTCGGCCGCAAGACCGGCAAGTTCTACCCCGCCGACGAGCGCGCCTGCGTCGAATGCGAGCAGTGGTTGTTCTGGCAGATGGCAGGTCTCGGCCCCATGGCCGGCCAGGCGCATCACTTCCGCAATTACGCGCCGGAAAAGATCCAATACGGCATCGATCGCTACACTAATGAGGTGAACCGCCTCTATGGCGTCCTCGACAAGGCCCTCGAGGGCCGCGAGTACGTGGCCGGCGCCTACACCATCGCCGACATGGCGATTTACCCCTGGATCCGCCCTTATAAGAACCAGGGCCAGGACATCGCCGAGTTCCCTGCTCTGGAGGCTTGGTATCAGCGCATGCACGCCCGTCCGGCGGTGGCCAAAGGCGTCAAGGTCGGTGAGGAACTGCGCCAGAACTACAACCTCGCCACCGACAAGGATGCCCAGGCCGTCCTGTTCGGCCAGAAGGCGCGCAAAGAGTAACGATGTTTCCAGAACGGCCTTGCCAATCTTATCCCCGGCAGCCGCAAATCGCTTATTCTGCTGCTCGTTGACATCGAGGAGCAGAATTTATGGTGCACGCACTGACAGCGAACGGCGAACTGGCTACAGACCCGGCATGGCAACGGCGCGCAGCGGCGATTGCTGCGTTTGCCGTCGTCTGCTTCGCTGGCGTCTTGATCGGCCTCGATCCCATCCCGCAGAAGCTCGCCTATCACGCGTTCGCTGATGGCCGCGCCTTGCTTGGCATCCCGAACTTCCAGAATGTCGTCTCGAATCTGCCGTTTCTGCTGGTGGGCCTCGCCGGTTTGCACAGCCTGCGTCAGTGGGATACGGCCATCGATCCTGAGCTGCATCCGGCCTATCTGACGCTGTTCTTCGGCCTCGTGGCGACCGCGATCGGCTCCGCCTATTACCATTGGACGCCCACGTCTGAGACGCTGTTCTGGGATCGCCTGCCGATCGCCGTAGCCTTCATGGGCCTCTTCGCCGCCATTCTCGGCGAGCGCATGGGCCCGTCCATCGGCGCACGCCTGCTGTTGCCGGTCGCCCTCTATGGCGCCGCCAGCGTGATCTACTGGCGCATCACGGACGATTTGCGGCCCTACGCTATCGCGCAGTTCTTTCCGCTCCTCGCCATACCATTGCTGCTGCTGCTGTTTCCGGCTCGCTTCACGCGCGGACCCGATCTGCTGGTCGCCATCGGTTTCTACGTTGCCGCCAAAGCCCTGGAGGAAGTCGACCACACCATCTTCGGGCTGGGCCAGATCACCAGTGGCCACACCCTCAAGCATCTGGCTGCCGCCATGGGAGCCTGGTGGCTGGTGCGGATGCTGCGCCTCCGCTTACGCCTGTAGGGGTTCGAGATTCGGGCTCCGGATTATGGCCGCAGTTGGCCCGGATCGGCCTTCAACCCGGTGACGCGCTCCAGCGCGATCGCCGCCAGAACCTTGTCCGACATGGTTTTCTTGGGCATCTTGCCCGGCTCGACGCCAACCAAAGCATCAGCCCGTTCGGTCGGCGTCTGCGCCTGGATTGAGAGCACGGACACCGGCGTCAACGACGACGTGAGGGGCGCCTCGTTGGCGCAACCCGCCATCCCGAAACACGTAGCAACGACGATAGCCCCTGGAACGACCTGCCGAAGCATGTCTCCCCCTCCCCGCACGATCCACGCGCCCTGGTCGTATCGCTGTGCAGCTCTCCCCGCTGCAGTCACGTCGCCGTTTTCGGGCACCCCATATAACGCTCGAATGTAGTTCGCCTGATTGCTGAGTCAACCGAGCGCTTGGCACCATTTGTAATCGGCTTTGCCAGTCGCCCGTCCACAGCGTCACATCTTGAGCACGATTGGGCCTTGGTCATGGCATTCTTGCGGCATGGTTAGGAAAGTCCTTCTCCAAAGCTCAATGAACTGTGGATAACCGCCCGCGCGCGAAGCAAGTTGTGCCGCCACGGGTCGCCTCGCACGGAACCGGCAACCTTCATTGTCCGTTGGCTGGCAAAAATTATCGGCCGCATTTACCAGTCATCATCAGGCTGCTGACATGTTTTGCGAGGAACCGGCCCCGGCCGTCGCCGCGACGAGACGGACGCAGAGATGCGCGTTCCCGCGGGCGGCTTCGAGAAGGCCGGTCCAAATGTGCAGTCCAACGGAGTGAGAAGACAACGATGGCCCGTTTCGAAATCCAAGACCGCGACATGATCGAAATTGCCGAGCAGACCGGCGCGCCCGATGCGCTGTTTGAGCTTGGCCTCATGTACTGCAGCGGCCGCGACGTCACGCTTGATATGGTCGAGGCGCACAAGTGGTTCAACATCGCGGCCTTGCGCGGCAATATCGAAGCCCGTCGCTATCGCCAGGAAATCGCCCGCGAGATGAGCAAGGCCGAAATCGGCGTCGCTCAGAAGCGTGCCCGTGAGTGGCTATCGAAGCACTGATCAGGTGGGCTTGAGCCGAGCAGGCGGCATCACCGCCACTGTCGCGCACCGATCGAACAGCCGCTCAGCAGCCTTTGAAGAACGACGTTAGGCAGCCCCAGGTCTTGGCGGCGGCCGCACCGATCGAGTCCCCGGTTTTCTTGATCTGCTCGCCGGATGACTTGGTCACCTGCTTGGCCAGCGCCTCCACCGTTTCGGGGGGCTTGTCCGTCGACGGTGGTTGCGCCACTTTGACCTCGTCAGCCCTAGCCATGCCAGGCGCCGCGGGCAGCGGGTCGGGCACCGTCACCGGTAACGAAACCCGCCGCTCGGCTCCAACACAGGGGCCAGCCGTCTGCGCCGACTTGACGCCGCACGTTTCATGCTGCCCCTCGCGCGCCAGGGTCGTGATGCAGGCCAGCCGCGCCGCCGACGACGCGCGCCCCGCACTGTCCTCAACGCGGCAGCGATAGGCCGCCTCCGGGCCAGTACAAACGACGCAGATCTCTTGCGCAGCCACTGTCCCAGTCCAGACGGCCAGAATCAGCGCGGCCACACCACCTTCGACGATCTTATGGTACGCACTCAAAACGCAACCTCGCACGCTATCCTGTCCCCTGTCCCCTCACTCACGGCGTTCCATTGCGCCCATACGCCTTGTACCCGGGCCGCTCGGTCAACCGATCATAGTACTGGGCAATGGTCTTGAACGTTGGCTTCTCGAACGCGATGCCGTACCAGCGATTGACGATCAACCCGACCGGAATGTCGGCGACCGTGAACGACTTACCCGTCACATACGGCCCATTTGCGGCCAGATGCGTGTCCAACAGGCCCATCTGCCGTGCCCAGTCCTTCTTGCCGGCTTCGATCGCCGCCACATCATCCTTGAACGGCGCGATCTTGACCTGCAGTCCGATGAACACCGGCCGGATCGCCGTATAGATGTCGGTTGCGGCCCAGTCCATCCACTGCTCGACCGTTACCCTCAACTTCAGGTCCTTCGGGTAAAGGTCGGCGCGGCCATGCTTTTCCGCCAGATAGCGCACGATCGTGTTCGACTCGCGCAGGATGAAGCCGTTGTCGTCCACCACCGGCACGACCCCGAACGCCGAGACCTTCTGGAAGGCGGGCTCCGAGGTCGGCTTGAAGCCGCGGCCCCAGTCCTCGCGCTCGAACGGTTCGCCCACCTCGTCGCACATCCACAGCACCTTGCGCACGTTGATCGAATTGGCGCGTCCGTAGATCTTCAGCATGCCGCTACTCCACCGTGTTGCCGCGATCACCTCGCCTGTGGCGAGGACACTTCTCTCATGAGCGCGATTGTAGGAACCGCCCGCCTCAGCGTAAAGTCATGCTGGGAATGGTACCACCGATTGGGGGAAGTAATGCGTGCCGTCGGAATCAAGGCCTTTGGTGGCCCTGAGGCGTTGCAAATGCTTGACGTCGCGACACCGGAGCCGGGACCCGGTGAGGTGCTGGTCAAGGTTGCCTTTGCCGGCGTCAACTTCATCGACATCTACCTGCGCCGGGGCGAGCATGCGACGGCCGGCAAGGCGCCGTCGCTGCCGCGCATTCTGGGTCGCGAGGGTGCGGGCGAGGTGGTCAAGCTCGGCCCCGGCGTGACCGACGTGAAGCTCGGCGACCGCGTTGCCTGGTGCGTGTCGGATTCCGCCTACGCCGAGTACGCCGTCGTCCCCGCCTGGCGGCTGGTGCCCGTGCCGGCCGACGTCGCCCTCGATATCGCGTGTGCGCTGCAATTGCAGGGCTCGACCGCCCATTACCTGGCCACCACCACCTTCCCATTGAAAGCCGGCGACATCGCGCTGGTCCACTCGGGTGCCGGCGGGGTGGGGCAATTGCTCATCCAGCTCGCCAAGGCGCTTGGTGCCACCGTCATTGCCACCGTTGGCAGCGACGCCAAAGCTGCCATCGCCAAGGGCCGCGGTGCCGACCACGTCATCGTCACCACCAGGGAGGATTTCGCCGCCAAGGTGTTGGACATCACCAAGCGCCAGGGCTGCAACGTCGTCTATGACGCCGTCGGCAAGGACACCATCGCGCGCAGCATCGCCGCGTGTCGTCGCCGGGGCCTGGTGGCGCTCTATGGCGCCGCGTCGGGAGCCGTTGACAGCATCAATCCGCTGGCCCTCGCGGAAGCCGGCTCGGTCTTCTTCACCCGGCCGCATCTTGCCGACTACATGCAGGACGCCACCGAGGTCCGCGCCCGCGCCAACGATCTCTTCGGCTTGCTCAGCGATGGTCGCCTCAAGGTCACCATTGACCGAGTCTATCCCCTCGCCAGCGCCCGCGATGCCCATGTAGCGCTCGAGTCCCGCACCTCCGCCGGCAAGCTGCTGTTGAAGGTCATCGCCTGAACAGCAGCGATGCGTCACCGTAGGAGTAGAACCGGTAGCCGGACCGGATGGCGTGCGCGTAGGCGAGCCGCATCGTATCGAGGCCGCTGAACGCCGCCACCAACATGAACAGCGTCGAGCGCGGCAGGTGGAAATTCGTCATCAGCACGTCGACAGCGCGAAACCGGTAACCCGGCGTGATGAAGATCGCTGTCTCGCCGCTGAACGGCTGGATGCGCCCTGTTTCATCCGCCGCGCTCTCGAGCAATCGTAGCGCTGTCGTGCCCACCGCCACGATGCGCCCCCCCTGCGCTTTCACGGCGTTCAATGCAGCCGCCGTCTCCGCACTGACCTCGCCCCATTCGCTGTGCATCACATGGGCCTCGGTATCGTCCACCTTTACGGGCAGAAACGTCCCGGCCCCGACGTGCAGCGTCACCTGCTGATGCTTGACTCCGGCCGCGCTCAGCTTGTCCAGCAGCTCCTGCGTGAAGTGCAGCGCCGCCGTTGGTGCCGCCACCGCGCCCTCGTGCCGTGCGAACATCGTCTGGTAGGCCGTCTTGTCGCTGTCGTCCGGCGCCCGTCGTGACGCGATGTAGGGCGGCAGCGGCATCGCCCCAAGCTCGCCGATCGCCTGATCGAGATAGGCACCCGTCAGCGAGAACGCGAGATCCACGGCGCCCGCCTCGCCCTTCGCCTCCACCAGCGCGGCCAACGCTCCCGCCAGGCACACGCGACCTTCGTTGCCGATCACGATGCGATCGCCGATCTCCAGCCGCTTGGCCGGTCGCGCCAGCACACGCCAGCGCTGCGCATCGAGCCGCTTGATCAGCGTGAAGGCGATGCGCGCGCTTTGACCGGAGCGGACCCGTTCGCCCGTCAGTGCTGCCGGAATGACCTTGGTGTCGTTGACCACCAGCACATCGCGCTCAGTGAGCAACGCCGGCAACGCGCTCACATGGCGATCCTCCAGCACCGGCGTCGACTGGAAGGCACTGCCATGGAGTTGCGCCGCCGGCCGCACCACCAGCAGCCGCGCCGCATCGCGTGGCTCCACTGGCTTGAGCGCGATGAGAGTGTCGGGCAGCTCGAAGTCGAAGAGTTCAGTCCGCATCACATCTCTCGGCTGGTGTTGCTTGGCGGCTCGATAACCGAACGGCCACACGAATGTTGCCGCAATGTCACGTCATGGGTAGGTCTGACAATCGAAACTTCAAGGCTGGTAACTGGTGTTCTGAACACCTTATGTCAGCCGCACCCTGACTTTCACAGGAGGTGCACCATGCTCAAGCCACCAAGCTTTACCTTCGGCATTGAGGAAGAATACCACCTTGTCGATCTCGAAACCCGCGACCTTGCCCCGGCCCCGGTCGCCATGATGGAGGCCTGCCAGGCGCGCCTCGGCGATCGCGTATCGCCGGAGTTCCTGCAGTCGCAGATCGAAATCGGCACCGGTGTCTGCCATCTGTTCGCCGCCGCCCGCGGCGAGGTGGCGGAGTTGCGCCTCGAAGTGGCCCGCATGGCCCGCGAGCACGGGCTGGCGCCGATTGCGGCCGGCACGCACCCGTTCGGCCGCTGGACCGAACTCGAGCACACGCCAAAGGAACGCTATGAGCTCCTCGCCCGTGATCTGGCCGGTGTCGGCCGTCGACTGGTCATTTCCGGCATGCACGTGCATGTCGGCATCGAGGATCCCGAGCTGCGCATCGACATCATGAACCAGGTGCGCTATTTCCTGCCGCATCTGCTCATGCTGTCGACGTCGTCGCCGTTCTGGCAGGGCGAGGACACGGGCCTCAAGAGCTATCGCCTCGCCGCCAGCCAGGAAAGCCCGCGCAAAGGCCTGCCCGGCCGCTTCAACGGCTGGGACGAGTACCAGCGCACGGTCGACATCCTGGTCAGTGCCGGCCTGATGGAGGACAGCTCCAAGATCTGGTGGGATCTGCGCCCATCTGCCCGCTTTCCCACGCTGGAGATGCGCATCACCGACGTCGTGCCGCGCATCGACGATGCCATCACCATCGCCGCGATCTACGTCTGCCTCTGCCGCATGCTGTATCGCATGCGCCGCGCCAACCTGAGCTGGCGCACCTATCCCGTGTTCCTGCTCGAGGAGAACCGCTGGCGGGCCCAGCGCTATGGCATCGACGGCTCGCTGTTCGATTTCGGCAAGGGCGCTCTCGTCCCCTACAAGGAACTGCTCGACGAGATCCTCGAGTTGATCCGCGAAGACTCGCATGCCCTGGGCTGCGTCGAGGAGGTGTCGCGCGCCCGGCAGATCGCAGCCAACGGCACCAGCGCCGATCGCCAGCTCGCGGTCTACAAGGCCGCCATCGACAAGGGTCTCGACAAGACCACGGCGCTCAATCAGGTCGTCGACAGCCTGGTCGCGGAAACCGTCGCCGACGTCTGAGCAGCGCCGTCACTTCCGGTTGAGTTCGGTCTCGATGACGATCTCGATGTCGTCGGACACGAGTGGGGTGCCGCGCTTCAAGCCCCACTCGCTGCGACTGAGCTTGCCTCTGGCCGAGAAGCCGGCCACGAACTTGTCGCGATAGGAAGCATTGAGCGGCGCCAGCGGATGCTCGCCGTCGAAGTTCAAAGTCACCTGCAGCACCACCGGCTTGGTGATGCCGAGGATCATCAGATCCCCGGTCACCTCGCCGGTCTTTTCGCCGGTCTTCTTGATCCCCGTGCTCTTGAACGTGATGATCGGGTTGCGCGCCGCCTCGAAGAAATCCACGCTCTTCAGATGGCGATCGAGCTCGGTGACCCCGGTCACGATGCTGGCCGTCTTCATCACCACCTCCAGCGTCGCCTCCTCTGGCTTCGCCATGTCGACAACCAGTGTGCCTTCGACGTCGAGGATGCGGCCCGACTGCCGCGACAGTCCAAGATGATTCCAGGAGAACGACACATTGGTGTGTTGCCGGTCGATGCTATAGGTCGCGGGCTCGGCAAAGGCCGTTCCCGGTGCCAGGCACGTCAGCCACATCGCGACCGCCGTCAGTCCTGGAAATTTGCTCAGCGTCGATGGCACAGGTCCAGCCCCCTTTGTTGTGCGGCAACCGCGTATTAGTGCGCAATTGTGGCAGCCGCTGAGTCGTATCGCCGCCTGCGGCGTCAAAGCTGCGCCGCCATGCCGCCATCGACGAGGAGGCTCGCCCCTGTCACGTAGGAGGCATCGTCCGAGGCCAGGAACAGCGCCGCCGCGGCGATCTCGTCGGCCCGCCCGAAACGGCGCATTGGCGTCTTGTCGAGCAGTGCCTTGGCGAAGGCCGGCACCTTGAGCACGCGTCCCGTCATGGCTGTCTCGACGAACCCCGGGCACAGCGCGTTGACGCGGATATCGAAGGCCGCATACTCAACCGCCAGCCCCTGCGTCAGGGCAATCACCGCGCCCTTGGTCGCCGAGTAGGCCACCAGCTGCCGCATGCCGCGCCCGCCCATGATCGAGGCAATGTTGATCAGCGAGCCGCGTTTCGATTTGCGCAACAGCTCGAATCCGTCGCGCGCCAGCCGCACCACGCCATCCAGATTGACGTCGCGGATCTTCACCCAGTCCGCATCCGAGAGATGGCGGAAGTCGCCGCGCACATTGATGCCGGCATTGTTGACCAGCACATCGAGCCGCCCATGTGACTGATCGATCGTGCGGAACAGGGCCGCCACATCCTGTCCGCGCGTCACATCGCAGGCGAGGCTCGTTGCCTGCCCGCCGGCCGCCACGATCGCCGCCACCACGGACTGCGCGCCCGTCATGTCGATGTCCGCCAATACGACGTGCGCGCCTTCTGCCGCAAAGCGCTCAGCGATGGCGCGGCCGATGCCGTTGCCGGAGCCGGTCACTAATGCGATGCGGCCAGCCAGCCGGGTGCCACGATTTCGTGCTTCGCTGCTGTCGATTGCCATCGTGCAAGCCTTGCTCTCGGGATCGGCCGAGCACTACGTCGGATGTCGTTGCGCAGCAAGCCCCGCTACAACTGTTGCCTACAGGTGACAAGCAAAAGACCGACGGAACCAGTCCGCCGGCCTTGATGATGCCCGCTGTGTTGGCAGTCTTATTTCATCGACCTGTAATCACCGTAGTTCCGGTCGCGCGAAACGCCATGCTCGTGGTCATGGCCGGTTTTGAACTTGATGCCGAAGCGCAGCAAGTGGGCGTCGGCGTCGGCTTCATGGCGCACGTTGTTGAGCGTGAACTCGCGCGATCCGAACCCGGCATAGAGGTATTCGGCGAACAGCAGTGTATGGTGCCAGTCCCACTCGGCGCCGACGCCGACCGTGAGCCCCGTCATCGTTTCATAGGCCTTGTTGGTGGTACCGGACCGCTGCGCCTCGAAGCCGAGAAAGGCGATGCCGGCCGTGCCATACAGCAGCAGATCGGAGCGGGCATACACGCCGGCGCGACCGCGCAACGTCGCCATGTAGTCGAAACCATAGCTGGTGCCGAGCGCCGTATCTCGGGCGTCACCGAAGCTGCCATCGACCTCGATGCCGTAGAGCCAGCCGTTGCGATTCAGAACGTCGTAGCCGAGCGACAGCCCGGCTCCGAGACCGTTCGATGACGCGCTGGCCGATGCTGGCCGATCAACACCGAAGTCGAGAAAGGTGCCTTGGCCGAACATGCCGAATTTGAGCAACCCGCCTCCGTCGTAACGCTGCGCTTGCGCCGTATCGAAACTTGACACAGCCACCAGCAGCACTGTTGCTACGGCACGAACGATGAATGACGATCTCATGTCGCGTCCTTTTCGATATGCAATTGGCCGCCTCCAGGACGCAACAGCTGGGACGGCAGACATCATCCGACTAGCACACGACGTGCGATTCGGGGCGCAGCCGAGACGGCGCGACCTGTGGATAACATCGAGCTGAAAGGGGCGAGCGCGCGGAACCGTGCCTCAACCTTTGGGCGGCACCCACTTGTCGCGCATCGTCACCAATTCCTCCGCGGCGCTAGGATGCAAGGCCATGGTCTGGTCGAAATCCGCCTTTGTCGCGCCCATGCGCATGGCGATGGCCGCCATCTGCACCATTTCCGCGGCGTCCGGTCCGAGAATGTGACAACCGACCACCTTCTGGCTCTTCTGTGCCACGATCAGCTTCATCAGCATGCGCTCGTCGCGACCCGAGAGAGTGTACTTCATCGGCCGGAAACGGGCCTTGTAGAGGTCGATCTCGCCGTGTGCGGCGCGCGCCTGCGCTTCCGTCATGCCGACGGTGCCGATCTCCGGCTCGGAGAACACGCCGGTTGGGATGAGGCTGTGATCGGTGGTCCAAGGCTTGTTGCCGAACTCGCTATCGGCGAAAGCATGTCCCTCGCGAATGGCGACCGGTGTGAGATTGACCCGATCCGTGACGTCGCCGACAGCGAAGATGCTCGGCACGCTGGAGCGGGACTGCGCGTCAACCTTGATCTCGCCCTTGCTGCCGAGCGCGACGCCCGCCGCCTCGAGGCCAAGACCATTGGTGTTGGGCGCTCGACCGGTTGCATACATGATCGCCTCCGAGTCCAGCTCGGTGCCGTTCGACAGCTGTGTTCGCAGCTTCTTCACGCCAAGACCGCTGGCAAGCACCTCGATCTCGGTCGGCGTCGCTGAGGTGATGATCGTGATACCACGCTTGCGCATCGCTGCCGTGAGATCGTCGCGCAGATCGTCATCGAAACCGCGCAGGAACTTTTCGCCGCGATAGACCAGTGTCGTCTTCACGCCGAGACCATTGAAGATGCCGGCGAACTCGACGGCGATATAGCCGCCGCCGACAATGATGATCCGCTTCGGCAGCTCCGGCAGGTGAAACGCCTCATTGGACGTGATCGCGTGTTCGATGCCGGGAATCACCGGCAGTGTCGGCCAGCCGCCCGTCGCCACCAGAATGCGCCGCGCCGTCAGCCGGCGATTGTCTTTGGCGAGGCGCACCGCGTTGGCGCCCTCGATCGTCGCCCGGGAGGCGATGATCTCCACCTTGGAGCGCTCGAGATTGGCCCGATAGGCATTTTCGAGTCGGTCGATTTCCTTGTCCTTGTTGGTAATCAGATCGCGCCACACAAACACGGGATTGCCCGGCCCGCCAACATCGAAATGCCAGCCAAAACCCTTGGCGTCCTCAAACTCACCGTGGAATCGGCTCGCATAGACCAGCAGTTTTTTCGGGACGCAGCCACGGATGACGCACGTGCCGCCGACGCGGTATTCCTCGGCCACCGCGACCTTGGCGCCGTGGTTGGCTGCGATGCGCGCTGCGCGCACACCACCGGAACCGGCCCCGATGACGAACAGATCGTAGTCGAAATCGGTCACGCGTCATCCTCCAGCCATTCCGCTTCGATCGCTTGCACGCCGCTCGGTCCAGCCACGAACGCTGCATCGGCGAGGCCCAGAAACAAGCCGTTCTCGACCACCCCTGGCACCATGCGTAAAGCTTCATCGAGCAACTCCGGATCAATAATGGAGTTGAACGCGCAGTCGTAGATGTAGTTGCCGTTGTCGGTCACGAACGGCTTGCCCCCCGCGACGACGCGCAGTTTGTACTCGCCAATGGCGCCGCTTTCCGCGGCCAGATCGCGCATCAAGCCGAGCGTCGCCACGTGTCCGAACGACACCACTTCCACCGGCAGGGGAAAGCGGCCGAGTTGCACCACCTTCTTGGTGAGATCGGCGATGATGACGAACCGCGTCGAGGCTGCCGCCACGATCTTCTCGCGCAACAGCGCCCCGCCGCCGCCTTTGATCAGGCGCAACGCGTCGTCCAGTTCGTCAGCGCCGTCGACCGTGAGATCCAGCTCCGGCGTCTCGTCGAGCGTGGTGAGGCGGATGCCGAGGCTCACCGCCTGCGCCCGAGTCGCTTCCGACGTCGGCACGCAGATCACGTCAAGCCCGGCCTTGACCTTGTCGCCGACCAGATCGACGAAATGCTTCGCCGTGGAGCCCGTGCCGAGCCCGAGGCGCATGCCGGATTCCACCAGCTCGATCGCCGCTTCGGCCGCCTGCCGCTTGTAGGTGTCGGTGGTCATGGCTTCGGGCTCCGCAGTCGCTTGTTCCAGTAAGTAGGCCTTCGGCGCAGATGCCCAACGGCGATGATGACAATCCCGTCAGAGTTCACCTGATACGCCACGCCGTACGGGAAGTCCTTCAGGCTGTACCGACGAGCATTCGATCCGAGGCGCTGCCACGCATTAGGCATGGTCTCGATGCGTTCAAGGGCATCATGGACTGCCTCCGTAAAGCGGTTGCCGAGGCCTGCCGATCTAGCCTCGTACCACTCTCGTGCCTCTTCAAGCTCCAGTTGGGCGGCAATGGTGAAGCGAACAGTCATTTTTTGCGAAGCTTGCGGAAGACCTCATCGGCGTCAACAAGGGCAAGCTCACCCCGTTGCACTGCCTCGATGCGGTCCTGAACCTCCTCAACCCATTGACGCTCGATCTCTGGGTCCGGAGGCAAGCTCAAGAGGATCTCGTCGACAATTTGCAGGCGTTCTTCGGGCGTTAGTTTCTGGGCCTGATCGACCAACGATTTCACGATCGCGTTCATTCGCTTGTCCTTTATTCAGCCTCCGCGGACGACCCATGGGTCAAACCCCTGGGCGCGGCTCAAATTCCACCCATCAACATGTACTTGAGCTCGACGAAGCCGTCGATGCCGTGCGTCGAGCCCTCGCGGCCGATGCCGGATTCCTTGACGCCGCCAAACGGCGCCAACTCGGTCGAGATGATACCCTCGTTGATGCCGACCATGCCGTATTCCAGCGCCTCGGCAACACGCCACACACGGCCGATATCGCGCGCATAGAAATAGCACGCGAGACCGAACTCGGTATCGTTGGCCATGGCGATGCCGTCGGCTTCGGTCTTGAACTTGAACACCGGCGCGACCGGGCCGAAGGTTTCCTCCCGCGCGCACTTCATGTCGGACGTGACGTTTGCCAGCACCGTCGGCTCGAAGAACGTGCCGCCAAGCTTGTGGCGCTTGCCGCCGGTGACGATCTTGGCACCCTTCTTCACCGCGTCGGCGATGTGCTCCTCGATCTTGTCGATGGCCGCCGCGTTGATCAGAGGCCCCTGCATGACGCCGGTCTCGACGCCGTTGCCGACCTTCATCGCAGCCGCCGCTTTGGCAAGCTTGGCCACGAACTCGTCGTAGACGCCTTCCTGCACCAGCATGCGGTTGGCGCACACGCACGTCTGCCCCGCGTTCCGGTACTTGGAAGCCATGGCGCCTTCGATCGCCTTGTCGATGTCGGCATCGTCGAACACCAGGAACGGCGCGTTGCCGCCAAGCTCCAGCTCCACCTTCTTGATTGTCGACGCCGACTGCGCCATCAGCACCTTGCCGATTTCCGTGCTGCCAGTGAAGGTGATGCCGCGCACCTTGGGGCTGGTGGTCAACTCCTTGCCGATCTCGGCCGACTTGCCCGTGATGACGTTGAATACGCCTGGCGGAATGCCGGCTTGCCGTGCCAGTTCGGCGAGGGCCAGCGCGGTGAGCGGCGTCTCGGTGGCAGGCTTGCACACGACAGTACAGCCCGCGGCCAAAGCCGGCGACACCTTCCGCGTGATCATGGCATGCGGGAAGTTCCACGGCGTGATGGCGCCGATGACACCAAGGGGCTGCTTGATGACGATGATGCGGCTGCCGTGCTTGAAGTGCGGGATGGTCTCGCCATAGATGCGCTTGGCTTCCTCGGCGTAGAACTCCGTGAACGAGGCGCCATAAATGATCTCGCCCTTGGCTTCGGCCAACGGCTTGCCTTGCTCGCTGGTCAGCAGCAGCGCCAGTTCGTCGGCATGCTGGATCTGCAAATCGAACCAGCGCCGCAGGATGATCGAGCGTTCCTTGGCCAGCAGCTTGCTCCACGGCCCGAACGCCGCTTCCGCCGCGTCGATCGCCTGCTTGGTTTCCTTGAGCCCAAGCCGCGGCACTTTGGCGATTTCCTCGCCGGTGGCCGGGTTGGTGACGGAGATTTCGGGCTTGCCGACCCATTGGCCGTTGATGAAGCACTGGGTCTTGAGCAGCGAGATGACTTTCTTGTCCATGGTGGGGCTCCGGTGCGCGCACGCTGGGAAAACAGCAAGGACATAGTCCTAGGCCGCTCCAGGACATGGTGCAAGTTCGTGTCCGCCTTTGTATTGCGCTTGATCTGGCGCGGGACTAGCTTTGGCCATTGCAAAAAACGGGGATGACCTCGAATTGTCCCGTTCACAGGAGGAAGCCCATGCGCCGCGCCATTCAAGGCCTCGTCGTGCTGCTTGCCGCCACCGCCACCTGCGCCGAGGCGCAAACCTGGCAGGCGCCGCCCGAAAATCAGCGCTGTCCTTCCAAATGGGGCGCCGACGACGAGCGCGGTGCCGCCAACCATATCAAGCCTGAGACCGTGCTCAAGGCTGCACGGCTGATCAAGACTGGCGAGATCATCGAGCTTGGCCACAAGCTGGCGCCGAACATGCCATTTTTTGGCACGCGCCGGTTCGACGTCCATATGAAGCGCACGTTTACGCCGCCGACCGCCGGCAACACCTCTGCCCGTTCCGGCAATGAGGAAATCGTGATCACGGAGCTCGGTCATGTCGGCACGCAATTTGATGCGTTCCCCCACCAGACTATCGGAGACTCGCTCTACAATTGCGTCAAGAACAGCGACACCGCCGGTCGCGGAGGTTTCGCCAAGCTCGGCGTCGATAAGGTCGGCGGCATCTTCACCCGCGGCGTGCTGATCGACGTCGCCGCCTACAAGGGCGTCGAAATGCTCGGAGACAACTACGAGATCACCGTCGATGACCTCAAGGGTGCATTGACCAAACAGAAGATGACGCTACAGCCTGGTGATGCCGTCATCATTCATACGGGCTGGGGCAAGCTGTGGGCCAAGGACAATGCCCGTTTCGTCAAAAGCTGTCCCGGCATCGGTGTGCCCGCGGCACTCTGGCTGGCGGAGCAGGATCCCGTGTTGCTCGGCTCCGACAATTGGCCGGTCGAAGTCTCGCCCAATCCGGACCCCAAACTCAATCTGCCGGTGCACCAGATCGCGCTGGTGGTGAAGGGGATATTCTTGCTCGAGAACATGAAGCTCGATGAGTTGGCAGCCAAGGGTGCCTTCGAGTTCGCCTTGTCGCTGCAGCCATTGAAGATTCAGGGCGGCACCGGTTCCACTGTTGCGCCCGTGGCGATACGCTGATCGGATGTCCATGCGCGACCTCACCATTGCCTTTGACCTCGACGGCACGCTCGTCGAGACGGCGCCCGATCTGGTCCGTGCCACCAATCATGCGCTCGCCCTTGCCGGCTTGCCTGCCGTCACACCAGCCTCATTGCGCGGCACGATCAGTTTCGGCGCTCGCGCCATGATCGAGCATGGCCTGGCGCAGCATCGCCACACCTTGCCCACCAGCCGCGTCGACGACCTGCTCGGCCATTTCCTGGCCCACTACGCCGACAATATCGCCACTGAAAGCCACGCCTATCCTGGTCTGGAACGCGCGCTGGCTCACATCGCGGCTCGCGGCGTGGCCTTTGTCGTGTGCACCAACAAGCAGGAAGGCTTGTCGCGCAAGCTGCTCGATGAGTTGCAAATGACGCATTTTTTCGCTGCCATCGCCGGACGCGACACGTTTCCCGTCTACAAGCCACACCCCGATCACCTGACCGGTGCCATTCGCTTGGCCGGTGGCGATCCGGCCCGCGCTATCATGGTCGGTGACAGCGACACCGACATCAAGACAGCACGCGCCGCCGGCATCCCCGTCATCGGCGTACCGTTCGGCTACACCGACGTGCCGATCCACGCCCTCGATCCCGATATTGTGATCGACCATTACGATGATCTCGAACGCGCCGTGGAACGGCTGCATCGGCGCTGACCTGCGACCAAGCGCACCTTCGTCGCTCCTGTGAGCTGCCATGGAAACGTCCCCAAGCAGCCACATTCCGTGGCTATGCGTTGCCCCCAGAGGCACCGTGCGCCGGTGTACTGAGCAACATGAAGGACGATTCGATGATCAAAGCGCTCACCCTTGCCCTCGCCATCGTCGGCGTCACGGCCGGCTACGCCGCCGCCCAAACGACACCAACCGCTCCTGCGCCCACCACTCCCGCGCCCGCCGCTGCACCGGCGCCCGCTGCCACACCGGCACCAGCGCTCGGCACGCCAGCGCCATCGGGATCAGTGGCTGGCACCACCACGACAGGTACCGCCGCGACGGCTGCCACGACGCAACTGGTGGCGGCAACCAATCCTGACGATTGCTTGAAGACGGCTTCTGATCTGGCCCTGGATGCCGAGGAGAGGAAGCTCGCCGAGGACAAGCTCGACAAGGTCGAGGATCTCTTAGTGAAGATGGAGACGCACTGCGATTCGAAGCAGTTCCCCGAAGCGCTTGCCGTCGCCAAGGACATCAAATCGTTGATCGAGACGCGCTGAAGTACCACGCGGCGAAGCCTGGATCTCAGAAACCCGAAGCCCCGACAGGGCTTCGGGTTTCATTTTGCGCCGGCCTTGTCGCGGTTGCGCGCCTTCGGCCGCAAGGCGTGCTCCAGCACGATCCCCGCGGCAGCCTCGCTCGGTGTGCCACCGGCCAGTCGCATGATCTTCGGGATCCGAGCCAGTGCGGCCAACTGCTGCGCACGGGCACCCTCATGGTCGTCTATCAGCCGCAACAGCGCGTCGGCGAGCTTTTCGGGCGTGCAATCGTCCTGCATCAATTCTGGAAATGCGCGCTCGTCGAGGACGAGATTGGCCAGCGCGAAATGCGGCGTCTTGACCAGGAATTGCAATTGCGCGGCAACTCTGTCGACGCGGTAAGCCACCACCATCGGCGTGCCCGTGAGGCCAAGCTCCAGCGTTACGGTGCCGGACGCAGCCAACGCGACGGTGGCAAGCTTGAAGGCCGCGATCTTGTCGGCTTCGCTTTCGACGATGTGCGGCTGTAGCGGCCAGGACTTGAGCTGGGCTTCGAGCAACGGCCGCACGTGCGGCAACGTTGGAATGATCACCTGCGGCAACCGGCCCGCCGCCAGCAGCCGCTCGATCGCGGCACCGAACGGTGCCATCAGGCGTTCGATCTCAGAGCGCCGGCTCCCTGGCAGCACGACCACGACCGGGCGCGTCCGCGACAGGCCGAGCCTTGCCGCCAACGCTTTCGGATCGATCGCCTGCCAAGCCTCATGCCGCTCGATCAACGGATGCCCGACGTAGGTGCATGGCGGCCCTCCGAGGCGCGCGTGCGTGGCAGGCTCGAACGGCAGCAGCGCCAGCACATGATCGATATAGGCGCGCATGGCGCCTGCCCGTCCCGGTCGCCATGCCCACACGCTCGGGCTCACATAATCGATGATGGGCAGGTCCGCCCGTTTGCGGCGAATGCGTTTGGCGATCGGGTGCGTGAACTCGGGCGAATCGATGATGATCACGGCATCCGGCTCCGCCGCCACCGCCGCATTCGCCGTCTGGTGCACACGGCGAACGAGCCGCGGCAGCCGCCTCAGAATGGCCAGCGGCCCCATCACCGCCACATCAGAGAGCGGAAACTGCGAGACGAGACCCTCGGTTTCCATCAGCGGCCCGCCAACGCCGAGATAGCGCACGCGCCCGCGTCGCCCGCTATTGATTGCGGCCATCAGCTGCGCGCCGAGGGCGTCGCCCGAATGCTCGCCGGCCACCAGAAACAGGCGCAGTTCGCGGCTGCTGTTCTCTGATGCATCGAGCAGCCGTGCCGCGCCGCGGAACCGGTCGCCCGCGGAGACGTCGGCGGCATCGTCATCGTCGACACGGTCAGCCATGCAGCGACTCCTCGGCCAACAGATACAAGCGTGCGTCGTTGGCCCAGCCGATGATCTCGTCGCGCCGTGCCTCCGGCAGTTTTGCGCCAAGGCAGACCACGCCAGCCAACCGCGCGGCCTTCGCTGCCGCAAAAACCTCGAGCGACACGAGCCCATCGAGGTCCGTCGGCGTCTCCTGGCTGCGCTGGCCAAGGTCGAGCACGAGCGTCCCGAGCTGTGACTTGAACAACCGGCGGCCCCACTGGCTGTCGCGGCCGATCAGCGCCAGCATGGTCGGCACATCCAGACTGGCAGAAACCGCCAGCACATGCTCGCCGGCCACGACGGCAGCCCGACCGAGATCCAATTTCGCGAGCGCCACCGCCAGCTGGCGGCCGATACCGATATCGCGGCGCTCCCAGGGCGTCGGCGCCCGTCGGGCCAGCACGCTGAGCGGCGTCAGCTTGTAGGGATCGACAAAGGTCGCCGATGGCAGATCACCCGACAGGGGCGGCATGTCCAACCCCTGCACGAACAGTCCCGCTTGGTCGGCCTGCGCCACGAGTTGGGCCCGCTCGAGCACAATGGCCTGGCCGGCGCTGACTGCCAGTCCCGCCAACCCGGCCGCCACCGCTCCTTCGATCGTCGTGGGACCAATGGCTGGCAGATCGACGCGCATTTCCTGCCCCGGTTTCGCGAGCTTGACCAGGACACCGTCGCGCGCTGCCCCGTCCGCCGCGCCGCCCGGTCCAAGCGCCGCCAACATGGCATCGGTGCCGCGCACACTTTCGAGAGCAACCACGCGCTCAGGCGTCGCCACGGCGGCCTGCCCGACGTCGAACGCCCCAAGCGTGCGCAGGGCCGCAACCGCCCGTGCGATCGCCTTCAGCTGCAAGCCGTCCGGACGCCGGCTGGCAATGGGCCCCGCACCAGCCAGCAATTCCGGCGCCACGTCGGCCGCACCGCGCACGACAAAACCTTGCTTCTCGAAGAACTGCACCACCCGGCGCAGCACGCTGTCGTCGCCGCCGCGGGTCAGTTGCAGGATCGACGGCAAATGCCGGATCACGCCCCAGTCAGGCTTGATGCGTGTCAGGTCCGGCCGCCGCAGCCCACCGGCAATGACCAGTTCGAGACAGGCCGCGCGACGAAAGCTTGCTAGCATGCGGCCGAGCTGGCCAAGGCCGACGCGCTCGCATGGATACAGGGCCGTCTCGGGCGCCGCGAAACCGTCGATGGCCACCACGTGCACGGGGCGCCCGCGGCCGGTCACCGCTGCCGCAATTTCGAGTGGATAGCTGCCGGCCCCCGCCAGGATCCCGAGCGGTCCGGCAGCGTGGCCGGACATCGATGGGCGGGGCTCGGCGTCACGCATCGCGGCCGTCGCGTGGTGTACAGAGCGAGCGTTTTCCCCCGGCCCGGATGAAGGCGACGATCTCGGTCACGACCGGGTTGTCGCCGAACTCGGCTGCCACGTCGTCCGTGCGCTCGGCCAGCGTACCCTCGGCCGCGAATAACGCCCGGTAGGCGCGTCGGAGGCTGTGGATCTTCTCACGCGGAAAGCCGCGCCGCTGCAGCCCGACGATGTTCAGTCCGGAGAGATAGGCGCGGTTGCCGATGGCCATGCCATACGGAATGAGATCGTTCTCGAGCCCGGACATGCCGCCGATGAACGCGTGCGAGCCGATGCGCGCAAACTGGATGACGCCGGCTCCGCCACCGAGAATGGCGAAATCGCCAACCGTGCAATGGCCCGCCAGCATGGCATTGTTGGAGAAGATGACGTTGTTGCCGATGCGGCAGTCATGGCCAACGTGACTGTTGGCGAGAAACGCGCAGCGATCACCGACGACGGTCTCCATGCCACCGCCCTCGGTACCCGGATTCATGGTCACGCCTTCGCGGATGAGGCAATCGGCACCGACCACCAGCGTCGACGGCTCGCCTTTGTATTTGAGATCCTGCGGCTGATGCCCGATCGAGGCGAACGGAAAGATCTTGGTGCGCGCACCGATCTTGGTCTTGCCTGCCACCACCGCGTGGCTGATCAGCTCGACACCCTCGGCCAGCTCTGCGTCGCGGCCGACCATGCAGAACGGACCTATTTTGACCCCATCGCCGATTTTGGCGCCGTCCTCGACGATGGCCGTCGCGTGCCGATCAGGTTTTTGCATTTGTGGGGTCCACAACCATGGCGCTGATCTCGGCCTCGGCCACGATCTGCCCGTTCACTTTTGCCTCACCGTAGAAGCGGAATACCATCCCGCGGCTGCGGATCTTCTTGACGTGCAGATGTAGCTGATCCCCGGGCACAACGGGCTTGCGGAACTTCGCCTTGTCGATCGCCATGAAATAGACGATCTGCGGGATATCGGTGACGCCGGCATTGTGCACGCACAAGGCGCCCGCGGTCTGCGCCAGCGCTTCGATGATCAGCACGCCGGGCATGACCGGATATTTCGGGAAATGGCCCTGGAAGAACGGCTCGTTGATGGTGACGTTTTTCAGGCCGACGCAACTCTCGTCCCGGTCCATGTCCATCAGGCGATCGACGAGGAGGAAAGGATAACGGTGCGGCAACAGCTGCATCAGCCGCATCACGTCGGCCGTCGCCAGCTCTTTCTTGTCGGTCTTGATCTGGTCCCCACTCATCTGGCGGCTGCTCCGGGCATCTCGTGCTCAATCCTGCTGTCGCGAGGCTCAGCTCGCGCCGTCCTCGCCGTCTACGCTCTTGGACTTCCGGCCCAGCTGCCGGAACGCCACAATACTGCGGGCGAACTCCTTGAACGGGATCGCCGGCGTGCCGGCCATGCGCGCACCGGCGGGCACATCGTCGGTCACGTGTGCCGCACCGGCGATCTGGGCGCCACTGCCGACTTTGACGTGCCCGACCACGCCCGAATGGCCGCCCATGACCACGAAATCACCCAGCTCGGCCGAACCGGCGATACCGACCTGCCCCACGATCACGCAATGCCGACCGATCACGACGTTGTGCCCGATCTGCACGAGATTATCAATTTTTGTGCCCTCGCCGATCATGGTATCCTTAAGGGCGCCCCGGTCGATCGCCGTATTGGCCCCGATTTCCACGTTATCCTGGATGATCACCCGGCCGATCTGCGGTACTTTGAGGTGGCCTTGGGCGCCCATGGCGAAGCCAAAGCCGTCCTGGCCGACGCGCACCCCGGAATGCACGATAACTCGGTCACCGACCAGGGCGTGCGTCAGCGTGGCGCCAGGCCCGATGTAGCAGTCGCGACCGATCGTGACGCGATAGCCGATCAGCGCGCCTGCCGCCACGACGGTGCCACGGCCGATCTGGGCCTCGCGGCCGATCACGGCGCCCGGCTCAATGATGACGCCGTCCTCGACCCGCGCCGAGTCATGCACATGCCGGCCGCCGTGCTCGCCGGCAAATTGCGCCGCCTTCGGCCGCATCGCTTCGGGGTAGAACACTGCCAGCGCCTTGGCAAAGGACCGGTAGGGCGCCTTTGTCACAAGCTTGGCAGTGTGCTCGGGCACCCGCGCGACCAGCGTTGGCGCCACAAGGCAGGCCCCCGCCACCGTCGTGGCCAGGGCATCCAGATATTTACGGTTGTCGATGAACGAGACGTGCGCAGCGGTGGCGTCACTCAGCGCTTTGACGTCCGAGATCAGCGTGGCCGGATCGGCGCCGGGAGCCAGCTCAGCCTCCACCTGCCGCGCCAGCTCGCCGATGGCGAACGGTCCCGCGCGCTCGAAGAAGCCCGGATGCTCCATGGTGCAGCGATCCTCCAAGGGTGCCGGCTTGACAGCTGAAACTTCAGCCAGCGAAGCAACTGTGGTGACCGCTTAGGCCCTCTTTTCGCCTGGATCAAGGCGATCCGCGCCGCCATCCCCATGCCAGCAGCGGGCCCGGCGGCCCGTGGATCGCAAGACGTGCGCCCAAACGCCGGCGAGGCGGCACCCGGGGGGCCCGCCTCGCTCAGACAGAACGCGAAGATGTTTGATTTACCAGACGTTGACGCGGACACCGGCCCGCAGCGCATGGTCGTGCGTTTCGCCGATTTTGATGGTCGATGACGTGCCGGCGATCATGGACGGTGCATCGACGTTGCCGAGATAGGTGTAGCGATAGTTGAAATCCAGCACCATGCCGGATTGGAGCGAGTAGGCGGCACCCGCCGTCAAGGACGCCGCCGGAGCGACAACGTGATCCTTGCCTTGGCCCGTGGCAGTGCGCGTCGTCATGTAGACAGGAGCCGCTGGATTGGTCATGTCGTAAAGCGCTTCCGTCGACGAGGTCGAGCGTTGCAGGCTCCTCACCACGAAGCCAACACCGGCGCCGACATACGGCGTGAAGCCGCCACGGTCAGTCAGGTCATAGTACAGGTTGAGCAGGCTGGTTGTGCCGCGCACTTCAGTCTTGTCATGATACGAGCCGCGCACCTGCACGCCGGTTGGGGCCGGAGCCGGACCAGGGAGAAACGCCTGCTGGTCATAGACGTAGTTGCCGTTGCCGATGGCGTTGCTCTTCGTGCGCACGTCGAGCGTCACGTCGCTGCGCAGGCGAGGCGTCAGGTACATGCCGATGCCGACGCCGCCGGTGGCGAAGGTATCGAATTCATCCGAAAACCAGGCCGACGAGGTGCCGAATGGGGCCGGCGCGCCAACACCTGCGGCATCTTGTGCGCCAAATACAGCGCCACGCTCGCTGGTGCGGCCGTTGCTGCCGTACATGCCGAGGCCGAGATCGGCGCGCAGATACCAGCGGAAATGCTCCATCACGGGGATGGGCGCAGGAACCGGTATGCCGGCGGCGCGCTGATCCTTGCTGCTGCCGCGGTAGCTCAGGTCAGAGGCTTCGGCGGCTGGTGCGCCGGCAAGCAGCCCGAGCCCGAGCACGAGGCTTGCGAGACCCGCTGTGGTCGTCACGTGTGATGCCCAGCGTTTTGATGGCAGAAAGTTCGATGACATGTGCGTCGATCCCTCGAATGCTCCGCGCGGAACCATGCCGCCGCGGTGACTGTCCGACCCTTGTGAACTGTGGCCTGCAAGCCGACGAAGGGCAGCGCGAGGAACCATTTGTCTTGGCGACTATCCCGTGAGGCCCGACCGGGGCCGACACTGAACGCCAACAGCACAACTTCGGGGATCGACGGTGACGGTCCTCGGGCCAGTAGGTGCCCGTTCGGCAGTATGTGGCCGACGTGCTGCGGGCGGGGCAGACCCTGCCCGCAGCGTCTCTCAGAGGCGACCGGGACCGAAGTCACGCAGCCGCCAATCTCGTGCATGTCAGCGGATGTCGTAGCGCAGACCGATGCGGAACTCGTGCGACCACAAGTCCTTGATGACCGGATCACCGGCAACCGCCGGAGCGCCGGGAGCGCCGCCGACCGGTGCCGCCGTACCCGTGATCAGACCGGTGTGTGCGTCACCCAGCATCAGGTAGCGATAGCCGGCGTCGATGTGCAGTCGATCGCGAACCGCGAAGGACACGCCGCTCATCAGCGCGCCAGCCGTGCTCCACTTGCTGTCACCTGCGATCGAGACGTTGGTGAACCCGCAAGCGCAGTGATCGGCAACCGTGCCGGTCGTGGTCTTGTTGTGGGCGAAGCCGATGCCGACGCCGATGTAGGGCGTGAAGCGGGTGCGCGTGTCAATGTCATAGTAGAGGTTCGCCATCACGACGTCGCTCTTGAGGCCGAACTTGCGCTCGCCGGGGAAGGGCGTCAGACCGATGCCGGGGATCGAGCCGCGGGCGTCAGCCTCGAAGCGATGGTCCCAGGTGATGTCGGCGCGCACGTTCTTCGAGAAGTAGTAGCCGACGCCGCCGCCGAGGGTCCAGGTGTCGTCGATCTTGGCGCCCGTCAGGTCAAAGCGGCCGTCCTCGATCATGGTCGGATCGTCGAAGCGAGCGTGACCGCCGTCGAGGCGCACATACCAGGACGATGGTCCCGAGGATACCGGCGCGGCCGGCACGTAGCTGTCTTTTAGGCTGCCGCGATGCAGATCGGCAGCAGAGGCCGTGGCGACGCTGCCGGCAAGAAGCGCCGCGCCCAGGATCATGGAAGCGCGAAATTTGCTCATTTCAGTCCCCTTGTCGTTGAGACCGGCCTTCATTGAGCGCCGGCACTCACACCATTTGACGCAGCACGCGATTGAGGGTGACTATGCCGGCCATTATTTAAAAAAGTGCTTAAGCAGCGGCGCATTCCGGCACAGTCGCAATGCTGCCCTAGAGAGCCAAACTGGCCATTGATCAGTTGTGTGTTCCGGCAACTGTGACTTCGCAGACCCTTGAAAGGGTCGCCATTCGGGCGCTAACCCACGCCTCATGAGCGACAAACCGATTCTACCGGGGCCCGGCCCCATTGAGCCTGTGTCGTTGAAGACGGCACTCGAGGAGCGCTATCTCGCCTATGCGCTCTCGACCATCATGCACCGTGCGCTGCCTGACGTGCGCGACGGCCTTAAGCCCGTGCATCGGCGTATTATTTTCGCTATGCGCGAACTCGGCCTGTCGCCCGAGAGTGGCTTCCTGAAGTGCGCCAAGATCGTCGGCGACACCATGGGCGACTACCATCCTCACGGTAACCAGGCGATCTACGACGCCCTCGCTCGCCTGGCGCAGGATTTCGCCGTTCGCTATCCGCTGATCGAAGGCCAGGGCAATTTCGGCAACATTGACGGCGATAATCCCGCCGCAGAGCGCTATACCGAAGCGCGCCTGACCGACGTCTCCATCGCGCTGCTCGAGGGCATCGACGAGAACACGGTCGACTTCCGCCCCAACTACGATGGCCGCGAGCAGGAGCCGGTGGTGCTCCCCGCTGCCTTCCCAAACCTGCTTGCCAACGGTTCCTCCGGCATTGCCGTCGGCATGGCCACCAACATTCCGCCGCATAACGCCGACGAGTTGTGCGCCGCCTTGCTGCATCTGATCAAGCATCCCAATGCCACCGTCGAGAAGCTGGTCGAGTTCATTCCCGGCCCAGATTTCCCGACTGGCGGCATCCTGGTCGAGCCGCGCGAGAACATCCTCGAAGCCTATCGCACCGGCCGGGGTGGCTTTCGCCTGCGTGCCCGCTGGCACAAGGAGGAAACCAGCCGCGGCGGCTATCAGATCGTCGTCACTGAGATCCCCTATCAGGTGCAGAAGACGCGCATCTACGAGAAGATCGCGGAGCTGATCCAGGACAAGAAGCTGCCGTTGCTCGATGACGTGCGCGACGAATCAGCAGAAGTGATTCGCCTCGTTATTGTGCCGAAGTCGCGCACCGTTGATCCGATGGTGCTGATGGAAAGCCTGTTCAAGTTGACGGAGCTGGAAATCCGCTTCGGTCTCAACATGAACGTACTCTCGGCTGGGCAGATCCCGGCGGTGCTCTCCTTGAAGGAGGTGCTCAAGCACTGGCTGGAGCACCGCCAGGAGGTGCTGGTCCGTCGTACCGAGCACCGGCTGGACAAGATCAAGCACCGCCTCGAGGTGCTCGACGGCTATCTGATCGCCTTCCTCAATATCGACGAGGTGATTCGGATCGTCCGCTTCGAGGATGATCCGAAGGCGAAACTGATGAGCGCCTTCAAGCTCACTGAGGTGCAGGCCGACGCCATCCTGAACTTGCGCCTGCGGTCATTGTCGCGCCTCGAAGAGCAGGAAATCCGTGGCGAGCACGACAAGCTGTCAAAGGAGCGCCGCGAGCTGGATCAACTGATGGCCTCCGAAGATAAGCAGTGGGCGCGCATCTCTGAAGAGGTGAAAGGCGTCCGTGAGCGCTATTCGAAGAAGACCGCACTCGGCAAGCGCCGCACCGATTTCGAGGATGCGCCTACCATCGAGGTCGATCTCGATCAGGCCATGATCGAAAAGGAGCCTGTCACCATCATCCTGTCCGAGAAGGGTTGGATCCGCACGCTCAAAGGCCATCAGGACGACCTGTCGAAGCTGGAGTTCAAACAGGGTGACAGCCTGAAGCGGGCGGTCAAGGCTTCGACCACCGACAAGGTGCTGGTGTTCGCGACCAATGGGCGTTTCTTCACACTGGAGGCCAATCAGCTGCCCGGTGGCCGCGGCCATGGCGAGCCAGTGCGCCTGATGGTTGACCTTGAGGAAACCGCCGACTTTGTCGACATTTTCGTACATGAGCCGGGCCGCAAGCTGCTGCTCGGCGCCACCTCAGGCCATGGCTTCGTCGTTCCGGAAGACGAGGTTGTCGCCTCGACGCGCAAGGGCAAGCAGGTGCTCAATGTCGATCTACCCGTGGAAGCCCGCATCTGCGTGCCCGTTGACGGCGATCACGTGGCCACAGTCGGCGACAACCGCAAGGTCCTCGTATTCAAGCTCGACGAGGTAAACGAGATGACCCGCGGCAAGGGCGTCATCCTGCAGCGCTTCAAGGATGGTGGGCTTTCGGATGCCCGCGTGTTCAAGAAGTCGGAGGGCCTGACTTGGCTCGACACTGCCGGGCGAACCTTCACGCTGCCGTGGAGCGAGCTCAAGGAGTGGGTGGGCGAACGCTCGCAATCTGGACGTCTGGCGCCCAAGGGCTTCCCGCGCTCGAACCGGTTCGGGCCTTCGTTCTGAGGTCTTGCAGGGACACACCCGTATGCGCTGGGCCAGCACACGGCGAGAGTGCCAGGTCTTCGACACCTGACACGTTCAAGCTCAGGCGAGTCCGGCCAGGGCAAGCTTGGCCTCGATCGCTTCCCGATCGAACGGCTTCAGCATGTATTCGTCGGCACCGGCCGCGATCGCCTTCGAGATTTCGACAGGATCGTTCTCGGTCGTGCAGTAGACGACGAACGGCTTGCGCTCGAGATTGGCGAGGCGCAGCGCACCAAGGAACTCGAGACCACTCATCACCGGCATCTGCCAGTCGAGCAGCACCATGTCCGGCATCTGCGCTTTGCAGCGCTCAACGCCTTCCTGGCCATTCTCCGCCTCAGTGACCTCGAAATTCATGGTCTCCAGGATCCGGCGTGCAACCTTGCGTATGACGTCGGAGTCGTCGACGACGAGACAATGTTTCATGAGACCGGTTCCGGGCTTGGCAGCGGTAACACCAGGGAGCGCACAGGGTCATCCCGGCGCCCGACCACAGCAGGCTCAGCGCAGCGTTACCGCACAGTCCTTGGCCACCCACGAGTGTGGCGGCCATCACTTAAGAAACCGCTAATTGGTGACTCGGAAAAATGCGACGGACGCGCTGGTCCGGGCAGCCTCAGCCGGCGCCCGGTGTCTTCGGGTCGAAGCCGACGAACACTTCGAACTCACCAGCTCGCGCGCCCTCTGGAACCTGGAACGTCACCGTTCGCACCGCCGAGAAATAACCGATCGGCTTGTCGATGCTGACGGCCACTTCGACGCTGGCACGATCCTGGGAGACGCGCTCGCGCTTGGCGTCGGTGACGAACACGTTCACGGGCAGCGCCACAGTGCCGGCGCGCCCCTTGGGGCCAAGCAGGATGCGACCGGAGAAGCCGTACTTCACCGTCACTTGGTTGCCATTGACCTGGCATTCACGGGCGGTCTGCGTGATCTCGCCGCGGTGCATCACAGCCAAGCCGTCACCGACCTTGCCCGGCTCATAGATTGTCACATGGTGATCGCGTGGCCAGACCTGGAACCGCGGGCATCCACCGGCCACATCGCCGCCAACGGCCATGACGCCATCGCCTTTGGCTGCGGTCAGCATCTTTTCCTGCGTCAACGGCTGATTTGCTTGCTTACTGGCCGGACCACCGCCGAGAATACCGCCACCGATCCCCGACGTCAGCGACGACAGCCCGCAACCTGCGAGCAGGCTGGCAGACGCAACGGCAGCGGCGACGCAAACGCTGCGCCACACGAGCTTGCCCGCGTACAATGATTTCGCTTGCGACACCACGACCCCGTCCGATGTTCGTCGCGGCGTCTTCTGCGCCGCTGACCCCTGACACCCGAACCCCAGTCCGTCACCATGGCGCTTGTTGCAATCGTTCGTCAAGTGTAGCACCTCGGTTAGCGGCATTTTGGGCCGGTAAAACACTCTCTCTGCACACAGGCGGTGACCCTATGGCCACAACTCCGACGACGGATCGCCCAGCCTCGCGGCCGTCACTGACCGTTTTGCTGGCGGCACCTCGCGGCTTCTGCGCCGGTGTCGATAGGGCGATACAGATCGTCGAACTGGCATTGAAGAAATACGGACCGCCTGTCTACGTGCGTCACGAGATCGTTCACAACAAGTTCGTAGTGGACGAATTGAGGCGCAAAGGTGCCGTATTTGTGGAAGAGCTAGATGAGATCCCCGATACGGCCGCTCCTGTGATATTTTCAGCACATGGCGTGCCGAAGTCGGTGCCGGCCACAGCCGCCGCGCGCCGGATGTTCTTTCTCGATGCCACCTGCCCCCTCGTCTCCAAAGTGCATGTCGAGGCCGAGCGGCACCACGAGGAGGGGCTTGAGATCGTGCTCATCGGCCATGCCGGGCACCCGGAGGTGATCGGCACCATGGGGCAATTGCCGGACGGTGCCGTGACCTTGATCGAGACCGCGGACGATGCCCGACGTCTGGCGCCGCGGGATCCGGCCCGCCTCGCCTTCATCACCCAGACGACGCTCTCCGTCGACGACACCGCCGAGATCGTACGCGTGCTCAAGCAGCGCTTTCCCGCCATCGTCGGCCCGCACAAGGAGGACATCTGCTACGCCACCACCAACCGGCAGGCTGCCGTCAAGGCCATCGCGCCGCGGGCTGACTGCGTCATGGTCGTCGGCGCGCCCAACAGTTCCAACTCGCTGCGCCTCGTCGAGGTCGCCGAGCGATCGGGGTGCACGCGCTCGCTCCTCGTACAGCGCGCCAGCGAGATCCCTTGGGACAAGCTTGACGGCGTGCGCACGATCGGCATTTCGGCGGGCGCCTCGGCCCCCGAGATCCTGGTCGACGAGATCATCGCCGCGCTGCGCCAGCGTTATGACGTGACGGTTGAATCGGTCGTCACCGCCGAGGAGCGCATCGCCTTCAACGTGCCGCGCGAGCTGCGCGACGTCGTCGCACGTATCTGACCCCTTTTTCCCATACGGGACAGAGCAACCGAGAGCAGACCATTCGGCCTGCGCCACATCTGACCAACCGATCGAGTTGAGCCCGCCCCATGGCCGTCTACACCGAAGTCAACGACGAGGAGCTGTCGGAGCTGGTCGCCAGCTACGGTCTTGGATCGCTGCTCTCCTGCAAGGGCATCGCCGAGGGCGTCGAGAACACCAATTATCTCGTCGTCACCGACAAGGGCCGCTACATCCTCACACTCTACGAAAAGCGCGTTATTCCCGAGGAATTGCCGTTCTTTCTCGGCCTGATGGAACACCTGGCTGCCAACGGCCTCACCTGCCCGACGCCGTTGCGTGATCTCCAAGGCCGCAACCTGCGCACCGTCGCTGGCCGCCCGGCCGCCCTCGTCACCTTCCTGGAAGGTGTGTGGATCCGCCGCCCGCAGGTCGAGCATTGTGCCGCTGTTGGCCGGGCCCTCGCCGAATTGCATCTTGCCGGCGCCAATTTCACCACCCGCCGCGTCAACGCGCTTGGTCTCCTTGGCTGGCGGCCGCTCTACGACCGCTTCTGCGATCACGCTGACGAGATCTCACCGGGCCTTGAAGCTGCCATCGACGATGAGCTCGACTATTTGGAGGCCCATTGGCCCAAGCACCTCGAAACCGGCGTGATCCATGCCGATCTCTTTCCCGACAACGTCTTCTTTCTCGGCGACCGCCTGTCGGGTCTGATCGATTTCTACTTCGCCTGCAACGATGCCCTGGCCTATGACGTTGCCGTTTGCCTCAACGCCTGGTGCTTCGAAGCCGATTTCGCCTTCAACATCACCAAGGGGCGGGCACTGCTCAAGGGTTATGAAACCGTGCGCGCCCTCAAACCCGAGGAGGCCGCGGCATTGCCTATTCTGGCCCGTGGCTCGGCGCTGCGCTTCCTGTTGACCCGCGCCTACGACTGGATCAATACGCCGCCCGATGCCCTCGTCCGGCGCAAGGATCCGGGCGAATATCTGCGCCGACTTCGTTTCCATCAGGCCGTCACATCGGCCGCTGACTACGGATTGACCGCATGAGCGATGCGCCCGCGAACGACGACACGCAGAAAATCACCATCTTCACCGACGGCGCCTGCTCGGGAAATCCGGGACCGGGAGGTTGGGGCGCCATTCTCATGTCCGGTCAACACCGCAAGGAACTCAAGGGCGGCGAGGCGGTCACCACCAACAATCGCATGGAGCTTCTCGCGGCCATCTCCGCGCTCGAAGCCTTGAAGAAGCCGTCGAAAGTGGAACTGCACACCGACTCGAACTATTTGCGTGACGGCATCACCAAGTGGATTTTCGGCTGGCGCCGCAACGGCTGGAAAACGGCTGACAAGAAGCCGGTCAAGAACGTCGAGCTGTGGCAACGGCTCGATACCGCGCGCCAGACCCACACCATCGATTGGCGGTGGGTGAAGGGCCACGCCGGCCACCCGGAGAACGAGCGCGCCGACGAACTCGCCCGCGAAGGCATGCAGCCGTTCAAGAAGCGGTAGCGCGCCCGTTGGACCGCGCGGCTGCTGGTGGGCAGCTGAAGCGCCGAGCTAGCGAGCGCGCAAAAAAGCCGCCTCGCGAAAGAGGCGGCTTTCGAAGTTGCTCTGCGTTTGAACCTGATCAGCGCGAGTAGAACTCGACCACCAGGTTCGGCTGCATCTGCACCTGATAGGGCACGTCGGCCAGAGCCGGGATGCGCACCAACTTGGCCGACATCTTGTTGTGATCGGCCTCGATGTAGTCCGGCACGTCGCGCTCGGGGCTCTTGGTGGCCTCAAGGCACAGGATCAACTGGCGCGACACTTCCTTGACTTCGACCACGTCATTGACCCGCAGGCGATAGCTCGGGATCGTAACCCGCTTACCATTCACCAGCACATGGCCGTGGCTGACGAACTGGCGGGCGGCGAACACGGTCGGCACGAACTTGGCCCGATAGACGAGGGCGTCGAGACGGCGCTCCAGCAGACCGATCAGATGCTCGGACGTCGAGCCTTTGAGGCGGGTCGCCTCCTGATAGATCTTGTTGAACTGGCGCTCGTTGATGTTGGCGTAATAGCCCTTCAGCTTTTGCTTGGCGCGCAGCTGCTGGCCGAAATCCGACATTTTGCCGGCGCGGCGCTCGCCATGTTGGCCAGGGCGGGACTGGCGGCGGTTGAGCGGGCTTTTCGAACGGCCCCAGATGTTCTCACCGAGGCGACGGTCGATCTTATGCTTGGCGCGGACGCGCTTGGTCATGGGACAAAAGTCTCCGTCTTTCGTTATGCACGGACGATAACGCCGTCTCCTCTGCTGGATCGCGCGGGGTTGCCCCGCCCTTTCCAGCCGACAGGTCACGGCCCCAGGGGCTGCAACCACGATGGCGCAAATGAAATGCGGGCCCTCACGAGAGCCCGCAGCAGCAGCTTCTAGGCGATCGAAGACAGCGGGTCAACCGCCACGTTGCGGCCGCTACATTGCGGCTTGCCCTGGCCGCAGCATCAGCGGTTCTTGGCCTTCCGCCACGCCACAAAGTCGACGGTGCTCTGGGGATCGGTTGGGGGGTAGAGGCCGACGATCGAGCGGCCCTCGTTCACCTTTTCGGCCACGAAATCCTCGAAGGCCGTCATCTCGTGCGCTTCATGGGCGATGTCGTCGGCCATGTGGGCGGGGATCACGATGACGCCCTCGCCGTCGCCGACGATGATGTCGCCTGGCCAGACCGGGGCGTCGCCGCAACCGATGGGGATCTGGGTGTCGACGGCCTGATGCAGGGCGATGTTGGTCGGCGCCGACGGACGGTTGTGATAGGTCGGGAATGGCAACTGGGCGATCTCGGTGCTGTCACGAAAGCCACCGTCGGTGACCATGCCGGCAACGCCGCGTTTCATCAGGCGCGTCACCAGGATGCCTCCGGCGGACGCCGCGCGCGGGTCCTTGCGGCTGTCGACGACGAACACGCATCCGGGCGGACAGTCTTCGATGCCCTTGCGCTGCGGGTGCGCGCGATCGTTGAAGACGGTGATCGGGTTCAGATCCTCCCGCGCCGGGATATAGCGGAGCGTGAAGGCCTCACCGACCATGTTCGGCAATTTGGCATTGAGCGGGCGCACGTCCTGGATCATTTGTTGACGCAGCCCCTTCTTGAACAGTGCCGTGTAGATGGTGGCCGTAGAGACACCCATCAGTTTCTGACGCGTCTCGGGCTTGAGCTTGGACATGGGTGTGCGACCTCCTGGAATTTCTTGCGGGAACTGGTTGCGTTTCTTAAGCTACCAGTTCCGGCTTGGACAGCGGAGCGAGACTGGTCGCGACGTCGATGAGATGACCGGCACCCGCGGCACGCTCGGTGACCACGCCAATATCTGCGGCGGCGATGCCGGCAGCGGCCAAAGCCGCGAGGCACGCCTGCGCACGTGCAGCGGGAATGCCCGCCAGCAAGCCGCCCGAGGTCTGCGGGTCGAACAGGATGGCGAGGGTTCTGGCCTCGAGACCGGCGCTACCGACCTTGTCCGCCAGTGCCAGGTTCTCCGGCAGCAGCGTCGAGCCGATCCCGGTCGCTGCTAGTTCGGCAACACCCGACAGTAGGGGCAGGCGGTCAATTGTAATCGCGGCAGCACGGCCCGAGCCCTCCAGCATCTCGATCAAATGGCCAGCCAGGCCGAAGCCCGTAATGTCGGTTGCAGCTGTCGCAGCATGGTTAGCCAGCACGCGGGACGCCACACCGTTGGTTGCGCGCATGCTGGCGATGGCTGCTGCCACATCACGGGCGTGGGCCCGGCCGCGCATCCATGCCGCAAACAGAATGCCGGTGCCGAGCGGCTTGGTCAGGATCAGGTGGTCGCCGACCGCCAGGCCGCCTTTGCGCAACACACGCTGGCGCGGCACGGCACCGGACACGAAGAAGCCGACAGAAAGCTCCGCGCCCTCGCTCGAGTGACCGCCAACCAACGCTACCTGCTCGCGGTCGAAGACCGCGCGGGCGCCAGCCATCAGCTGGAAGAGGTCGTCTTCGCTGGGCTTGGCATCGGCATGCGGCAGCACGGCGACGGCCAAGGCATGGTCGGGACGGCCGCCCTTGGCGAAGATATCACTGAGTGCGTGTGCCGCCGCGATCTCGCCCATGACGAAGGGCTCTGGCCAGATGGCGCGGAAAAAGTCGACGCTTTCGAGCCGCAAGTCCTTGGCCCCAAGATCGAGCAGCGCTGCGTCGTCGCCGGGCGCGAGATCGACGATCGCGGCGGTGTCGGAAGCAGCCGGCAAACGCAGCAGTGCACGCGCCAGCGTGACGGGGCCGATCTTGGCGGCGCATCCGCCGCAGCGCATCTCGTTGTCGGCAGTCTCGTCACCGTCGCGCGACGCCATCGCCGGCAACTTGTTGAAGCGATCCATAAAGGCGCGGTCGATGCGGTCCTTCCATGTCCAGGCCCACCGCCCGGTCGCCGCAAACGTGCCGCGCGCAGCGATCGCCTGCTTGTCTCCGAGCGAGAGCAGTGTGAGGAATTGCCGTTGCGGCCTGAATGGTTGCGCGGCCTGTCCGTTAACGCGACGGCGCAGATTGTCGGTCAGCGGCGGCCCCTGGCGTACGGC
Source organism: Hyphomicrobiaceae bacterium (assembly GCA_046154645.1). Lineage (GTDB taxonomy): Bacteria > Pseudomonadota > Alphaproteobacteria > Rhizobiales > Hyphomicrobiaceae. The sequence goes on from JBJXDZ010000092.1 coordinate 60,555, forward strand.
GAACACACCAGCTTTCTCGCGCACGTGCTCTGTCACCGTTGCACAATCGCCGACCGCGAACACATCGTCGTCGTCGAGCACTTGCAAGGTGGGGCGCACGGCAATGAAACCACGCGGATCAAGCGGTAAACCTGCGGTCGCGAACCAGGCCGGCGGCGCGGCTTTCGTGGTCACGAGCACGGCGTCAGCCGGCACGCGGTTGCCGCTCGTCAAGACGATGTGCTCGGCCGTGATCTCCACCGCGCTATCGCTCTCGATGACGGTGATGTGGCGCTCTGCAAGGGCTTTGCGACCAAGTCTCTGGGCGCGAACATTGTGCGTCGGCAACACGCCGCCGCTGCCGATGAGCGTGAATGTGAAGGCTTCCGGCGCGAGCCCGCGGCTCTTGGCCTCGTCAAGCAGGCGATGCCGCAATGCCAGCACCAGCTCAAAGCCCGCCGCGCCAGTCCCGACCACGGCGATGCGGCGTGGACCATCAACTTGAAGCGCACGCGAAAGCAGCGCCTGCCACTTGGGCGCAAACAGCGAGACGGGCTTGACCGCAATCGCGTATTTCTCGGCACCTCGAATGTCACCAAGCGACGGCGTGATGCCGGTATCGAACGAGACCACGTCGTAGCCGACTGGCGGCCGATCGTGGAGGAGGATCCGCCGGGCGCCGCGATCGATGCCGACCGCCTCGCCGTGAATGAGGCGTACGCCCGCACGCTGAGCGAGCCGTACCAGATCGATGTGGCAATCATCGAGCGAATAGTGTCCGGCCACATGCCCGGGCAGCATGCCCGAATAAGGCGCATCCAGCTCCTTCGCGATCAGCGTTACGCCGAGGCCAGGCTCGGGCCGCATGGCGAGTGCACGTAGCACAAACACGTGCGCATGGCCGCCACCAATCAGCACCAGGCGCTTGCGTACCGGGCTAACGTGCATCTTCCCGGCCCATCCTTACAGTCGGCAAAAGCATCTCGTCGAACGGCGGCGCCGCGTCCAGGCATGGATTGGCCGCGACGCGGATCAGCTAGCGCGTTGCGGCCAAGGAACTCTCAGCCAGCATCGGTCGGCGGCAGTGTAGGCCGGCGCGGTGCGAGCATGAAGGGGACTTGCGCCGGTGACTTAGGCTGGGGGCCGTCGACGCCGCAAGAGGCTTAGCCATCACGGCGGCATCACAAACGATTGAATGCGAAACGCAGCGGTCTATATTTACATCAAATCGAACATCGTTTAGAACTATCTCCAGCACCCGACGATGGCGATAGCAAACGCCTTCAACCCTTCCACCCACAGGCCCTGACCCGAACCATGCAAAGGATTTTTCCCATGAAAGCGCTCGCCGCCGCTCTGCTCGCCCTCGGTGTTTTCTCAACTGCCGCCAGCGCCCAATGGTGCCCGCCAGGCCAAGGCTACGGCCAGCAGCATCCGAGCCACGGTCGCATGACCAGCCCCATCCGCAAGCCACAGCCCCCCGCTGCTGGTCCCGAGACCCCCGCCGAACCAGCTCCGGCTCCTGTCGAGCCTGTGCCGCAGAAGTAACTGCCGCCTCTACCCTCCCTCGATCCATCCCGATTTCCTCCCCTGACGTTTATGGCAAGGCATGGCGACCTCGGTCTGTAGGAGCAACCCTCCTGCAGACCCTTTTTGTGTCCCGATTGACGCCCGCATGCGTGCAATCCGTCGCACGCCCTTCACAGCTCCCCGCCTTCGACGCTAAGCTTGCGGTCATGAAACCCAAACGCCGATCCAGGAAAAGTCCGGGCGAAGGCTCCCTCGAGGGGCAATTGCTGCTCGCGATGCCGAACATGACCGACAAGCGCTTTCAGCGCTCCGTGATCTACATGTGCAGCCACACCCCTGACAGCGCCATGGGATTGATCATCAATCAGCGCGCCAATGGTGTCACCTTCCCGGGCCTGCTGAAACAGCTGAAGATCATCGGCGACGAGGCCGAAGATTCCCTGTCCCCCGATGTGATGCGCATGTCGGTGCACGTCGGCGGGCCGGTTTCGACCCAGCAAGGCTTCGTGCTGCACAGCGCCGACTACTTCGCAGCCTCGGCCTCGCAGCGCATCGACAGCAGCTTCTGCCTGACCGCCACCATCGACATTCTGCGCGCCATTTCCGAAGGCAACGGTCCTGACAAGGCTATTCTTGCCCTCGGCTATTCCGGCTGGTCGGCAGGCCAGCTCGAGAGCGAGATCCAGGCCAACGGCTGGTTGCACTGCCCGGCCGATCCTGAGATCGTTTTCAGCCCCGATCTGGAGCTCAAGTACGAGCGCGCTTTGTTCACGATCGGCGTCGACCTGTCCCATCTTGTCAGCGAAGCCGGCCACGCCTGAAGCCGTGTCCCGTCATGGCGCCGCATCCTTCGCCGGCGCTCGACTACCGAAGGGTGCAAGGGCTTAAGCGGCTGAAAAATTGTATTTCGATAATTCTGGAAGTACAATTGACATCTCGACCCGCATGCGGCATCCTCACCCGCATGAGAATCGATGACGCAGCCGCCCGCCTGGAAGCCTTGGGGAATCCGACCCGCCTCAGAATCTTCCGCGCCCTCGTCCGCGCTGGAGATGCCGGCCTCAGTGTCGGCAAGCTTCAGTCAAAACTGGACGTCGCGCCGTCAACGCTCTCGCATCACCTCAAAACCATGCTGATCGTCGACCTCATCGCCCAGGAACGGCAATCGACGACACTGATTTGCCGCGCCAACTATGCCGTGATGCGCTCCCTGCTAGATTTCCTGGTTGAGGAATGCTGCAGTGAAACCGCCTGCGCTACGCCGGAAGCTCAAGTCAAAGTCGCCTGAAGATTTCCCCGGAATTTCGAACATGCCGGAAGGACCGAACAAATGAATGACGCAGCTGCAAAATCGATTGCCATCATAGGCGCCGGTCCTGTCGGACTTGCCGCCGCCGCCCACGCGCTCGAACGTGGGCTCAATCCCATTGTCCTCGAAGCCGGCGCCGACATCGGCCATGCCGTACGGCAGTGGGGCCATGTGCGCATGTTTTCTCCGTGGGAGTACAACATTGACCAGGCTGCGGAGCGCCTGCTGCGCACCACCGGTTGGAATGCTCCGCCTCCGCACGCTTACCCGACGGGGGGCGATCTGGTTGCAAGCTATTTGGAGCCCTTGGCCCACCGCACGTCACTCGAACCGCACATCCGCACCGAGGCGCGTGTGACGTCGATCAGTCGCGTGGGTTTTGACAAGGTCAAGTCGCAGGGCCGCGCCGCCGCACCGTTCGAGATCCGCTATCAAAACGGGGCTGGCCCGAAATCCGTGCGGGTCGACGCGGTGATCGATGCCTCCGGTACCTGGTTCACCCCTAATGCGGCCGGTGCCAACGGCCTCGATGCCATCGGTGAAACCGGCGGGGCGCGTCACGTCGCCTACGCCATGCCGGACGTACTTGGCGCTGCGCGCCCCCGCTATGCCGGAAAGACGGTGGCCGTGCTTGGTGCCGGTCATTCGGCCATCGGCACGCTGATTGATCTAGCAGCTCTGCAAGCCGAGGTTCCTGGCACGCGCGTCATCTGGCTCCTGCGCGGCGACAAACCGGAGAAGGCGTTCGGCGGCGGCGCCAATGACAAGCTTTCAGCGCGCGGCGCGCTTGGCACTGCTTTCGCGCAGTTGGTCCACGACAAGACGATTGCCGTCGAGACGGCGTTCCGCGTCTCGCATCTCACGTTGACCGAAGGTCGCCTGCGCATCGGCGCCGGTTCAGCGTGTTGTGGACGGCACGTGGTGGTGGATGAGCTGATTGTCGCGACCGGTTTCCGGCCTGATCTGTCGTTCCAGCGCGAACTGCGCATCAGTCTCGATCCGGCATTGGAGTGCCCGCCTTTGTTGGCCCCCTTGATCGATCCCAATGAGCACAGTTGCGGTACGGTGCGTCCCCACGGCGCCCGCGAGTTGGCGCAGCCGGAACCTGGCTTCTACATTGCCGGCATGAAATCCTACGGCCGCGCGCCGACGTTCCTGATGTTGACCGGCTACGAGCAGGTGCGCTCCATCGTTGCCGAGATCGCCGGTGATCACGCGGCTGCCGCACGCGTGGAGCTGGTGTTGCCAGAAACCGGCGTGTGCAATGTCCAGACCGCGAATGCCGCGTCCGGCGACTGTTGCGGTGGCCCGGCAAAAGTGGATGTGAGCGCGTGCTGCGTCGCCGACGAAACCGCAAAGGCCAAGGGCCAGGGTGGGTGTGGCTCGCCAGCACCTGTTGCAAAAGCAGCAAAGGCATCGTGTTGCGGCTGACGCAGCAGGGTGCAAGCTGGTGGCGGCCATCGCCGTCGCCGGCAGCAGCCGAATGCAAGGCTTACTTGACAGCGATGCCTTTGGCCTTGCCGGTTTTCGCCGCACCGAGCGACACGGCACGACCATAAATATCCCTTGCGCTCTTGGCACTGATCCGGCTCTCGGCCAGATCAGCCGCGACTTGGGCATCATCACGCGCCCACGGATCGCCGATTCCGGCCCCGCCTGGCGTCAGGATCGCCAGCCGCTCCTGCGCCGGCACCAGCTGGAAGCCCTTGCCTTTCAGCTTCTTGCCTGACTTCAAGCCGACATATCCAGCCGCCCCATCCGACCCGCCATCGCGCCCTCGCGGCGGATGCTCGATGCGATCAAAGGCCGCCAGCAACTCGAACGGTTGCCCGATCGCCGAGCCGATCTCGATCTCCTGCCCAAGTCCGCCACGCGTCGTCCCCGCGCCGCCCGAATCCTCGCGGAACTGTTTCTTCCAGAAGATCAGCGGCATGATCTGCTCGGCAATCTCGACCGGCGTGCCGCGCACACCTGACGGATAGGCCGTTGCCGAAAGTCCGTCCTTGGTCGGCCGCGCGCCGGTGCCGCCATTCGACGTGAACGTCATCGCGAAACCGTAGTTGCCCTGGTTCGCGTCTTTGGTTTGCCCACGCAGCGTGATGTTCCACAGGCACGATGTGCCTTCCGCCGGCACCCGCTCGGGGATCGCCTGCCGCAAGCAGCCGAACACCACGTCCGGCAGCATCTGTCCGATGATGTGCCGCGACAGTACGGGCCGCGGCTTCGGCGCATTGAGGATCGTGCCCTCCGGCGCCGACACCGTGAACGGCGCCAGCGAGCCCGCATTGTTGGGAATGCGCGGCGACACGGCGCAGCCAAGTCCGAACACGGTGTAGGCCGTCGTGTAGGCCATCGGCACGTTGATGCCGCGCCGCGATGCGGGGCTCGTCCCCGTATAGTCAACGTGCACGCCGCTATCGCTCACCGTGACGCGCGCCACCAGATCAACGGGCTCATCGTAGCCGTCGATGGTCATGCTCGCGGTCCACGATCCCTTTGGCAGCTTGGCAATCTCTGCCAGCACGCCGTCGCGGCTGCGATCACAGATGTGGTCTGCCAGGCGATCGAGATCGTCGAGCTCGAACTCCTGCATCATCTCGACCAGACGCCGGCAGCCGACATCGTTGCAATTGGCAAGCGAATACACATCGCCTTCGGTGTCGACGGGAAGACGCGTGTTGGCGCGGATCATGGCCATAAGCGTGTCGTTGAGCCGGCCACCGTCGGCGAGCTTCAGCATCGGGATATACAGCCCTTCCATGAACACGTCGGTGGCATCGGGTCCGAAGCCCAGGCCGCCGATGTCCATCAGGTGACTGGTGCACGAAAACAGCGCCACCAGCTTGCCCTTGTGAAAGCACGGCGTTGTCAGCACGAAATCGTTGAGATGCCCCGTTCCCATCCACGGATCATTGCAGATGTAGATGTCGCCGGGCTTCATCGTGTCGAGCGGGAAATGCCGGATGAAATGCACGACTGACTCAGCCATCGAGTTGACGTGTCCGGGCGTACCCGTCACCGCCTGCGCCAGCATACGTCCGCGCCGGTCGAACACCCCCGCCGAGAGATCGCCGCACTCGCGCACGATGGACGAGAATGCGGTGCGCAAAAGCGTCTGCGCCTGCTCTTCGACCACGGCAATCAAGCGGCTCCACATCACCTGCATTTCGATTTCGCCATGCCGGTTGGCCTGGGCCGCGTGCGTCTTGCCATTGCGCTTCTGTGCCATGACGTTCAGCCTTTCTTCGCTTGAGATTGACGCCGATCGAGCACGATGGCGCCGCCGCTGTCGAGCGAGGCATCGAAGCTCGCGGAGACATAGGTCGACGTCCCGGATTCGAGGATCATCGCCGGGCCCCGCACCGTCGCGCCGGCCTTGAGATCATCGCGCTGATAGACGTCGATCTTCTGCGTCGCACCGTCCGTCTGGTTCCACACCAGCCGCGATCCCGCCGCCTTTACAAGTCCAGTCTTGCTCCCAGCCTCTGGCTTCGCTTGCGCAATCCGCCGCGGCTTGCCTGCTTCCGTCGTCACCAGCACCGACCACGACAGCACCTCGATGCGCGCACCGGGAATGTGCCGCTCGAACAGCTGGCGATAATCCGCCTCGAACCGTTCGCGCAGCTTCGCCGCGTCCCCCGCCGTGATGGCTGCATTGGGTAGCTCCACGGCAATCTCATGCCCCTGCCCCGTGTAGCGCATGAAGGCCAGCCGCGACTCGATCAGCTCCCGCCCGGCTGCGGCTGGTTCCGCCAACGCCCGCGCTTCCCGGCTCATCTCGGCCAGCAGTCCGGTTGCCGCCGTCGCATCGAACGCATCAAGCCGCATGAAGCGGCTGCGCACCAATTCGAACGCCGTCGGCGCCTTGAGAAACCCAATCGCCGAGCCCACACCCGCGCCTGCCGGCACGATGATGCGCCCAATCCCGAGCTTCTCAGCCAGCCGGCAGGCATGCAGCGGCGCTGCACCGCCAAACGCGATCAACGTGCAATCGGCGATCACCGCGCCCCGCTCCACTGCATGCACGCGCGCCGCATTGGCCATGTTTTCGTCGACGATCTCCACTACACCGAAGGCTGCTTGCTCACGTCCCAACCCGAGCGTCGCCCCAATGCCCGCCTCCAGCGCTGTGCCTGAGCGCGCCGGTTCCAGCTTCAGCATGCCACCGGCAAAACCATCGACATCGATGCGGCCGAGCACCACGTCAGCGTCTGTCACTGTCGGCTCCGTGCCACCCCGCGCATAGCACGCTGGCCCCGGCACCGAACCGGCGCTGTCAGGTCCCACCGTGATCCGTTTCAACACGTCGATGCGCGCGATGGAGCCGCCACCGGCCCCGATCTCCACCATCTCGATCACGGGAATGCGCACTGGCAGGCCGCTGCCCTTGAGGAACCGCGCGGCCCGGTCCACCTCGAACGTTCGCGCCTTGAATGGTTGGTAACCCTGGATCAGGCAGATCTTCGCTGTCGTCCCGCCCATGTCGAACGAGACGACTTTCGTCTCGCCGCGCTCCGCTGCGACGTCGGCCGCCAGGATCACCCCACCCGCTGGTCCGGACTCGATCAGCCGCACCGGAAACTGCCGCGCTGTGGACAAGCTCGTCAGGCTGCCACCCGACGTGATGAGATGGATCGGTCGCCGATACCCCTCCGCCGCCAGTGCCGTTTCCAGGCGACCGAGATAGCTCGACATCAGCGGCTGCACATAGGCGTTGGCAATCGCCGTCGATGTGCGCTCGTACTCCCGCATTTCCGGGCACACCTCGGAGGACAGCGTGATCGCCACGTCAGGACAGATGCGCTTCAGGATCACGGCCACCAGATGCTCGTGCGCCGGGTTGGCATAGGCGTGGATCAGCGCAATTGCTACGGCCTCGATCTTTTCGCGCTTGATAGCTTTGGCAACCTTCTCGACCGCCGCTTCGTCGAGCGCCAGATGCACCTGACCATGCACGTCCATCCGCTCCGGCACCGTGAAGCGCAGTCGCCGCGGCACCAGCACCGGAGGCTTCTCGATGCTCAGATCATATTGATCGTAGCGGCTCTCGTCGGCGATCTCGATGACATCGCGAAATCCGTCCGTGGCAATGAGTGCCGTCCGCGCCCCCTTGCGCTCGATGATGGCGTTCGTCGCCAACGTTGTGCCGTGAATAACTACCGACACATCGCCGAAGCCGAGCTTTGCCTCTCCCAGCACGCGATGCGCACCGTCTAAGATCGCCAGCTCGGGCTGAGCTGGCGTGGTCAACACCTTGGCCGAGAAGCGCCGCCGTCCCGCTTCCAGAACGATGTCGGTAAAGGTTCCGCCGACGTCGGCAGCAAGACGGACATTCGACGCGGGCTCGGGCATCTCTCGGGGCATCCTTGGCAGCGGCTTGGAAGGTTGCCGGGGAGCTTATCCGAGGCCGCACCGAGCGCAAGATGGCGATGGCCGCGGCGTTACCATCCCCAGGCCACAGGAATTCACCGTCCGGGGCGCCCAAAGTTGAAGCTTGAGCATCGCAGGCCGAACGGGAAGGGGATCAATCAACTTGCCAGCCCATTGGACAAGCCGCGGCGGCTCGGGCACTGTCCGCCGAAATCCGTCGGAGGACCGTTACGGCATGTCAATCGTCAAGCACGCCATCGCATTCGCAGTCGCAGCCAGCGTTGCAGCTCTGTGGACCGTCACGCCGGCAACGGCGCAGGGACCCGTCAAAGGCGGCACACTCGAATATGCCGTCATTGGATCCCCTCCGACGACTGACTGTCACGCCTCCAACTCGTTCGCGACGTTGCACTACGTCTCGCCGCACTATTCATTGCTGGTGAAATTCGACCAGGACAAGTTTCCGGCCGTGAAGGGCGATCTCGCCGAAAGTTGGAGCGTGTCGGCAGACGGCCTTGCCTACACCTTCAAGCTCCGGCCCAACACCACCTTTCACGATGGCACGCCGCTCACGTCCGCCGATGTCTCGACCTCCTTCGAACGCCTGCGTAAACCGCCGACGGGCATCGTCTCCGCCAATCAGGCCCTGTTCGCCAATATCGCCTCGATCGAAGCTCCTGATGCGTCGACGGTTGTCTTCAAGCTCACACGCCCGCAGGACTATTTCCTGGCCATTGTCGCCAACCCCTTCAACTGCATCTATTCCGCCGCCAAACTGGCGCAGGATCCAGCCTACCCGGCCAAGCAGGTGATGGGCTCCGGTCCGTTCGAGTTCGTCGAGCACATCCCGGGTTCGCACTGGAAGGGCAAGCGCTTCGACAAGTATTTCATGGCCGAGCGGCCCTATCTCGATGGTTTCCGCGCCGTCACGTTCTCGCAAGGGTCTGCCACTGCGACTGCCATTCAGAGCGGCCAGGTTTTGGCTGAATTCCGCGGCTTCCCGCCTGCCGTTCGCGACCGGCTCGCCAAGGAGATGGGCGACAAGCTGGTCGTCTCCGAGAGCACCTGGGCCCTGTCCATCGTGCTGACGCTCAATTCGTCGAAGCCACCGTTCGACGACCCCCGTGTGCGCCGAGCACTCAATATGTCGATTGACCGCTGGGGTGGCGCGCCAAATCTCGCCAAAATCGCGTCGGTCAAGGCTGTCGGCGCCACACAGCGCCCGGGCTCCCCATGGGCCGCCAGCGACGACGAATTGGCCAAGCTGCCGGGGTTCGCGCGCGATATGGACAAGGCGCGAGCTGAGGCCAAGAAGCTGCTCGAGGAAGCTGGTAAAACCGGCCTCAAGTTCAAGCTGATCAACCGCAACGTGCCCGATCCCTACATCCCACTCGGGGTCTACCTGATCGACCAGTGGAAGCGCATCGGCGTCGAGGCGGAGCATCAACCGGTCGATGCCAAGCCGTGGCAGCACGCGATCTATTCCGGCGAGTTCGAGGCCATTCTCGAGTTTTCCAACGCCTTGGTCGACGATCCCGAGTTGGAGCTGACCAAGTACATCAGCCGCGATCGCTCACAGCACAATACAGCCCGCTACACGGATCGTGAGCTCGACGGCATCTTCGACAAAATCGTCACGACCCGCGACGAGGCGCAGCGAAAGGCCCTCGTGCGCGCCTTCGAGACGCGGCTCTATGACCAGTCCTACATGATGCCAGTGCTTTGGACGCAGCGCATCACGCTCACCTCACCGCGCGTCAAAGGCTGGAAGATCACACCCTCGCACCTGATCAACCAGGACCTCACTGACGTCTGGCTGGCGCCGTAGATGGTCACTTGCCCGCCAATCCCACGATCCTCGCCAGCATCGCGCTCTCGGGATTGGCCAGCGTGTCGACAATGGTGAAGTGGTTGGTCCCGGGGACCACCACGCACTCGGCCTTGACACCAGCCTTGCTCCACGCCGACGCAATAGCCAGACTTTGCCGGATGAATTCCTGGCTTTCGTCGCCACCGACCGCCGCCACCAGCGTGCGGTCTTTCGCCGGCGCCGTCCAGAACAGTGGCCCTGCCGCCCGCGCCTTGGCAGCATCGAGCTTCAAGGCCACGTTTAACGACGTCGGAATCAGCGGCTCGAGTTCGAACACGCCGGAGATCGCATAGGCAGACTTTACCAGATCTCCAGGCACGCCGGCTACCTTCGACCAGTCCGTCGCCAGCGTGGCCGCAGCCAGATGCCCGCCCGCCGAGTGTCCGACCACCACCGGCCGCTGCTTTGTTGCCTCCCAGATCGCTTTCAAAGCCTGTCGCAGATCGCCGACGATGTCCATGATCGAGGCTTCCGGTGCCAATCGATACGACGGTAGCGCCACCTGCACGCCGCGATTGACCAGTTCCTTGGCCAGGAACTCGTTGCCTTTGCGGTCGCCCCGCTGCCAGTAGCCGCCGTGAATATAGACCACCAGCGGTGCATTGCCCGAGCCGGCACGCGGCCGGAACAGATCGTACTGGTGCCGCTCATGGGGGCCATAGCTCTTGCCCAACTCGGAGGCGAGAGATTTGCGCGCCTCCTCCGACGCCTTTTCCCATCGCGCCTGGATACTGGGATGTTCCGGCACCCGTTGGCGGTTGTTGTATTCCACTTCGAGATCGAGCGTAGCCATGGCGCGCATCCTTATTCTTGCTGCAACGTGACAGTCGATGGCATCGCATCAGGCTCTGACGCGCGCATCCTCACGGATCATGTCAGAAGCCTTCTCGGCGATCATGATGGTGGGCGCGTTGGTATTGCCCGAGATCATGTTGGGCATGATCGACGCATCGATGACGCGCAGGCCCGCAATGCCGTGCACACGCAGCCGCTGATCCACCACCGCCAGCGGGTCCGAGCCCATTTTACAGGTGCCGCAGGGATGAAAGACCGTGGTGCCATATTTTCTGGCGACGGCCATCAGATCGTCGTCGGTGCGCGCTTCGGTGCCCGGGAAATGTTCCCGCTTCATGACCTTCTTGAAGGATGGCATCGCGGATATCTTGCGCGCCAGCTTGATGCCATCAAGCGTGATGCGCCGGTCGTTCTCGGTCGCCAGATAGTTGGCGATGATCGACGGTTTCGTCTTCGGGTCCGGCGATACGATATGCTGATGCCCGCGGCTATCCGGACGCAACACGCACACCGACTGCGTTACGCCCGAGAACGGATGCAACCCCTGACCAGGTTTCTCCGCCGACAACGGCATGAAGTGGAACTGGATGTCGGGCTCGTCGAGATTGGCCTGCGACTTGGCGAAGATGCCGACCACGCCAGCACCGATGGTGAGAATGCCGCGCCGCTTGCTGGCATACTCCATGCCGGCCTTCACCTGCCGCAGCGGGCTGTTCCAAACAGCGTTGAGGCTGTCGTTAGTGGTCATCTCGTAGATGAAGCGCACCTGATAGTGGTCCTGCAGGTTCTCGCCGACGCCCTTCAATTCGTGGCGGACATCGACACCGGCTTTTTTCAGGACATCGCCCTGACCGATGCCGGATAGCTCCAGGATCTGAGGACTGCCGATGGCACCTGCTGAAAGCAGCACCTCGCGCCGTGCCAGGATCGTCTTGCCACCGCCTTTGCCGGCATAGCGCACGCCGATTGCGCGCTTGCCCTCGATGATGATGCGCTCCACCTCGGCGTTGGTGATGATCTGCAGGTTCTTCCGCTTGGCGGCTGGATGCAGATAGCTCATCGCCGTCGAGGCGCGCCGACCATCGCGCGTGGTGAGCTGATAGTAGCCGGTACCTTCCTGCGTCACGCCATTGAAGTCTCGCGTCGGCGGCACACCGGCCTCGATCGACGCCGCGATGTAGGCCTCGCACAGCGGGTTCTCCATGCGCACATCAGTCACAGCCAGCGGGCCGCCTTTACCGTGCACGTCATCGGAGCCACGCTCCTGATCCTCGGCGCGACGAAAGTAGGGCAGCACGTCCTTGTGTGACCAGCCTTCGTTGCCGAGCTGCCGCCACACGTCGTAGTCGCGCGCTTGGCCCCGCACATAGAGGAGCCCATTGATCGACGAGGATCCGCCAAGCACGCGGCCACGTGGCCATGGCACGATCCGCCCGTCGAGATGCGGCTCCGGCCCGGCGCCATACTGCCAAGTGACTTCCGGGTTATACATCGTGCGAAAATAACCGGCGGGGATGTGGATCCACGGGTTCGTGTCGCGTGGACCCGCCTCAAGAATAGCGACCGTCGCGCGGCCATCCTCCGTCAAGCGACTGGTCAGCACGCACCCGGCCGAGCCGGCCCCGATGATCACGTAGTCGAAAGTCTCTTCGGTCCCGACGTTACTCATAGCTCTCCCTCGGGGCCTCGCCGATCGGCGCCAGCCCTGTACAGCACGCATACTGGACGGAGAGTTTAAGCGGCAGCGCCTGGAAAGCCAACGATGTTCATAATGGCGGACGCCATCGCCAGAGCCAGCAACCCTATCAGGCGGCGTGAATCGCGGCCTCGCGCAATGCCCGTGCCGGCAGCGTCAGTGCGCGCGGCTTCAATCGTTGACCAGTCGCTGCCCGTTCCGCAGCCGGGAACACGTCAAGGCTTGGCCAAATGCCTGTCACCAATGCGCGTGCATAACCGTTGGCGTACCCGAAGCGGCGCATCGAGGCTGCGGCTGACATATGATCATACTGCAGTCGGTGCGTGGAGAGCTGCAAGGCGCCGCCCTTGGGCTGCATCAAGCCGTACCAGACATCCGTCGTGCCATCGTTGGCGGGCATGCCGATGACGCCGGGATTGAACCAAATTGAGCCCTTGGCGCGCGCAATGAACGGCACACCGCAGTGGCCAGCTACCACGATATCCGCCGCGGCTGCCGCAGTCTCCTCGGCGAGCACCTCCGCCTCCGATGCGAAAACCCAGCGGTTCACCTGGGCGACACCGCCGTGCACCACCCGCACGCTGCGCCCCCCGATGCGAAACCGCAGCGTGTCCGGCAATCGACCCATCCAGCTGCGCATGTCGGACGATAGGCGCCCGTTGGCAAAGGGATACCATCCTTTGGCCAACAGATCGCAGGCGCTGCCAGCTTCGAAGTTGCACGCGCAGTCGGCCGCGCCTTCCGCCAACTGCTGCTCGCAATTGCCCTGGATGACGTGGCAGCCCCAGTCGGCGATGACGCGTGCCGTTTCCTCCGGTTCCGCGCAATAGGCCACCACATCGCCCGTGCAGATGACCCGGTCTGGTCCGATGCCGAGCCGCCGCGCTTGCGCAATCATGGCCGCGCTGGCGCGCAGATTCGAATAGGGACCACCGAACACCAGCACCGGTGCATCACCGGCAAAATCCAATGCAGCTTCGTGGCTCAAGCGGCGCTCCCGATCGGTGGCATCCCACACCCGGGCTTCGATAGCCGACCCCTGCGCAGGCGGCAAGGCAAGCCGCAGTCACGATCTCGGCACCAGTCGCCGCAACCCAACGTCAGCCAAGCCGCCAGCCCCGCATGGCGATATCGATCAGCTCCTGCGTGCGTGCCCGCACGTCGGCTGGCTTCCATGTGTCGTAGCGAGCCAGGCTGCGCGTCACGGCAAACCGCCCACCGGCGTAAATCTGGAGTTTGTGCACGAAGTCCTGGTTTTTCGCGATGTTCTGCTCGTCGGTGGTCAGCAGGGTAAGGTTGCCCAGCATCTGTCGCAGCACGGCGGCCTGCCCGCCCCGGAAGTCTTGTCGCCATTGGCTGCTGTCTGCCGGACGTCCTGGATAAACGTGTTCGACCGTGGCCACGGGCGGCGCCAACGGATCGGTCTCGGTGCCAAGCGCCGCATCGATGCGCAGCAGCAGGAACTGTTTGTAGCGCCGCTTGATGAAGTTGGGCGCGGCCAGCACGGCACGCACGTCGGCCCGCTCCTTGGCCGTGACGGTCAGGACACCACCTGCGTCGAGCGCCCGACCTTGGGAGATCTCCTGCAGCAGCTGCATGTACCTGTTGTCGCGCGGGCCGGGCTCGGTAGCGATGATCATCTGCGACCATGCCAGTGCTTCCAGGCGCCGCAGGAAATCGACTGTCGCCTCCTCATCCGCACCATTCTTGTCCAACCAGTGGAGCGCGGGGGCCATCCACGTGTCGTGATTGCGGACCCAGCTCAGGAACCTGAGATACCTCTGTACCAGCGTCGGAGACTGGTTGGTCGCAAGCCGCGCCGCCATGATCTCGACCATATGCGCGCCGACCGGTGTGAGCCGCGAGACGACGAAGTCTCGCGCCATTTCGGCCTTGTCGAGCTTGAAGTGCTCATCGAGTTGCTCCTCGACCGGTGCCTTGGAAACCTTGCGGGTCGCAATGGTGGCGATCTGACGCATCAGCAGGTCGATTTTGTCCCGACCAAGCGCGGCTTCCAGCAGCTCCCATGCTGCCTGCGATTCCTCCCGCTGATCGGCATCGATGGTGCCAAGCACCTCGCACTTGAAGAGATCCCCCGTCGTCGGTTTGAGACCGGTATCGTGCATGGTGGAGAACAGCACGCGGGCGATATCCAGGCTGGCCACTTGCATGACCACGATCACACAGCGATCGAGCAGGCAGCGGGCAAGCTTGCGCCGCCGCGCCACGCCGATAGCCTGCAGCCGCTGCCGCAGCATGTTGCGATTGGCGATGATGTTGGCTTCGCTGGATGTCGAGGCCTCGAGGTCTCCCGGATAGGGCGTCGCCGTGGCCCCCTCCAATTGCACATGCTCGGACAGGCAGTGCTGGACTTTCTCTTGTGTGGTCAACCGTGGTCGCCGATCGGTCCCGAAGATGCAAGCGCCAAGCTCGACCTTGAGGTCTGGCTCGGTTTCGAGATCGCGCAGAATCGCCAGCAGGATGGTGAGCGTGACGAGACGCTGGTGCCCGTCCGTCAGCCATGCCTCGGACTGCATGTCGGGCTTGGCAACGATGATGCTGCCGAGCGGATACCAGGGCAGCGCGCGGCGCTCTTCAGCTACGTCGAGAATGTCGTCGAGCAGCCGCTCTGCGTGGTCCTCTTGCCACGCATAGCCGCGCTGGAAGTACGGCAGTGCATAGCGATAAGCGTCGGAGAAAAGCTCGACGACGCTGCAGCTCTTGAGAATCATTAAGTCGGGCACGCTCACATCTCCCCGATGTCCTTGTGCTCAAGCGTACCGGTTTGACGGCGCCGCGGCGAGGTAGCGAGAGATGTGGCGCTCAGAATTTTTTCCTATGGTGCAGGAGCGCTAGACGGCGACGGCGGTTCGAGCCAAAGATATACGTGCATTTACGTACAATCCGCCAGATATTGGCCGTCAGGTGCCCTCCCGTGACCTGTTGCGACGGCGGGGCGCGCGAGCACCATGTGGCGCTTGCGCCGCCGTCCCCGATTGTCGGCCGTCCTCGAAATGCCACAGCCGGTGCACCAGGCCCATGAGCTTCTGCTCCCGCTGGGCCACGTCCTCCGGCTTCCACTCGGTAGCTGCTTCAAGATCGCGCGTGAGGACCAAAGCCGTGTTGCCGCGACCAAAGTAGACGTCCAGTTTCCGGCTCAGCTCCATGTTCCGGGCCCGGTCGTTCTGCTCGCGGGTGACCAGCACGAGGTTGCCGAGCGATTGCGTTGCCGTCTCTCGCTCGTCGGCAAGCGGGAACCAGGCCCGCCACTGGCTGTTGCGTCCCGGCTTCTGGGGTAGCACGTGCTCGACCGTATAATCGGCCGGGTCGAGCCGCTGCGGTGCCCCGGCCATCTCGTCGTTGAGGCGCAAGAGCAGCAACTTGCAAGTGAGTTGGCTTCGCGCGTGAATGCCGCGCAGATTGTAGAGAATATTGCGCTGCTCATCTCGGCTGAACTCGAGCGGGCTGTCCACCTCGTCGAGGCTCGCGCCGTCGCGGATCCGATGCAGCAGCCCCGTATACCGCGACAGGCGCTTGTCAGCGCCGACACCGAGAAATCGCAGCCCGAAAGCCAGTCGATCGTAGCGCTTGAGGAAAGCTTCGAGCCGAACCGGATCGCCGTCGCATGTTTTCCAGTAGAACATCAGGCTGGGAATCCATTCGGAGCTGCCGAACCACGCCAGATAGGACAAATAGTTGCCGATGACAGGCGCCAAGTCACCGGTCCGCGGATCGCTACTTTTCAGCGCGGCAAAGATGCGGGCGTAGGGGTGGAGCACATCTTGGCAAAAGGCTGTAGCGCCTCCGGCCTGCGCGATAACCGTGCCGATGCCGCTGATGATCGTGCCTCGGCTCGGTCCTTCGATGGTCCGAATGTGGCTGAACAAGTCCTCGAAACTGCCGTTCAATCTGGTTTCCAGGGTCGACCACATGTCGCTCGCCGCCGTCCGTTCGGCGGCCGGAATCGCGCCCAGAATCTGGGCTTTGAGAATGTCTTTCCGGGCCAATGGCCGACCGCGCTCATTGAGCACCGAGAAGATGCGATGGGCCCGGTCGATGCTGCGCGTCGTCACCACCGCGAAATGGCAGGCAGCACACAGAAATCGCGCCAGACGCTGCAGTTCGCTGTCCTCCAGCGCGTGGAGAACTTCGGCAAAGTGCTCGCGAACCGCCAGGATTTTCGCTTGACCTTCGCTCAACTCTTCATCCTCGGGCATCTCGATCGAGGCGCCCGACTGCTGCACGAAGGCATCGAGAAAGGTACTCTCCGCCCCCCGGGGCATGACGCGGAACCGGAACGGCTTCTCGCCCTGGCTGGTTTCGATCAGCGGCTTCACCAGCGGCTCGAGATCGAGATCGCGGTCGCGCGCCAGATCCCGCAGCACTGCCAGGAGAATGGTCAGCGTCACCAGCCGCTGTTGGCCATCAATGATGTCGTAGGCACGCAAGCCTACGGCCACGTCAGACGTCCCGCCGGTCTCACCGACATCCATTAGAAGCACGGCGCCAAGGAAGTATCCCGGCTCGGCATGAGTGGGATCTTGCGCTTCGCTGCAGGCGATCATCAGATCGTCGATGAGCTGCCCGGCCTCCTTCGTTGTCCACGAATAGGAACGCTGGTAGTCGGGAACGCGGAACATGTTGGGGTCCGCCAGCAAGCGATCGAGCGTACTGGCGTGAGCTGAAAATGCGGGTGCCATGACAACAGACGGGTTGGCCGCCTCGACGAATGCGTCCAGCTCGGCTCGAGCGGCAGCGTCGCAGCAGCAGTGGTTTCTCAACCAACCGCTTTATCACGATGCCAACAAGAGGGAAGATGCCAGATGATGGCCGGGGTCTGCATCAGGAGGAAAGAATTTTGCCCAGATGGCGGCTAATCAGACTACTGTCTGGCCCAGATGATGCGCGCGATCCATCGCACTTCGGTGCGCGGCAACTCGAAGATATCCCGGCTTGGCCGGAAAGCGGCGAGCTCTATGATGGACCGTGTCGAACGCACCAGCAACCCTGGAATGGCTTGCCCGCGTAGCGGCTGTACGACCACCCGATCGCCGGAATGGGCGATCTCGGCAATGGAGGCAATCAGTGTGTTGCCCTGGCTGTAGGCCGGCTCAAGGCTGCTGTCGGCCACGGCAAGCGCAAATCGGCTGCCGGCCAGGTCGGACCCGGCTCGCGAAGGGCGTCGCTTGTGCAGATCGATCAGCGACGTTTTCGCCAATCCGTCGATGGCAGCGTCGCGCACCTCGCCGACGAGCGGCACATTGCTCAGTTCTTCGCTGGTCGTATTGCTTTTCGAGGTCGCGGGTTGATCGAAATCGAGCGCGGCGAATTCATCCAGCGATGTCCCAGTCGCCTCCAGAACCTTGGCGATGCTCTCAGTGCTGGGCCAGCGTGGCCGGCCTTCCGGCGTAACGCGCTTGGAACGATTGAACGTAGTTGGATCGAGGCCGGCCAGACGAGCAAGGGCCGAAGGCGTCAACCCACGCCGACTGGCGAGCGTATCGATCGCCTGCCAGATCCAGGCATGGGTAAATGCGGCTGTGGGCTTGCTCATGACCAGAACTGCGTTATCGGCTGATCGTAGCAGGCCGTGCTTGCCACTGGGTCATGGCGCGTCGCATATGCTGGGCGCGCCGGTCCCGTGAACCGCTCCGGGATTATGAACGCCACCGCCATGATCAGCCTGCTCCTTGCATTCGGAGAGCCCATTATGCCTAAGAGGGTATACAAAGTGTGCGCGACTGAGGCCTGGATCGCGGCTGAACAAACAGGATTCTTCATCGGCTCAACAGATGATGTTCGCGATGGTTTCATACACCTTTCCAGCGCTGGCCAGTTGGCGGGCACACTTCGTAAACATTTTCCGAATGCCTCCGGCTTGCTTCTGTTGGCGTTCGATGCCGACAGCTTGAGTCCGGCGTTGCGTTTGGAGGCCTCACCCAGCGGGCAGATCTACCCGCACCTCTATGGATCCTTGCCCGTTGCCGCCGCTTGCCAATCGTGGCCACTGCCATTGGACGCTGCCGGCATCCATATCCTGCCAGGAGATCTCGTCTGATGCTGAACGCGCTGTTCGATCTGGTCCGCCCCGCCTTGTTCGCCATGGACCCGGAGAAGGCTCACGAGGCCGCCCTCAGGTCACTCGAGCTCGGAGTACATCCGCGCGATCTTGGCCAAACAGAGCTCTGCCTCGCCAGCCGCCTCGGTGATCTCCGTCTGGCAAACCCCATCGGCATCGCCGCGGGTTTCGACAAGGATGCCCGCGTGCCCGACCAGGTGTTGGCGTTGGGTTGCGGTTTTGCCGAGGTTGGTACCCTCACCCCGCGTCCGCAGGAGGGCAATACCAAGCCGCGCCTGTTTCGTCTCATCGAAGACCGCGCCGTCATCAATCGTTATGGCTTTAACAATTGCGGTCATGCGGCAGCTTTGCAGCGGTTGCAGCGTCGCCCCCGGCAGGGCGTCGTCGGAGTCAACATCGGTGCCAACAAGGACGCCAGCGACCGCACAGCGGATTATGTCGCCGGCCTTGAGACATTCTACGACGTGGCCAGCTACTTCACCGTCAATATCTCGTCTCCCAACACACCGGGGCTGCGCGACTTGCAGGCGCCGGCCGCCCTCGACGAATTGCTCGGCCGCGTCATGGCGGCCCGCGACAAAAAGGTCGCCGCTGGGCAACCCCGGCGGCCGATCGTGGTTAAGATCGCGCCCGACATTGCCGAGGAAGATCTTGCCGCCATCACCGCCCGCCTTGAAGCCCACAAGGTCGACGCCATCGCCGTTTCCAATACGACGCTGGCCCGCCCCACGACGCTGCGCGACCAAGCCACAGCCCGGGAGGCAGGTGGTCTTTCGGGTCGCCCCGTGTTCCACCGCTCGACGGCTATGCTGGCGCGCGTCTATCAAGCCACAGGTGGCCGCGTCCCCTTGATCGGCATGGGCGGCATTGACTCTGGCCAAACCGCATTGGCCAAAATCGAGGCCGGCGCATCGCTGCTTCAGCTCTACACTGGCCTCGTTTACGAGGGGCTCGGCCTCATTCCGCGCATCAAGGCGCATCTTGCCGAGACCTGCCGCCTCGAGAGCCTGCGCTCGATCAGCGAGGTGACCGGCCGCCGTGCCGCTGAATGGGCGAACAAGCGGCTCGACGGCTGAGACAAGCGAGCGAACGTCAGCCGAAGACACTACGCATAAGCCGCGGCAGGCAGGCGAGCAGTCCGACCGCGCGCACGACATAGAATACCAGGTAGGCTGCCCAAAGCGCGTGATTGCCGATCATGGGCAAGAGGGCCATGGCCACGGCGATGTAGACCAGCACGCTCAGGATCATCGTGTTGCGCATGTCGCGCGTC
The DNA here is from genome assembly GCA_046154645.1 of Hyphomicrobiaceae bacterium. Classification (GTDB taxonomy): domain Bacteria; phylum Pseudomonadota; class Alphaproteobacteria; order Rhizobiales; family Hyphomicrobiaceae. The sequence goes on from JBJXDZ010000092.1 coordinate 80,456, forward strand.
CGCGTCGCGCCAATGAAGATGCCGTCGAGCTGGAAGCACCACACTCCGACCAGTGGCGCCAAAGCGGCCCAGAACAGATAGGTGCCGGCCGCTGCCTGGATGTCGACATTCTTGGCCGAGAAGGCGATGACCGCCGGCCCCCCGAACCAGATGGCGAGCGCCACCAGCACGGCCAACCCGCCGGCCCAGATCGTGGTCAGTCGAATGGCGGCCTGAAATTCTGCACGATCACGGGCGCCGACGGCGCGGCCGACCAGCGCTTCCGCCGCAAATGCGAAGCCGTCGAGCAGATAGATAGTGACATTCTTGATCGTGATCAGCAGCGCATTGGCCGCCAAGACGATGTCGCCGGCCGCTGCCCCCTGAGAGGTGAAGAACGTGTGTACCGCGTAGGCCGCCATCGCCCGCACCGTGATGTCGGCATTAATCGCGAAGGAGCGCGCCAGCCGCACCCGATCGATCGCATCAACAATGGGCGCCTTGACGCCCATGCGTCGGGCTATGACGATCGCCCCCGCACAACCGATCAGCGCCGCCACGACTTCGGCGATCAATGCGGCATAGCCGACACCTGCGACACCGCCTCCGAGGCCCAAAGCGAACAGGATCGCCAGCCCCATGTTGAGCAGATTGAGCAGCAGTTGGATGGCGAATGCCAGTCCGGCCCGACCGAGCCCGATCAGCCAGCCGAGCAGCGCGAAATTCACCAGTCCGGCCGGCGCCGCCCAGATCCGGATATCAAAGTAGGTTGCCGCCGCCGCCTGCACCTCGGCAGAGCCACCCAACAGCCAGAAGGCACCCCAGCGTATGGGGGCCTGCAGCAGCACCAGCAGTACGCCGCCGGCCAGCGCGATCATTACCGCGCGCAGCAGGTGACCGGCGATCTCGCGGCGATCCTGAGCTCCCACGGCCTGAGCTGTAAGCCCGGTCGTGCCCATGCGCAGGAAGCTGAACCCCCAGTACAGCATGTTGAAGATCAGCGCCCCGATGGCAACGCCACCCATCAGGTGCGGCACGCCCATCTGGCCAATCACCGCCGTGTCGACGAAGCCGATCAGCGGCACGGTCGCATTCGACAGCGTGATCGGCACCGCGATCTTGAGCACTTCGGCGTGGCCGAGGCGCGGCGGCAGGCGGTCGCTCGCCGCCAGTTCGCTGGTCATCGCGGGCGCTGATCGTCGCGGGATTTGAGGCCGCCGATCAACCGTGCCACCAGCCAGATAGGAACTACCACCACCGCACCGAGCACCAGATAGCCGAACACGCTCTCGATGGCGCCGAAGCCCAGGGCCGAGATGCGCTGGAACAGCAACCGCAGATGGTGCAGCAGGTTCTCGGGCCTGATATCGAGTGCCGACATGACAACACCGACGACCACGGACAGCACCGCCAGACGCAGAATGACCGCCAGCGGGTTGCCACCGAAAACCCGGTTCCTGTCCAAGCTGGACCTCCCATATCAGTTGCGCGGCGGTGTCCGCCTGTGCCAGGGCTTGACCACCGAAACCCGCTTAACACAGTTGCTCCCCCGTGGCGACACCGCGCCAGGCGACGGCCAGTACCCGAAAGCGCGTAACTCGCCGGTCGACGGCCGCAGCGAGCCGGCCTGAGCATGTGCCGCCGGCTTCCGTTTTGCCCGAGCCCTTTGTTGCATGGTTCAAGCGGCGGGGTTGGGCCCCCCGCCCCCATCAGCTGGCCTTGCTCGAGCAGGGGCGGCTTGGTCGCTCCACGCTGCTGATCGCCCCGACAGGCGGCGGCAAGACTCTCGCTGGTTTCCTGCCCAGTCTGGTCGCGCTTGCCGGCGCCGAGCGCGCCACCGTCGGCAGCGGCCTGCACACGCTCTACATCTCGCCGCTGAAGGCACTCGCCGTCGACGTCGCCCGCAACCTGATGATGCCTATCGCCGAGATTGAACTTACAATCCGCGTCGAAACGCGCACCGGCGACACGCCCGCCTCCAAGCGCCGGCGTCAGCGCACGCGCCCGCCCGAGATCCTGCTCACGACGCCGGAGCAGATCGCTTTGCTGCTGGCCAACGAGGACGCCGCCTGGCTGTTTGCTGATCTGAAACGCATTGTCTTTGACGAACTGCACGCCCTCGCACCCACCAAGCGCGGTGATCTCCTGGCCCTCGGTCTCGCCCGCTTGCGGCAGTTGGCGCCGAATCTCGTGGCGACAGGCCTTTCGGCAACGGTGGCAAGGCCAGCGGAACTGTGTGCCTGGCTGGTGCCGCAAAGAGAGCCCGCAACCCAGACCAGCCTGGCCGATCTTGTCACTGTCACTGGTGGTGCCAAGCCCTCGATCACTATCCTCGAAACCGAGGACGCGCTGCCGTGGGCCAGCCACACGACGCGCTATGCCGTGCCGGAAATCCTGGCCGCAATCGCGCGCCATCGTCTGACGCTCGTCTTCGTCAATACGCGCATGCAGGCCGAATTGATGTTCCAGGAGATCTGGCGCCAGAACGAGGCGAGTCTGCCGATCGCCTTGCATCACGGTTCGCTTGACGTCGCTCAGCGCCGCAAGGTGGAAGCTGCCATGGCCGCCGGCAAATTACGGGCCGTCGTCGCAACCTCCACGCTCGATCTCGGCATCGACTGGGGCGACGTTGATCTCGTGCTCCAGATCGGTGCGCCAAAGGGTGCGAGCCGCCTCATCCAGCGCATCGGTCGCGCCAATCATCGTCTCGATGAGCCCTCACGCGCCATCCTGGTACCGTCCAATCGCTTCGAGGTGCTCGAATGCCGCGCCGCTCTCGAAGCCGCGGAAGCCGGGGCGCAGGATGCCGTCGTCACCCGCCGCGGTGCCATCGACGTCCTTGCCCAGCATGTCCTCGGCATGGCCTGTGCCGGCCCTTTCGCGCCTGCCGAACTGCATGCCGAAATCGCCTCGGCCTATCCCTACGCACACGTTACGCACGCGCATCTCGATCGCGTCATCGATTTCGTCGCCACCGGCGGCTACGCGCTGCGGGCCTATGAGCGCTTCGCCCGCCTGCGCCCGACCGAAGATGGCCGCATGCGCCTCTCGCATCCCCGCTTGGCCCAGCAGTACCGCCTCAATGTCGGCACCATCGTCGAAAGCCCGATGCTGAAAGTACGCCTGGTCGGCCGCAAGGGCGCGCCTCGTCCAGGCAGGAGCGCAAGACCTCTGCAAGGTGGCCGCGTCCTCGGCGAAATCGATGAATGGTTTGCCGGTGAACTGAAGCCGGGCGATGCCTTCGTCTTCGGCGGCGAGGTGGTTCGACTCGAAGGCACCCGCGAGACCGAGGTCTACGTGTCGCGCGCCACCGCCCGCGATCCTCTCGTGCCGAGCTATCCGGGCGGCAAGTTTCCGCTTTCGACGCATCTCGCCGCTCGCGTGCGCGCCATGCTCGCCGACCCTGCTGCCTGGCCCCGCTTGCCGCCTGCCGTCGCGGAATGGCTTGAGCTGCAAAGCCGAAACTCAATCATACCAGGCGCCGACGAGGTGTTGATCGAGACGTTTCCACAGCGCGACCGCCACCATCTCGTCGCCTACCCCTTCGAGGGCCGCCTGGCGCACCAGACCCTGGGCATGCTGCTGACGCGCCGCCTCGAACGGCTTGGCGCCCGCCCCCTCGGGTTCGTCGCCAACGATTTTGCGCTCTCCATCTGGGGCCTGGGCGATCTCACGGCCATGATTGCGTCCGGCCACCTCGATCTCGACTGCCTACTGGAAGAAGACATGCTCGGTGACGATCTCGAAGCCTGGCTCGCCGAAACGAGTCTGATGCGACGAACCTTCCGTCACTGTGCGATCATTGCCGGCCTGATCGAGCGGCGTCATCCTGGCAAGGAGAAGTCCGGCCGCCAGCTCACCGCCTCCTCCGACTTGGTCTACGATGTCCTCCGCCGCCATGAGCCCGGCCACATCTTGCTCGAAGCGGCCTACGCCGATGCGGCAACAGGGCTCCTCGACATTGCCCGTCTGCAGGACTTCCTTCGTCGGATCAGGGGGCGAATCAGGCATATTGCATTGGCCCATGCCTCGCCGTTGTCGGTGCCGGTGCTGCTCGAGATGGGCCGCGAGCTGGTCCGGGGCGACGCGCAGGAGTTCATGCTGCGCGAGGCGGCGGATCTCCTGATCAAGGAAGCCATGGCCTCGGGAGACGTGGCGGAGGGATGACGATGCTTGAAATCAAGCCAGAACGGGCCAGCATCAACGATTACGCCACCCAGACCATCACCGTCTGCGGCAAGCAGTTCGTTGCCGACATGAGCGGCGCCCTCTTCTGGCCCGGCGAGAAAACGCTGATCGTCTCGGACCTACACTTGGAAAAGGCCTCATCATTTGCGGTTCGAGGCCAGATGCTGCCCCCGTACGATACCCGCGAGACCCTGCAACGGCTGGCCGAGGCCATCGATCGCTATGACCCGGCGCGTGTTATCGCCCTCGGTGATAGCCTTCATGAGCCTGCCGCTGCTGACCGCATTGGTGCCGAGGATCTGCAAATTCTCCATATCCTGCAGGAGGATCGGCAATGGGTCTGGGTGACCGGCAACCATGATCGCGAGATCGGCGACCGGCTAGGAGGCAGCGTGGTCGAGGCCATGCTGATCGGCGGCCTGAAGTTGCAGCATGAGCCGCAAACCAGCCAGGTCACCCACGAGATTGCCGGCCATCTGCATCCGGCCGCGCGGCTTTCGGTGTATGGCCACACCGTTCGCCGGCCCTGCTTCGTCGGCAATGGGCGGCGGCTGGTCGTCCCGGCCTTCGGATCGCTGACTGGCGGTCTCAACGTCCTGGACCCGGCCTTCGAGCCCTTGTTCGGATTGGACGGCATCAGAGTCTGGATGCTCGGGCAGGAAGGCGTGTATCCGGTTGCAACGCGGCAACTGGCGGCGGACTGAGCCGGTGATGAGTGCTGTGCGGTGCCAAAAATGCCTAAATGTTCTATTTTGTTCTTTTTTTGATCTTGCGGCCGTGCTACCTTGCTGATCTAAGCGATTGTGATCGGCTAGGCGGGCAGAGATGGCGAGCGGCCAGAACATTGTCGAGGAAGAGCGGCGGCGAGGCCGTGGGGCCCGCTCCAATCGTGTCAGCCGCTACGACCGGCTCCAGAACGAAGCCTTCGACGACGGCTGGGATTCGCTCGCCACCTTGGATGGCTTTCGCACCACGGTGCAGCCGGAGCAGGCCAAAAGCATCATCTCGACCAACGACAGTCCCGATATCTCTTTCGATCAGTCGATCAATCCCTACCGGGGCTGTGAGCACGGTTGCATCTACTGTTATGCGCGGCCGACGCATGCCTATCTGGGCCACTCTCCAGGCCTGGATTTCGAGACCAAACTCTATGCCAAGGTCAACGCCGCCGAGTTGCTGGAGAAGGAGCTGGCCAAGCCCGGGTATATGCCCAAGACCATCGCGCTCGGCGCTGTCACCGATCCCTATCAGCCGATCGAGCGCGAGCACCGGATCAGCCGCGCCATCCTCGAAGTGATGGACCGCACCGGCCATCCCGTCGGCATTGTCACCAAGTCTGCCGGTATCGTGCGCGATATCGACGTGTTGCAGCGTCTTGCCGCCCGCGGTCTGGTCAAGGTCGCCATGTCCGTAACGACGCTCGATCGGGGACTGGCGCGTAGCATGGAGCCGCGCGCTGCCACCCCTCCCCGCCGCATCGAGGCCATCAAGCAGCTCGCCGTGGCTGGCATTCCAACCACGGTCATGGTGGCGCCCATCATCCCGGCTCTGAACGATCACGAGATCGAAGGCATTCTCGAAACCGCCCATGCCGCCGGCGCGCGCGAGGCTGGCTATGTCGTCCTCCGCTTGCCGCTCGAGCTCAAGGACCTGTTCCGCGAATGGCTGGCGACCGACCATCCCGACCGGGCCGCGCGCGTCATCAATGTTCTGCGCTCCATGCACGGCGGTCGCGACTACGTGGCAGCCTTCGGTCAGCGCCAGCGCGGCAGCGGCCCCTACGCTGACCAGATCGGCGCCCGCTTTCGGCTGGCCTTGCGCCGCCTCGGCATGAACCAGCGCCACCTGCGACTGCGGACCGATCTGTTCACGCCCCCGGTTCGTCCGGGCACTCAGTTGAAGCTGTTGTAGATGGCCAGAACAACTCATGACGGAGCATTCCGTCTGTAGCCAGAAGTAAGTGTTAACCCAAACGTGCGAATAGTTGTCAGTGGTGCAGTCAGGTCCGACGGGCGCCCAGACAGCCATGGACGAATTCTCCGTGGCGCCGGTGTGCGTGTGAGTTGAGTGAAGTGAATAGCGTATGGCAGTGAAGATCAAGCGGGAGCGGCCTGACCAGCGACGGCACCACCGTGTCTCCGCGCCGCTGTTCGTTGCCTTCGACGGCCATCGCATCAAGGCAGCCGACTGGAGCCTCGGCGGCCTCCGCGTCGTCGACTTTCCCGGCACCCTGCCGGCCATCGGAACTGAGATCCAGCTCCAGCTCACCCTGCCATTCCAAGGTTTCGACGTCACCTTCGAGGCCAAGGCCGACGTCGTCCGCTTCGATGCAACGACATCCATGTTCGCCTGCCGCTTTACCGAGATCGGCGAGCGGGAACGTGAACTGATGAGCCACTTCCTCGAGGAGCTGGTTCGCGGCTCCATGTCCGAGGTCGAGGACACCATCCAGCGCATCGACGTGCCGGTCACCCCGGCCTCGTTGCAGCCCGACGTCAATCCGCTGAGCAAGCTGCCGATCAAGCGCTGGCCGGTGAAGACCCTGGCCATGTCGGGCGTCTATGCCGTCCTGGGGCTCGTGATCTTCGGCTACACGGCGCTGCTCTCCTACTCCAACTTCTTCCGCATGGAAGTGCAGACCGCCGTCATCACCGCCCCTGTGGAAATCGTCGCTGCGCAGGCTGACGGGCACGTCAAATGGCTCGACGTCAAGCCGGGCGACCACATCCGCGCCGGCACGCCGATCGTCAATCTCATCGACAGCCAGCTCCAGCGCGAGATCGAGCTGGCGGAAATCGCCGTGCAGGAGCGCAAGGCTAAGCTTGGCGCCATGAAGCGCCGCCATCTGGATGAGCTCGAGCGTGTGCGTGGCTATGCCACCGTCGAGATGAAGAACATCCAGCAGACGCGTCTGGAGATCGAGGCGCTGGCGGCCCAGCTCGCCATTGCCCAGGGTAACGAGCTGCGCTTGCGCGGCTTGCACAGCAAGGGCTTTGCCACCGAGAGCAAGCTCGAGGAGGCGCGCCGACAGGTCATCACGCTCGGCAAGGAGCTGGAGATCCGCCGCGTCGAGATCAAGGCGCGCATCGAGCTGTCCGAGCAGAATGTCGGCAAGCGCATGTACACCGGTCACGAGACCATCGGCAGCGGCGATCTGTTCGGCAAGATCGGCGAGATCGAGTCCGATATTCGCTTGAACGAGCATGAGATCGAGCTGGCTCAACAACGCTACATCGCCTATCTGCGCCACCGTGACTCGCAATCCGTGCGCGCGCCCTTCGATGGTATCGTGCTCGAATTGCCGCGCCTCAATGATGGCAGCGTACGCCGCGGGGACACCATCGCCATCATCGAGCAGCGCGACCTGCGGCAGGTGACCGCTTTCCTCAACCAGGACGAGGTCCTGAAGATCGGCCTTGGCGACGAAGCGACGCTCTATGTGCCGGCACTTGGCGAAACGATGAAGGCCAAGGTCGCCAAGATCGACCGCACCACCGGCTTCATCCAGGAGCACGACAAGGCCAATAACCCCGGCTATCGCTGGCGCGGCCCTGTCGACAGGAGTGCCAAGGTGACACTGCAGTTCGCCGACACTGCCAAAGTGCGCGACTCCGAGCGCTATCGCTCGGGTCTGCCGGTGGTGGTCGTCTTCCCGCAGCGTTCGACCAACTCGCTTCTGTCGTCGATCCGCCAGCGCTTCTCGCTGGCCCTCTGAGGCCAGCCGCACGATGCGCCCGCTCAGCATCCGCATCGACGATCCCAGTCAGGAGATCACTTTCGCCGAGAAATGGGCGCCAAGCGTGCAGCTGCGTCTATGGCTCTATTTCTGCGCTTGCTTCATTCTGCTCTCGATGTTGCCGAACTCGATCTGGGATCCCGAGGCTCGCGAGATCGTCTACGTCATCGGCCTGCTCGGCATCTGGCGCTACGCTTGGTGGTTCAACCACTGGATGCGCGCGCTCATCTACGAGAAGATCTCCTACCCGAAGAAGCGCGATATGGCTGCCGCGCTCTGGGAGTCGGGTTGGCGCCCGCGCCACATCCATGTGCAGATGACGACGTTCCGCGAGCATCGCGAAATCAGCGAGGCGGTCATTCGCGGGCTCTGTCGCGAGATTCGCGAGGCCGGCGTGCCGGCGACCATCTGGCTCGGCTCCAGCGAGGCCGAGGACGAGCAGAAGATTTCCCGTTATCTGAAGCTCATCGGCAGCGATCTCGACATCACGCTGCGCATCATCCGCCAGAATCAACCGGGCAAGCGCATCGCCATTGCCCTGATCCTGCGCGCCATGTCGCGTGCCGGCCTCGACAAGAACGATTTCGTCATCTTCATGGACGGCGACTTCGTCTTCCATCCCGGCATGATCCGCAAATGCTACCCGCTGTTCGCCCTCGATTCGCAACTGCATGCCTTGACCACTGACGAGCACGTCGTCGTCAAGGGCCCGCGCTGGATGCAATCATGGCTCAACATGCGCTTTGCCCAGCGGCGGCTGGCCATGCAGTCACATGCGCTTTCCGATCGGGTTTTGACCTTGACCGGCCGTTGCTCGATCTTCCGAGCCGAGCATATCACCAGCCTCGAGTTCATTCGGCTGCAAGAGGCCGACTACCTCACCCACTGGCTGTGGGGAACGTTTCGCTTCTTGTCCGGCGACGACAAGAGCACCTGGTACACGCTGCTGAAGCACGGCGTGCGCATGAGCTATGTGCCCGACGCTTCCGGCACCACCATCGAGGTGGTCGACGGCTCCGGCACCCGGCGCATGGTGGAAAACCTGCGTCGCTGGTCCGGCAACATGCTGCGCAACGGCTACCGCGCCATCATGCTCGGGCCGACGCGCATGCCGCTGTTCATCTGGTGGTGCTGTGTCGACCAGCGTCTCGCCATGTGGACCATGCTGTTCAGTCCCATGCTCGCCATGGCCGGTGCCTTGAAGCTCGGCATGGCCTACCTTGTCGCCTATGCGATCTACATCGCCATCACGCGCGCCATCCTGTCGATCGTGCTCTTTACCTACGCCCGGCAGGTGGATCTCAATTACATCTGGTGCCTCTATGCCAACCAGCTGCTCAACGCCATCGTCAAAGTCTACATGATCTGGCGCCTGTCCAAGCAAAAGTGGGCCAACCGCGGCAACCAGAAACAAGGCTTCTCAGGCAATCGTCTCGAGGAGGTTCTCCGCAATGGCATGGCCGTCTATTTGACCGCCATGTCCGCCTCGGCGCTGTTTTTGTCCGTTATGCTTTACACCGAATTGCTGAACATCCCGAGTTGGGGCTTCGTGCGCGCCATGCTGTTTTCGTGAAAACGACCAACTCCCTAAAATTGTAACGCCGCGCTTCAATCGAAAGCGACGTCTCTCCGCCATTCTCACACCTGCAGCCGCTCGAACGGTTCGACTCCCGGGGGGGACCCGCGGTCACCGTTGCCAGCGTCCAGCGCCGCGACGCCGCCATCTCATATGATGACGGCTTCGGCGCATGGAACCGGGCGGCGCAACAAGGGGCAAACAAGCCCCAGGGGTGTCAAAGTGGGAGTCGTGCGTACTATGTTGACGATCGAAGCTCGTCTCGGCGAGAGCGAAACTGCCGCGCATTATGGTGAAACCAGTCGCGTAGCATCCGACAAGCCTGCCATCAGCGTCATCGGCCTCGGCTATGTTGGTGCCGTTTCGATGGCCTGCCTTGCCCATGTTGGTTTTCGCATGGTTGGCGTCGACGTTTCGCTGGAAAAGGTACGCGCCATCAAGGAAGGTCGCTCGCCCATCGTCGAAGCCCGCCTCGGCGAACTGCTGCACGAAGGCGTTCAATCCGGCCGCATCGATGCGACACAGAATTTAATCGCCGCTGTGCTCGACACCGACGTCACGTTCATGTCGGTTGGCACGCCGACAGCCAAGGATGGCGGCTGCGACTTTACCTATGTGCGCCAGGCCAGCCGTGCCATCGGCCAGGCTATCGCCATGAAGTCGTCTTACCATGTCGTCGTGCTGCGCTGCTCGGTCCCTCCGGGCACCACGCTCGACGTCGTGACCCCCGAGATCGAAACCGCATCCGGCAAGAAGCTCGGCGTCGATTTCGGCGTCTGCTTCAATCCCGAGTTCCTGCGTGAAGGTGTGGCCGTCGCCGATTTCTTCGCCCCGCCCAAGACCGTCATCGGTGTTTCCGACCAGCGCGCCGCCGACGTCGTGGCCCGCATCTACAAAGCCGTCGACGAGAAGGTGATCTTTACCTCGATCGCCGCTGCCGAGATGGTCAAGTACGCCGACAATGTCTGGCATGCGACGAAGGTGGCCTTTGGTAACGAGATCGGCCGCATCTGCAAGTCGCTCGACATCGACAGCCACGACGTCATGAACATCTTTGTCAAGGACCTGAAGCTCAATCTGTCGCCCTATTACCTGAAGCCTGGATTTGCCTTCGGTGGCTCCTGCCTGCCCAAGGAAGTGCGCGCTGTGGCCCATCTGGCTGCCGAACAGGGCGTCTCTGTGCCCTTGATCGACAGCTTGATGGCCACCAATAGCGCCCACATCGATCAGGCCGTGAAGATCCTGTCTGGCTTCCATGGCAAGCGCATCGGCTTCCTCGGGCTCACGTTCAAAGCGGCCACCGATGACCTGCGCGAAAGCCCGACGCTCGAGTTGATGGCGCGCTTGCTGGCCAAGGGTGAAACCCTTTCGGCCTATGACCCGAACCTGCATTTCGGTCCGATGCTGAAAGGGCAGATCGACTATGTGCGCCATGCCTGCCCGGCCCAGGCTGACCTCATGGATCATCTCGAGCGGCTCTGCGTCGCCGACGCCCGGGCGTTGATCGACACCTCTGACGTGGTCGTCGTCAGTCACGCCACCGAAGAGTTCCGCTCAGCCATTCGCGAGCGTGGCGATCATGTCCACGTGCTCGATCTGGCGCGCTTGTTCCCCGTCCCCCCGAGCGAGGCAACCTACCAAGGCATTGCCTGGTAAGTGAAGGCTGTCCCCCACAAGCCTTCTGCCTCGTCCGTCGATCGGCCGCGCCTCTCCCCCCGCGGCGCGGCCGATCGGCATTTTGGCGACCCGGCGAAATCCATCAAATTTTATGCAAATTCGTCCCCCCGCTTGAACGGTATGTTCCAGTCCATCGCGTACAACGGCATTTAACGGACTGCGGGTTGCGTCAAGCGCAGACTCGTACACGACATGACATCATGAAGATGGAGCGAACGGTTCGACGATGGCCAACCTTGCAAAAACAAACGGCAAACCCATTGTGGGCGGCGACACGAATGATACGCAATTCGGCGGCGGGCGCAGCGACACCATGCTGGGCAATGGCGGCAACGACCGTATGCACGGCGGTGGCGGCAATGACCAGATGACCGGCGGCGCCGGCGACGACACGATGTTCGGCGAGTCCGGTCGTGGCGGTCGCGCGGATATGACCAAGCTTTCCGTAGCCGAGTCGATGCACGGCTCGGTGACGTTCAATCACGAGAGCGCCGGCTACAAGAACGCGCTCGGTATGTACAAGATCGCTGCCGACGGCACCATCCATGATGTCTCGATCCTGTGGGCCAACGCGTCCCTGAAGGGCTCGGGCGGCAATCTCGTCGCCAACCAGAGCAACGTCGGGTTTGAGCTCGCGGCCGGCGAGCGCCTGGGCTTCTTCGTCGTTCCCGACGGCTACAGCCAGGGCGGCATGGCGAAGCTGCTCGAAGATCAGAAGGGCAGCTTCAAGTTCACGGATGCCAAGGGCAATCCGGGCAATGTCAATGGCGGGACCGAGCTCAAGCTCGTGCATGTCAGCGATAAGGGCACCGAGACCGCCATCAAGTCGACCTACGGCACGTCGGTGTTCCATAGCGTCGATAACGGCACGATGGGCCTCAATGGCGACAAGCTGAACCATGTCGTTGGCACTGTCGACGTCGCAACCGGCACGATGCGTATCGGCTTCGAAGACCTCAAGGGCGGCGGCGACCGCGACTACGACGACAGCATGTTCACGCTGAATCTCGGCACCACCAACGCCGCGCTCGTTTCCAAGATTGCCGTGGCCAAGGTCAGCGGCACCAAGGACGACACCATGTCCGGCGGTGACGGCGACGACACCATGTTTGGCATGTCGGGTCATGACCGCATGGACGGCGGCGCCGGCAACGACCGCATGTGGGGCAACTCCGGCAACGACGTCCTCAAGGGCGGCGACGGCAACGATGATCTGCGGGGCGGCTCCGGCGATGACGAGCTGCATGACGGCGCCGGCAACGACATTGTGCGTGGCGATACCGGCAATGATCGCATCGTCGCCGGCGAGGGTGACGACACCTATACGGGCGGTAGTGGCTTCGATACGGTCGACTTCTCCGGCGCCAAGGCCGGCGTCTCGGTCGACCTGCATGCACACGTCGCCACGGGCATAGGCACCGACAAGCTCGACGGCATCGAGGCGGTTGTTGGCTCGGCTTTCAACGACGCCATGAAGGGTGACAAGAATGCCAACACGCTGGACGGTGGCGCTGGTGACGACGTGCTGCGCGGTCTCGGCGGCGCCGATCGACTGATCGGCGGCCAGGGCGCAGACACCTTCGTGTGGCACAGCAAGGACGTCATCGAAGGCGGCAAGCTCAAAGGCGTCGATACCATCGCCGACTTCTCGACCGACGACGTGCTCGATTTCTCCAAGCTGCTGGCAGGCGCCAAGTGGCAGAGCATCGACGATGTTCTCGCCGTCAAGGATGACGGCAAGTCATCGACCGTTGTCGCCAATGTGGGCGGCGAATGGGTGGCGGTCGTGACGCTCGAAGGGTTCACAGGCCACACCGCCAGCGACATGCTGAAGGACGGCATGATCCTCGCTTGATTGCCAAGTCCAGTTTTCTGCGAATGCAGCGGCCGCCGGGCAACCGGCGGTCGTTTTGCGTTGTCTCCGCGGTCCAAAATTTCAATCAATTTGACGCAATTCGTCGCGTGACCGTGTACGTGATGTTTCATCCTTGTGCGTATGTTGTCATCCTCGGCATAGGCACATTTGTACCTTGCAGGCTGCGATTTGGCGTGTCGCGGAGAAGGACAGAAACGATCGATCTGTGGCGGTGGCTGCTCGATCGAAATCGAGACCAGGGATGACTTCGGCGCTGAATTCGTCGATGGCAGGGAGAAAAGAAGATCATGAGTAAAGACAGCAAGGTCGACGAAGAGAAGGCCAAGAACGAAGCCGCGAAGCTCGCTCAGGAAAAGGCCGACAAGGCCAAAGCCGAGGCCGAGAAGCTCGCGCAGGAGTCGGCAGCCAAAGAAAAGGCTGACGAGGCCAAGAAGGCGCAAAGCAGCGACAACGATAAGCGCAACAGCGACGACGACAAGCACGACGGTCGCGGCCATGGCGACGGCGATCACAATGATGACGGCCACACCGACAATGGCCGCGAGCATGACAGGCGCGAGACCCGCGCCCATAACCATGACGATAGCGATAAGCGCAACAACGACGACGACAAGCACGACGGTCGCGGCCACGGCGATGGCGACCACAACGACGACGGCCATACCGACAACGGTCGCGGCGGACGCCATCACGGCCACGACGACGATCACCACAATCACGAGGAACAGCCGGAAGTAACGCCGCCCGTGATCGCTGACGAGCCCGTCGCGCCGCAGCCGCCTGTGGTCGCCGAGGAGCCCGTCGCGCCGCAGCCGCCCGTGATCGTTGATATGCCGGTCGACCCGCTCCCGCCGGTCGCCGACGACGTTGACGCTCTCGTCCTGGCGACAGCCGACGTCACGGACTTCGCCACAGGTGAGCTCAAGATCGGTGACAAGACCGACGAAGTCCTGAACGGCGGTGTCGGCGACGATCAGGTCTTCGGCAAATCGGGCGATGACACGTTGCATGGCGACAAGAACGCGCTGGTGACAATCCCGCTCGAGATCAAGGTCGGTCTCGTCGACGGCGACAGCTCCGAGCGCTTGTCGATCGTGATCAGCAACATGCCGCAAGGCGCCACGCTGTCGGCCGGCACCGACAACGGCGACGGCTCGTGGACGCTCACGGCCGACGATCTTGCTGGCCTGACGCTGACGGGCGCCGACAGCAGCAACTTCACGCTGAAAGTCGTCGCTCATACCGATGGCAGCTCGAACCTGTCCGAAGCGGCGGAGATAAACGTCTCGCTGCTCTCGGGCCAGAACGACTTGCTGGTCGGCAACAAAGGCAACGACAACCTGTTCGGTGACGCCGGCGATGACGTCATGTTCGGTGGCAGCATGCCGACGGGTGTTTACAACCCGCTTGCACCGACCTACGCCGACAACGACGTCCTGCACGGTGATGCCGGCAACGACACCATGTACGGCAATTCAGGCGACGACAACATGTTCGGTGAGGCCGACAACGACACCATGTACGGCGGCAAGGGCAATGACCTCGTCGACGGCGGCATGGGCAACGACGTCCTCAACGGCAACACCGGCGATGACACGGTTCTCGGCGGTGACGGCGATGACACAGTACGTGGCAATGCCGGCAACGACGTGGTCTCCGACGGCGCGGGCAACGACGTCGCCGAGGGCAACTCGGGTGATGACCTGATGCTCGCTGGCGAAGGCAACGACAGCTACAACGGCGGCTCGGGCTTCGACACCATCGACTTCTCGGGTGCGAAAGGTTCGATGAAGATCGACCTGTCGCAGAAGTCGGCCGAGGGCATGGGCACTGACAAGCTGTGGAACTTCGAGACCGTGATCGGTTCGTCGTTCGACGACAGCATGAAGGGCAGCAAGGCGGCTGAGTCTCTTGTCGGCGGTGCCGGCAATGACACCCTGCGCGGCCTCGGCGGTGCCGACATGCTCACGGGCGGCGAGGGCAACGACACGTTCGTCTTCATGGCGAAGGATGTCCGCGACCTGTCAACCGGCAAGCTCCTTGGCGTCGATCACGTGACAGACCTCCAGGTGGGCGACCACCTCGATCTGCGCGAGATCACCAAGGGCCACGCCGAGAACCTCCAGTTCTCGAATGTGGACGGCGGCATGCTGGTCTCGGCCCTGATCGACGGCAAGATGCTCGGCGTCGTCGTGCTTGAAGGCTGGCACACCGATACGCTGAAGGATGGCATGATCCTCGCCTGATCCGCCATCACCCGTCACCATTGAAAACGGCCGCTGGGAAACCGGCGGCCGTTCTCGCATCAGAGCTTTGCTTGAGGTGTAGCTCAACCCTTCTTGGCGGGTTGCGGTGCGGCTGGACCTTTCGGCGCTGCTGGTGCCGCAGCCACCTTGGCGAACATTTCCGAGGTGATCGACTGGTACCAGCCGATGCTTTCCTCGTAGTTGGCCTTGCGCACCGGTGCCTCTTCCTTGACTTGCGACACGAAGCCGCCGGAGGCCTCGAGCTTGCCGTCCTTCGGCGCGTAGTTGGCGCCGATCTTGATGTTGTCGTCCGGCGCCACCAGTGACCAGCAGGTGTTGCGATAGCGCGCCGGGAACGCCTCTTTCTTGGCAAGGGCCGCCAGGATATCGGCCGCCACCACCTTGGCCTGACTGTTGGCCGAGAACGCCGATTTCGGCATCGGATCTGCGATCGTGGCGTCGCCGATGACGTAGATGTCCTTGGCGTCCTTGGCCAGGAAGTTGGCGGGATCGATCGCTACCCAATCGGCCTTGGTGAGACCGGCTTTGATGGCGATCTCCCCGGCACGCTGCGCCGGGATGATGTTGGCGGCGTCGAACTTCACCTTCTTGCCGGCCTTGGTGATGACTTCCTTGGCGCGGCCGTCGAACGTCGTCACCGAGAAGTCGTCGATGTCGGTCGAGAGGTTCATCTCGACGATGCCCTTGTAGTGCCTCTCGAAAGCTTCGGTGAACACCGGCTGCTTCGAGAACGCCTTCTTCGGATCCAGAATGACCAGCTTGGATTTCGGCTTCTTGGTCTTGAGCTGATGCGCGATCATGCACGCGCGCTCATAGGGGCCGGGCGGGCAGCGATACGGATTGCCCGGCATCACCATCAGGAACGTGCCGCCGTCCTTCATGCCGTCGATCGAGGCGCGCAACTGGCGCTTGCCAATCGGCGAGGTCGTATAGGCATGTGGGAACAGGTTGGAGACCGCCAGATTGTAGCCCGGGATCGAGTCATACTTCACGTCGATGCCGGGCGAGAGCACGAGGCGGTCATAGGCGAACGTGCGGCCACCCCGCGTCGTCACCGTCCGCTTCACGGGATCGACGCCCGTGGCGAATTCGTGCACGACCTTGACGCCGATCTTGCGCAATCCATCGTAGCCATGCGCCAGGCTCTCGAGCGTCCGGAAGCCGCCGATGTAGAGGTTCGAGAAGAACGACGATGAGTAGACGGGATTGGCCTCGATCAGGGTCACGTCGAGTTTCTGATCGCCGGGCTTGAGGTCCTTCAAGAGATAATGTGCAACCGTGGCGCCGCCGGCACCACCGCCAACGATCACGATCTTCGGTGCGGCCTGGGCGATGGCGAAGTTTGCGCCGCTGGTCAGCGCTAGCGATGCAGCGCCCGTTGCGCCGACCGACCTGGTGAAGTTCCGCCTTGAGATGGTGACCATGTTTGCCTCCCTAATTTTGTTTTCCGCTCCATGCCGTTTGCCTAGCATGAGAGCCATTTCCGCGTCTCGCCATGGCCCTCCAAAGTTCAGGCCGACCTGAGCATCCGATTTCAGCGCTGAGGATTATGGCAGCAATCTTATCGCTCGCTAGACTTTTTCCGCGCTCCTCGCTGCATCCACGACGGCCAGCGCCGCGACATTGAGCAGACCGCGCACGGTGATCGATGGTGTCACGATATGCACCGGTCGCGCTGCCCCCAGCAGAATGGGACCGACGGCGACGCTGTTCGAGATCACCTTGAGCAGATTGAAAGCGATGTTGGCCGCATCCAGGCCCGGCATCACCAGCAGGTTGGCGGCCCCCTTAAGTCGTGAGTTGGGGAAGATCTCATCGCGGATGAATGTCGAGAGTGCCGCGTCCGCGTGCATCTCACCCTCGACCTCCAGTGTCGGCGCCCAATCGCGTAGGATGGCCAGCACCTCCCGCATCTTGCGCGCCGTCGTCGTATCTTCCGAGCCGAAGTTGGAATGCGACAGCAGGGCAACCTTGGGCTCGATGCCGAAGCGGCGCACCTCTTCGGCGGCCAGCTGCGTCGTCTCGGCGATCTGCTCGGCATCGGGATCATAGTTGACGTAGGTATCGGTGATGAACAGCGGCCCGGACGGCAGGATGATCACCGACAGCGCGGCAAAGCCGCGGACGCCGGGCAACTTGCCAACCACATCCGAGACGTGGCGCAGCTGCGTCAAGTAGCGCCCGACCGCGCCGCAGATCATGGCATCGGCATCGCCACGCTTGACCAGCAGTCCGGCCAGCACCGTCGAGCCATTACGCACCACCCGTCGGGCATGCGACGGTGAGACACCACGGCGCTCGACCAGGCGGTGATACTCCTCGGCCAGCATCTCCAGCCGTGGGTCGGTCTCCGGATCCAGGACATCAAAATCGCGCTCCGCCCGGATCCGCAAGCTGAGATGCGGAATCATGCGCGTGATCGCCGCCTTGTTGCCGACCAGGATCGGCCGCGCCATATGCTCCGTCACCAACTGCTGGGCGCATTGCAGTACATAGGGATGATCGCCTTCGGCAAAGACCAGCCGCTTCATCTTTTCCCGCGAGGCGCGCTTGGCGGCATCGAACACGGGCCGCATGACGAAGCCGGAGCGATAGACGAAGCCGGTCAGCTTTTCACGATAGGCTTCGAAGTCGGCAATGGGCCGGGTGGCGACGCCGGACTCCATGGCGGCCTTGGCGACGGCCGGTGCGATCTCGCTGATCAACCGCGGGTCGAACGGCTTCGGCAGGATGTAGTCCGGCCCGAAAACGAACGTCTCCGCGCCGTAGGCAGCCAGCACCACGTCGGATGCCTCGCTCTCGGCAATGCGGGCCAGCGCAGTTACAGCCGCCTTCTTCATCTCCTCGTTGATGGTGGTGGCGCCGACATCGAGCGCGCCCCGGAAGATGAACGGGAAGCACAGCACATTGTTGACCTGGTTCGGATAGTCGGAACGGCCGGAAGCAATTACCGCGTCAGGGCGCACGGCCTTCACATCCTCCGGCAGGATTTCCGGGGTCGGATTGGCGAGCGCGAACACAATCGGCTTTGGCGCCATGCTGCGCACCATGTCTTGCGTCACGATCCGGCCTGCCGAAAGCCCCAGGAAGATGTCCGCTGCCGGCATCACCTCGGCGAGCGTGCGCGCCATCGTTGCCTGCGCGTAGGGCTCCATGTACGGGTTCATCAACTCGTTGCGGCCTTTGTAGACCACGCCCTTCACATCGGTGATCCAGACGTTCTCGCGCTTGAGGCCAAGGCTGACCAGCAGATTGAGGCAGGCCAGCGCCGCCGCACCCGCACCCGACGTCACAAGCTTCACGTCGGCCAGGCGCTTGTCGACGACCTTCAGGCCATTGAGAATGCCGGCCGCCACGACAATGGCGGTGCCGTGCTGGTCATCGTGGAAGACCGGAATTTTCATGCGCGCCTTGAGGCGGCTTTCGATCTCGAAACACTCCGGCGCCTTGATATCCTCGAGATTGATGCCGCCGAAGGTCGGCTCAAGACGGGCAACCGCCTCGACGAAGGGCTCGATGCCTTTCTCTGCGACCTCGATGTCGTAGACGTCGATGCCGGCGAATTTCTTGAACAGTACCGCCTTGCCTTCCATCACCGGCTTCGAAGCGAGCGGACCGATATCGCCGAGGCCGAGCACCGCCGTGCCGTTGGTGATGACGCCCACCAGATTGCCACGTGCGGTGTAACGGGTGGCCATGGCAGGATCGGCGGCGATCGCCTCGCAGGCATGAGCCACGCCCGGACTGTAAGCCAGCGCCAGATCATGCTGATTCGCCAAGGGCTTCGTCGGCTGAATGGCGATTTTGCCGGGAGGATCGGCCTCGTGATAATCGAGCGCTGCGCGTTTCAGATCCCGGGCAGGGTCGCTGTTCGGCATGGTCAAGCGTACTCTCTTTGACTTCGACAGATCATCCGGAGCATGCCTCATCCTGGTGGCGAGCGCACGCAGGATCACGGGGCGACACTGCGGCGCTGGTGCCACAGCCGTTCGCAGCCGCAGCGTCCAACCCCGGTGCCTGACGTTCGGCGCGCACAACGAGTTGTGTCCGGCGCCGACGTGCCCTTAGACTGACCGCCGGATCTGAAAGCGATGCAGCGAGGCTCCGCGTGGCGGCCGTGGTGTTCACGATTGGCGTGTTGGTGGCGGCAGTTCTGCTGGGGCTGCTCGGACTGACTGTGCTGTCCGTCTCCTTCCGTATCTGGCCGACCCCTGGACCCAAGACCTGGCAAAGCTACGTCTTCTGGCCACTCTTTCGCTCGCTCAACGTGCTTTGCTTCGCAACCGCGATAGCCCATTTGCCGGGCGGCGAAATGGGCGTGCCGATCTGGGTGCGCGCCATCGCCTTTCTGCTATTGGCCGCATCGCTGGCGCTCTTCATCTATTCATTCCGCAGGCTGGGGCGCGACAACAGCTATGGCGCCAAGGACGGGCTCGTTACCGGCGGCATCTATCGCTGGAGCCGCAATCCACAGAATGCCATGCTGGTTGTCGTCTACGGCTGCCTCGCCGTCGCCACGGACAATGCACGCACCTACATCCTGTGCGCCGCCATGATGGCCGTCTACACCCTGATGGTTGTGGCCGAGGAACCTTGGCTCGAAGCCGTCTATGGCCAAGCCTACCGCCGCTATTGCAGCCGGGTACCACGCTTCTTCAATTGGCGGCGGCTGATCATGCTGGGGCGCAGCCTCTATCGACGGCCACGGGATCAAGGGCGTCGCGGCAGCGCTTGACCGGAGTGATTGCTTGCGCGAAACCGTGCAACGGCTTCTATTGGTTATTCCCAATCTGACTTTGGAACCCTCGCCTGGAGAGCCAGTCCCGTGAACCTCGCCAAATTCCCGCGCATCCGTTGCGGTCATTTCCCGACGCCGCTCGAGCCCATGGAAAACCTGTCCAAGCACCTGGGCGGGCCGAAACTCTGGATCAAGCGGGATGACTGCACCGGCCTCTCATCGGGTGGCAACAAGACCCGCAAGCTCGAGTTCCTGATGGCTGAGGCGGTGGCCCAGAAGGCCGATTGCGTGATCACGCAGGGGGCCACGCAGTCGAACCATGCGCGCCAGACCGCCGCCATCGCCGCCAAGCTTGGCATGCCGTGCCATATCCTGCTCGAGGACCGCACCGGCTTCGCTGACGAGGCCTACAACTTCTCCGGTAACGTGCTGATGGATCAGCTGCATGGCGCCTCGATCTCGAAGCGGCCCGGCGGCACCGACATGCAGAAGGAGATGGAGGTCCTCGCTGCTGATCTGACCAAGAAGGGCAAGCGGCCCTATGTCATTCCCGGTGGCGGCTCCAATCCGGTCGGCGCGCTCGGTTACGTCAATGCCGCGCTCGAACTGCTCAATCAGTCTATGGAAATGGGCCTCAAAATCGATTGCGTCGTGCATGCCACGGGCAGCGCCGGCACCCAGGCCGGCCTCGTTGCCGGGCTCGCCATGTTGAACAGCCAGATCCCCGTGCTCGGCATCGGCGTGCGGGCACCGAAGGAGCGGCAGGAAGCCAGTGTGTTCGCGTTGGCTGAGAAAACCTGCGCGTATGTTGGTGTTCCAGGCGCCGTCAAGCGCGAGCATGTGATGGCCAATTGCGATTATGTCGGCCAAGGCTATGGCATTCCGACCGAAGGCATGGTCGAGGCCATCAAGCTGGTCGCCAACAAGGAAGGCATTCTGCTCGATCCCGTCTATTCGGGCAAAGGCATGGCCGGCCTCATCGACCTGATCAAGAAGGGCCACTTCAAGAAGACCGACACCGTCGTATTCCTGCACACCGGCGGCTCGGTCGGCCTGTTCGGCTACCCCAATGCGTTCGGCTTGCCCGGCTATGTGAGCTGAGTGAAGCGGAGCGCTTTGTCATGACAGCCAAACCGCAACCCGTCGTCGGCGTCATCGGCGGCATGGGGCCCGAAGCCACGGTGGATCTGATGCGGCGGGTGATTGCCGCCACGCCCGCCAGCGACGACATCGATCACATCCGCATGCTGGTCGACAACAACGCGAAGGTCCCGTCCCGTTTCAAGGCGTTGGTCGAGAAGACCGGCGAGGATCCAACTCCCGTGCTGGTCGGTATGGCCAAGGGCCTGGTCGCATCTGGCGCGGATTTCCTGGTCATCCCCTGCAATACGGCGCACCATTACCGTCCCGCCATTCAAGCGGCAGTCCCGGTTCCCGTCGCCGACATGATCGCCCTCTCCATCGATCGCATGCGCCGCGATCTCGGTGCCAAGCCGACAATTGCCCTGCTCGCATCGCCGGCGGTCAAGCTCACCGGGCTGTTCGAGCGCCGCTGCCGCGAGGCCGGCATCGAGGTGCTGTGGCCGGACGCCGGCGCCGACGAAGCCGCCGTGCTGGCTGTTATCAAGGCGGTCAAGGCCGGCAGCGTCAGCGACGCGCAGTTGGCCGCTTACCGCACGGCCGCCCGTCACCTGATCGAGCGCGGCGCCGGCTTGCTGGTGATCGCCTGCACGGAGTTGTCCGTCGTCGGCCCGCTCAAGGGGCTTGGCGCGCCCTGCCTTGACACGCTGGACGCGCTCGTCGACGACATTCTGTCGCGCTGCGGTGTCGCCCGCCGCCCCATCGCTGCGGCCGCCGAGTAGAGCCGGGTAGACAAGCCCCGCCTGTTCCCGGGCCGATGCTCAGCGCATACGGCGCATGTCCCGCATCATGCGCTCGATGTCTTGCGGCGACGCCCCACCGCCGAATTGCGGCAAGTCACGAAGTTGGTTCTCAAGTTGCTGCGCGGCGCGACGCAAATCGTCCGCCGAGCCGATCGGCCCGAAGTCGGGCATCCCCGCCGCCGGCGCCGACGGTATGGCCACACCGGCATCGCGCAGGCGTGCCGCGGCTTGCTCCGCTTCGGCCTGGATATGACGCATCATCTCGGGATCCGGTCCCGCGCCGCCGAACAGCGACCGCCAGAGTTCGCGAACGCCTTGCGATGGCTCCGGCGACCGCGCAATCGCCGGCTGCTCCGCGTCACCCGGCAGCTTCGGCAGGGGCCGGCGCGAAAACCCGCTGGCACCGACGGACAGCTCCGGAATCCCAACCAGACCCATCAGCGAGGTCGGAACTTCGGTCGCCAGGCTGATCTCGATCGACTTCTTGTCCGAGGGAATCGCCATCTCAAATGGCAAATCCTTGAGGTCTTGCGGCAGGTTGGCGTTGAGCTGCGTGCGCACCAGCTTGGTCAGCCGATCGCGGTCCAGATCCAGATTGGTGCTCGCCGCCTGAGCCGCAGCCTCGGCCGCATGCGCAATCTGGTCACGAACCTTCGAGGCACGCCCATAGTCGAGTGCCGTCGCCACAACGGCGATGACAGGGATCATGACGGCAGCGAAGATCACGGCGACGTTGCCGCGCTCGTTGGCTGCAAACTGCGCCCAGTTGACTGCAAGCCCGGCCCGCATGGCAAGTCACTCCCTCGATCGGCGATCCGAGCGAGGCTATGGCTGAGGGCCTTTCCGGACCGCCAAGGCGCATTGCCTCGGTGGTCAAAATCCGTCATTGCCGTCAAGAAAATATTGCCGCACGCGCCGAATTGGCAGGTCTTGGGGCAACCAAATCCATGCTATGGCAAGCGCGGCTTGTCCCGCACCCGACGGGGTTGAAAACGATGTTCACACTCGCCGAACTCGAGAGCGCCGTTCAATTGGTGCATGCCCACATGACGCCGACGGCGCAGCATGTTTGGCCGCTGCTGGCCAGCCGGCTGGGCGTCGAGGTCGTGGTCAAGCACGAAAATCACACTCCGGCCGGTGCCTTCAAGGTTCGCGGTGGCATCGTCTACATCGACGAATTGAAGCGGCAAGGTATTGCTGGAGAAGGGATAATTACTGCCACCCGCGGCAACCATGGGCAATCGATCGCCCGCGCTGCGACCGCGGCCGGCATCAAGGCCACAATTGTGGTGCCAAAAGGAAACTCGGTCGAGAAGAACGCTGCGATGCGGGCTTTTGGCGCCGAGCTGATAGAGTACGGCTCCGACTTCGACGAGGCCAAGGCCGAAGCCCAGCGGCTGGCTGAGGTGCGCGGCCTTATCATGGTGCCCTCGTTCCATCCGTCGCTGGTCATGGGCGTGGCCACCTACGCCGTCGAGATGTTTCGCGCCCATCCGGACCTCGCCGCGGTCTATGTGCCGATCGGGCTCGGGTCCGGCATTTGCGGCGTGATCAAGGCCCGCGATCTGTTGGGTCTCGACACTCAGGTTTATGGTGTCGTCGCCGAGAATGCGCCCGCTTATGCCTTGTCGTACGAGGCAGGCAGGCCGGTTCCGACCAACTCGGCCCGCACCTTCGCAGATGGCATGGCCGTGCGCGAGCCCCATCCCCAGGCTGTCGAGATCATCAAGGCCGGTGCGGCGGGCGTCATCCGCGTCGGCGAGGATGCGATCGCGGAAGCCATGCGCATGTTGTTCGAGGACACCCACAATGTGGCCGAGGGTGCCGGCGCCGCGCCGTTGGCGGCTCTGATCGCCGAGCGCCAGCTCTGGCAGGGGCGGAAGGCGGGGGTCGTGTTATCGGGCGGTAACATCGATCGGCCCCTTTATCGCCAGGTTCTGAGTGGAGAAACGCCCAAGGTCTGAGCCACCCGATCAGGGTGCCGCGGACGTTGGCGGGGTGGCGAAAATTCCAGATACCGCAGTCACATGGCCCAACGTTGGCGATCGGCGCCGACGACAAATGTCACGGTTGATGCGCCGACCATGCCAGTGGTCAAGGTGTCCGCTTTGCTGATAGACTTACGGCCTTAAGGGAATCACCGGCTCCCAGTGATGAGCCTCCAGGATCTCACCCGATGCACAAGCGTCTGACACGCTTTGGACCGCTGGTCCGGCTCCTTGCTGGCGTATCGTTCTTGGCGCTGATGGCTCCGGCCGGCGCCTTGGCGCGCGGTGACAGGTTGCCGGAAGCACGGACCCTTCTCGGCAGCTACCTGGCCGGCCGCATTGCCCGCGGCCAGCACGATTCCGAGGCAGCCTCTCTCTACTACAGCCGAGCCTTGCAGCGCGATCCCGGCAACGAGGCGCTGATGGAGCAGTCGCTCATCATGGAAGCGACAGAGGGCCGTATGGACGAGGCCATCCAGCTTTCCAAGCGGATCGCGGCGGTGCAGCCCACTCACCGCATGGCGCGGCTGGTGCTGGGCTTGGCCGATGCCAAGGTTGGGCGCTATGCGGAAGCCGACGACCACTTCAAGGCCTCGGCGTCCGGCATGATCGGCGAATTGACGGGAGCGTTGTCACGCGCCTGGATGCTGTCGGCTCGCGGCGACGTCAAGGGCGCCACGGACCTGCTGGATGGCGTCAAGCAGGCCGAATGGGCGCAGTTCTACACCCGCTACCACAAGGCGCTGATCCTCGATGCCGGCAACCGCCGCAGCGACGCGCGGGCCTTGCACGAGCGCATTTTCCGTACCGACAGCAAGAGCCTGCGCACCACCCTGGCCTACGCCCATCATGCCTCGGCCGCCGGTGATCAGAAGCTGGCGCGCTCGATCCTGGACGAGCACAGCAAGAAGGCGGCCGGCAATCTGCATCCACTGGCCAAGGCGACGCAGGAGAGGCTGCGCGGTAACGACCGGCTCGGCCTGCTGGTCGAGCAACCGACTGACGGCCTGGCCGAGGTGTTCTACAATCTGGGCGAGTTGCTTTCGGGCGAAGGCAGCGTCAGTGTCGGCGCCATCTATCTGCAGCTGGCCCTCTATCTCAAGGGCGACGCGCCCTTGGCGCTGGCCGCGCTCGCCAACGTCTACGAGACCACCAAGCGCTACGATGCGGCCATCACCGTCTATGACCGCGTACCGCTGAAGACACCCTTGGCAGCAGCCATCGATATCCGCAAGGCGTTGAACCTCAATCAACTCGACAAGGTCGACGAGGCCAAGGCATTGCTCGAGCGGCAAGCGCAGGCCGACCCGACCGACATTCGCCCGCTGGAAGCGCTCGGCAACATCATGCGCGGCCGCAAGCGCTATCAGGAGGCGATTGACTACTATTCCCGCGCCATCACCATCATCGGCCCGAAGCCGGACAAGAAGCACTGGACCTTCTTTTACGCGCGCGGCACCTGCTACGAGCGTATCAAGCGATGGCCACAGGCCGAGGCTGATCTCCTGAAGGCGCTGCAGTTTGCGCCTGAGGAAGCGCTTGTGCTGAATTATCTCGGCTATTCCTGGGTCGATCAGAATCGCAACCTGAAACAAGGCTTGGCGCTGATCGAGAAAGCCGTCAGCTTGAAGCCTGATGACGGCTACATCGTCGACAGTCTCGGCTGGGCGCACTATCGGCTCGGCAATTACAAGGAAGCGGTCAAGTATCTCGAGAAAGCCGTCGAGCTGAAGGCTGAGGATCCCGTTCTCAACGACCACCTGGGAGATGCATTCTGGCGGGTTGGGCGTGAGGTCGAAGCGCGCTTCCAATGGCAGCAAGCGCTGACCCTGAAGCCTGAGCCCGAGGACGCCGAGAAGATCCAGCGCAAGCTCGACAAAGGTTTGCCGGCCAAGCCGCAAGCGCGCGTCGTCAAGAAGTCGAAGGAACCCGCCCGCGCCGAGACGCCGAAGAAGCAATCGAAGCTCGGCTCGCAGCGCCCCGTGGAATGACGCGCCCATTTGCTCGCCCCGCCCCGGCTCTCCAAGATTGCGTCCGCGCGTGCGTGTGGGAGCGGTTGGCATGATGCGTTTGCGCTGAAGTCAGAGGCATGCTCGAAGAATTTGCGCCAGCCAAGGTGAACCTCACGCTCGTCGTGCACGGGTGTCGACCGGACGGCTACCACGAGTTGGACAGCCTCGTCGTGTTCGCATCGGTGGGCGACCACCTGACATTCGAGCCCGGCGGCCCGTTGGCACTGACGACTTCTGGCGCATATGCCACCGCCATCACCGATGAGAATCTCGTTCTCAAGGCCGTTAGGCGCGCCGCAGCATTATCGCCGCATCTCGATGTCGGCCAGTTCACGCTGGCCAAGCAATTACCCGTTGCCGCCGGTCTCGGCGGCGGATCAGCCGATGCCGCAGCGGCGCTCCGCCTGTTGCGGCGCGCCAATCCAGAAGCAGCCGCCCGCATCGATTGGAAAGCCGTTGCAGCAGCGTGCGGCGCCGATGTGCCGGTCTGCCTTGCCGGCAAGGCGGCCCGCATGCAAGGCGTCGGCGAGACCGTCACGCCGCTGGTGAGCCTGCCGCCCCTCGCCTGCGTCATCGCCAATCCGCGCGTAGCCTTATCGACGGCCGATGTCTTTCGCGCTCTCCGCGCGCCGCCTGTTGGCGCTGGCCTGCCGGTTTCGTTTCCGCATCGCTTTCGATCCAGCACCGATCTTGTTGCCTTCGTGCGCAGCGGTCGTAATGATCTCGAGCCGCCGGCCATGGCGCTTTGCCCCGTGATCGGGGACGTGCTGCAGGCACTTTCCGCATGCGGCGATTGCCTCGTCGCCCGCATGTCGGGGAGCGGACCGAGTTGCTTTGCCGTGTTCTCTTCGGGCGCCAGTGCCGACCGCGCTGCCATGGCCTTGCGCCAGCAGCATCCGGATTGGTGGATCGCCGCGACAACGCTCGCCTAGCGGCGCCATCGGCCCGGCTGTTGCCCGCAGTCGTCGTGGATGGACGGCCGCGAGCAATGCCAGCATTGGCCTTGGTTATTCAAATATAAAAACCTGTCTCAAAAATGCGTTCAATATATTATTTACCTAGAATATCATCGTTGGCACCGTATCTCCATGCAAAATCATCGAATTAGTATTTTGTTGAGGGGCCAGGGGTACTTTCGGCCTCGGGTTCGGGAACAAGTGAACGAGATCATCTCACTCCTGAAACCGGTGCATGCGTAACCAAACAGTTGGGAGAGAGTAGCTATGAAGACCCTTGCAAAGTTCGTGAAGTGCGAGTCGGGCGCCACGGCCATCGAGTACGGCCTGATCGCCGCCCTCATCGGCGTTGCCATCATCACCGTCGTGAACAACGTCGGC
>JBJXDZ010000093.1:0-24429 GCA_046154645.1 Hyphomicrobiaceae bacterium
CAGACTGTGCCTTTTGTTGCCGGGCTGCTGGTTTCGCCATCTCCAACGGCCGCGACGACGGCATTTTTAATCTTGCTTTCCTCGCTCTCGCATCCTGCGAGGGCACATACTACGGCCATGCTGGCCAGCAGACACCTTGCAAATATACCCATCCCAATCTCCATAACTATCTGTAAGCCCTATTCTGTCGGTTCTGCGCATGAAATTCAAGTCGAGGCGTGTCAAGCGGACGCATAATGCCGCCCGCTCGGACACTCACCATGCGGCACCTTGGGCCTATTCCTTGAATGAGCGCATTCATCGCGCGTGTTGCGTGAAATCAATGTCTATGGGCGCCGCCAAAGCCAGGATTGCTCAACTGGGCCAAGACGGCTGCCTGCGCACGATGACAAATTCGGCTGCGGCAAGCGCCTCTTGATCCGGAGTGTTGCGGCCCATTCCTGCAAGGCTCCGATGTCATGCAACGGTCTGGCGTCGACACGGCGGCGGCCGGGGGCTCGCCTCGTGCCGTATTCAGTGCCGCCTCGTGCCCGATGGAGACGATCACATGCGTATCATGCTTGCCGCTGCGTTGGCCCTCGCCCTTCTCGACTCCGCGGCATACGGGCAGCGGTGCGACGCTCCATCCCAGGTCTGCGCCCCCGGCGTCAACGGCGATGGCGGCTGCTTCATGCCGAACGCAGCGAAGTGCGTCGCCGGAATGATCTGTGAAACAGGCTTGGCGATCTGTCCACCCAGCAGCACCGGTGACGGCGGATGCTTCGATCCGGCCCGTCAGGTCTGCAACGCCGGAGCGATTGCCGCTCAGTCATCAAGCTCGGTCGCCGTGCCGCCTGCGACAAATGCGGCATGCCGGGACGCGCAGGGTGGTGATCGCGTGGCCATCCTCGACGCATTGCGCAAGCCGGTATCACAGGCGCTCGGTGCCCCGGTCGAATTCAAGGTGACGCGCGCCCGGATCTGCGGCGACTGGGCATTCGTAGTCGCCACGCCGCAACGTCCTGGTGGCCGCGCGATGCGTTGGGCCGGCACGCCCTGCGCCGGCGATACCAGCCATCTCGCCGGTGGGCTGATGCGGCGGAGCGGCCCCAGTTGGTCGCTTGTCGACCACGCCCTATGCCCGAGCGACGTCGCCTGGGCCGATTGGCCCGAACGCCATCAGGCGCCGCAATTCCTCTTCGACGAGTGAGGTAACGACAAATGACGATGTTGCGCGTGTGGATTGTACTGTTCACTCTTCTTTTCGGTGGCGCCAGCGCTATCGGCGCACGGGCGCAGCAAGGCGCGTCGCCGTTCGGTAAGCTGACCGGCGACGGCATGGAACTCGAGTGGCAGATCAGCGGCGCAGAGACCGGAGGACGGTTTTTCGCCGACCGGACGTGGCAAGCCAACGGCACGGTAACCGCCGGCAGCGTCCGCTTTTCCGGCATACTGCGGGTCTCGGTCCCCGGTAGTGTCTCAGTTTGAATTTTGTTGATTGCCGGCCCCACTTGATTCGCCATCGCGGCCATGCCAACTCCGTGCTATGCTTAGCGCAAAGCAGGAGGCGATATGGCCATCAACTTGAGCAATGATGATCTTGCGGCCATGAACCGCTATTTCGAGGTCTTGCTAGACCTCTACAGAGACGGAAAAATCACACGCAACGCTGCTCGGAACAACTGCGCCCAATTGGTTCACCAAGCGGCATTAGATGACGAGGGCGTCAAAATTCACCTTGCGTCAGACCCTGCAGTGCGGTGGGCCGAGATGATCAGGCAGAACGGAGCGCAATAATGCCTAAAGGCCCCAAAGGCGAGAAGCGCCCAGCTGACGTGATCGGCAATGCTATCAAGATTGCTCGTATCGCTACAGGTGAGGAAGAAGACGAGAAGGCTGACGACGGCAAGGACAAAGCCGCTGTCAGTCTCGGCCGCCGTGGCGGCAAGGCACGCGCCGAGAAAATGACGGCAGCGCGCCGGGCTGAGATCGCCAAGAAGGCTGCTAAGGCGCGCTGGAGTCGGGAAAACTGAGTGGAAGTTCCAAGTTGGCCCCGCGCTTTGGCATGACTTGATCGATGGTATGCAGGAACCGCTTCCAACCGTGACCATTGGCAATTGCATACCGCTGAAACATGACTAGCGAATGCAGGTGTTGAGCAAGCATTGGGTCGCCAATCTCCTCGGTCAACCACTGATGCATCTTCATCGACCGCTGTCCGGTTTCATTCTTTGGGCTTTTGCTTTCAAGCTCCTTCAGTAATCCGGGAGCAAGGCGCTCGTAGACCAAATCACGCGTGTAGTGGGCCACAACGCTGTACCTGTTTTTCCCCATTCCGGGCCAAACCCATCCTTTCAGTTTGTAGATATTTTCATAGAATTCGTCTGGAAATTTCTTAGCCCATGCCGCCAACTCTTTCCTGACAAGCATCTCCAAGTAAGTCTGGAGCGCGTTCTGGGGGCGCACCTTCTCGTAACCTGTAGCTTCATCAACAAGAGCTACGATGGCCGTTTCAGCCAATGCGCGCGTTAAAATTTCGGCTTTTTGAGCCTTTGCCAACTGTTGATCCTGAAGAGCGCCAGCCTCTCGCGCCCTAAGCCAGATATTGCAAACTGCTACAAGGGCCGACGCATCGTACCCACGTACGACGCGGTCGCCGTCTTGGTAGTCAATTGGCTTCAGGGGCCCATCCTCTAACTCTTTGGTTATAAAAGATTTTAACTGACTTGGCGCAACAAAAAGTGGCAAAAGGGCCCCATCTAATTCTGCTGCTTTTTTCAGCCGTTTTGAGCCACCGCTGCGCTCACCGAGAACGGCTAACGTAATCCCATTCTCAGTCAGCACTCGTTGAATGCCATTGGGACCGGTGATGACTGCGCAGGGCAATTTGACGCCGGCAAGATTCACTTCGTTCTTGTAGCCCTCAAGAACGCGGGGCGATCCATCGGGCAACTTGCGTCGAGCCCATCTCGACTTCGCTGCATCGGACGCGATTTGAGACTTCACATCGCCGGTCAATGCCGCAGCCCGCGCATGGCCACCTTTGGCCCGCCCAGTTGGCGCTTCACCATCATCATCTGTCATTGCAAGCACTCCTCTGATCATGCTTGCAATATGCCAACGATTCTGGCCTGATGCAAGCATAACAGATTGGATGCTTGCAATGACGCTTGACGCCAAGCATAAAAGTTCATATATTACAGCTATGAACAAGCTCCCCATAGCCAAGCGCGTCCAAATTCTCGCGATGCTTTGCGAGGGGTCTTCCATGCGTTCGATCTCGCGGGTGTGCGACGTGTCGATCAACACGGTCGCCAAGATCCTCGAAGATGCTGGCAAGGTCTGCATGGCGTTCCACGATGAAACCGTGCGGAACGTCAGTTCCAAGCGGGTTCAGGTGGACGAAATTTGGAGTTTCACTGCCGCCAAGCAGAAGAACGTCGCCAACATGAAGAAGCCGATCAACGGCGCTGGCGATACTTGGACGTGGACCGCAATCGACGCCGACAGCAAGTTGATCGTGCAGTGGTATGTGGGTGACCGTAGCGGCGAAACGGCCAAGTTCTTCATCGACGGATTGGCCGAACGATTGGCCGGCCGCGTCCAACTTACCAGCGATGGCTTGAAAGCCTACCTTGAAGCCGTCGAGGGCGCATTCGGTGCCGACGTTGACTATGCCCAGCTTGTAAAACTCTACGGCGCCTCGCCTGATAGTGCCAAAGGGCGCTACAGCCCCGCCGAGTGCACCGGCATTATCAAGACGCCGGTTGAAGGCACGCCCGACCCGAAGCACATCAGCACCAGCTACGTCGAGCGCCAGAACCTTACCATGCGCATGAGCATGCGCCGGTTTACACGGCTGACGAACGGCTTTTCCAAGAAGCTCGAAAGCCACATCTACGCAATCTCGCTCTACTTCGTATTTTACAACTTCTGCCGCATCCACAAGACGCTGAAGGTCTCGCCCGCAATGGCCGCAGGTATCACCGACAAGCTGATGAGCATGGAAGATGTGGTGGCGTTGATCGACGCCGCCGCGCCTAAGCCGGGGCGTCCGAAGACGTATAAAAAGCAAGCGCGATAATTGCCTATGCAAATTCGAGGGCGCTCTGCTCCAAACGCCCCTTAATCATGCTATTGATTTGCCTGTTTGAATCGATCACTCGCAGCCGTCTTTTTAGTTCGTCCAAAGGCATGCTGGATAAAAGACGTGCAAACGACGTGTTCACAAACGACGATGTTGCCACGTCGATTCCGTGAAACGAAACAACGACAACAGCTTGCTTTTTGAGCGCGTCCACAAGTCGTGCGTACAGCGCAGCACCATGGTCTTGCGTGTCTGCCGCACCAGTCAAATCAAGGATACGGATCACCATCTTAGTTCCTCCGGTTCCTCATCTACATGCTCTATCGTGTCCGTCCGTAGGCTTATGTCAATGGTCGTCCCAGGACAGTAGCCTCTAGAAACCAACGGCTGAGCCGCCACTCCGGTTCCCATACTATAGAACGAAACATGACCATTTAATGAAAGTATATCGACGCGACCTTTGTTTATGGTTACCACAGAATTCATCAAGTCATCAAGGCCTATTCCTTGATTTCCAGCAGTAGTTTTCGCAGTAAAACCACGGCGCACGGCACGTTCAATCGCTGCATTGTCGCTCAGGTTTTTATCTATTCGTCGCGCGGTTGCTGGTATTCCAACCCCGAAATCTGCTATTGCTATGCGAACAATGTTCTCATTCGGAAAATGTTGAGCAAATATACTTGCGATATCCTTGGTCGAATGGTCTTTTGTATTGTTGAAAATTTCAGAGATGCAATTTTGAAATGGATACAAGGATGCGCGAGAGGCACCAAGTCGAGCCGCAAGCCAAGGCATCATCGTGTTCCTCAGCCATTCATGGCTGTTCTGATGGGCAACGCTGATGAGAGGCATCGTGGTGACGCGCGGACTGGAGTGCGGGTGCAGCTTGCGGCCGAGATATCGCTCGAAGAACAGTGAGTCATCTAGATAGCTTAAGGGCGCAGTATATTTTTCTAGACCAACAAGCTTAACTTGGATTTTGTGACCGAGTAGCCAATCAAAAAAATTGCTGAGGAATGTCACGCCAAGCGGTCGAATGAACGTCAGTCTCGAAAAATCAACAATCACCTCAGCAGGCCAGTCGCCATTTGTCTGATCAATGTAGGACTGCACGACAGCTCTGAGACCAGACCTGTCAATACTTCCTAGCAAGCTCAACGTGACAGGTGGCATGTGCGATTCTCCCTAAAAGGAGCGTAGCCACTTATCAGTACAGCGATATCTAGAAAATGAACTTGCCCACCAGAACTATGAATCGATTCGAACCCAGATTTCAAACTGAGACACTACCCGGTCCCCGGCGGACTTTACACCGACGCCTCGATGTCGGCCTACATCGCCTATCCGATGGGCGCCGGCAGCAAGGTCGTGAAATGGAGTGGCGAACTCAGCGACGCCAAGGGCCTGTCGCGCGAATTGCCGTTCGACCTCACGCTCGATGCGTTGCCCGGCAGATCGATTCTCGTCTCGGCCTCCGCCGGCAAGACCGGCGGCGTCTCTGACCTTCTGGCCGTCACCTTTCAGTTTGCGCCATTGCCGAAGGCTGCCCCGGTCGCCGAAGCAAACCCCAATGAACCCTATTGGGTCTGGGTGCGCGCACAACCGCCGAGGATCTACGTCGAGACCCCAGGCGAGAGCGGAAGCGCCGCCGTGGCGGTGGACGGCGCCGCCTTCGTCAAGAGCTACCTGCCCGGCGACGGTGCCGCCGTGGCGCCGCGGACGTTGAGCGCAATCCATCGCTGGAAGCTGCCGCTGTGGCTGAAGGCAGGCGCACCGGTGCCGGTTGAATTCGCCATCGACAAGATTCGCTACCGGTGGCTCGATGCCGAGACCGCCGCGGCCGACAAATCGATGACCATTGAGCTCGACGGCTTCGTCACGCCGCCGGGCGGGAACCCCTACAAACAGCGCGAGACCTTTTCACACCTGACCAAATTCGTGGCCGATACGTCGCCCGACGTGCTGGCCCCGACGCCGGTCAAGATCGCCGCGCCGCTGACGACGCCGGCCTACGCCCCTGAATTGGAATACAAGACCTTGTCGGTCACGGTACTGGCCGGCACCGCGCCGCGAGTGGCGATCATCTACCAGTACATGCTGCGGCGCGCCGTCGGCACACCCCCCGACCCGCCCGCTGCCGCCGATCCCGATGATCCGACCAGTCCGTGCACTGGCAAGAGCGCCAAGGACCGCGCCGCCATGGTGGCGCTTGGCCGCCAGATGTTTTTCGATAGCACCTATCTGTGGCTCGACTACGCGACGGCCATTGGTCCGCGAAAACTGTGGTGGACGTGGAGCGACTTCAAATCGCGCTACCATATCGAAGCGATCGGCCTGACCTACCAGACGGTTGCCGCCTGGGCTTCGACCGGTCGGGGCGCCGCCGCCGCACTGCTTGGCGCCGGGCTCGCCGCCAATGCCCTTGAGGACGGCGTGGCGTCTAGCCTGCGCACGCTGGACCGGGCGGTGCACGGCGATCGCGTCATCGCCAGGCTCGACCATATCTATCGCACCTATGCGGCAAACTGGCAGGCGATCGACAAGCTCGGCACGGCCGATCAACGCCGCAGCGCATTGGAGGCCCTTGGTGCGGCGCTGAACGGGTCGCCCGGCGGCAGCCCCCTCGGCGGCGCGGTGCTGGACTTTGCCGGGTATGAATATTACTGGGCGCGCGCGGGCAGCGATATGACGTTCCATGGCAACCTCATGGCGCGCATGTACGACCTTCACCTGGCGGAAAGGGACCTGGGATGCCTGCCATGACCTGGCGCCTGCCCCTTTTGCGTACAGCCGCCGCTCTGTCCAGTGCGGTATTGTTGAGCGTGCATGCTGGCCCAGCGATCGGGCAGACGACACGCCTGCCGGCACCTTCGGCGACGCTGGACGTGTTCGACCTCAACCTGCCGGACGGCTGGCGGGTGCTGGCGCAGGCGCCGGGCGAGCGCACCTGGGGGCTGTTGGATGCGAACCGGCGCGGATCGTTCCTGACGCTCTATCGTACCGGGCAACCGTTGGAGCACGAGTGGTCCACGCGGCTAGGTCGCGTCACCCCATTGCCAGCCACGGTGCTTGGCGACATGCCAGCCACCAGTCACCAGTGGCGTGGCACCGAAGGGACATCCTTGCCCCTGCAGTTCCTGGTCCGCTGTACGACGCAGCCGTTGGCAGATGGCGCATTCGCATGTGCCATCGCGGGCGTTGCCGGCGAGGACTTCGAGGCTCGCAAGCCGGAACTCACACGAATTCTGGATACCGTGCGTTTCGCCGTCACCAAGCCGGCCACCCCGTCGTCACCGACCGGATCGGGAACTGAAATCGGAGTGGCGATGCCCGGCTCAAGTCCAGGCGACAGTACGGTGCCGCCGCCGATCAGGCGGGTTATCAAGATCGCGGACAACTGGAACACCGAGAACTGTGGTTTGACCGATACGGCGCGCTTCATACTGGGGACTGCCACCCAGATCACCAGACTGGAACTGTGGTTTCACTGGTCCGAAGGCGAAAGCGCGGTGGCCTACGAAATCAGCGACGCCAGCCGCTTGATTGTGCGGGGCCAACTGACGCGCGGGCAATGCGACCGGCAGCAGGCCGGTTGGTGCGACGCCACCGCCTCGTTAACCACCGAAACCGCGCCGGGATCCTACACTCTACGAGTGGCGCACGGTCGCCTATGCCAGAACGCCAGAAGCGGCAATACCGGCTTCCTCCGACTGCGTGGTATGCAGTAGCTCCGTGGATTGGCACGATGAATTGACACCTCTGCCATTTATGACTTCGGTGGATCAGCACGCCGATCCACAGCAAAGCCATCCATCGGTCACGTTGACAGCAAGATCCTATTCGGGCGCCCCCCGATGCGCGTGAGCTGCGCGATGCTTATCGATGTAGGTTTGCCGCAAGAGGCGCTTGTAGAGCTTTCCGGTCGGTTGGCGTGGCAGTTCGACGGCGAAATCAACCGAGCGCGGACACTTGTATGCGGCCAAATTCGCCTTGCAATGGCCGATGATTTCCGCCGCCAGAGTTTCGCTCGCCCGGTGCGGGTCGAGAAGCTGCACGACGGCCTTCACCTCCTCGCCGAGATCGTCGTTAGGAATACCGATGACGGCGACATCGGCGACAGCCGGGTGAGCGACGATCGTGTCTTCGATTTCCTGCGGGTAGATATTCACGCCGCCGGAGATGATCAGAAAGGATTTGCGGTCGACGAGGTAGAGATAACCGTCGTGGTCGACGCGACCGATGTCGCCGAGTGTGGTCCAGTTCTGGGCGTTGCGACTTGAGGCCGTCTTCTGCGGATCATTGTGGTAGGTGAACGGATGGCCGTTGGCGAAGTAGACCTCGCCTTCCTCACCGACCGGTACTTCGACACCGCGCTCGTCGCAGATGTGCAGCTCGCCCAGCATGGCGCGCCCGACAGAGCCTTTGTGCGTCAGCCATTCCGCCGTGTCGATAAAACAGAAGCCGTTGTTTTCGGTGCCTGCATAATATTCGTAGAGGTTCGGCCCAAACCACGCGATCATCTTTTCTTTGACATCGACCGGGCATGGCGCCGCCGCATGGATCGCAAACTTCAACGATGAGATATCGAACGCCCGCAGTTTCTCGTCGGGCAGCTTCAACATGCGCACGAACATGGTCGGCACGAATTGAGCGTGCGTGATCGCCTCGTCTTGAATGATCCGCAGCGCCGTCTCGCTGTCGAAACGCTCCATGATGAAGGCCGTGCCCCCCCGCTTGATGACCGTCATCGAGTGGCGCATGGGGGCCGCATGGTAGAGCGGCGTCGGCGACAGATAGCGCGTATCCTGCCGATAAGCGAACAGACCGCAGAGCAGATCAATCAGCATCGTCCGCTCGCCCGGCGGCTGATTGAGCAGTGGCCACTTGACGCCCTTCGGCCGCCCCGTGGTGCCCGACGAGTATAGCATGTCAAGACCTTGGGCCTCATCCGCGATGCATGACGTCGGCAGCGCACCGGTCGCCTCGTCCCAGCTGCGATAGCCTAGGACGGGATTTCCAACCACGAACCAATGCCCGATCACCTCGTTGTTGCTGCGCAGGACCGCTGCGGTCTGGGCGAATTTCGTCGATGTCACGATGAGTTTGGCGCCGCAATCGCGTGCAATGTATTCAACCTCGTGAGCCAGCAGGTGGGTATTAATGGCAGTATAGTAAAGCCCCGCGCGATCCGCCCCGAAACAGACTTCCAGGAAGTGCCGGTTGTTCTCCATCAGGATGACGATGTGGTCGCCAGTGTTCAGGCCGCAGTTCCTGAACAAATGCGCGGCCTGATTGGAGCGGTCCTCCAACTGACGAAACGTAACGGCCTCGCCGCTGCCGACAAGCTTGTAGGCGATCTTGTCCGGGGTCACGTCGGCAAAGGCAGTCGGGTAGTACATATGCAATGTCCTCGTCTTTCATGGCGCGCGCGGCACGTTGCTCAATGGGTGATGACAACCTTGCCGAACTGTTGGCCGCCCTTGAGATAGGCCAACGCTTCCTTCAGATCGGTGAAGGCGAAGTGGCGGTCGATCACGGGCTTGATGTGCATCGTCGCCATCGCGCGCAGCATGTCTTCAAAGCCGTTGCGGTGCCCGACGGTGATGCCTTGTAGGCGGATTTGACGCGAGACAATCGGTCCCAATGAGGTCGTGAGGTTGAGACCGGAAAGAACGCCGATGACCGAAATGGTCCCGCCCGGCCTGACGGCGCGGAGTGACTGCGCAAATGTGGTCTCTCCGCCAAGCTCGATGATGTTGTCGAAACCACCATTGTCAGCTGTGATTGGGCGCACTGCCTTTGCCCAATCGGGATGCGTTGTGTAGTTGATACCGGCGTCCGCGCCGGCGTGTTTCAGGCGTGCCAGCTTTTCGTCCGAGGAGGATATGACCGTGACTTGCGCGCCATGCGCCTTTGCGAAGGCAAGAGCGAATTGCGCAACGCCGCCGGAGCCTTGCACCAGTATTTTGGCCCCCGCTTTGACATGGCCGTGGACGACGACGGCGCTCCAGGCCGTCAACGCGGCACAGGGCAGGCTCGCGGCTTCGTCATAGGAGAGGGTATCCGGCAGCTTCACGACGCCCTGCTCCGAGACAGCCATCAGCTCCGT
Organism: Hyphomicrobiaceae bacterium; assembly: GCA_046154645.1. Lineage (GTDB taxonomy): Bacteria > Pseudomonadota > Alphaproteobacteria > Rhizobiales > Hyphomicrobiaceae. Next base: position 10,176 of record JBJXDZ010000093.1, read on the forward strand.
CATCGTGCCGTCCAGAGACCCGCCGAGCGCGCGATCGAAATTCTCCGGTCGCGGCTCGCCACCCGTCCAGTTCTGGAAGAACGTTGGGCAAACGCGATCGCCGACCTTCACGCGGGTCACACCTGGACCGATGTCGACAATATCACCCGCGCCGTCGGACAGGACCACGAGCGGCAATGTGCCAGTGGTGCGGCCATAGCCGCGATCCACGACGACGAGGTCGCGATAGTTGAGCGACGAGGCGCGCATCTTGACGATGACCTGCCCCGCGCCGGCCACCGGTTCTGCGCGTTGAGACAGGCGCAGATGGTCCATTCCCCAATCGCCTTCGAGTTGAAACACGCGCATGTGCGTCACCTTGGGTTGGCGTTAGCGACAACGGGTTCAAATTGCGCGGGTCAATTTTGCGACACGCTCGAGCAGCATTTCGGTCGAGCCGTCGACGAGGCCCGCGAAGCGGGCACCGACGAGATGACGGCCGAGGGGGCAATTGTGCCTCAGGCCTTCTGCCCCCATCAGATGGGCGAGCGCGGGCAGGTGGCTCTCGACGGCCCGGGTGGCCACGATCTTGGTCTGCGCAGCGATGAGTTGAACGTCCGCGTTTGCATCGAGTTGGGCTGCGGCGGCTTGCACCAACGCCCGCACTGCGGCGGTCTGTGATGCCGCTTCCGCCAGCACCCAACGCCACCCTTGGTGATCGACCAATGGTTTGCCGAATGTCTGTCGTCTCGCACCGTAGGCCCCGACGATGTCAATTGCCGATTGCAGCATGCCGCAGCACATCGCGGCAACGTAGATGCGGGCACCGTTGATCTCCCGCAGGATGGACTTGAATGCCGCACCGGGATTGCCGATCATTTCGGCGTCGCGGGCGATGTAGTCGACCAAGCGAAAAGAGCCGCTGCCGATAGTGTGCAGGCCGACCGGATCAGAGGCGGTGCCTCTGACAAATCCCTCGCGGTTCGCTTCGACGAGCACGCAGGCAATGCCGGAAATATCGCCGGCTTCCTTCGTCTGGATATAGGTGACGAAGCAGTCGGCCACCGTCGCGTTGGTGATCCAGGCCTTCTCACCGTTAAGCACCCAGCCCCCCGCACTCGCCTTCCCGCGCGTTGTGATGGCGGCAAAGTCCGAGCCGGCGCCGGGCTCCGTCAGCGCCGTGCAGCCGATCCGATCGCCTTTAAGGAGTGCGGGCAGATGCGACTTCGCCAGAAACGTGTCCGGATGATCGGCGAGCTTTCGGGCGACGTTGTGGGTATTGATGAGCGCCATGGCGACGCCGAAGTCCGCTGCGGCAAGGATCTCAGCAATCCGCATTTTGGTGGAGAACGAACATCCCATTCCGCCGAGTGCCTGCGGGACTTCGATGCCTGTCAGTCCCACGGCTGCAGCGCGCGTAAACGCGTCCCGTGGCAAGCATTTGTTGTCGGTCCACGCGGAAATGTTGGGCGTGATCATCGTGTCCGCGAAATGCTGCGCTGCCTCGACGGGATCCCGCTCGATTTTGTGGGGTGTCACTTGGGCGTCCTCATGGGGAAGGTGCCTGCGGCGGTGTGCCATCCCTTCGCCAGAAGAGAGGCAAGGCCTTTAGGCATGAATATCGTCGCGACGACGAGCAGGAACCCATAGACGATGAGGCGGAAGCTGTCGGCAAAGCGCAGGAACTCTGGCAGGAAAATTACGGCGAATGCGCCGATAACCGGGCCCAGGATCGTGCCGCTGCCCCCCAGGATGACGGCAAGGATCCCATCGAGGGATTGCGCGACACCGAAGCTCTCGGGATTGATGAAACTCTGGTAGTGCGCAAAGAGAGCGCCGCCGAGGCCCGCATAAAAACCGCTAAGAACAAAGGCAAACAACTTGTACTTCCAAACCGCAATCCCGGTTGCGACCGCGAAGGTCTCGTTTTCCCGTATAGCAAGCAGGATGCGGCCCACCCGCGAGCGCAAGATGCGTGCGGCCAGCAGTGTCATTGCCACGGCGCATATCGCGACGAGATAGTAGTAGGTCGATCTGTCCGCGAAATTGAGCCGGCCTCCCAGGAGTGCCTCGGGCTTTGGAATGTTCGGTATCCCGGCCTCACCTCCTGTCAGGGCGGAGAAATTGGTCAGAACGGTGAAGATGACCATGTTGTAGGCGAGGGTTACGATGGCGAAGTAGTGGCCTTTGACCCGCAGGCTCGGATAACCGACCACGAGCGCGAAGAACGAGGTCAGGATCGGCGCGCAGGCGAGCGCCAGCCACACCGGCCAGCCGAGCGTCGTGCTCATCAGCGCTGAGGCATACGCGCCGATGCCCATCAGCCCGGCCTGCGTGATCGATACGTAGCCAGTGAAGCCCTGAATGATGTTCTGGCCCTGCGCCACGATCACCCATATCAGAGCGAGAATGACCAGCTGCATGTAATATTTTACGGTGATGACACTCGGCAGAAGCAGCAGGACGGCCAAGACAACCGCGATTCCGGCGAGCAGAAGGGGCTTTTTCATCGCGCCTTCCCCAGCAAGCCTTCGGGCCTGAGCAGCAGTACGCCGATCATGACCAGAAAGGCGATAACGTCCTTGTAGGCCGAAGAGATAAACCCGGCAGCCAGCGCTTCCGTCACGCCCAGCAACAGTCCGCCGACGATTGCGCCTGGCACCGAGCCGAGCCCACCGAGGATGAGGACCGAAAAGCCTTTCACGGCCAGGCCCTCGCCGACCCCGGGGGCCACAGCAAAGAGCGCGCCGATCATGATCCCGGCGGCCATGCCGAGTGCGGACGAAACCGCAAACACGATCATCGTGATACGCTCGATATTGACGCCCATCAGGATGGCCGCGGGCCGGTTTTGCGCGACGGCACGGATTGCGGCCCCCGTCTTGGTCTTGGCGATGATCATCGTCATGCCGGTGATCAACACTGCTGTTGTAAGCATCACGTAGAGACGCAGTTCATGCAGCGTGATCGGTCCGAGCTGGATGACACGATTGGCGCCGGTCGGGATAACTACTTGGTCGGCGCCGAACAGGCGAAGGTTGGTGCCTTCCGCAATCATCGTGAGGCCGAGCGCCACGATGAACGCATTGATGTGGCTGTCGTCGCGTACTGGCCGATAGGCGAGCCTTTCCACGACGGCGCCGATCACCAGTCCGGCGATCAGCGAGGCGATGGCAGCGAGCCAAAGGTTTAGCCCGTACCGGGTCACGAGGAGATACGTGAGATAGCCGCCGAACATCGAGATCGAGCCGTGCGCGAAATGGGCGATCCCCAGAATGCCAAAGACCGCGGTGAGGCCAAGCGCGATCAGCGCGTAGACCCCACCAATGGTCAGCCCATTGACGATCTGTTGCAGGATTTCAGCCATTCAATGGAACACTCTCGGTGATCGCCGCATTCCAGGTCAGCATGACGCGACGCCTTACTTGCGCAGCGAGCGCAGGAATTTCGAATAGTCCGCCGGATCGGACGGCAGATCTTCGACGAATACCCAGACGCCCTTGCGCCACTGGAAGGCGCCGTTGGTCGTATAGGCTTGACCGTTCTCATCGAACATCGCGCCATTGACCGGCAGATATTTCATTACGGCCTCTTTGGGGATGGCCGCACTGGCGATTGCGGCTGCGACCTTTTTGGTGTCCTCGACCGTTCCGGCCTTTTCGAGCGCGTTCTTCAGCACGTATACTTGGTCGTAGGCGTAGGGGGAGCTTGGCGACGGCGCGGCGCCGAATGCCGCCTTATAGGTGTCGTTGAACTTCAGGCCAGCCGGGCTCGCTGAGGCGAGCGTCAGCTCGGTTGGGCGCAGATCCCAAACGCCTTCCATCTGCTCCGTGGTGGCGACGCGCAGGAACTGTTCCTCGCTGCCGCTGGTGAAGCCGTAGCGCGCGACGTTCAGGCCAAGCTCCACCGACTGGCGATACACGAAGGCGGCAGGTTCGACATAACCGATGACCAGAATGGCATCCGGGTTGAGCCCCTTGATCTTGGTGATTTGCGGGGTCATGTCGCGGTCTTTCAACGCAAAAGATTCTTTTGCGATGATCTTGCCGCCGGATTTGGCGAACTCTTTTTCGAAGGCGTCGAGATACTGCACATAGAAAGAAACTTCGAGCGAGCCGATTACGGCAAGTGTCTTGTGTCCTTTGGAAGCCGCAAAACGTCCGGCCGCAGCACCGGTATAATCGGCGGGCGGACGAGTCCGATAGAGGTTGGAGAGCCCCTGTGTCGTGATCGACCGCTCGGCCGCGTTGCCAACCAGCATCACGGCGTCTTCCTTGCCGATGAACGAAGTGACGGCGCTGGTGGAGCCCGAGCAACAGAAGCCGAGCAAGTATTTGACCCCATCGCGGTCGATCAACTTGCGCACGCTGTTGGTCGCTTCCGTCGGCGCTGCCTTGTCATCGTTGGAAATGACCTTCAGCTTGTAGGTGTCGGCGCCGACTTTGATCCCGCCAGCGTCGTTGATTTGCTTGGCCGCCATATTGACGGCGTTGGCTTGTGGCAAACCGTACACCGCGCCAGGGCCCGTGAGCGCGTCATTGATGCCGATCACCAATTCCTTGTCAGCGGCCAGCGCGCCGCTGGCTGAGAACGCGAAACCCGCCGCGGCCACGGCCCCCGCAAATCTCTGTTTGATCGAGGTTGTTTTCATCGTCAGTTCCTCCCTGTGGTACTTTTGTTGTTGTCGTCATTGACCGAGATACGCTTTCGCAATCATCGGGTTCTTCCGCATTTCGGCGCCGGTTCCTTGCAGAACGACTTCGCCGGATTCATAGAGATAGGCACGATCAGCCAGTCGGAGCGCCATCGCCGAGTTCTGCTCCACCAGCAGGATCGTCATTCCGTTGGCTTTGATGCGTGCGAGCGTTTTCTCCACCTCGGCGACGATTTTTGGTGCGAGGCCAAGCGAGGGTTCGTCGAAGATGCAGAGCTTCGGGCGCGCCATCAGAGCCCGCGCGATCGCCAGCATTTCCTGTTCGCCGCCGGATAATTTACCGGCGGGCTGCTCGCTTCGTTGCCGCAAAATCGGAAACATATCGAGCATGGCTGCAAGGTCATCGCCCTGTTGGCTGTCGGTGCGGACGTAGGCCCCCATCTTGATGTTTTCCAGAACCGACATTTCGGGAAACACCTGCCGCCCCTCCGGACACATCGTGATGCCAAGGCGGGCAATGTCATGGCCACGCTTGTTTTGGATCGGCTGACCGAGAAACGTGATCGTACCCGCCGCGACCGGCAACAAACCGCAGATGCACTTCAGTGTGGTCGTTTTGCCCGATCCGTTCGCCCCGATCAGGGCCACGCACTCGCCTTCGCCGACCTCGAATGAGACGCCGCGGAGGACGTCGACCCGGCCGTAGCCCGCGCGCAGGTGCTCCACTTTCAACATCAGTGGCCCTCCCCCAGGTAGGCGTCGATCACCTTTGGGTTCTGGCGGATTTCGGCCGGGATACCCTCTGCAATTTTTTGCCCGAAGTTCAGCACGACGATGCGATCGCTGACTTCCATGATCAGCGACATATGATGTTCGATAACGACCACGGACGTACCTCGCCTCTTGATTGCTGCAATCAAGGGCGCAAGCGCATTGCGTTCACTGGCGACCATCCCGGCTGCGGGCTCGTCGAGCAGGAGGATTTTGGGTTCCGATGCCAGCGCCGTGGCGATCATCAGCAGCCGAAGTTGCGCCGAAGATAGACTTTCAACCGGCGCATCGGCGACGGGGGCGAGGCCGACAAGCGCCACCAATTCGTCCACCTTCTGCCGCTGCGCCACTTCATCGGCTCGACTTGATCGCGTGCGAAAAATTGAGCTGATGCTGGATGTCCGCATCCGTGTATGGCAGCCAAGTGCTACTTGTTCGCGCGTCGTGAATCCAGAAAAGCAGGCTGCGGTCTGGAACGTGCGTGCAAGCCCGATCGAGACCCGCCGGTCCTCCGACAACGCCGTGACGTCCCGTCCCTGGACCCGGATTGTGCCGGATGTGACCGGCAAAGTGCCGGAGAGCAGATTGACCGTCGTCGACTTGCCGGACCCATTGGGTCCGATGAGGCCGACCACCTCATTGGCATCGACACGGAACGAGAGATTTTCGACCGCGCGGATGCCGCCGAAAAACTTCGATACGGAGTCGACCTCTATGACTGGCACGGCCTCGGTCATGAGGCCGCCCGTTCAGCGGCGCTGAAGTCGTGCGTCTTGGACATTCCACCCATCTGATCGCTCCGCCTTACGGGGGCTATCGTCTTTTGAGCACGAGGATAGGTCCACAAGCCGTCGCTCGATAATTCAATATTTTTCCTTTGCATCGAAAAATTTGATGATAAGCTTGAAACGAACGCAAAGATGCAGAGCCAGAGCAGAGCCAGAAATGTGCTTTCTGGCTATACTTTCAAGTCGATTTTGCATCCTTGCCTGGCGTGCGAACTATGGGCGCTGCAAGAGAAAATTCGATGGCTCGAATTGCCCATCTCAAAGCGGTCCAAGCCTTTGAGGCCGTCGCGCGCACCGGCAGTGTGACGCTGGCCGCGGTCGATCTCTCCATAAGCCAGAGTGCGGTCAGCTATCACATTCAGGTGCTTGAGACGGCGCTCGGGGTGAAGTTGCTCGATCGGCGTTCGCGAAGTGTGCTCTTGACGCAGGCGGGGCTACAGCTGCTGCCCCATGTTCGCAATGGACTTCAGTCGATCGAGCGAGGCATTCAGTCCATCATCAAGACGGATGCCAATGCAGTGGTGCGCGTTGCGGTTCTGCCGATGTTTGCCAGCCGCTGGCTGGCACCGCGGTTGTCCGAGTTTTGGGATCAGCATCCAAAGACCGAGCTCTCTTTTACGCACGACAACAATGCGTTCGGCACTGCGGACCCGCTCGGCGAAAAGACCGACGTGGCGATCCAGTGGGGCGTGGGGGACTGGGCAGACGTCGACTGCAGGCTGCTCCTGAATGCGCCGCTTGTCGTCACGTGCAGCCCAGACCTCTTGAAGCGAACAGCCATTAACTCAGTTGCCGACCTGTCGACGCACACCCTTCTGCATGTCGACGATCACGAGATGTGGCGGCAATGGCTGGCCAAGGCCGGCGGCAATGAATCGCTGGCGGAAAAAGGCCTCCTCATGAGCGATAGGCACTTCCAGCTCAGCGCCACACTGAACGGCGTCGGCATTTCTCTCTTCATCCGCTCGTTCATTCAAAGCGAGTTGGACAAGGGCGTCCTCGTGTGTCCACTGCCGATGGAACACACCACGAATTTTGCCTATTATCTGCTCCGACCGAAGCGCAGCAAGCACGGGCTAAGCGCGACACGGTTTCACGATTGGATATTTGCGCGGGCGGCGGCGATACCACGATAGGTCAATCGCCGGTAGCGTTGGATGCCGCCGCCTCTGGCCGCCTCAGGCGTTCGCGTAGCGCTGGCGGAACTCGCGGAAGCCGATCAGCTGGCGATTGGCTTCGTCCCACAGCGTCAGGCGGGCGCAGGACAGGCTCTCCAGAAGCGTCAGTCGGTTGAGCGACTTCAGTTCCGGACTGGCATCGAGGCAGGCTTGCAACTTGTAGTTCGGGATCATGCTGCACAGGTGATGGATGTGATGCAGGCCGATGTTGCCGGTGAACCACTGCAGCACCGGCGGCAGCACGTAATATGAACTGCCGTAGATGGCCGCCACCTGGAAGTCCCAGGAGTTGCCCTGCTCCCAATGGGTGCCCTCGAACTGGTGCTGGATGAAGAACAGCCAGCCGCCGATCGCCGCCGACAGGATCAGGATCGGAATGGCGATCATCAAGATGTTGGTCCAGCCGAACAGCCACATCAGCGGGCCATAGAATGCCACCATGCCGGCGTTGAGGCGCATGACGCTGCCCCAGGTCTGGCGGGCGGGATAAGGGTGGAACCAGGGCAAGCGCTGCAGGATCATGAAGTAGACCGGCAGGCCGATGCCGAACAGGAAGATCGGATTGCGATAGATCCGATACTTGAGTCGGCCGGCGAGCGGCAGCGCCTCATACTCCTTGACCGTCAGCGTGGTGATGTCGCCGACGCCACGACGGTCGAGATTGCCCGACGCGGCGTGATGCTGGGCATGTTCCCGCCGCCACAAGCCATAGGGCGTCAGGGTCAGCACGCTGAGCAGCTTGCCGAGGGTGTCGTTGGCGGTGCGGCTGGGCAGGAACGAGCCATGACCGCAGTCGTGCTGGATGATGAAGAAGCGTAGCAGCAGGCCCGCGGCCGGCAGCGCCAGCAGCAAGGTCAGCAGATACGAGATTTCGAGCGATTTCAGCATCAGGCCGATGAGCACGACGAAGGCGGCGGTGGTCGAAGCCACCTGCCAGATCGCCGACTTCGAAGATGCGCCACGGTATTGGTTGCAATGGGCCGCCATTCTGCGCGCCATTGCCTTCATTTCGCTGGCCGCGTTCTGGGCCATGCTGGTGCGTTCATTGGCGACGACGTTCCGGTCCAATACGGCCGAACTTGTGGAGCTGGTCATTGACAGTGCGGGTCCTCACGGATCAGGCCTTGTTCAGGCGATTCCTGGCAGCCGATTCCTGCTAACATGTTCGCGGCAAATCGAAGATGGCAACTCGTCGCGTCTGCACAGCATTTGGGGTCGCTGTGGCTTCGTTGCATCCACAAGAGCGAAATATCGCCGAATTGTTTGATCCATCGCAAATGCCGCCGTCTGGCCATCGTCCGGCCGCGCCAGACACCCGGTTCCGCCCCAAACCGGACGTACGCACGCTCCCGAGGCGAAAACTGTCATTCCAGGGAGTAGCACGTATGGCCCGTTTGATGTCCTTGTCGAAGTTAACCCTCGCGATTGCGCTCGGTGTCGGCGTCGTCGCCACCGGAATTGGCGGTGCCGTCAGGGCGCAAACCGCGCCACGTGTCGCCGAGCCGGTCGCCCATGCCAACCTTGCCGTCTATTTCCTGCACGGCACGTCGGCCGCCGGTCCGGTACCGCTGACCTTGTCCGAGGCGATGGCCAAGGGCGTGGTGACCGTGCACGAGACCGGCAACGTCAACCAACTCGAGATCGAAAACGGTGGCACCGAGGATGTGTTCGTCCAGGCCGGCGACATCGTCAAGGGCGGCCAGCAGGATCGCGTGTTGATGGTCAGTCTGCTGCTGTCGGCCAGATCCGGGCGCCTGCCGATCGGCGCGTTCTGCGTCGAACAGGGCCGCTGGTCGGCACGTGGCAAGGAGGACGTGAAGCGGTTCGCCAGTTCCGACAAGGCGGTGCCCTCGCGCGAGGCCAAACTCGCGATGCTGGCGCCGGCCAAGCCGCGTCCCGAGCTTGAGCCCTTGCCAGGCAATCTGGCGCCGACCGGCGCCCTGAACCAGACGGCGCGCTTGCGGCCGCAGGCGCTCGGCGGCGGTTCGGACACCGGCATCCGGCAAGGCGAGGTGTGGGCCAACGTCGGCAGGATCCAGGAGAAATTGTCCGGCAACCTGAAGGCCAAGGTCGCAGCCGGGGCCTCGGCGTCGAGTCTGCAGTTGTCACTTGAGAACGATGCGCTGGCCACGGCCAAAGCCGCCTACGTCAACGCTCTGCGGGACAAGGCGGGTGACGGTGACATCGTCGGCGTCGCGATCGCAATCAACGGTCGTATTTCCAGTGCCGAGGTCTATCCCTCGCATGGCCTGTTCGCCAAGATGTGGCCGAAGCTGCTCGATGCCGGCGCCACCGAGGCGATCGGCGATGCGCACGAGGCGGCCAGCACGGTGCCGGCAACGACAGTGGTCGCGGCATTCCTGGCCGCCGCTGACGGCGGCAAGGCCAATCCGGCGGCACCGATCGCGGCCGGCCTGTCACGCCAGGCCTTCGAGGGTGCGGACGCGCTCGCGGTGGCCACCCGAAGCGCGGACGGTGCCGAAATACACCGCACCTATCTTGCCCGTTAACCGAAATACGTCCTGCGCCAAAACACCTGCTTGTCATTACTGAACAAGGAGTTAACCTCCGGCCAATTATAGGGCAGGGCGAGGGGAAGCGGTGATGGACGGGGCTGCGCGACTTGACGATCGGGAGGCGGACGAACCGCGTCCCCTCGCAACCGATGGATTGGCGGGCAAATCCCTGCTCGACGGCCTCAGGATCGATTACGGTCCGGTCGACCTGCTGGGCCGGTTTTTCCTCAAAGCCGACGCGGCATTGCGCGAACGTGGGATTTCGTTTTCTTTCGCGTCCTTGGATGAACTGGTGGAGGTCAACAAGCGGAACACCGACACATGGAAACCGCTGATTTCCATTTTTGATCCAGCATTCGGCGGAATAAATGCGACCAATTCGTTCGTCATGGTCGGCCGCAATCGCAGCGGCGACATCGTGGCCACACAGGCTGCTCGGCTTTTCAGCTGGACTAACACGACGTTCGCCGAGGAAGCGCGTTCACTCCGCTTGTTCTACACCTACCCAGACCGGCAGAAATTGCTGGGCGAAACGGTGGAAGTCACGGCGCCGCACGCCGATGAAATTCGTGGCCGTGTCGTTTTTTCCGGAGCAGTGTGGATCAGGCCGGATTATCGCGGTCGCTTTCTCACGGGCATCATGCCGCGCATCTCTCGAGCGAACGCCTTTACATCGTGGTTCACCGATCTCACCATCACGATGATGGCGGATACATTGGTGAACAAGGGGTTGGCAGCGCGGGTCGGCTATAGCCAGATCGATTGGGATGTAAAGCTGAAGAATACCCGGTTCGGCAATCAGCGGTTTGCGCTACTCAAGATGCAGACAGGCGAACTGCTAGACGACTTAGCCGGCTTTATTGAGGAGATCGACGCGCAGGTCGATCGTCGGATCGAGAATCGAGCTGGTTAGCATCCACGTGCCACCGCCAATGCTGCGAGACGGGAGGAATACGCGCTTATAGCGTACCCGCGCGCGTCCGAGTTTCGGCGTATTGATGACTGCATCTACGTCACAGATTGTTGGGTGGCCGTTTATGAGTGCTTCGTTGCAACTTTGGGTCACGAACTCGCCATACTTGGTGTCTTCGTGTTCTGAAATGGCCCGGCCAACCGACTGCATGCGCCAATTATCGGAGTAGCTGACAAAGCCGTTGCCGATTTCGCCGAATATCAGATTTTGCGCGCTGCTGCTGGCCTGCATCAGGTGGTAACGCCCCTGCAGCGATTGCTTGACGATGTTCGACAGCCCATCGCGGTGTACCGACTGCGACAGCATCGGCCAGTTCTCGATCAGCGAATGCAAGGCCTGATGCATCGGCGTGGTGCGCGGCAATTCTGCCTTCGACAACGGCCGGATCAGGTAGTCGCCGAACTTGGGTTTGCGCGACGAGGCCAGCGACGCCTCGATCTTGGCCAGCGCCTGCTCCTTGCTGGCATGCATGCCATAGGTCCAGTCGGTATCGTATTGCGCGGTCACGATGCGATCGTAAGTGCGGCCTTGCAGATATTGTTGAAGGCCGGTGAAGGCCGCCGGGCTGACCAACCCCGGCCGCAGTCGGATCTCGCACGAGCGGCCATAGCCATGCACGGCGACGAAGCCCATGTTCTTGACGACATAGGTCGAGAATTCCTCGTTGGAGATCGGGCTGCCGAACGATGAGCGCAATTTTGGCGAGCCACCATCCCAAATGGTGCCGAGATCGTCGAAGAGGGTCAGGTTGGCGGACATGTCACTCGCAGCGCGAACGGATTGCCGAAGCAGCTTCTTCCAGCGCACGATATTGCAGCGGAGAGTATTGCCATTTGCCTAACATCTGAATGCAGATTAACGCTTGTGTCGGACAACCTGGCAGATCTAGACCAGCAAATGCGGTGCTGGTCGGCGCCGGAGTAGCCACTGTCGGCTAGTCACAAGACGATGCGGGCGCCACCTCCGAAGGTTCGGGCCGCGAGAGACAAAGGGGCGTCAGCCATGAAAAACCACGCGCGCGTCGTCGTCATCGGGGGAGGCGTGGTCGGCGTCTCCACGCTCTACCATCTGGCCAAGAAGGGCTGGAGCGACTGCGTTCTCGTCGAACGGCGCGAGCTGACCTCTGGGTCGACCTGGCACGCGGCCGGCCTCTTGCCGCTGTTCAACCTGTCTTACTCGGTCGGCCAGATCCACAAGTATTCGGTGGCGCTGTACAAGACGCTCGAGGCCGAGACCGGCCAGCCGGTCGGCCTGAAGCAGGTGTCGAACATCCGCCTCGCCCGCACGCCCGAGCGGATGGACGAGTTTCTGTATTACAAGGGCATCGCCGCGACCTTGGGCGTGAAGGTCAACGTCTTGACCCCGGCCCAGGTCAGGGAGATCTGGCCGCTGGCTAATGTCGACGGCATTCTCGGCGCCATCCAGCATCCTGACGACGGCTACATACAACCCGCTGACCTCACTCAGGCGCTGGCCAAGGGCGCGCGGGCCAAGGGCGCCGAGATCTGCCGCCACACCACCGTCACGGCGATCAACCGCACCCGGACGGGCGAGTGGCAGGTTGTGACCGACAAGGGCACCATCACCTGCGAGCACGTTGTCTGCGCCACCGGCAACTTCGCCCGCCAGACCGGCCGCATGCTGGGCCTCGATATTCCCGTGATCCCGGTCGAGCACCAATACGTGGTGACCGAGCCGCATCCGGCGATCGTCGCGCGCCAGAAGCAGGGCTTGCCCGAGATGGGCGTGCTGCGCGAGAGCGACAGTTCCTGGTACATGCGCGAGGAGAACGGCGGTCTGATCCTCGGTCCCTACGAACCCGGCGCACCCTGCTGCTACGTCGACGGCCCGAGCGAGGGCAGCGAATTCGAGCTGTTCCAGGAGGACCTGGAACGCATCGCGCCGCACATCGAAACTGCCATTGCCCGCGTGCCGGCATTCGGCGAGGTCGGCATCAAAAAGGTCTACAACGGCGCCATCTGCTACACGCCGGACGGTTCGCCGATCGTCGGGCCGGCCTGGGACCTGCCCAACGTCTGGCTCAACGAAGGGCACTCGTTCGGTATCACCGCGGCCGGCGGTGCCGGCTGGCAGTTGGCCGAATGGATGGTCGAGGGTGAAAGCTCGGTCGACATGCTGGGCGTCGACCCGCGCCGGTTCGGGCCCTACGCGGGGCGCGGCTACCTGCGTGAGAAAAACGAGGAAGCCTACGCCAACGTCTTCACCATGCACTATCCGGACGAAGAGCGCGTCGCCGCGCGGCCGTTGAAGCAAGCGCCCTGCTACGACCGCATGGCCGGGCTCGGCGCCGTGTTCGGCTCGGCCTACGGCTGGGAGCGACCGGGCTGGTTCGCGCCCGTGGGCTATCAGTTGAGCGACGCCGAGAAGGCCTATCCGGACGTACTGCTCAACCACAATCACCCGGCCACGCCCGCCGACAGCAAGCCCCCGCGCGAGAAGTGGAGCTTTCGTCGCTCCAACTATTTCAGGTTCGTCGGCGACGAGTGCCGCCATGTGTCGGAAGCGGTCGGCCTGCAGGACATGACGCCGTTCGCTAAGTACCAGGTGTCGGGACCGGGAGCCGAAGCCTGGCTCGACGGCCTTGTCGCCAATAAATTGCCGGCCAGGATCGGCCGTGTCGGCTTGTGTCACATGCTGTCGAAGAACGGTGGCGTGCGCGCCGAGTTCACCGTTTTCCGTGAAGGTCCCGAGCAGTTCTATCTCGTCGGCCCCGGAGCGCTCGAACGTCACGACTGGGATTACCTGCAAAAGGCAAGGCCGCGTGACGGCTCGGTCGACCTGCAGAAGATCACGACGCAGTTGGGCGTGCTGGTGCTCGCCGGTCCGCGCTCGCGCGAGGTGCTGCAGAAGCTCACCGACGCGGACCTCACCAACAAGGCTTTCCCCTGGCTGTCGGGCCAGAGCATTTCCGTCGGCGCGGCGGTGGCGAAGTGCCTGCGCGTCAATTACGTCGGTGAACTGGGTTTCGAACTGCACCACCCCATCGAAACCCAGAACTATATCTTCGACAAGTTGATGGAGGCCGGCAAGGCGGCCGGCATTCGCCCCTACGGCATCAAGGCGATGATCGCGATGTCGATCGAGAAATCGTACCGGCTGATCGGCCGAGAAATGTCGATCGAGTACGCCGCGCTGGAGTCGGGGCTGAACCGCTTCGTGAGCTTGAAAAAGGGCCAGTTCATCGGCCGCGATGCGCTGGTCGCCTGGCAGCAGCAGGGCTTCGCCAACCGCTTCGTCACCCTCGAAGTGCACGGCGTCACCGACGACGGCTCGGACGTGCGCGGCTCGGAGCCGATCCTGCACAAGGGCGAGATGATCGGTCGCGCCACCAATGGCGGCTATGGCTGGCGCGTCGGCAAATCGCTGGCGCTCGG
>JBJXDZ010000094.1:0-14189 GCA_046154645.1 Hyphomicrobiaceae bacterium
GACAAAGCCGTGCAAGGCACGCTCTTCGACACGGAGCCGCAGACGTTCGACGTCGTCATGCGGCGACTGGCTGACGGAGGCAAGCGGTGAGCCAGATCGCGGATTGGAGCCTGATTGAGACAGCCAACGCCATCGCCAAGCGCACGGTATCGGCCGTCGAGGTGACGGAGGCCGTGCTGGGGCGGATCGATGCGCGCCAGCCGGTGCTCAATGCCTTCATTCGCGTCGACAAGGACGGGGCTCGTGCCGCCGCCAAAGCAGCCGACGCCCGGCAGGCTGCGGGTGGCAAGCTTGGCCCGCTGCACGGCGTACCGCTGGCGCACAAGGACATGTTCTACCGGCCGACCGGCCATTACGTGCATTACGGCCCGACGCGCAATCCGTGGCACCCGGAGCACATCACCGGGGGCTCGTCGTCGGGCTCGGAAACTGCAGTGGCGAGCGGGTTCAGCAAGACCGGTGCGCCGGTCGGCATTCGATGCGTCGACCGGCCGTTTGCTGAAGCCGTGCTGTTCCGGATGGCGGCAGCCAGCGAGCGCGAGACGGGTTGGCCCGACGCCAAGCCGCCGATGGCGGGCATGTGAACGGGATGAACAGCCAAATGCCGCCACTCTGGTCGCTGACCGTCGCTGCCGCTGCACGGCTGCTCGCTGCGCGCGAGATTTCTCCCAGCGATCTGGTTGAGGCTTATCTGGCGCGCATTGCCGAAGTCGATGGACGCGTTCACACCTTCGTTCATGTCGCGACAGAGAGGGCCCGTGCAGCCGCCTGCAGAGTTGCCGCAGAGTTAACGACCGGTCGCCGCATCGCACCGCTCACCGGCATTCCATTTGGCGTCAAGGACAACTACGACGTCGCTGGATTGCCTGCCACGGCCGGATCCCGCCTCAGGCTCGACCATGTGCCCGCGCGAGATGCAACGCTGGTGCGTGATCTCGAGTCTGCAGGCGCAGTACTTCTGGGCAAGCTCTCGACCTGGGAGTATGGGACCGGCAACGGCGGCGAATATTGTGATCTGCCATTTCCGCCGGCGCGCAATCCCTGGGATCCCGAGCGGTTCACTGGTGGGTCGAGCACAGGAGCTGGCGCCGGTGTTGCGGCCGGCACCATGGCGTTCGCGCTCGGCTCCGACACCACAGGATCGGTGCGCCTTCCAGCGGCGGCCTGTGGCCTCGCCGCCATGATCATGACGCCGGGGAGGCTGAGCCTCGATGGGATCTTGCCGAACTGCTATTCGCTGGACGTGCCGGGACCGTTGACGTGGACGGTCGAGGATTTGGCGCTGGTCCTTGATGTGCTGGCCAAGCCCGCGGCGAGCTTCAGCCGCGCCATCTCGCGGCCGATCACCGGCTTGCGCATCGGCGTCGTGCGCGGTCCGCTTGGCCGCTTTCCGGCTCCCGACCCGGCCATGGCGAAGGTGTTCGAGGATGGCATTGCGGTGCTCGAACGGCTCGGCGCGCGATTGGTCGACGTGGCCCTACCCATCCCCGTTTCGGATTGCTTCGACGTCACGCGCATCATCGGTCCGGCCGAGTCCGCCGCGATCCACGAGCCAGAATTGCGCGATCGCCCAGGCGACATGGGTTATGCTCTGCGCGACAAGCTGATGGCTGGCTCACTGGTGCGTGCCGTCGACTACATTCAGGCCCAGCGTCAGCGCAAGCTGATCGCCCATGCCATAGACGTCATGCTGCGGAACTTCGATGCCATCGTCACCTACGGCCCGCTGCATGAGGCACCGCGCTTGGGTGTCGAGCCGGAAATGACCGCCTTCACCGTGGATACGTGCCTGACGCCGTTCAATCTGTCCGCTCACCCTGCAATGGTGCAATGCACCGGATTTTCGCCCACGGGCCTGCCCTTGTCCTGGCAGATCGTTGCCAACCGTCATGACGAGGCGACGGCGCTGAACATCGGGGCTGCTTACGAGCGCGACACGCCATGGCGGGAGCGGCGCCCCAAACTCTGACAACCCGAGGTATGACATGGCAGCACCGGCACCACCAACACCAACACCTGAGGAGATGTCGGCATTTGCGCGTCGTTACGGCCTCGACAAACTCACGCCCGAGCATGTGGTGCGCATGACTGAACTGGCTGTTCATGTTGCCAATCTCGGACGCACTTTGCCGCGGCCCCCAGCCAAGGAAGACGGGCCTGCGCCGACATTTGCGCCACAGATTGAGCCTGGCAGCTAGCCGTTTGTTGACGCTCGCCGAATTTCAAGACACCTTTGTGCCCACTGAGTAGACGCGGTGCGTGTGTGAGCAAAAGTGGCTCGCAGTGCATCATTGAGAGAGGACTAAAGTCCCATGTCTCACGATCGACGTTTCGGCCCTGGCGCGCTGTCGCGCCGCGCACTCCTCAGTCTCGCAGGTGGCGCCGGTGCTGGCGCTGTGCTGCCTCTCGACTATTCCCGAGTCGCGCTAGCGCAAGGCGCCAAGACGTTGCGCGTGCGTATGGGTTCCGACATTTCGGTCCTCGACCCTTCGCACATCTTCCAGATCGAGAACCAGACGGTCTGCGGCCATGTCTTCAACGGCCTCGTCAAGTACGACCAGGCCACGAACAAGATCGTTCCCGACCTCGCCACCGAGTGGAAAATCTCAGATGACGGCAAGGTCTATACGTTCAAACTGCGCAACGGCATCACCTTTCACAAAAACTACGGGCCGCTGACCGCCAGCGACGTGACCTTCTCGCTCGACCGCGTGCTCGATCCCAAGGGGGCGAGCAAATACACTGGGCAGCTTGCGGGCCTCGTCAAGACGGAGGCACCGGACCCGCAAACGGTGGTGCTCACGCTCGACAAGCCGAGCCCGGGCTTCATCCACAAGCTCACGGCCTTCAATCAGGGCTGGATCGTCTCCAAGAAGGCGGTCGACGAGATGGGTGAAAAGTACAAGCTCAACCCGATCGGCACGGGGCCGTTCTCATTCGAGAAATGGACGACGGGCGCCGAGGTTCGCCTCGCGGCCAACAAGAGCTATTTCGAGGGCGCACCGAAATTTGACGAACTGCAGCTGCGCATCATCAAGGAAGAGACGGCCGCCGCAATTGCCCTTGAGAAGGGCGAGATCGACATCTTCTACGCGCTGCAGCAGCCGGAGATGATCGATCGGCTGTCGAAAGCGGCCGGCATCAAGGTGCTCTCGCGCGATGCCAACCACACGATCAATCTCGTGCTCAATACCACGGTGAAGCCGCTCGACGACGTGCGCGTGCGGCAGGCCATCGCCTACGCGATGAACCGCAAGGGGTTGATCGACGGTTACTTCAAAGGCACCAAGGGCATGGGGCACACGGTGCTGACCAGTTCGTTTGCGGAATTCACAGACGATGTGCCGAAGTACGAGTACAATCCGGACAAAGCGAAAGCCCTGTTGAAGGAAGCCGGGCAGGCTTCGTTCAAGTTCGAAATCACCTCTGTCGGCTTGTCGCCGTTTGACCGCATCGTGGTGCCATTAGCCGAAGACCTGAAAGCGGTTGGTATCGACACCACGTTGAAAATTCTGGAGCGCGGTGCCTACACGCAAGCCCGCAACAGCGGTAATGTGCAGTCCTGCGTCACCGGCGTCGTTGGACCACCCGATCCGGACTCGCCACTGGTCACGCTCTACGCCAAGAAGTCGTTTCCGCCTGGACTTAATACGGCGCGCTATGAGGCCGTCGAAGATCTCCTGGCAAAGGCTGCTACGGCCAAGGGCGATGCCGAACGGGGTGCCGCCTATAAGGCCATCGTGCAGAAGGCGATGACCGACGTGCCAGTGATCCCGCTCTACGCCGACAAGCTGTTCCTGGCACATACAGATAAAGTGCAGGGCCTGGTGCAGAACTCGCTGTTTACCGTGCACACGTATTCTGCCTCGCTCAAAGGATAACCTGGTGCTCGGCTATCTCGGGCGCTGCTTGGCACAGCTCGTTGTGACCGTTGTCGGGATCGTCACGGTTGCCTTCTTTCTGATGAGGGCAATTCCGGGCGATCCCGCACAGTATATGCTCGGTGACTACGCGACCAAGGAGGCGCTGGCGACACTGCGCACTCAACTCGGCCTCGATCGCTCGCTGATCGAGCAGTATGGGTTGTTCGTCGGCCGTGCCCTGCGTGGTGATCTCGGAACCTCGGTGGCAACCGGACAGGCCGCATTAACGGAAATTCTCGACAGCCTGCCTGCCTCGATGGCTCTGGCCATCAGCGGGCTCGCAGTCGCAATTGCCCTCGGCGTGCCGTTCGGGATTGCCGCTGCCGTCCGCCAAGGCACCTGGCTCGACGTGGCTATCATGATGGTGACGCTCGGCGGCATCTCGTTTCCGGTGTTCTGGCTTGGACTTGCCGCCATCCTTTTGTTTTCGCACAAGCTCAGCATCTTTCCGGCGCTCGGCTCGTCCAGCTCGACACAGCTGATGACGCAGCTGCACCATCTGGCACTGCCGGCCCTGGTGCTCGGCTTTTCTGTCGCCGCCTACATCGCGCGGCTGACGCGCTCGGCGATGCTCGAGGTGCTGGGCCAGGACTATGTCCGCGTGGCGCGCGCCATGGGCATCTCGGAGCATCGGATCGTCTACAAGCTGGCACTGCGCAATGCCATGGTGCCAATTCTGGCCGTGATCGGCGTCACGTTCGCATGGTCGCTTGGCAATGCCATTCTGATCGAGGCCGTGTTCAGCCGGCCCGGCGTCGGCTCGACCATGCTGAAAGCGATCCTGGCGCGCGACTATCAACTCGTGCAGGCTGGTGTGCTGGCGCTGGCCACGGGCGTCGTGCTCACCAATGCCGTGCTCGATGTCAGCTACGGCATCATCGACCCGAGGCTGCGATCGTCATGAACACCCGTGATCCGGTCGGCCAGCCAGCGGCGCCGTTGGCAATGCAGCGGGATACCGTGCTCCAGAGCTTGCGCCAGCATCTGCGCCATCCCGGATTGGCGACGGGGACAGTCATTCTGATTTTCCTGCTACTCGTGGCGCTGCTGGCGCCCTGGCTCGCGCCGCATTCACCACTGAAGACGAACATGTCCAATACATTGGCCCCGATCTCAGGCGCGCACTGGCTCGGCACCGACCAGTATGGCCGTGACGTGTTCTCGCGCATCCTGCTTGGTACGCAGATCTCGCTGAAGGTGGCCTTTGCCGTGGTTGCCCTGTCGCTGACGGCCGGCACGTTGATCGGCGCGCTGGCTGGTTTCGCGGGCGGTTGGACCGAGCGCATCACCGTTGTCATCATCGATATCCTGCTGGCGTTTCCGGGGTTCCTGTTCGCTCTGGCCCTGGTGGCTGCGCGCGGCTCGTCGCTCGAATCCGTGATCTTGGCGGTCTCAATCGCCTTTACGCCGCGTGTTGCCGCCGTCATGCGCTCCGTGGTGCTGACCATCAAACCGCGACCCTTCATCGAATCCTCGCGCGCCATCGGCATGACGGAGACCCGCGTGCTGCTGCGGCACGTGATCCCCAACGCCCTACCGCCTGTCATCGTCGTGGCGACCGTCAGTGCAGCGACTGCGATCCTGGCCGAAGCGGGGCTCTCGTTCCTCGGCCTCGGCGTGCAGCCGCCGACACCGACCTGGGGCAACATCATCTCGGACGGCAATTCGCTGATCACGACCAATCCCTGGATCTCACTGGCAGCCGGCCTGTGCATCGCACTGGCCGTGGTCGCCTTCAATCTCTTGGGCGATGGCCTACGCGACACGCTTGATCCGCAGATGCGACGGCAAACCGGACGGGGGCTACTATGACCGCAGCCCTGACCGCTCCCCCCATCCTTGCCATCGAGGGGCTCACCACCATCTTTCCAGGCGCGCGCGGCCCGACTGTGATCGTCGACGACATCTCGCTGGCCGTGCACCGGGGTGAAACACTGGCAGTCGTCGGCGAGTCGGGCTCGGGCAAGACCATGACGTTTCATTCAGCCCTTGGCCTCGTGCCGCATCCTGGCCGGGTTGAAAAAGGGCGCGTGCTCCTCGATGGCATCGACTTGATGACACTGACACCGGACGAGTTGCGGCGGCGGCGAGGGGCGGAAATCGCCATCGTCTTCCAGGATCCGCTGACGGCGCTCAATCCGGTCTTCACGATCGGCGACCAGATCGCGGAGGTGCTGCGGGCACATCTGCCGATCACCCGGAGCGCGGCTCGCAAGCGCGCCATCGAGATCCTGGCCCGCGTGCACATTCCGGATCCGCATCGGCGGGTCGACGATTATCCACATCAGTTCTCGGGTGGCATGCGACAGAGGGCTCTCATTGCGATGGCAATCGCGCTTGGTCCCAAAGTGCTGATCGCTGACGAACCGACAACCGCCCTCGATGTCACGGTGCAAGCGCAGGTGCTGGAGTTGCTCGGCGACTTGAAGCGCGAGACCGGCATGGGGCTGATCCTGATCACGCATGATCTGGGCGTCGTGGCGCGGCATGCCGATCGCGTCGCCGTTCTGTATGCGGGCCGCGTCATGGAGCAGGGTCTCGCCGACCGGGTATTCGAAGCGCCGCGCCATCCCTACACGGTGTCGCTGTTCCGCTCGATCCCGCATCTCGATACGGTCGCCGGCAAGGACTTGATGCCCATCGAAGGCATGCCGCCCAATCCGGCATTGCTGCCGAAGGGCTGCGCTTTCGAGCCGCGCTGCTTCGTCGGTAGTGGCAAGGATGAATGCGCGACGAGGCGACCCGCGCTGGAGGTGACAGAGGACACGGGGCACCTCACGCGCTGCTGGCGCTGGCGCGACATCACGTCCGCCTTGGGGGCTGCATGACCGAGCCCGCTGCAATCGATAGCTCCGCGTCCGCCGCGCCGCTGCTGGCCGTGGACAACATCGCCAAGACATTCGGTGGCGGTCGCTGGCTGCTTGGCCGCCAGCGCGCCCCCGTTCAAGCTGTCGACGACGTGTCTTTCTCACTCGAGGCCGGCGAGACACTCGGCCTCGTCGGCGAAACCGGCAGTGGCAAAAGTACACTCGGACGCTTGGTGCTGCGGTTAATCGAACCCAGCAGTGGACGGATAACGTTCGCCGGGCAGGAGATCACCGCGAAGACGATCGGCGAGGTGCGCCGCATTCGCTCCGAGTTGCAAATGGTGTTCCAGGACCCCTACGGCTCGCTCGATCCCCGCATGAGCGTTGGCGCACTCATTGCCGAGCCGATGATCGTGCACGGCCATCCCCGTGCGGCGATCGCAGATCGGGTGAGCGAGATCATGGGCCTTGTCGGCCTCGATGCGCGACTGGCGCATCGTTATCCGCACGAGTTCTCCGGCGGGCAGCGCCAGCGCATCGGCATCGCACGCGCAATGGCGCTATCGCCGAAGCTGCTTGTTCTCGATGAACCCGTTTCGGCATTGGATGTGTCAATCCAAGCGCAGATCCTCAATCTGCTGCGCGACATTCAGCGACGCACGGGCGTGGCGTATCTCTTCATCGCCCACGACCTGGCGGTGGTCCGTCATGTCAGCGATCGCGTGGCGGTGATGTATCTCGGGCGCATCGTCGAAATGGGCACGCGCGACCAGCTTTACGGCGCGCCGTTGCATCCGTACACGATCTCATTGCTGTCGGCCGTGCCGCTGGCAAGTCCGAAGCTCGAGCGCACGCGGCAGCGCATCCCGCTATACGGTGAAATCAGCTCGGGTACAGCTGTCCCAACGGGATGCCGTTTTCATCCACGCTGCTTCCGCGCGCGACTGATCGCAGCATCCGGGAAGGTCGAAACACGACCGCTTGGGGCGCACGCAGTTCCACAATCATGTGCCGAGATGGACCCGGCGTTGAAGACCACAGCCCCCGGGCATCAGGTTGCCTGTCATTTCGGACCCGAGCATGATGCCGCGGCCATCAGCGGGACAACGCGAGGCCAATCATGAAAAAGCTGATTATCGAGGTGCGCGTCAACGAATATGCCATGCGCGATGGCAATCCGCATGTGCCGTGGACAGCCGCGGAGATCGGTCGCGATGCGCGGGCCATCCGAGAGGCGGGAGCATCGGTCATTCATTTCCACGCGCGTGGCAACGACGGTTCGCCCGCGCACAAGCCGGACGACTACGCTGCCTGCATTCGCGAGATCCGGCGCACCAGCGATCTCATCGTGCACCCGACGTTGGGGCAGATCACCGTCGGCGGGCAAGCGGAGCGCATTGCCCACATCATTGAATTGGCGAAGGATCCGGCGCTGAAGCCGGAGATTGCCGCGATCGATACCGGCAGCGCCAACATCGATATCTTTGACGCCGGGACGAAAACGTTCCGCACATCAGGCAAAGTCTATGTCAATGCCCACGATACCTTGATGATGTTCTGCCGGCAGTTCGCCGACCTTGGCGTACGCCCGGTCATTTCGGCCTGGAACGGTCCGTTCCTGCGGTCCGGCGGTGCGCTGATGGCCATGGGCCTGATTCCGGAGCCGGCCTATGCTCTACTCGTCCATTGCGAGGGCGGGTTGCTCGGTGGGCATCCGGCAACGGCGGATGGGTTGCGGTCGTTCGTAACGCATCTACCCCGGGATCGACGTATCGAATGGACGGTATGCTGCAAGCACGGCAATCTGTTCCCGGTGGCGATGCAGGCGATCGCGGAGGGCGGGCATGTCTCGATCGGCATCGGCGACTACGACTATCCCGAACTCGGCCAGCCGACGAACGCCGACTTGGTGCGCGAAATCGCACGTCTGGCGCGCCTGATCGGGCGCGGCGTGGCATCGCCCGCCGAGGCCCGCGTGATGTTGGGGCTCTAGGAGCCGACTGTCCGCCGCAGCGAAGGAGATGGGCCGATGAGTGAGACACGCGAAACGAACTATCAGGGCGTTTTCGATAGCCGTATCGGCTTCGGTCAACGCCCGTGCGTCCTGGTCATAGATTTCATCAAGGCCTACACGACAAAAGGCGCAGCCTTCTTCGGTCAAGGCGTCGTCGACGCGGTCGAGGCGACAGTCGGTCTGCTCGCAGCCGCACGCCAGGCCGGGGTGCCAATCATCTACACCAAGGTTCTGTACCATCCCTCCGGCATCGACGGCGGTCTGTTCGTGAAGAAGGTGCCGGCGTTGCGCAAGCTCGTCGAAGGCGAGCCGCTTGCCGGGATCGATCCGCGCATTCCGCCCGCGCCCGAGGATCTCGTGATCATCAAGAACTACCCGAGTTGCTTCTTCGGCACCTCGCTCGCCTCGACACTGACGGGCCTTGGTGTCGACACGTTGATCCTTACGGGGTGCTCGACCAGCGGCTGCGTGCGCGCGGCGGCCATAGATGCCATCCAGTACGGATATCGCGTCATCGTTCCGCGCGAATGCGTTGGCGACCGGCACGACGCACCGCATGACGCCAACCTGTTCGACATCAACGCCAAGTACGGCGACGTGCTGGCGAAGGCCGAGGTTGTGGCGCACCTCGCCAGCAAGAAGCGGCGTTGATCCACGTGCTGGCCGATGGCGAGATCAGATGGTTGGCGCTCGTGGGTCAGCACGCCGAGTCAGGGCCGAGTGACCGGCCTTATCTTGAGGCAACTGCCTTTGTCTGGCCGACTCCGCCACTTGGCACCGCTGCTTTCGAGAGCGAGCCAGTCCAGAAATGGCTCGCAACTCAAGGCGTTCTATTCGATAGAGTCAGCTGTCGCCAGGCGGCACCAAATCTACTTGATCCCAGAAGCCGCCGTCATGCCCGCCCGACCCTGCGACCCGGAGAGCGCTGCCACCTGAGTGCGGTTTGCCGAGCATAACGTTCGCGATCGCATATGACGCTTCTCGGGGATGATCAGATCGTTGTCATGCGTTTTAGGCCGACCAGTCTGTCGCAGGCGACCAGGGCTAGAATGGTCGCCACGATCAACAGCGACGAGGTCGCAGCAACGGTTGGATCCGGCGACATCTCGAGCTGATTGAGCAGTTGGATCGGCAACGTCTTCGTGCGGACATCGACGAGGAAGATCGAGATCGGATAATTGTCGAACGAGGCGATGAATGCGAACAGCGCCCCCGACATAACCCCGGGCAGGATGTTCGGCACCAGCACATGCCATAGCGCCCGTGGGTAGGAGTAGCCGAGGGTGCGCGCGACATCGACCATCGAAAAATCGAACAGGCTGAGGCTCGCCAGAATTGTGCGCATGATGAACGGCATCGTCAGTACGACGTGGGCAATCAATAATGTCGTGTAGGCATCGCGCAAGCCAAAGGCGCGCGATGCCTGCAGGAAGGCAATCCCGAGCACCAGGCCCGGGATCATCAATGGAGACGCCATGAACGTTGCGATCGCTTCGCTGCCTGGCACCGCCCGGCGGACGACCGCTATGGCGCACAGCAACCCGAGCACCAGCGACAGGCACGTCGCCATGAAAGCAACTTGGGCTGACAGCCATGCCGACGCCAAGAGCCCATCGGCGTTGCGGATGGCCGAGTACCACTTCAGGGAAAAACCTTGCGGCGGAAAGGCGAAAACCGCCGACTCCGTAATCGACACCGCGACCACGATCAGGATCGGGGTGAACAGATATACCAGCACCAGGGCAAGCAACACCCAACAGAAACCCAAGCAGATGCGCGCAATCATGCTCCGCGCCCTCGGTTGCTTGTGCGTTGCGCAAGATAGGTCGAGACGAACACGATGACGGCAGCAAGCACCAGCATGATCACGGCCATGCTGGCTCCAAGATTGAAATCCCGGATGTTGAGATAGGCCTTGGCCATCACTTGCGACATCGTCATGAAGCGATCGCCGATCAAGAGACCGGGCGTTACGTAGGCTGCGACCGCGATCGAGAACACCAGCGAGGCACCCGCCACCACGCCCGGCATGGTCAGCGGCAGTGTGACATTGAGAAAGGTCGTCACGGGACCGGCGCCGAGGGAGGCCGCCGCATCGTTGAGGCGCGGATCGAGCTGACGCATCACCGAATAGATCGGGAGAATCATGAACGGCAAGAAGACGTTGATCATGCCGAAGTAAAGTGCAAACTCGGAGAACACCAGCCGGATCGGCCGCTCGACGATGCCGAAGGTGACGAGCAGCCAATTGATGATGCCGTCGCGGCGCATCATGATCGTGAGGCCGAAGGTCTTGACGATGATGCTGACGGTCAGCGGCAGGAAGATCAGAGCGAACAGCAGCACCTGCAGGCGTGGCGGCGCACGCGACATCGCATAGGCCGCGGGATAGCCCAGCAGCAGCGTGCCGAGCGTCGTGACGAGGCCGAGCTGCAGCGTGTTGACGATGACGCCGACATAATAGGGATCGCCGAGCACCTTGCGGTAACCGTCGATGGTCAACCCATCGGCGCCGCGGAAGCTGTCGCTGACCAAGTAGAGAACCGGTGCTGCAAAAGCCACCAGCATGAAAAGCAGGCCGGGCACTACCATGATCGCGATGCTGTCCAGGCGTCGGGCGCGAGCCGCCATCGTCAAGGGCTGCAACATCGAAGTCGGTGAGTCCGGTGCGGTCATGGCAGCGGGTAGACCATGGTTTCGGCAACCGGCCAGCGGAGGATCAGCTCGACACCGGGAGCGAGCCCCTCGGGCAGGCGCGAAAGCTCCACTTGCAGGCGGTCGCCGTCGCTCTCGACCGCAAAGTGCAGCGCGGTCTTGGAACCGAAGAATACGACATCGGCGAGCCTGGCCTTAATCTGATTGCTGTCAGTGCCTGGTCGTTCGCCGAGCACGACGCTCTCTGGCCGAACGCCGATGACAACCCGACCGGCGATCGGCTGGTTGCCGCGGCGGGGTGCCTTGATCGTCCCAAGCGGCGTATCGATGATGACGAGGCCATCGCCGGTCGCGCCATTGTCGCAGGTGACCGTCCCGGCGAGGCGCGTCGATTGGCCGACGAATTCCAGCACGTGCAGGCTCGCCGGCCGG
Organism: Hyphomicrobiaceae bacterium; assembly: GCA_046154645.1. Classification (GTDB taxonomy): domain Bacteria; phylum Pseudomonadota; class Alphaproteobacteria; order Rhizobiales; family Hyphomicrobiaceae. The sequence continues at coordinate 11,832 of JBJXDZ010000094.1, forward strand.
CGATAGACCTCGCCCGGAACGCCCAACTGCTCGATGCGGCCGTCGTTCATCACCGCGATCCGGTCGCTCATGACGAGTGCCTCATCTTGGTCGTGGGTCACGAAGATCGAAGTGATGTTGAGCTCGCGCAGCAGATGGCGCAACTCGATCTGCATGGTTTCGCGCAGTTTACGGTCGAGCGCGCTGAAAGGCTCGTCAAGGAGAAGCAATGTCGGCTTGACGACGATTGCGCGTGCGACCGCGATGCGCTGTTGCTGCCCACCCGAGAGCGCCGAGATGCGCCGTTCGGCGTACTCCTGCATGCGCACCAGCCCGAGCGCGTCGGCAACCGCCGTCGCGATCTCGGACTTCGGACGACGCTGCGCCATCAGGCCGAAGCCCACGTTCTGCTCGACGGTCAGATGCGGGAAAAGGGCGTAGTTCTGGAACACCACGCCGATATTGCGCTTATGGGCGGCGACATGTGTGATATCGCGGCCGTCGACGCGGATCTGCCCCGTATCCGGCCGCTGCAGGCCGGCGATCAGGCGCAGCAACGTCGTCTTGCCGCAGCCCGATGGACCAAGCAGTGAAACGAACTCGGACCGGGCAACCGCAAGATCCAGCTCCTGCAGCACGACCGTCGAACCAAACTGCTTGGAGACGCGTGCGATGTCGAGATAGCGCTCGGCAGGCGGTTTGGCAGTCTCGGCCACATGCGTCGCAGCGGGCTGCATCATTTCGCGGCGACCTCACGCTCGAAACGCTCGATCATCGCGTTGCGGTTGTCGGCGAAAAACTCCCAGTCGAGCGTCAGCAGTTCGGGGAATTTCACGCCTTCCGGCATCACGGTCTTGGCGTTGGTCGGGCGCGAGAAGAACGTTTTCGCGATGTAGGCCTGGATCGGCGGGCTCAGCATCTCGTTCATGAACGCCATGCCGATATCCTGGTTCGGGCCACCCTCAACGAGTGCGACGCCGGCAGGCATGGCGAGCACGCCTTCCTTCGGCATGCCCTGGTCGACCGGCGCGCCAGCCGCCTTGCGCAGCAGCGTGGTGCGCGAATCCGGGCTCATGTAGAGATCGCACTCGCCGGATTCATTGAGTTGCTGCGCCTGCGGCGCGTTGGTCGAGATCTGGATGATGTTGGACCGCAGCTCCTTCATGCGCTCGATCCCTTGCTGCCAATCGGGCAAGCACTTGTCGAGCGGCTTCTTGGTGACAAACTGAGTGGCGGCAAGCAGCGGCGCGATGGCCTGCGTGATGCGCATCGAGATGATGATGATGCGCTCCTTGAACTTCGGATCCCAGGCGTCAGCATAGGACTCGAGGCCCTTCGGCAGCGCACGCGTATTGTAGGAGAAGCTGCACATAGGCTGACACCAGTTCGCCCACATGCCATCGCGCGGTTTGGCCGAGGCCGGAAGGTCGGCCAAGTTCGTTACGTCGGCGGGAAGTTTCTTGATCAACTTCTCGCGCTCCGCGAGGATGAGGACTGGATCGTCCATCATCGTCAGCGTCATCGTGGGCTTCGCCTTGTTGGAGCGGATCTTCTCGAGATTGATGAGCGAGTTGGTCCCCTCGTACAAGACCTTGATGCCGAGCTTCTTTTCGATCTGCGGGAAGAGCCCGTCCGTCAAACCGGGCGATGCCGGACCACCGATGAAGATTTCGCGCGTCTGCGCGCGTAGGATGCTTGGAAAGCCGGTAACGGCCAGCGCCGAGGAGCCGATTACGAGATTTCGACGGGAGATTTTTGAGCTGATGGTCATTGGGCCTATCTCGGAGTGCATCGCGTTGCGTGGCCGTGAAGCGAGTGCAGTCTACCGTGGCGGGCTTCGGGTGTCTCGCCGACGGTTGATCAATCAGGCAGCACCGTTTGCTCAATTCTCGAGCATAACGAAAGGCGCAATCCGTCAGACGAGCTTGCGATCGACGGGATTGAAGGGGGTTGGGAAGCGCCTCCGTGGCGTAATCATCGGATAGGGCTGGCGGGGGAGATATTCCCCGTGACCAGGCCGGCCGACAACTGCCGCACCGTCGAATACCGTCACGCCGCGGACCAGCACACAGCTTGGGTAACCGGTCGCGCGATAGCCTTCATAGGGTGTGTAATCACCACCATGGTGCATCAGCGCATTGGTCAGTGTGACCTTTATGTTCGGGTCCCAGACGACGATGTCGGCGTCGCTTCCGGGCGCGAGCGCTCCTTTCCTCGGGTGCAGGCCGAACATCTTCGCCGGATTGGTCGAGACTAGCCGTACGAAGGTCGGCGGATCAATTCGGCCCTTGCTGACGCCTTCCGTGAACAGTAGCGGCAGCCGCGCCGCCAATCCGGGAATGCCGTTCGGGATTTTGTTGAATGGCGCATGTTCGCCGG
>JBJXDZ010000095.1:0-35194 GCA_046154645.1 Hyphomicrobiaceae bacterium
GGCTCCGTGTCGAAGAGCGTGCCTTGCACGGCTTTGTCGAGCGATTTGAGCGAGGCCGCGATGCTGTCACTGACGCGCTTCTCGTCCGCCGCCGACACCGGCACCCCGGTCAGGCGCAGCAGCGCCAGCCGTTCTTCCAAGCCCATTGTCTCAGTTCCCATGTCGCCGCCCCTCACTCCGCCGCCACTCTCGCCGCAGCATTTCGCGCCGCCCGCTTCGTCGCGTAGGCCATCGCCGCCTCCCTCACCCAGGCGCCGTCATCCTCGACGGCACGGCGATGCGCCATGCGTTCCTTATTCAGTGGGCCGTCACCCGCGAGCACGCGCTTGAATTCCGACCAGTCGATCTCGCCGTAGTGCCAGTGTCCGGTGGCGGTATCGAGCTTGAGGTCGGGGTCGGGAAACGCGAGCCCCAGAAATTGCCCTTGCGGCACCGTCGCATCGACGAACTTCTGGCGGAGTTCATCATTGGAGAAGCGCTTGATCTTCCAGCGGGCTGAGTCCGCCGAATGCAGGCTGTCCTTGTCGGAGGGGCCGAACATCATGAGCACCGGCCACCACCAGCGGTTCAGCGCCTCCTGCACCATGTCCTTTTGCGCGGGCGTGCCGCGTGCCAGCGTCAGCACGATCTCGTAGCCCTGGCGCTGGTGGAAGCTCTCCTCCTTGCAGATGCGGATCATGGCCCGCGCGTAGGGACCGAAAGAGCAGCGGCAGAGCGGGATCTGATTCATGATCGCCGCGCCATCAACCAGCCAGCCGATGACGCCGATGTCGGCCCAGGTGGGCGTTGGATAGTTGAAGATCGAGGAATACTTGGCCTTGCCCGACAAGAGCTGCCCGTAAAGCTCCTCGCGCGACACCCCGAGCGTCTCGGCGGCGGCATAGAGATAGAGCCCGTGCCCTGCCTCGTCCTGCACCTTGGCCAGCAGCGCCGCCTTGCGCCGCAGCGATGGCGCCCGCGTGATCCAATTGCCCTCCGGCTGCATGCCGATCACCTCAGAGTGGGCATGCTGCGAGATCTGCCGCACCAGTGTCCGCCGGTAAGCGTCCGGCATCCAATCGTTGGCCTCGACCTTGTCCTCGGCGTCGACGATGGACTGAAACCGGCCCAGGCGCACCGTGTCCTCCGGCGCTGCAGGCTTGGCGTCCTTGGCATTGAGGCCTTGCGTGTACATGCTGTGTTCTCGCCGTTTCGGGCTGCCAACAGATTGGCCGCAGCATGCACGATCGGGGGCGACTTTGGAAGGCAGGGATCGCCTGACACCTTCGGGCATCGCTGGTTGCTGAGCCGCCCGTGACGTCACAGCGTGGGTGGCATGCGGCGGCATCGCCTTTTCATCAAGACGGGGCGCCTATAGGCTTGCGGCCAACGCAAGTGCCATACCCGAGGCCGCCCAATGCTTGAAGATCCGCCACTGCTGACCGTGAAGAAGTCCTGGAAGCGCCCGGCTGCCGCCAAGCTCAAGCAGCTCAAGGGCGTGCAAACGGGACAGGCCGTCGACGCCATGGACGGCCGCGGCGGCTTGGATGCGACCATCAAACCGCTCGATGCCGACTGCTGTATCTTGCTCGGGACAGCCATTACCTGCGAGACGGGCCCCAACGACAATCTGGCCATTCTCGGCGCGCTGTCGATCGCCAAGCCGGGCGACGTGCTGATCTCGGCGACGGAAGGCTTCCCGCATTCCGCGGTGTTCGGCGACAACACGGCGCTGATGGCCAAAGCCAGAGGCCTCGCCGGCGTCGTCATCGACGGCATGATGCGTGACCTTGCAGGGTTGTTACCCGTCGGCATTCCCCTGTTCTGTCGCGGCATCACACCAAACTCGTGCGTGCGCAGCGGCCCGGGTCGCGTCGGGCTGCCAGTCGTCATCGGCGGCGTCACGGTACACTCCGGCGACGTCGTCATCGGCGACCGCGACGGCATCGTCATCATTCCCCAAAGGGAACTCGACCGCCTGTTGCCACGCATCGAGGCGATCCTGAAGGCCGAGGTGGAAACGCAGCAAAAGATCCGCGGTGGTTTCACCAATCTTGGTGGTATCGAAGACCTGCTGAAATCCACCAAGGTGCGCTATGTCGACTGAAATGGAGACTTGAGCATGTTGTTTCCTGAGCACTTCCTCACCGTCCGCGCGACCGTCAAGCCTGAGCGTGATGCCGACTTCAATCGCTGGTACAATGCCGAGCACACACCCGACGCTGTTCAGGTCTTCAAAGGTTGCATCGGCGCCGCGCGCTACAAGGTGGTCGAGGGTGACGGCTCGCACGCCTACATGGCCATGTATGCCTTCAAGACAGCCGAGGCGATGAACGCGGCGCTGGCCAGTCCCGGCATCAAGGCCCTCATCGCCGAGTACGATCTCAAGGTCGGCGCCTTCTCGACGCGGCAGCGGACCACCTACAGCAAGATCTTCGAGTTCATGCCCAAAGTCTGAACACCCACGTCGTACAATCGCGAGGCCACGCTTGAAAGTCACCGCCATCGAAACCATGCGTTCGACCGAGCACCCCAATCTGCTTTGGGTGCAAGTGGTGACGGACCAGGGCATCACCGGGCTTGGCGAAACATTCTATGGTCCGGCCGCCGCCGAAGGGCATATCCACGGCACCATCGCGCCCTATCTGATCGGCAGGCAAGCCACCAACATCGAAGCGCATCAGGCGCATTTGACGGGCTACATCGGCTTCGTCGGTGCCAGCGCCGAGATGCGCGGGCGGTCCGCCGTCGATATCGCCTTGTGGGATATCCTGGGCCAGGCCAAGGGCATGCCGATCGCGGATCTGCTCGGCGGGCGGGTGCGGGAGAAAATCAAGGTCTACAACACCTGCGCGGGCTATTCCTACGTGCAGACCAAGGCGACGCAAGGCACCGACAATTTCGGTCTCACCGCCAAGACGGGGCAATACGAGGACCTCGACGCGTTCCTGCATCGTGCCGACGAACTGGCGCACAGTCTGCTCGAGATGGACATCACCGCGATGAAGATCTGGCCGCTCGACTATGCGGCAGAGGCGTCGTCGGGGCATTGGATCAGCAATGATGATCTGAAGCGCGGGCTGGAACCCTTCGAGAAGATCCGCAAGGCCGTCGGCGACAAGATGGACATCGCCTGCGAGTTGCATTCGTTGTGGAGCCGGCCGCAGGCGATCAAAATTGCGCAGGCCCTGGAGCCATTGCGCCCGATGTGGGTGGAAGATCCTGTCTTCATGGATCATCTGCACTCGATCGGCGAGGTGGCGCGCGCGACACGCTCACCCATCGCGGTTGGTGAAACGCGCGGTGGCCGTGCCGATTTCCGTGGGTTATTGGAACTCGAAGCGCTTTCGATGGTGATCATGGACGTCGCCTGGTGCGGCGGCATCTCGGAGGCGCGCAAGATCGCGGCCATGGCCGAGGCCTGGCACACGCCCGTTGCCTTCCACGATTGCACCGGGCCGGTGGCGTTGCTGGTCTCGACGCATCTGGCCCTGCATCATCGCAATTGCTGGGTGCAGGAGATGGTGCGGGCGTTCTACTATGGCTGGTATGGCCGCTACGTCACCGAGTTGCCGCCGATCGAGAAGGGCATGATCACCATTCCGAAAGGCGCGGGGCTCGGCACCAAGCTGCAGCCCGACGTGATGAAGCGTGACGGCGTGACAGTGAAACGTACGACGGCCAAGGATTTGTGAGCGACAGGGCTGGGGCAGACCCATGGGTCTGCCCCAGCCCTGCGCAAAGTATCGACAGAGGAAACGATATGGCAACGACCAACAAGAAGCGCGTGCTGCACACGGATACGATGGGCAAGGCTGGCCTCGAGGTGCTGAAAAAGCGCGAGGATGTCGAAGCAATCCCGTTCAGCAACTTCGCCAGCCCAGCGGAGTATCAGGCGCTTCTGAAAAAGCACGCGCCTGTCGCAGGCGTGATCCTCGGAGCCACCAAGTTCGGCATGGCCGAGCACGCGGCCGCAGGCCAGCTGCAAGTCGTGGCGCGCACCGGCGTCGGCTATGACGCCATCGACATTCCCGGCATGACCAAGGTCAAAGTGCCCGTCATGATCGCAGGGACCGCCAATTCGCCGTCGGTCGCCGAGCACGCCATGTACTTCATGCTCACGCTCGCCCGCAAAGGCCCGGAGTTGTCGGCGCTGGTGAAGGAAAACCGCTGGAAGCAGCGCATCGAACCGACATTCGTGTCCAGCGACATGTTCGGCAAGACCGTGCTCATCATCGGTTTCGGCCGCATCGGCACCCGGCAGGCGAAGCGCTGCCAGGCCATGGAAACCAAAGTCATGGTGTTCGACCCCTACGTGAAGCCCGAGGTAATCAAGGCCGCCGGCTGCGAGCCGGTGAAAAACCTCGACGATGCCATCCCGCACGCGGACTTCATCACCATTCACTGCCCGAAAACGCCGGAGACCATCAACATGATCAATGCCGCGCGCATGAAGAAGATGAAGCGGACGGCCTATCTCGTATCGACGGCGCGCGGCGGCATCATCAATGAGGCGGATCTGCACCGAGCCCTGACCGACGGTACGCTGCCGGCCGCCGCGCTCGACGTCTTCGACAAGGAACCGCCCGATGCCGACAACCCGCTGTTCAAGCTGCCGAACCTGATCTGCTCGCCGCACATCGCCGGTGTCACGGCCGAGGCCATGGAACGCATGGCGGAGCAGGCGGCCCTTAACGTGCTCTCCGTGTTCGACGGCAAGCCGCGCAAGGAGAACGCCGTCAATCCGGAAGTATTCGGGTGATGTATCGCCTGTGGTGCCGGGCCAACGGCCTGAGGTGAACAGGTTGACGTGTGTCTGGCACTCGTTTGTCAGACAGCTTCCCCTCACGCCGTCCGCGGCCGACACCGACTCATCATCGTCATCGCCGCGTCAGTAGCGCGGCACTGCCATCGTGCCGGCAAAACCGAGGATTTCTGAAACCGCTCAAGTTATGGAGGCCACGCCCGGAATTGAACCGGGGTACGCGGATTTGCAGTCCGCTGCGTCACCACTCCGCCACGTGGCCATCCAGGCGCTACCCCATTCGGGCGGCGCCACTTTCTATCTCGCACGAACATGTTGAGAGCAAGAACCGTGCTAGCTTGCAGCCGCAAGCTCGATTTCGGCGTTTGCTCCCGCGAGACATCTCGCATCCGGAGGGAATGCAAACGTGCGTTTATCACAGTCACGCGACGGCACGCAATCGCGCTGAACGGTCAGACACACGTTTCTGTGCCTGGCATTCAGTTCCAGGACTTCCGGCCCTCGGCTCGGTTTGGCCGGCCCGTGCAAAGGCACGCCCGGGGGCTTGCGTCGGGGGGACGCAGCCAGGGTCGCATCCCCTGGCTGGCTTCGCACCCACGGCTCGGATATGGTTCGCGCCGACGCCGACGGAGACCCGAATGACCGATTACGCCACCCAGCGCAGCAGCATGGTTGATTCCCAGGTGCGGCCGAGCGACGTCACCGATCGCCGGATCCCCCGCGCCATGCTGGAGATCCCGCGCGAGGCGTTCGCCCGGGGCAACCGCCAGGCGATTGCCTACGCTGACGGCCATTTGCCCCTCAGCGATACGGCGCGGGACAACCGCGTTCTGCTGGCGCCGCGCCTCCTGGCCAAGCTCATCCAGCACCTCGACATCGCCGCAGGCGATACCGTCCTCGATATCGGCTGCGGAACCGGCTACTCGACGGCCATCCTGGCGCGATTGGCACGCACGGTGGTGGCCATCGAGGCCGATGCCGGGCTCGCGGCCCAGGCTGAGACGACCTTGAAGAACCTCGGCATCGACAATGCCAAAGTGATCCATGGCCCGCATGAGGTGGGCGCGCTGGGAATGGGTCCCTATGACGCCATTCTCGTCAATGGCGCCGTCGCCGACATGCCACGGCTACTGCTGGACCAGATGAAGGATCATGGCCGCCTGGCGGCCGTTGCCGTCGAGGGCGGGAGCGGCCGGGCCGTGCTGTGGCGACGCTTCGCGATGCAGTTCGACCGCCGCACCCTGTTCGACGCCGAGGCCCCCCTGCTGCCAGGATTCATGCCTGCCAAGGCATTCGTTTTCTAGGGTTGCATCGGCGCCGCCGCGCGTCCTGCCGGCGCGTCCTTCAAAGTCTTAACAGGCAACCTTGCGCCTGAGGCCGAGCAAGCGTCTCGGTGCGCCTATTCCCTAACGGCAATTTACCTTTCCTTCAGCGAATCGGTCGCGAATGGCTCGTGGCGTCGAGGGTGTCCCCTTCGACCCCGGCGAGACCTGGCGCACGATCGACGCCGCTTTCGCCGCACGTTTGAGAGCAAGCCGGCGGGAGTGTCGTTACGTCATGCGGTCAGTGCCGAAGCGGTGTCCCGAACCCAGTCGATGGTCAGCGCAGCGCTGGTCACGCTGCGTTCTGTTGGTCGCTGCCATCGCAACGCCGACAGGCCCCGTCGTGGCCGAGACCCTGCACCAGTCGATGGCTTCGGCCTACCACAAGAACCCGCGCCTTGACGCCGAACGCGCCCGGTTGCGGGCAACGGACGAGGAGGTACCCCGCGCCAAGTCGGGTTTCCGGCCGCAGATCACCGGCTCAGCCGACGCCGGACGCCAGCGCGTCGAGACCGACCCCAAGTCCACCTCCACCGGTGAGACCAATCCCTGGGGTTATTCACTCAACATGTCGCAGTCGGTGTTCAGCGGCTTTCGCACCGTGCATGCCGTGGGCGAGGCCGAAGCCGCCGTGCGGGCGGGACGCGAGCAGTTGCGCACCGTCGAGCAACAGGTGCTGCTCGATACGGTGACCGCGTACAGCGATGTCGTGCGGGATTCAGCCCTGGTGCGCCTGCGCGAAGGCAATGTCGAGGTGCTTTCGCGCGAGCTCGCCGGTGTGCAGGCACGACGCTCGGTGCGCGAGGTGACGCGAACCGACGTGGCCCAGACCCAGGCCCGCCGCGCCCGCGCCGTCTCCGCCCTCGATGCCGCCCGTGCCAACTTGAAATCGAGCCGCGCCGCCTTCGAGCGCGTGGTCGGCCGCCCGCCGTCATCGCTGGCGCCACCGGCGCCGCCGACGCGGTTCCTGCCGCGGGCCCTGGAAGAGGCCCTCATGATCGGGGAACGCGAAAGCCCGGTCATCGTCTCCGCCATGTATCGCGAACAGGGCGCGCGCCATAACGTTGACCGGATCCGCGGCGAACTGCTGCCCGAGGTGCGCCTTGAAGCTCGCATCGACCATCGCCAGGAGCCGTCAAGCAGTGTTGCCGAACAGGATGTGGCGAGCATCACCGGCCGTGTGAACATTCCGCTCTATGAAGGCGGCGAGACGCACGCGCGCGTGCGCCAGTCGAAGCACACCCACGTTTCGCGCCTGCAGGAGATCGAGCAGGCGCGTCTCGAGGTGCAGGCGGGCGTGACTCAGGCGTGGTCGCGCTACGGCGCCAGCCGCGCCCAGCTGAAATCGGATCAGGCGCAGGTTGAAGCGGCCCGGGTGGCACTGGAAGGCGTCCGCGAGGAGGAGAAGGCTGGCCAGCGCACCCAGCTGGATGTTCTGAACGCCGAGCAGGAAGCCCTGGACGCCGAGATCCAGCTTGTCGGCACGCGCCGGGACCTGATCGTTGCCGCCTATGCCCTGCTGGTGCAGATGGGCCGCTTGACGGCCGAGAGCCTGGGACTGGCAGAGCAGGTCTACGATCCGAACCTCCATTACGAAGAAGTTCGCAGCAAGTGGTTCGGGCTTGACATTACGCGGACTGATGGGCGTACCGAGCGGGTCGACGTCACTATCCAGAGCGACCCAGAATGGATGATTGACGAATAACTTCAATTCTCTAGACGATTCTATTGCGAACACGCGCCATCACGAAGTGTGGATCTGAAGCAACGTCCGCGGGGAAACCTGTGCGGACGTTTCGCGTTTTCCATTTCCGGCAAGGCATCGGCCGGGTTAGAGCAGGTGTGGATAAGAGGTCATGCACGAAGCCTCCTCGCTTCAGAATCATGTACCCGGGGTGGCAGGGAAATCGCGGTCAGCTCATCGGCCGCCTGTGATCTCTGGGGTGTTCAGGCGTATCTCGCAGCAATGGCGGATGCATAATGGCGGCGCGGAATACTTCCAAGCGGATGCGCTTGCGACACGGGTCATGGCAGATTGCAGGGGCAATTGCTGCGATCTGTGTCATGCCGATCGCCGTGCCCGATCGAGCACTGGCTGAATCGTTGCGCGATGCGCTGGCTTCGACCTATCGCCTCAATCCCCGCCTCGACGCCGAACGCGCCCGTTTGCGCGCCACGGATGAAGAGATTGCCCGCGCCAATTCAGGCTATCGGCCCACGGTGACCGGATCCGCCGACATCGGTTATGAGCGCCGCGATACCAAGCCGCAATCGACGGCGGATGGTGAGACGCATCCGAAAGGCTATTCGGTCAATGCCTCCCAGCCCGTTTTCAACGGCTTTCGCACTCTGAACAGCGTGCGTGAGGCGGAGGCGACAGTGCGCGCCGGGCGCGAGACATTGCGGTCCGTCGAGCAGGAGGTGCTGCTGCAGGCAGTCACCGCCTATATGGACGTCGTGCGCGATCTGGAGATCGTCAAGCTGCGCGAGAACAACGTCACCGTACTCTCACGCGAACTGAAAGCGACGCAGGATCGGTTCTCGGTCGGCGAGGTGACACGCACCGACGTGGCCCAGGCCGAAGCGCGGCGCGCCGGCGCCGTTTCTCAGCTTGACTTGGCACGCGCCAACTTGAAGGCCAGCCGCGCCACCTACGAGCGCGTCGTTGGCCACCCGCCGAGCAATCTTCAGGCCCAGCGGCCGCACGTAAAGCTGGTGCCGAAGTCGGTTCGCGAAGCTGTCGACATCTCAGCGCGTGAAAGCCCTGCGGTGGTGTCGGCGCTCTACCGCGAGCAGGCGGCACGGCACAACGTGGACAAGGTGTGGGGCGAGTTGCTGCCCGAAGTGCGCGTCGATGCCAACTACTCGCATCGCTACGATCCCTCGCGCACGACCGATGAGACCGAGGTCACCACGGTCACTGGGCGCCTGACGGTACCGCTGTATCAGGCGGGTGAGGTGCATGCCCGCGTGCGCCAATCCAAGCATACGCATGTCAGCCGGTTGCAGGAAATCGAGCAGGCCCGCACCGAGGCCCGCGAACGGGTCGAGCAGGCATGGTCGCAGTTGGCGGCCGCGCGTGGTGCGCTCGAGTCGGACCAGGTGCAGGTCAACGCAACGCGCATCGCCTTGGCTGGCGTGCGTGAAGAAGAGAAAGTGGGCCAGCGCACCTTGCTCGACGTGCTCAATGCCGAGCAGGAAGCTCTGAACGCTGAAGTCTCGCTGGCGACGACACAGCGCAATCTTGTGGTGGCGTCCTATACCGTGGTGTCGGCCATCGGTCGACTCAATGTCGCGGATCTGGGCACCGTGGAGAAAGTCTACGATCCCGAAGTCCACTATCACGACGTGCGCCGCAAATGGTGGGGCATCAGCATCACCTATCCGGACGGTCGTCGCGAGCATCACGATCTGTGGGATACCCGGACCGAGCGGCATACGCCGGCGAAGTGACCGCGTTGCCCCGGCGCCGGCACGCCACATGTCCTGGCGTACTCTGGCGTAACGCCGAGGTCAGTTGCCGGTGCAGTAGAAAGCGATCCTCGTTCCGCCACGACGCTGCCATATCACGGCCCCGTCGACCGGCTATGGCCGAGCGGTGGCAAAGTGGGACGTGCACCAGGCGGGAACCGGAAGTTGCAGTAGCAGCTGATAAAGTTCGATGCTGAACCCCGTGTGGTTCCATTGAATTGCCGCCCGCTTCATAGTACGACCACTCAGGGATGGGACCGGTGCCGGCGGGTGCTGCCCGTTTAGTGCCGTCCGTGGGCCGCACAACAAGCGGCGCGGGCGTGGCGAGGGAGAGTGGGTATGTCCAGGATGGAAAAGGCGCCAGAGCCAAGCATGGAAGACATCCTTGCCTCCATTCGCAAGATTATTGCCGAGGAGCCGATCGGCTCGCGGCAATCCGCGGCTGCGGCGCCTCCCGCTCAGTCTGCATCCCGGCCCAACAACGGCCAACCTGTCAGCCCGCAAGCGGCGCCGCGGCCGCAGTCGCCAGCGCACCAGTCGAGCCCAAATCCAGTTCCAGCACCGCGGCGCCCGGCAGCGCAGCCTGCCGCAATCGACGACGTGCTGAGCATGGCCGATGACGTGCCAACGGTGCGACATAGCCCAGCGCCGAGCAACCCGTCGCCCGTTGCCGCTACCCCCGCGAAACCCGCACCGGCAGCGGCACCAGCGCCTGCCAAAGCGGCCGCGGCACAATTGGACGCTGCTCCATCCTGGCTGTTTCCGAAAGAGACCCAAGCGGCTGCGAGCGCAAATCCGGCGAGCGCCGGACCGGCGGCGGCAGGCCCCGCGCCGTTCTTCGGTGCAGCGCCGGGCAACAACGGCGCACGCGCTGAGAGCGCTCCTGTCGCCACGCCGGCACCTGTCAAGAACGGTCTCTCGGATCTCGGCTCTTTCATCCCCAGCCGCAACCATGACCTTGCCGGCAGCGCGCCGCGAGCCGAGCCGGCGCCGCTGGCATCCGCGGTCAACGGCGCCGCCAAGCCTGCAGCTGCTGCGCCAGCGCCAGGCCAGAACCGCTCGTTGCCGTCACCGACCGGGCCTGTCACAGCCCCTCCCAAGGCCGACGAGCGCAAACCTGAGCCCGCTGCGATTGCCACGCGTGCGGCCCCCGAGGCCAAGCCTGCCGCCAAGCCAGCTCCGGCAGCGACGTCACAGCCACTCCCGCACGCGGCGAAACCGGTCAGCGAGCCCGTCGCTCCCGCCGCCATGGTTGAAAAGGTGGCGACGCCAGCCCCAAGCACCGATGCGGTCGCCACTGGGGTAAAATCACCGACGCCTGAAAAAGCGCCGAGGCAGGAGCCCGAGGCAGCATCCGCTGTGCTCCTCGGCACCCCGCTGCCAGCCCCCGTCGCCCTGTCGCCGAAGCCCGCGCAGTCGCTGGCTGCGGCCCCGGCTGCCGCGCCCATGCCGATGAATGCGATCGAGGAGCGCGTGGTAGAGTTGCTGCGGCCCATGATCCGGGACTGGCTGGACAACAACATGCCGCGCATGGTCGAGAAGGCGCTGTCGATCGAGCTGGCCGCCTCGGCGAAGCCCAAGGGCAACCTCACCCGCAATTGATGCTGCCGGGACTGGCAGGGCGCCGGTCCCCAACGACCAATCGCCGATCGCTTGCGAGGCCCGACCGTATCCCGGCGGGCCTCTTGCCGTTGACAGGCCCTTTGGCCGAAGCGTACCACCGCCCTTCATTCGCGCCGCGCATCCGTTGGCGCCAACTTGCAGACTGGCATCCCATGCTTGAGACCAAATACCAGCCCGCCGATATCGAGGCCCGCATCCACAAGGCCTGGGAAACGGCCGACGCCTTCAAGGCCGGCCGCGCCGATCGCGCCAAGGCCGAGACCTATTGCATCGTCATTCCACCGCCGAACGTGACGGGATCGCTGCACATGGGGCACGCGCTGAACAACACGCTGCAGGACGTGCTCTGCCGCTTCGAGCGCATGCGCGGCAAAGACGTGCTCTGGCAGCCAGGCACCGACCATGCGGGCATCGCGACGCAGTTGGTTGTCTCGCGGCAGCTCGCCGAACGCCAAATCAACTACAAGGATCTCGGGCGCGAGAAGTTCCTTGAGACGGTCTGGGAATGGAAGGCGCAATCGGGCGGCACCATCCAGAACCAGTTGAAGCGACTTGGCGCCTCCTGCGACTGGAGCCGCGAGCGCTTCACGATGGGAAAGCACGGCGCTCCTGACGAGCAGATGATGCGCGCGGTTATCAAGGTGTTTGTTGAGCTTGCTAACACGCCAGGACCAATCCCCGGCCGTAATCTCATTTATCGCGACAAGCGCCTCGTCAACTGGGACCCGGAGTTCCAGTCGGCGGTGTCTGATCTCGAGGTCGAGCCGCGCGAGCACACCGGCTCGTTCAAGTGGGCGCGCGACATGAAGGACAAGGAGGGCAACCCCGTGCCCTTCGACGCCGCCAAGCTCAACAAGATCCTGGACAAGGATCCAAGCGGGCACATGTACACCATCAAGTACCCGCTCGCGCCGGTTGCCGAAGGTGGGCAACTGAAGGCGCAAGACTATGTCATGGTCGGCACGACGCGCCCCGAGACGATGCTCGGCGATACCGGCGTTGCGATCCATCCCGAGAATCCCAAGCTCAAGCATCTCATCGGCAAGCTGTGCGTGCTGCCGCTCGTTGGCCGCGAGATCCCCATTGTTGGCGATGATTATGCGGACCCGGAGAAGGGCACGGGCGCGGTGAAGATCACGCCGGCGCACGATTTCAATGATTGGGAGGTTGGCAAGCGCTGTAAGCTGGCTGTGATCAACATTCTCGATGCGACGGCGCATCTCAACGAGAACACGCCGCCTGCCTATCGCGGCATGGATCGCTTCGCGGCGCGGAAGAAGATTGTTGCCGAGCTTCACGACCTCGGCATGCTCGAGAAGATCGAACCGAACACGCATGCCGTGCCGCACGCGCAACGCGGCGATGCGATCGTCGAGCCGTGGCTGACGGACCAGTGGTACGTCGATGCGGCGACGCTGGCCAAGCCGGCGCTCGAGGCCGTGCGCTCGGGCAAGACAAAATTCGTGCCGGAGAAATACGCCAACGACTATTTTCGCTGGCTCGAAAACATCCAACCCTGGTGCATCTCGCGGCAACTGTGGTGGGGCCACCAGATTCCGGCGTGGTATGGGCCTGACGGCAAGGTGTTCGTTGCTCTCGACGAAAGGGAGGCCGCGGCGCAAGCGCAAGCGCACTCCGCTTCTTCCCCCTCGCCCCGTCCGGCACGGGGAGAGGGTCGGGGTGAGGGGCGGCAACCAGCTGAGCTTGAGCAAGCGTCCGCCCCTCACCCTAACCCTCTCCCCGCTCAAGTGCAGGGAGCAGGGAGAGGGGATGTCCCGTTGATCCGCGACCCCGACGTCCTCGCCACCTGGTTCTCGTCGGCGCTGTGGCCATTCTCAACGCTGGGCTGGCCTGAGCAAACGAAAGAAGTCGAGCGCTTCTATCCGACGAGTTGCCTCGTCACCGGCTTCGACATCATCTTCTTCTGGGTCGCGCGCATGATGATGTCGGGCATGCACTTCATGCAGGAGGTGCCGTTCCGCGACGTCTACATCCATGGCCTCGTGCTCGACGAGAAGGGCCAGAAGATGTCGAAGACCAAGGGCAACGTCATGGACCCCTTGGAGCTGATCGACGTCTATGGCGCCGACGCGCTGCGCTTCACGCTCGCCGCCATGACCGCGCAGGGGCGCAACGTGCGCCTCGCCAAGCCGCGCGTCGAAGGCTATCGCAATTTCGCGACCAAGCTGTGGAATGCGACGCGCTTTGCCGAGATGAACGAGTGCCGCCGCGTCGACGGCTTCGATCCGAAAGCGGCCAAGCAGACGTTGAACCGCTGGATTGCCGGCGAGACCGAGCGCGCGACAGTAGCCGTGACGGCAGCCATCGAAGGCTACAAGTTCAATGAAGCCGCGGGCACCGTCTATGAGTTCATCTGGGGCACGGTGTGCGACTGGTATCTGGAGCTGGCCAAGCCGATTCTGGCCGGGACAGATGAAGCAGCCAAGGCGGAAACCCGCGCCATGACAGCGTGGATCATCGATCAGGCGCTGGCCCTGCTGCATCCCTTCATGCCCTTCATCACCGAGGAGTTGTGGGAGAAGACGTCCACGCCAGACGCCAAGCGGGCGTCGCTGCTGGCGCTATCCCCTTGGCCGCAGCTCGCAGGCCTTGCTGATCCTGTCGCCGACGCCGAGATCGGCTGGCTGATCGCACTCATTTCCGAGGTCCGCTCCGTGCGTTCTGAAATGAACGTGCCGGGTGGCGCCAAAATTCCGATGGTGATCGCGGGTGCCAGCAAAGAGACGAAAGCGCGGGCGGGGCGACATCACGATACCATCCTGCGCCTCGCGCGCCTGGATGGCATCACCTTCGATCCGACGCCGCCCAAGGGCTCGGCGCAGATCATCGTCGGCGAGGCGACCGTGGCCTTGCCGCTGGCCGGCGTCATCGACATGGCCGCAGAACGCAAGCGACTCGAGAAGGCGATTGCCGGTGTCGAGAGCGACATGGGCAAGACGGATGCCAAGCTCAACAATCCAAGCTTCATGTCGCGCGCCGATCCCGAAGCCATCGAGGAAACGCGCGAGCGCAAGACGGAACTGATCGGCCAATTGGCCAAACTCAAGGCCGCGATCCAACGCATCGCGGCGGTGTAGAGCGGTTTCCGCAAGTCTCAAATTGCTGGTGTACACTCTTCCCTCCCCCTCGTGGGGAGGTGTTGGGGGTGGGGGGATCGAGCTTGGCGTAGCACTCTCGGTCCGCGCATTGCGTCCTCACCCCACCCCTAGCCCCTCCCCTGATGGGAGGGGGACGTGGGCGTGACCTACGTCTTGTGGAAATTGCTTTAACAACAAGCGGAGATCTAGCCATGCAGTTCGACTTCAAGGGCAAGCGCGCGGTCATCTGCGGCGGCAGCCGCGGCATCGGGCGTGCTATCGCCGAGGCTTTGGCGCGGGACGGCGCAGCGGTCTCGATCTGCGCGCGCGGCGCCGAAGGATTGAAGGCGGCGGCCGGCGAGTTGTCGCGCCATGGCGGACGCGTGCATTTCGGCGCCTGCGATCTCGGCAACGGCGAGCAGATCGCACGATATGTGGCAGATGCCGCGGCGGCCCTCGGCGGCATCGACATCCTGGTCAACAATGCGTCGGGGTTCGGCATGAAAGACGACGAGAGCGGGTGGGCTGCCGGCATCAACGTCGACGTCATGGCGACGGTCCGTGCGTCCCATGCCGCAATCCCCCACCTCGAGGCGGCGGGCGGTGGCGCCATCATCAACATCTCGTCGATTTCCGGCTTCGGGCCAAGCGTGCGCAGCGCGCCCTACGCCGCCGTCAAGGCCGCCATCAACAACTACACCATGAGCCAGGGGCTGGCGCTGGCGCCGAAGAAGATCCGCGTCAACGCCATCGCGCCCGGCTCCATCGAGTTCCCGGGCGGCGTCTGGGATCAGCGCAAGACGTCGGACCCCAAGCTCTACCAGGGCACGCTGCGCTCGATCCCCTGGGGCCGCTTCGGCAAGGCCGAGGAAATTGCCAGCGTGGCGGCGTTCCTGGCCAGCGATCTGGCGAGCTGGGTGACGGGGCAGACGATCGCCGTCGACGGCGGGCAATTGCTGAGCTGACAGCGGTTGCTCGATCGAAATTTCCGATGGCTTGTGGGGCCGTCCAACACTGGTGGTGAGCCGCCGGCATCCTATGTGACGTCAGGGCGTGCTGCGCATCTCTGCGGGGCGGCAATGACTATTGGGGAACCATGGATACACTCTTGACGCTTGCCAGCGATCCAGCCGCCTGGGCCGCCTTGATGATGTTGATCGCGATGGAGGTCGTGCTCGGCATCGACAATCTCATTTTCATCGCCATCCTGACCAATCGCCTCCCCGAAGCGCAGCGTCCGCTGGCCCGCCGGATTGGCATCGGCCTCGCCTTGATCATGCGCCTGGCCCTGCTTGGCACCATCGCCTTCATTGTCAAGTTGACGGCGCCCGTGTTCACCGTGCTCGGCAATAGTTTCTCATGGCGCGACATGATCCTGATCGCAGGTGGCCTGTTCCTGGTCTGGAAGGCCACCAAAGAGATCCATCACAAGGTCGACGTTAATCCAGGGCCGGATGTGTTCGACCGCAAGACGGTGGGTCTTGGTTTTTCGGCAGCCATCGTGCAGATCATCGTGATCGATCTGGTGTTCTCGATCGATAGCATCATCACCGCCGTCGGCATGACAGAGCATGTGCAGATCATGATCATCGCCGTCATCGTCACCGTGCTGGTGATGCTGCTGGCGGCGACGCCACTGGCGAATTTCATCAATGCCAATCCAACCATCGTCATGCTGGCGCTCGGCTTCCTCCTGATGATCGGCGTCATGCTGATCGCAGAAGGCTTCGGTACCAAGATCCCGAAGGGCTACATCTATGCCGCAATGGCGTTCTCGATCCTGGTCGAGGGGTTGAACATGATGGACCGCCGGGCACGACAGAAGGCTGAAGCTGCGTCCAAGGGTGAGCTTCCCAAGGCTTGAGCCCGGGTTGCCGTCCCAGCACGGGGTTCGGGTCGGGTGCCATGGCGGCGGACCAGACATGGTTAAGGCGAGGTTGCTAAGAGCAGCCTCGCCTTAAATCGGCGCACAAAGAATTTTAAACGGCTAACTGATACAGTTTTCTGCAGTTTTGTAGAAAGTGGAGCGTATCGCCGTGGCCGCCATGACCGAGCCTGCCGCAACCCTTGTGCTGTCCGATGGCAGCGTCAATCCGGAAGCGGGATTTGCGTCACGCCTGAGCCGGGCCGCCTCGCCGGTGATTATCGGCCTCGTGGCGCCCATCCTGCTGATGATGATCATCGATCCCAGCATGCTGAAACATGCCCGGTTTCTGATCGTCGCCGTGCTGATCCCCATGCTCATCATCTCGATCGGCATTTACACCTACAGCGTGCTCAATCCTGGCGAGGTGTGCGGCTTGGTGGTGCATCAGGCCGCCCGCAAGCTGGAGATCGTGGAGGCCAACATCTTCGCCTCGCGCAAGACGGAGGTCGCCTTCAGCGAGATCGCCAATGCGCGCGTGGTCGCCGGCTACGACCGCGACGGCTATCCGACCAGCGTCGCGGAACTGGTGCTGCGCACCGGCCAGCGGGTGCCACTCCCCGCCGGCACCGCAGACGTCCAGGTGAAGGCGCTGCGTCTCGCCATCGGCCTCAAGTAACGGCGGCCAGAACCCACAGCAGTTGTCGGAGCACTGCCTCAGTGTTTGGCGGCGCTCTTTTTCTTGTCGGCCTCGACGATGCGGCGACCGATGGCATGGCGATGGACTTCGGAGGGGCCGTCGTAGATGCGGAAAGCGCGGACATCGCGGAAAATCCGCTCGACCATGGTGTCGCGCGTCACACCTGAGCCGCCGAGGATCTGCATCGAGCGGTCGACGACACGGAAGATGGCTTCCGAGCAGATGACCTTGGCCATGGAACTTTCATTGCCGGCGCGTTGGCCTTGATCGAGCAGCCAAGCGCATTGCCAGATGGCCAGCCGCGAGACATGGATGTCCATGGCATTGTCGGCGAGCATGAACGAGACGCCCTGATGCTCGCCGAGACGCTTGCCGAACGACTGGCGATGCCGGGCATATTCGGTGGCGGTGTCATGGGCGCGTATGGCTGAGCCGAGCCAGCGCATGCAGTGCGTGAGGCGGGCTGGAGCCAGGCGCACCTGCGCATATTGGAAGCCCTTGCCGATCTCGCCGAGAATATCGTCGCCGGAGACGCGCAGGTTCTCGATATCGATGACGGCATGTCCACCCATGAAACTCGAGTCCATGGAATCGAGGACGCGGTGGATCTTGAAGGCGGGGTTCGGCAACTCCGTCAGGAACATGGTGCAATCGCCGGGGCCGTCGCCGGTGCGCGCCATGATGATGGCAAACCCGGCACCTTCCGCGCCCGTGATCAGCGTCTTGCGACCGTTAATGACGAAGCCATTGCCGTCCGGCTTGGCACGCGTCTTGAGGAGCACGGGATCGGCACCGGCGCCGCCGTCGGGCTCGGTCATGGCGAAGCAGGATCGAATTTCGCCGGTGGCCAGGCGCTTCAGATACTTCTGCTTCTGGGCGGGCGTCGCCACCTTCTCGAGCAGGTTGATGTTACCTTCGTCGGGAGCATGGAAGTGCAGCGCGATGGGGCCGAGGATCGAATAGCCCGCCGCCTCGAAAACGACCGCCTGCTCGAAATGATTGAAGCCCTGCCCGCCGAACTCCTTGGGTGAGTTGATGCCGAGGAGACCGGCCTTGCGCGCCGCCTCATTGAGATCATGGCGCAGGTCCTCGGGGATGCCATGGTGGCCCCAACGCGGATCTGCCTCGAACGGAATGATCTTCTCGCGCACGAAGGCTGCGACCTTGTCGCGCAATTCAGCCAGCGGCTTGTCGATGGTGAAATCCATGGGGCAGGTCTCCGAAGGTAAGGCATAAGCTGCAGCAGCTGCGCCTGAGCGATGGTTGGTGGCCACTATGCAGAGTTTCCCGCCCAAGCCAACGGGGCGTACCCGATCAGCGCCCCTGCGTCACATCATGCGCGAAAGCCAGCAACTCCTTCGCGATGCGAGCCATATCGGCATAATCGCTCCCTTTGGCCGCGCCGCGCGACCAGAGCGCATGCAGTTGCAGCAGCACAACGGCCAGCTTGAACATCGCGAGCACGCGCAGCGTCGGAAAGTCGGAGACATCGGTGCCGGTGAGGCGGGCGTATTCGGCGACGACCTCGTTGCGGGTCTGGAAACCAGGGGCTGCCGTCGGCAACTGCTTCATGTCGGCCATGCAGGCAGGATCACCCGGCTCGGCCCAATAGGAGAGCAGGGTCGCCAGGTCGAACAGGGGATCGCCGCGCGTGCCCATGTCCCAATCGACGATAGCGACCGGGGCCAGTGTCGCGGGATCGACGATCAGATTGTCGAGCTTGAAGTCGGAATGCAGCAACGTTGCGGGACGCTGGCGCACCGTCTGGCGGCCGAGCCATGTGGCGATTTCGGCTGCGAGCGTGCGCACCTCGGGCGCCAGCTCAAGGCGTTCGGCGCGGCCCTGCCAGCCCTTGATGGCGCGCGTGATAAACCCCTCGGGCTTGCCGAGATCGGCGAGGCCCACGGCTGCGACATCAATTTGATGCACCGCGACCAGCGTCTCGACCAGCATCTGCCCGGTGCGGCGCGCGACCTCCGGCCGACCCTCGAAATGACGGCGGTCATCGCCCTTGATGACGAGGCCCGGCCGATACTCGATGAGTTGGAACGGCACACCGATCACCGTCCGGTCTTCGCACAGATGCAGCGAGCGCGGCGCCAGCGGCAATGCCTGCCAGAGCCGTGACAGGATGCGATGCTCGCGCGCCATGTCGTGGGCGCCGGGAGGCAGATCGCCACCGGGAGGACGGCGGAGCACGAGCCGTTGCCCAGCTTTTATGTTGGCGCCTTCCGTTGCCCACGCGCAACCGGCGACGGTCAAGCGATAGTTGATATTCGCCATGCCGGTGCCGAACTGCTCGATCGGTTGGCTGTTGTCGAGCGGCAGACCGACGCTGGCGAGATAGGCCGCCAGCCGCGCGCGATCGATCGGGGCGCTATCGGCCGCCGATTTGAAGACATGGGCGTCCGACATCGCCTCAAGCCTTCCACGTGAGGATGGCTGGCACCATGAGCCCAGCGAGGACGCGGCCCTTGAGCTTGGCTGCGTCATCGAACTGGCCGGCTTCGCCGAACACATTCATGGCGCCGATGTTGCGGCCGGCGAGGCGCACGGGCACGTTCATGATCGAGGTGACGCCGAGCGCAAAGATCTTCTCGAAATCCTTATAGGTGCCCTTGACCGCCTCGCGATCGGCGGCGACGTAGATTTCGCCACGCGCCAGCACCGCCTGGTTGACCGGATAGGCAGCAATCTGCTTGCGCCCGCCAACCGGATAGGCCACCAGATCGCTGGAATGGATGCGCTCCACCTCCTGTGTCTCGTGAATGTAACGGAACATGGTGCAGCCCTTGTAACCGAGCACTTTCTTGGCCAAAGCTTCGACGCCGATCAGGATTTGCCGGGGCTCCCTGGTCTCGGTGGCAATGGCCTGCACGGCGGCGATATCGGCCACAGTCAGGTCTTGGATTTTGGGCAGCATGCCGGGCTCCGGGAGGGGGCGATTGTCGCGCAGGTCTGGTTGCATCTAAGGTTGCATTGGCCGGCACGGCAAGCAAGGGCAGGAACGGACATGGCGGGAGCGACGACAACGGGTGGTGGCATCGACGCGATCACCGTCGAGGTGATTTCGAATGCATTGGCCTCGATCGCCGAAGAGATGGGCGAGACGCTGGTGCGCGCGGCCTATTCGACCAACATCAAGGAGCGGCGCGATATCTCGACCTGCCTGTTCGACTCCAAGGGCCGTGTGCTGTGCCAGGCCATGCATATCCCGATGCATCTGGGCTCCCTGATCGGCGTCGTCGAGGCGATCCATGCCCGCGTGCCGCGCCAGGACATTCGCGAGGGCGACGTGTTCATCGGCAACGACGCCTACACCGGCGGCGGCACGCATCTGCCTGATCTGGTGTTGGCCGAGCCGATCTTCGACGACGGCGCCCTCGTCGGCTGGGTCACCAACACGGCGCATCATGCCGATTTCGTCGACCGCGGGCATGCGCACATCTTCCAAGAGGGGATCCGCATTCCGCCGATCCGGCTCTATCGCCAGGGCGTGTTGCAGCAGGACGTGCTCGATGTCATCCTGCTCAACTGCCAGGTGCCGGCGGAACGCCATGCGGACCTGAGGGCGCAGATGGCCGCGAACCGATTGGGAATCCGCCGCATGCGGGATCTGTGCCGCCGCTATGGCCGGCCGCTGCTGCTCGAGGCCGAGGACGCGCTGCTCGACTATGCCGAGCGATTGACGCGGGCCGGCATTCGCACGATTCCGCCGGGCATCTACACGTTCGAGGACACCTTCGATTCCGAGGAGCTGGATGGCCTGCTGCATTTCAAGCTGCGCATCGACGTGCAGGATGGCGACATCCACTTAGGCTTCGATGCGCCGCGCCAAGTGCGCGCCGGCATCAATCTGGTCGAGACCGGGTTGCTCGCCACGGTCTACTACGCGCTGAAAACCGTGATCGGCCACGACATTCCGCCCAATGCTGGCTTCTTCCGGCCGATCCACGTCACGGCGCCGAAGGGCTCGGTGCTCAATGCGGTGGCGCCCGCCGCCGTCAATTCGCGCCTCGATTCAGGCCAGCGCGTCGTCGATCTCGTGCACGGCGCACTGGCCAAGGCGGTGCCGGAACGTGTCACGGCCGCCCACAACGGCGCCTGCGTTTACGCGGACTTCTCCGGCGTCGATCCGCGCCATGGGCGCTACTACGTCTATGTCGAGACCATTGGCGGCGGCTTCGGCGCCCGCGCCACCAAGGATGGCCTCGACGGCGTGCACGTGCATCTGACCAACACATCGAATCTGCCCATCGAAGCGCTCGAGCGCGAATATCCGCTGTTCGTCGAGCGCTACGAATTGGTGCAGGATTCAGGCGGTGCCGGCCGGCATCGTGGCGGCATGGCCCTGCATCGCCGCGTGCGGGCCGAGCACGACAATTGCCGCACCTACATTTTCGGCGCTCGCGTCAAGACGGCACCGTGGGGGCTTGATGGCGGTGGCGCGGGCAGCATGGCGCGGTTCGTTTATGAGCGCGCGGGCGAAGGCCCGACGCGGGCAGCGGCGCGGCTGGACAATGGCTCGGTGGTGTCGATGATCACGCCAGGCGCCGGCGGCGTCGGCGATCCCCGCACACGCGACCGCGACGCCGCGCGCCGCGATCTCGCGGAGGCGCGAATTTCGGAGACCGCGGCGCGGGAGGTGTATGGGTTGGAAGGGCAGAGGTAGCTGGCCGATCTCGTCCGGGCCTGTGCATCACCGCCCCTCGATTTCGCAAATGCCTCGCGCAGGCTCAGGCAAGCTGCTGCAGGGCCATTGGCATGTTTCGGGCCAGGGAGGGTGCCAACGAGGTGCCGCACGCTGCCAGCGGGCTGATTTTCGGATTCACCATCTTTCGGCGCCGGACTGGTTAATTCCGCGGGGCTTGGGGCGGCAATTGTCCGTCTGCCGACGCCCGTATGCAAAATCGGTGGCTGTCCCGAGTTACGGTGGATCACCAGATGACGCTGGCACCGAGCGCCTTGAGCTGAGGATCTGAGGAGATAATCGGGATCGCTTCCAGCATGGATTGTGCCGCCAGAATGCGATCGAATGGATCGCCATGCCGATTGTGCAGCCAACCGGCTTGATGGCCGTGGCGAACCGTGATCGGCAGCAGCCGAAACTCTTGCTCATCGAGCACGTCGGGCAAGCGCTGCGCAACGGTCAGGGCCTTGGGCAGCTTACCGAGCCGCGCCTTGGTCGCAATCTCCCATGCGGAGGCTGCACTCACCAAAACCTCGTTTGCTTCGATGTCGGCAATAATCGCCTTGGCTTGCGCGGAAAGTTCCGGGGCACCATCGAGCCACCAGAGCAGCGCGTGCGTGTCGAGTAGCACCCTCATGGCTTGCGCCGCCGTTTTGCTGGCGTTTTTGCAGTGGCCGCAGTGTCGTGAGGAAAGATCGGACCCTCATGCCAATCGCGCAACTCCGCATCGCCCATCGGCTCGAAGAAGGCATCTGTGATGGTTGCCTGCCCCTTGTAGGCACCGAACTTGCGCTTGGGCTTCTTCGCCGTGATAGGCGTCAGACGCACCACTGGCTTATCATCGCGAGCGATGACGACCTCCTCTCCCGCCTCGGCTTCGGCCAGGAGCTTCGACAGGTTGGTCTTGGCTTGATGAACTGTATAGGTCGGCATCGATGCACCTCTTGTCGTCACTTAGCTAACATATCTAGCTAAGTAAGTCGACCTTCACATTTCGGCGTCGCATTGTTCCGCCGCTTCAATGCGCCGCCTCCCAGTTGTCCGCCGCTTTGGCTTCGACCTGGATCGGCACGGCGAACTTGATCACCGGTTCGGTCGCTTCGATCATGCGCACCATGGCACGCCGAATGATGCCGGCGGCCGAGCCTTGGATCGGCGCATTGATCGACGCCGCGAGAATTGGTGACTGTCCCTATTTATTTTCCTATTTATTTTCAGCTGTTAACGCGGAACCGCAATCTTGCTCACAATCTTGATGTCAGCGTCTACAGCGCAGAACTCCCCTTCGTCAGGGAGATTTTCGATTCCCCAAACCGACGATATATAAATCCTATCTTGACGGACGTCGTATATTATTGTTGTAAAACTACCAGTGATCATATATCTAGCGAATATAAAGTAACCTGCAAGCTCTTGCACAAGGGTCGTCGGTACTGAGCGCCATCGCGTTCCAAATTCAATTTCAGCAAAACAGAAGTTGTCCGGAAAACGATAGGTTGCGAAGGATTTATGGAAGCGTTGTATGCATGGTTCACCAACGCAAATCCTGCTATAAATAGGCTTGTATTTTATCGCCATAAATATGATCGTTATCCAAACGGCACTCACCGCAGCTGTCTGCCACAGCCGACTTGAAATGCGCATCAAATTCCGACGTGTTGCCATCACAGCACCACCACCTCTTTCCCCGCCGCCCCAAGCTTGACGAACCTCACGGGGCGATCGGGGAACACGTTGGTCTTGAAGTCCTGTACCATTGCCTCGCCTTATTGGTGACAGCCACCATTTTCCCGCAAACCTCATTCATTCACACCGAACCCGCGAATCTTCTATCTGGCGTCGCAGCCTCCCGCACCCCTTCAATGCGCCGCCTCCCAATTGTCCGCCGCTTTGGCATCGACCTGGATCGGCACGGCGAACTTGATCACCGGCTCGGGCGCTTCGATCATGACGCGCTTGACCAGGGGCAGGGCCTTGGCGATGTCGGCTTCCTTGGCCTCGAAGATCAACTCGTCGTGCACCTGCAGCAACATCGTCGTGCCTGAGAGTTTCGCGTCGGCCAAGGCACCGGGCATGCGCACCATGGCGCGCCGGATGATATCAGCAGCCGAGCCCTGGATCGGCGCGTTGATCGAGGCCCGCTCCAGGAACGCGCGCATGGATGGGTTCTTGGTGTTGATCTCGGGATAGTGGATGCGGCGGCCGAACACGGTTTCGACGTAGCCGTGGTCGTGCGCGAATTTCTTAGTGCGGTCCATGTAGTCGCGGATGCCGGGGAAGCGCTTGAAATAGGTGGTGATGTATTCGCCCGCCTCCTGCTTGGAGATGCCGAGCTGGGCGGCGAGCCCGAACGCCGAGATGCCGTAGATGATGCCGAAGTTGATCGCCTTGGCGCGGCGGCGCACCTCGCCGGGCATATCCTTCACCGGCACGCCGAACATCTCAGACGCCGTCATGGCGTGGATGTCGAGGCCGTCGGCAAAGGCCTTTTTCAACTGGGGTATGTCGGCGATGTGGGCCAGCACGCGCAACTCAATCTGGCTGTAGTCGGCCGAGATCAGCTTGGCGCCTTTTTCGGCAATGAAGGCGGTGCGGATTTCGCGGCCCTCTTTGGTGCGCACGGGAATGTTCTGCAGGTTGGGATCGGTCGAAGCGAGACGGCCGGTCGAGGTGGCGGCCAGCGCGTAGCTGGTGTGGATGCGGCCCGTGGTGGGATCGATGTGCTCAGGGAGCGCGTCCGTGTAGGTGGATTTGAGCTTCGAGAGCTGGCGCCATTCCAGCATCGTGTTGATCAGCTTGCGCGCATCGTCGGGCAATTCTTCGTTCGCCGCGAGATCATCGAGCAGGCCGGCGCGCGTTTCCCACTGGCCGCTCTTGGTGCGCTTGCCGCCCGGCAGCTTGAGTTTGTCGAACAAGAGTTCACCCAGCTGCTTCGGCGAGCCAAGATTGAATTTCTGCCCCGCGAGCGCCTGCACTTCCTCGTCGAGGCGCGCGATCGACTGCGTGAAGGCCGAGGAGAGCCTGGCGAGAATAGCGCGATCGACCTTGATGCCGGCCCGCTCCATGTCGACGATAACCGGCAGCAGCGGCCGTTCGAGCCGCTCATACACCGTCGTCATGCGCTCAGCGGCAAGGCGCGGCTTCAGCGCCATCCACAGGCGCAGCGTGACGTCGGCGTCCTCGGCCGCATATTCGCTGGCCTTGTCGATGGGCACGCCGGCAAAGGTGCGATCGGCCTTCTTGGCGCCGGGCGCATGCGCGATGACATCGTCGAAGGAGATGCAGCTGTGCGCGAGATGGCGCTCCGACAGGCTGTCCATGCCGTGGCTGCCGCGACCGCCGTCGAGGGCGTAGGACATCAGCATGGTGTCATCGATAGGAGCGATGGCAACGGCGTAGCGCTTGAGCACCAGCGCGTCGTACTTGAGGTTCTGTCCGATCTTGAGGGTGGCTGGATCTTCCAGCAGCGGCCGCAGGACATCGAGTGCGGCCCGCAACGGGATCTGCCCGGCAACGAGCCCGCCACCGCCGAACAGATCCGCCGTGCCCGTGGTGTGCCCGACGGGCACGTAACAGGCGCGGCCCGGAGCGACGGCGAGCGAGAAGCCGACGAGATCGGCGCGCATGGCGTCGAGGCTGGTGGTCTCGGTGTCGAAGGCACAACGGCCAATGGCACGCGCTTCGTCGATCCAGGCCTGCAGGCGCTCGAGCGTGGTGACGGTTTCGTATTTGGTGCGGTCGATCTTCGGCTGCCGGGCTGCATCGCGCGCGAACGCAACCACCGCTGACGGTGTACCGGTGCCGCCAGCTGGCATGTCCCTGCCGAGCGGTGGGGTCAGACCCGTGGGTCTGCCCCCATCTCCGGGCTCTGTCACACGCACGCTCGAGCCGACGGAGCGCTCCAATGGCGCCGGCGCATCGACACCAAGGGAATCCGCGATGCGCTTGGTCAGCGTGTTGAATTCCATGGCACGCAGGAAAGTGAGCAACTGCTCGGCGTGCGTGTCCTGCAAGCCGAGCTGGTCGATATGCACGGTGACCGGCACATCGTCCTTGAGGCGCACCAACTCGCGGGAAATGCGCGCCTGCTCGGCGAACTCGATCAGCTTCTCGCGGCGCTTCGGCTGCTTGATCTCGCCCGCGCGCGCCAGCAGCGTGTCGAGATCGCCATACTCCTTGATCAGTTCAGCAGCGGTTTTGACGCCGATGCCCGGCACGCCCGGCACGTTGTCGACGGAGTCGCCAGCCAGCGACTGCACGTCCACCACCTTGTCGGGCTCGACGCCGAATTTCTCGATCACCTCGTCGCGGCCGATGGTCTTGTTCTTCATGGTGTCGAGCATGGCGACACCGGGCTTGACCAGCTGCATCAAGTCCTTGTCGGAAGAGATGATGGTGACGTCGCCGCCGTGCGCGATGGTGTGCTTGGCATAGGTGGCGATCAGGTCGTCGGCCTCGAAGCCCTCCTGCTCGATGCAGGCGACGTTGAAGGCCTGCACGGCGTCTCGGATCAGCGGGAACTGCGGCACCAGTTCTTCGGGCGCGGGCGGTCGATTGGCCTTGTAATTGGGGTAGATGGCGTTGCGATAGTTTTCGCGGCTGGCGTCGAAGATGACGGCGATGTGGGTCGGACCCCGGCCAGCCTTTGCCTCCTGCATCAGCTTCCACAGCATCTGGCAGAAGCCATGTACGGCACCGACCGGCAGCCCATCGGAGGGCCGTGTCAGGGGCGGCAGCGCGTGGAAGGCACGGAAGATGTAGCCGGAGCCATCGATCAGATAGACGTGGCTGCCTTTGGCGACGGGAACGGCCTCGCCATCGGGCAGGCTGACACCGACGGCGCGCTTCTCGGAATGGGGCGTGGTTTGCTTGCTCATGGCGCCAGTATAGGGCGAGCGTTCGACGCGGTCAGCCGCTGCTCAAGCAATTGTGGGGAAAGGCGTCCCACCCTCTCCCAGCCTCGACTTCCTCAAGCCAGTCTGCGATAAAGCGCGCCGACCCCTAAATCCCGAGCGTGGAAGTCTTCTTTTCGCCGGGCCCAGCCAACGGTGAACAGATGTCGGTGAGCAAAGAGCAGGTTCTCAACGAGTTGCGCCGGATCAAAGGTCCGGATTTGATGGGCAATATCGTCGATCTCGGCCTGGTGTCCGAGGTTCTGCTCAAGGACGGGCGCGCCTATTTCTCGATCACCGTGGCGCCCGAGCGGGCCGAAGAGCTGGAGCCGCTGCGGCAGGCGGCCGAGAAGGTGGTGCGCGATCTGGCCGGTGTGGCGGGAGTCACGGCAGTCTTGACCGCGCAGGCCTCCCGGCCAGGGGCTGCTGGCGCGGCGCCGGCAGCAGCACGATCGGGCGGCATGGCGCCGGAGAGCCCGCGAGTGGCGGCGGCACGCGCCAAAGGCGGCGCCGGCGATGGTGGCCACAGTCACGCACACGGCCACGCGCACAATCACGGCCCCGGCGGCCATACGCATGCACCGGCAGGCCCTGCTCCGGTCATCGGGGCCGGTCAAGCCCGCGCGCAAACGGGCGTGCCCGGCATCCGGCACATGATCGCGGTTGCCTCGGGCAAGGGCGGTGTCGGCAAATCGACCACCGCGGTCAATCTGGCGCTCGGCTTCCAGGCCAACGGTTTCAAGGTCGGCATTCTCGACGCCGACATCTACGGCCCCTCGCAGCCGAAACTCTTGGGCCTCTCCGGCAAACCCGAAGTCGGTCCCAACAACAAGCTGGTGCCCATGATGGGCTATGGCCTCAAGGTCATGTCGATGGGCTTCATGATCGACGAGGCGACGCCCGTCATCTGGCGCGGGCCCATGGTGGTTTCAGCCTTGACGCAGATGCTGCGCGAGGTCGTCTGGGGCGATCTCGACGTGCTCGTCATCGACATGCCCCCCGGCACTGGCGATGTGCAATTGACCATGGCGCAGCAGGTGCCGCTGTCGGGCGCCATCATCGTCTCGACGCCGCAGGATCTGGCGCTGATCGATGCGCGCAAAGGCCTCAACATGTTCCGCAAGACGGACATTCCCGTCATCGGCATCATCGAGAACATGAGCTTTTTCCTGTGCTCGAAGTGCGGCGAGCGGCACGAGATTTTCGGCCACGGCGGCGCCAAGGCGGAAGCGGAAAAGCTCGGCGTGCCCTTCCTCGGCGGCGTGCCCTTGCATCTCGATATCCGCGTGCAATCCGACAGCGGCAAGCCGATCACGGCGACGGCGCCGGACAGCATTCATGCCGGCATCTATCGCGAGCTGGCGGCGAAGGCCTGGGCGGAGCTGGAGGCAGCCCAAGGCGGTCGCGTCAAGCCGCCGAAGCTCACGCCCAACGCCAACCGCGATGCGCTCGGCATCGAGTTCGAGGGTCAGCGGCCGTTCGAGCTCACAGCGGAAATGCTGCGCGTCATGAGCCCGTCAGCCGAGGTGCAAGGCCACTCGCCCGAGCAGCGCGTCACGGTCGGCAAGAAGCGCAACGTCAAGATCCGCGACCTGCAGCCGATCGGCAATTACGCGGTCAAGATCATCTTCGACGACGGCCACGAGACCGGCCTGTTCACGTGGTCGTATCTCACCCTGCTCGGCAAAGAAAAAGAAACCCGCTGGGCCACTTATCTCAAGGAGCTGGAGCAGAAGGGCCTCAGTCGCGGGTAGTGGCTGGTGGGGGCGGGCCACCATTTCGCCGGGTGGGCGGGGTGATTGCCAGAAATTGGCAGCTGTCCCCATTTTCCCTTCCCTCGACATGTCCGTCTCTATTGTTCGGGTCTTATTTTTCTGGACTTCGACAACACGCCCGTCTACCGCGCAATCCTCGGGGGAGGCTGAGACATGACTGCGGATTGCTCTCTGCTGGAGGCCGAATACTTCCTCTTTTTTGATGCTAGAACCGATGGGCTAGAAGGCGAGCATCTTCAGCTTCAGTACCATCAAAATGAAGATTGGGAGGAATACACCCGAATCCATCAAGGGCGCGCTGCGCTGCTGCAATCGCTAGCGCTCAATGCTCCGGCCCGGATGAACCTGTATTCACTGGCGCAGTTTCCACTTCCGCCCGAACTCGTTCACACCGAGTCGTGGCTGGGTTCACGACTTCCCGCGCAGTTAGGCCACCTTGAGATCGTTATGGCTCCTCCCCTTGAAAATCATTGGTATACAGTCGTTTCGCCCGAATGGAAAGCAGCTATTCAAAATCTCGAGCCCGCAACTCACGAATTCTTTCCCCATAAGCTGCACTTCCTTGACGGAACCGTTGCCGATCGCTTCGTGCTCCGCACGAGAATCGAAATTGAAGGAGCGCTGGTGCCGCGGGATTCTACCCTGATCCACGACTATGATCCAGATAGAACAAAACTCAGTGATCATTACTGGCTGAACCCACTTCATGGGACGGCCAAGGTTGATGTGCGTGTTGCTGCCACCAAGCTCCGAGGCCACCATTGGATCAAGGCAGCCCCGGAACGCCGTTATCTTGCTTCACGGCCACTTGCCGACCGCCTGAGGCTATTGCTGCCTCGGACCACATTCTTGATCCCGATGCGCAATTTCCAAGCGCAGTTTTGACCCGCGCAACGCCGTGCGGGTGCCGCAACAATAAACAGGGACAGCTACCGATTTTGAATGCGAGCCTCCGCCGCCCGACCACCTGGAGGCCCCAAACCCCGCGACATTAACCGAGCCGGCGCCGAAACATTGTTAATCCGAAAATCAGCCCGCCGGCAGCGTGCGGCAACCCGCTGGCACTCACCCTCGCCAGACGCAGGCCGATGGCCCTGCAGCAGCGTGCCTGAGCCTGCGCGAGCCATATGCCAAGTCGAGGGGGCCGCAAGACTATCGTGACGGCCACCAATTGCGGGCTCAGGTCTCAGCCGCGTCCGCCTTGCTCCGACGATCGCACCTGGGTTGCGTCGCGACCTGTCACGCTTCCGGTCGGCGGCCAGCCCACTTCATGCAATTTGTAGATTCTGCAAGCCGGGCTATACTTCCTCCTATGACCGAACTCCTCAATCAGGCATTCCTGGCTGCAGCCAAGCTCTCTCAGGATGAGCAGGACGCCTTGGCGCGCGAGTTGTTGGCACGCCTCGAGGCGGACGCCCGCTGGGGCGCGTTGTTCGCCGACCCGCGCTCCGAGGCATTTCTGGCCAAGCTGGCTGACGAGGTCCGCGGGGATGTGGCGCGGGGCGACGTGCTGGACTACGATCCGGCCAATCGCCCGAAATGAAATCTCGCACGACACGCAAGTTCTGGCGGCTGTTCGATGCCCTCCCGGCCGACGTCCAAGAGCATGCACGGCGATCCTACGAGCAATTCCGAGCCGATCCTGCGCACCCCGGCCTGCAGTTCAAGAGGATCAGCAAAGCAGCACCTTGGTACTCGGTCCGCATTGGCCTCGACTATCGAGCGATCGGCTTGCTCGACGGAGACACTGTGACGTGGCACTGGATTGGACATCATGACGAGTATGAGCGCCAGATCTGAGGCTGAGACCGCCTGATACTCGGGAAAAAATAGGGACAAAAAAATAGGGACAGCTACCCATTTTGGCTACGAGCCTCCGCCGCCCGACCACCTGGCGGCCCCAAGCCCCGCGACATTAACCGAGCCGGCGCCGAAACATCGTTAATCCGAAAATCAACCCGCCGGCAGCGTGCGGCAACCCTTTGGCACCGTCCCTGGCCGGGCGCATGCCGATGGCGCTGCCACAACTTGCCTGAGCCTGCGCGAGCCATATGCCAAGTCGAGAGGCGGTGCTGACCCGCTTCCGGACGAGACAGGCTCCCCGCTTCACAATCATGGCGACCATCGCCGCACCGCCTGGCAGCGGTCATGACACGTTCTCTGGGACGGCTGCTTGTGCTCATCGGTGCGGCCGATTGCAGCGAATGACCTCGCCACTTTGAATTGCGCCGCCCAACCCGCGCGGCAACGTGCCTGTGGACAGCGGGCATGCTGTGCCGCCCTGGCCACAACCAATGCCATGCCAGCGCCAACCCGGCGTTCCCTTAAGACCGCAAATCAGCAATAAGGGTCTTTGATTCTAGGCGCACGACCACAGGGGGCAGGTGATGGCGCTTTTCGAGGCTTTGGGCGAGTTCGTCGCGTCCGCACT
This sequence comes from Hyphomicrobiaceae bacterium, assembly GCA_046154645.1. Taxonomy (GTDB): domain Bacteria; phylum Pseudomonadota; class Alphaproteobacteria; order Rhizobiales; family Hyphomicrobiaceae. The sequence goes on from JBJXDZ010000095.1 coordinate 30,611, forward strand.
TCTGTCGGCAGCACCCGCTTGTGAACTGACTGTTCCAGCCGAGATCGCGGCCAAGCCGGCAGCACTCATCACGTGGCTGCGCGAACGGGGCGAGCTGGCCTCGCTGAACGCTGTTGTCGACGCCATGGCCCGAGAAATCTGGGTCGGAGCCGAGACCCGCGCCCTGTCGCAGCAGGCGCTGGAGCAGCATGTCCAGACGCTCTCCGGCCTGTTGCCATTCCATCTGCCCTCCCGCACCCATCTGACGCAGGGCCTGGAGCGCGCCCGCACCGGTACCGGCGGCGCCGCCTCGGAGCCGGTCGCCCGCCGCATCGCGGTCGACGTCTTCGCCCGGGCCCGCGCCTCCGGCGCCATCAGTGCCGCCGGCCTCAAGGACGACGTGACGCTGTTCCTGATCGATCGCGTCTTCGCCCACCTGCTCGACGACCCCAGAATGATGTCCGGCCTCGCTGCCTCCCTCGGACACTTCATCGGCGGCACGGAATTGGCCGCGTCGCCGTCCGCGCGCCCTGCGGCCGGTTCGCCACCGCCGCCCGCCTGGCATGAAGCCTTGGGCCTCTCATCGGCCCTGGTGCGCCAGCTCGAAGGCGCCGGCGGCCCGGCCATGCTCGCCGACGTCCGCGAGCGCTTCGGGCTCACGGAAGCCGCGATGCAGCGCATCCTCGCCATCATCGACGGCCAGCGCCTGCGCCCTGACGACATGATGCCCCGCTTCGATGAGCTGGCCGCCTGGCTCGGCGATGCCAGGGCGCAATTGCTCAAGCCGACCAATGAGGAGGCCGACGTTCGCCGGCTGAAGTCGAAAGCCGCCGCCGCGCTCGCCGATGGCGATTTTGAGGCCGCTGCCGAGGCGCTGCGTCTGGTGCGCCGGGAACTGCGGGAAGGCCGCCGGCGGATCGAGGAGCGGCTCCAGGACGAGGCTGCCGCTTTGCGCACGCAGATGATCGAGGAAGCCCGCGCGGCGGCGCGTCTGGCTGAGCTGTCGATGGCTGCCGGTCAGTACGGGGCCGCAGCGGAGCTCTTCTCCGATGCAGCGCTCAATTTGCCCACCGCCGATCGCGTCGGCATCTGGCAGTACAATCTGGCCCGTGCCGACGCCCTGTTGCGGCTTGGCGGCGCCACCCACGATACGGCCGCCCTGACCGACGCGCTCGCCGCCTACAGCCAGGCCATTCGCCTCGCCGCCGACGGCTCCAACCAGCGCGGCCTGGGCCTCGCCAGCCTTGGGCTCGGCAACACGCTGTTCGAGCTTGGCGAACGTGAGAGCGGCTCCACCCGCCTCAAGGATGCCATCGCCGCCTATCGCAAGGCGCTGCAGCTCATTCCCCGGCTCGAGGAACCGCGGCACTGGGCCGACGCGCAACTCCGCCTGGGCCGCTGCCTGGCCATTGTGGGCGAGCGGGAAGGCTCGGCGCCAATGCTGCGCGATGCCGCCCAGGCGTTCCGCGATGCGCTCAAGGAAATCCGCGCTGTCCGCAATCCAGCCGACCACGCCCTGGCTCAGATGGGCCTCGGCAATGTGCTGCTCTCGCTCGAGGAGCGAGAGGGCGGCCTGCCCTTGATGGAGGAAGCCGCCGAGTCCTACGCCGCCGCGCTCACCACCATCCAGCGCGAGGCGGAGCCGCAGGTGTGGGCCGATGCCCAGCTCAATGGCGGCTTGGCCCTGCTCGGCATCGGCGAGCAGACCGGCAGCGCGCCGCGCCTGGAAGCGGCCGTCAAAAGCTTCAGCGCCGCGCTCGAGGCGTATACGCGGCAGGTGGCGCCGCAGAAGTGGGCGCTGACGCAGATGAACCTCGGCAATGCGCTGGCGGCCCTCGCCGAACGCACGCCGGAGGCGGCGACCACGCGACTGGCCGAGGCCATTGTCAGCTACACGGCCGCGCTCGAGGAGTTCCGCCGCGACAGCGAACCCCTGAAATGGGCCATCACACAAATGAACCTGGGCACGGCGCTGATCCGGCTCGGCGATCACAAGGACAAGCGGCGGCATTGGCTTGCCGCGGCCGGCGCCCTGGTGCCAGCCCTCGAAGTGTTCGAGGCCGAACGCGCGGACGCCTATGCCGATGTGACACGCCGCAGCCTGAAGCGCTTCCACGAAAGCTGGGAAGCGTTGATTGCAGCGCCGGTGGCTGAGGCCGAGGCCGTCAAACCGCGCCATCTCTCGAAGGCCGGCTGAGGCGGCGACGAGCAGCCCCGGCGTCGGCTTACTTCCGCGACCGTTTCCCCGCGGCCTTGGCAGCGGCATTTTCGGACTGGCCGCGAATGGCCTTGACCAGCGCCGCCATGTCCGCGGGCAACGGACTCTCGAACCGCATCACCTTGCCCGTCGCCGGGTGCTCGAAGCCAAGCTCGGCCGCGTGCAAGGCCTGCCGCCCGAGGTGCCGCAACGCCGCCTGCGCCGGTTCCGTCAAGCGCCGTGCGCTGGCCTTGAACCCGGCGCCGTAGGTCGTGTCGCCCAGCATCGGATGCCCAATGTGCTCCATGTGGACGCGGATCTGATGCGTGCGCCCGGTCTCCAGCACCAGCCCGACCTGGGCCGCGAACAGCTGGCCTTCAGCGTCAACGAACACCTCTTCGATGACGTAGTGCGTAATGGCGATGCGCCCGCCCAATTTCACCACGGCAATGCGGGTGCGGTTGGTGCTGCTGCGCGCCAGCAACGTCTCGATGCGACCCTGCCGCGGCGTCGGCACCCCCCAAACGACGCCGACATAGCGCCGGTGCATGCGACCATCGCGCCCGTGCGCCGCGAACTGCTCGGTGAGCCCCTGATGCGCCTGATCCGTCTTGGCCACCACCAAGAGCCCGCTGGTATCCTTGTCCAGACGGTGCACGATGCCGGGGCGCCGGACACCACCGATGCCCGAGAGGCTGTCCCCGCAATGGGCGATCAGCGCGTTGACCAGCGTACCCGTGGCGTGCCCCGCCGCCGGATGCACCACCAGCCCCGCCGGCTTGTCGATCACGATGAGATGCGCGTCCTCATGCACGATGGTGAGCGCTATGGCCTCGCCGGCGGGCGCCGCTGCCTCTGGCTCCGGCAGCGTCACGACGTACGTCTCCCCCGGTTTGACCCGGAGTCCCGGGTCACCTATGGTCCGCGCGCCCTGGCAGACGGCTCCCTCCCGGATCAACGCCTGCAGGCGCGAGCGAGACACCCCATCGATGCGCTCTGCCAGCAATTTGTCGAGACGCACCCCGGCATCGGCCTCCAGGGCCGTGACCGACATCGGTGATGACAAACTCGGAACGGTCATGGCCCCGCACTCAGTCCTGCGGCTGATCCTGGACGTGTATACTCAGGATTGCCCAGCCACGGCAGAACCGCGATGACGTCTGATCCCATCGACCCGGCCACCCGCGCTTCCACCGGCACGGAATCACAGGCCAAGGGACCACTGACGGAGGGGCAGCTACGCGCCTTGAAGTTCGCGGTATATGGCATGGGCGTGCTGCTCATCCTCGGCTTCCTGGTCATCGTCGGTCGCATCATCTACTTGATTGCCCAGGCGCCAGCGACGCCGCCACCGCCCGACGCTGTCACTGCGGCGATCAAGAGCGAAGCCAAACTGGCGCTGCCGGCAGGCGCGAACATCCGCCACCTCTCGATGACAGGCAATCGCCTTGCCATCCACTACGACGCCCCGGGCGGCAGCGCCATCGTCATCTTTGACTTGGGCTCAGGCACCATCGTGTCGCGCATTGCCATCACGCCCGGGCCATAGCCGGCCGCGAGCGAGCGCCGGATCGCCGCGCCCAATACCCACGCGGCGCCCTCGGTGACGCGCCCCACCGGCGCCACCTCGTGTCGCCGGTCCACTCTTTCGATTTATGACTTTAGAAACTCCACGACGATTTCAGAGTATCGCACCGGCGCCTGCTCGAACATGACATGCGTCGCATCGGGAATGAGCACGCTTTTGGCGCCTGGGATGGCGCCCGCCAATGCCCGCAGCACAACCGGCAGCATTCCCGGTGTCTTGGCGCCGCCAATCAGCAGTGTCGGCGTCCGTATCGCCTCCGCTCCTGCCCTCGTAAACGGTTGACGCCGCTCACTAATTTGACCGATCAACGTGTGCGCGTTGTCGCGTCGCTGCTGTTTGGCCGCTGCCGGACGTTTCGCCCAAGTTCCAGGCCCGTCAATACGATCGACAAACAACGTCAAACCGCCCTCAATATCACCGACGGCTATTTTCTCCGCTGCATTAATAATACTTTGCGCACGCGCTAGCGACGGTTTTTCCCCGACTGGCAACAGACTGGCGTCCAATTCACCTCCAGGCTCCGCGAGTATGAGACTTTTCAATACGTCCGGTCTCTGCTCTGCAACTCTGAACGCAATATGTCCACCGCGCGAGTGACCCATCAAATTGACGGGCCCAAGCTTCAAGCCTTCAATAAATGCGATGGTATCGTCGACGTGCTGTGGAATGGTGAATCCACCACCCTTGCCATCCTAGGGCTATCGCATTTGGCGGAGCAGCTTGAGGCGGTAGTCCTCATTCCATCCGGCGAGTTTCAATTTCACTCTGAGCGATCCCTTGTCGCTGTCGGCTGCGGCGAGGTCGCGGGCGCGGCGGCGGA
>JBJXDZ010000096.1:0-63365 GCA_046154645.1 Hyphomicrobiaceae bacterium
CCTGATAATGGGAATATCGTCCCATGATATTCGCGCGCGCAGCGTTAATTTCCGCCAACAACGGCGCTCTCTTCGTAGATCGGGCCAAGCCGAAGCGAAGCGCAGGCGCGACCCGACGCGAAAACCATCAACGGCCTATGCGGTGTCCGACCCTTGGGTCTGCCCCCCCGTCTCAGCACTCACGCGACCCGACGCCAAAACCACGAACATCGGGGCCACCACCGCGACGCCCAGACTCGTGGTTCCTGTTGCCTCTTCCCACGCTCTCAGTTGGCATATTTCCAGTACGTGCTCGCTGGCGATACCGGGATCGGCGTGTAGCGCGGCTGGCGCTCGTTCGGACGCCGGCGGGTGGCATCCGAGATCAGCGCCCTGATATCGCCGATCAAGGCTTCGCGATCGGCGAAGGTCGAGTGATTGAGGCCGAACACGCCCGTATTGAGTGCCGAAACATCGATGGTGTCGACGCCATCAACGATCACAGGGGGCGCGTTTCCGGGCACATAGCCCGCGGGGCTGACCCCAAGCGTGGCGAAGTTCGACAATTGCAACGCGCGATCATTGGAGGAGGCGAACAGCGTCACGCCGCGGGCCAGCCCCTTGATGCGGCTCGAGATGCGCTCGAAGTCATCGCGGAGGATGTCGGGTGCGGCAAGGATGATCTCGGAGAAGCGGGGTTGATTGGCGGTCCCGACAGGGCTGGCGTAGGCGAGCAGCGCCTCGAGGATCGGATTGGCGCCCATGCTGTGGGCGATCAGGTGGATTTTCTCGGCACCTGTTTCGGCTGCCACCATATCGAGGAACTCACGCATCGCCTCGCCCGAAGTGCGGGCCCGGCGCTGATCGAGAAAATAGCCGCGCACACCGCCAAGGGATGGCCAGGCGAAGACCAGCGGCAGGCCGTCGAACTCGGTGTCGAAGGTGATCTGGGCGGCACGGAACAGCGCATCGTCAAAGCTGACATTGTAGCCGTGCACGAACACCAGAGCATGACCACGAAATGTGCTGGCCTTGCCGAGTTGCTCACGCGCACGGGCGGCGAAGACCTGCCGTGACATCTGGTCGACGGTCAGCAGGGTGAAATCGCGCGTCGGGTCCTGGCCGCGCAGCGCGATCGAGGCGACGATCAGATCCCATTCAGGCCGGTTGACGACGCCCTTCACGCGGCCTTCCGTCGGCACGGTGACGATGGCGCGGCCCAGTGCCAGCTGGCGATCCGGCGTCGAGCCGTAGGTGGCCAGTGTGCGGCCATCGATCTTGCGATCAGCCTCAGGCTTGCGGTTGGTGCCGTAGTAGACCTCGACCTGGGAATAGCGCTCGCCGCTGTCTGTCGCAGCACGACGGACAGTGCGCGTTTTGGCCGGTGCTTTCGAGTCCCTGGGCGTGGTTGCCTCAGGCGCCGGTGTGGCAGGCGAACCGCTGACCGGGCCCGTGGTGATCTGGCGGAACCGTTCGCTGGTTTCGCGGCGGGCGCTGCGCTCGGCATCCCCCTGCACAGCCCAGATTTCGAGCCGCATCACTCTGTCGGCCGGCTGCAACTTGAGCTCGATCTGCTCGACGAAGCGTCCGATATCGCGGGGATCGATCTCGGCGGTGCGTTCACCCGGCGCCAGATTGATGCGGTTCTCGCGATCCTCATAGTGCATCTGACCGCTGGTGTAGGTGATCATCATGCGCTCGATCACGGCGGTGCCTTCGCGTGCCACCACGCGCAAACCGCGCACGCTGCCTGGATACCTGGATAAATCGATGCGCACCGATGTGGCGCCCGCTGGCACGGTCTGTGCCGCCATGAGGTAGATGCGAGTCGTGCCGCCAGACTGGGCCACAACCCCACTGATCTGGCTGGCAAGGCCGACGACGAGTGCCATCAGGCCAGTCGCAATCGCGCGCAGCATCCATTCCCCCAGTCTAGCCAACTCACACCAACGGTGGGGCACCCTACATCTGATCGTAGTCGATCACCAACCGGGCCTGGAGCGGAATTGCCTGACATGTGAGCGTAAAGCCACGCTCGATCTCCCACGGCTCCAGGCTGTAATTGGCCTGCATCGTCGCTTGCCCTTCGACAATGCGGGCGCGGCAGGTGCAGCACATCCCGGCTTTGCACGAATAAGGCACGCGCAGACCGGCCCGGATCGCCGCATCGAGCACAGCTTCGCCCGGCCGCATGTCGAGGCGATGACGCACGCCATCGAGAATGGCGACGACCTCGGCGCTGCCGGCGCCAACGGAGGCGGTGGGGACCTGTGGGCGGCGCTCGGCCGGTAGCGGTGTCGCACCACCCGGCGGCGCAAAGAATTCATGATGCACGCGATCCCGCGCCAGCCCCAGCTCGAACAGTGCTTGCCGCAGATCGCGGATCATGCCGCCCGGTCCGCACAGGAACGCATGGGCGATCTCGTTCGCCGGCAACAGCCACGCCACGATCTCGCGCAACTTGTCCGGCGTGATGCGTCCTGCAAGCAACGGTGTATCGCTGTCCTCGCCAGACAGCACATGGATCAGCGACAGCCGTCCCATGTGCAGATCCTTGAGTTCCTCGATGGCCTCGAGAAAGAGGGCGGCCTCGGTGGTGCGATTGCCGTAGACCAGCGTGAAGCGAGTCTGCGGCTCGCGCGCCAAGGCGTGCTGGAGCATGGCCATGACCGGCGTAATGCCGGCGCCGGCCGCAACACCCAGCAGGTGACGCGGTTCGCCATCGCCGTCGGGCAGCACGAACCGGCCGGCCGGGCGCATGACGTCGAGCGTCATGCCGGGACGCAACTGCGTCGTGGCCCAGGTCGAGAACCGCCCCTCGGGCAACCGCTTGATGGCGATGCGCAGATGCGGATCATCGGGTCCGGAGCAGATCGAATAGGTCCGCCGCACCTCCTCGCCATCGAGCCTGGCGCGCACCGCCAGATGCTGGCCGGGCCGGTAACGAAATGCCTCGCGATGCTCGACTGGCACTGCCAACGCCAGCGACATCGCATCCCGCGTCTCGCGTCTTACCTCGATGATCAGGAGCGGCACGAAGTCCGGCATGGGCTCCCTCACAAGCACTTGAAATAATCGAATGGCTCGCGGCAGCTGTCGCACCGCCACAAGGCTTTGCATGCCGTCGAGCCGAACTCGGAGATGCGGCTTGTCTGCTGCGAGCCGCAGCGTGGACACGCAATGACTTCGCTGCCGAACAACAAGGCTCCGCGACCAGCGCGCTGTGCGGGCGGTGCAATGCCATAGGCGCGCAGTTTCTCGCGGCCGGCGTCGGTGATGGCGTCCGTCGACCAGGGCGGCGACAGCACGCGCTCGATGCGCACATTGTCGAAGCCGGCCTCGCGCAATGCCGCCTCGACGGCCAACTCGATTGCCAGCACAGCGGGGCAGCCCGTGTACGTCGGCGTGAGGTGCACAACGACGGTGTCGCCGTCGAGCCTCACGTCACGGAGAATGCCGAGGTCGGCAATCGTCACGACGGGAATTTCCGGGTCGACGACGGCGGCCGCAACGTGGTGGGCGCGCGCCAGGTCGAGAAGCGGCGGGAGTACAGCGCTTCGAACCCCGGTCTTTTTTGATGCAGCGCTCACCAGGTCGCTCCCGGATGGGCCCGCGCCAGCGATTGCATCTCCGCCAGCATGGGGGCCAGATGCGGCGTGTGCGCGCCGACGCGTCCGCCCGTGAATGAACCGACCGCTGTCGGCATGTCCAGCCCGGCCTCGCGCAGCACACGCGACATCATCTTGGTCCAGCCGTCGCGCAAGGCGGTCCGGTCCGGTGCGATGCCGGCGGTCACGAGTTGCCGCTCACTCTCGCTCATCTCGAAAAGCTCGCCCGTATAGGGCCACACATCGGCCAATCCCTGTTGCAGGCGCCGGCGGCTCTCAGCCGTGCCGTCGCCGAGTCGGATCACCCACTCCGCCGCGTGGCGCACGTGATAGGCCATCTCCTTGACAGCCTTGGCCGCGATCTCGGCCAGACGTGGTTCCGTCGAGCGCCGCATCAGGTCGAAATAGGCCTCCATGAACGCGGCAAAGGCAAGTTGCCGGGCCATCGTAAAGGCGAAGTCGCCCCTGGGAAGTTGCACCAGCCCAAGGCAGCGGTAGTCGACGGCGTCCCGGAAATACGCGAGCTGATCCTCGTCGCGTCCCTGACCTTCAAGCGCTCCGGCAAGCGCATAGAACAGCCGCGCCTGCCCGATCAGATCGAGCCCCAGGTTGGAGAGCGCAATGTCTTCCTCCAGGGTCGGCGCGCGGCTCGACCACTCCGACAGCCGATGCCCGAGCACCAGTGCGTCATCGGCGAGTGCAAGCGAAAGATCGAAAAGCGCTGACGCCACGTGATCCCTATTCCCTCTTCGCTACTCCCTACTCCCTCAACTTACATATGCCCGACCTCATCGGGGATGTCATAGAATGTCGGGTGGCGATAGATCTTGGTCGCGGTTGGCTCGAACAATTGCTCCTTGTCGTTGGGATCGGAGGCCACAATCGAGGCCGACGGCACCACCCAGATCGACACGCTTTCGCCGCGCCGCGTATAGACGTCGCGCGCCGCCTGCACGGCCATCTCGGCATCCGCCGCATGCACGGAGCCGCAATGCTTGTGCGGAAGGCCCGAACGGGGCCGGATGAAGACCTCCCACAACGGCATCGATGTCTGGCTCATGGCGGCGGTCCTGCTGTTTTCAGATGACAGTGCGTTTGGCGGCGGTTGCCGCGTTGCCCGTGTTCGGCGTTCCGGTCGGTTCGATGAGCAGCACGTGAGCCTCCTCACGCGCCACTGGGCGATGTTCCACACCGCGCGGAACGATGAACATCTCGCCGGCATGCAGTCGCACCGTGCGATCACGCATCTCGATATCCAACACCCCATGCAATACCTGGAAGAAGTCGTCGGTGTCGTCGTGCTTGTGCCAGACGAATTCACCCTTGACCTTGACCACCATCACATCATGGCCATTGAACGTGGTCACGGTGCGCGGCGACCAAGGCTCCGAGAATGTCGCGAGCTTTTCGGAGAGGTTGACTTTTTCGCTCATGACGTCCGGAATGCCCTTGCAGTTGACGGCCTCGAACCTTGCTTTACCGCGTGCCTGCCGCTCCTACTTTCCCGCGCGCTTGTTGCGCATGGCCTTCAACACCGTGGCAGCCTTGCCTTGGCCTGCTTCGAGTTCGGCATAAGCTTGGCTGCCCCGCGCATAGATGGCGATGCGACCGGCTTCGTCATAATGCGCACCCCAACCATACTGCTTGGTGAGCGGCGACGCACGCAGGCAGGGATGCGGCTTCGAAAACAGCTCGGCGTGAATGGTTTTGGCCCGCGCTTTGAGTTCGGCTGCGCTCAAACCGAGCCGCGTCACATGCACGATCATGATCAGTTCCTGCTCGGTATGCTTGTAGGGGCTTTTGGCGAGCAGCTCGTGTTGCAGCACGGCGACGCTGGGCTTCTCGCCGCGCACCGGCGGCACCGTGCCGACGGCAACCGGGCAGTCATCGGCCACGGCGATGAAGGTATTGGTGTAGCTCATGGGGCGCGAGTCTATGCCGCGATCGACGTCCTGGCAACGCGATCCCGGACGCCCAACTGGGGGCCGTGACGATACCCTTGGCCGGGCGGACGGTGGCGAGCGGGACAAACTCGCACGTGCGACCAAGCTTCGGCCACAGGCGGGCGCGCAGGAAGCTCGACTTGCCGGCACCGGAGGCTGCCTGGATCACCATTGTCCGAGGACTGCCGCGCTCGCGCAGGCGGCGCACCTCGCGCAGGAAGGTCATCATGTCGGCCTCGCGACTGAAGAAAATGCCGGCGTCCTCCTTTCCCAGTGCGGATAGGCCGGGATATGGCTCGGCGATTGGCTTGTCCTTCGGCGGCCACGCGAAGCTGCCCGGCGCGACGCCGAGGTCATCCAGCCGCGTCTTGATCGCGTTGAGCGCGGCCAAGCTGAATTCGACCCGGTGCATCTTGCCGTCGTGCTCGAACGGCTCCATGCGCTCGGGGGGGGCCGCCGACAGATCAATGAACTGCCGCTCGGCATATTGGGCGAGACGTGGGTCGTCCTTGGTGAGTTCGCGCAGGATGGCCTTGATGTTCGCCTTGCCGAGCGCCTCCGCCAGCTCCAGCTCCTTCTGACATTCGACCGAGGCGACAGAGTCAGGCCAGGCCTGCAGAATGACGGCCTCGCAGGTCGCGTTGGCCTTGCGCAACGTTTCGCGCCAGCGCTCGCCCCCGTCGATGCCGTGCAGGTCGATGAACACGTCGTCCTTCGACCAGCTGTTGGTCTACAGCCAGCGCTGGAACGCGTGTGCCTAGATGTTGTCCTGGGACGAGTGCGAGATGAACAGACGCGGCAAGAAGTGATCCCCGTTCCCCGCCGCCACCTATGCTGCGGTCGTGCCCATTAACCGAATTGTTTGCTTTGACCGACCGGGCGGGAAGCGCAGGTCTACAAGTAAGATGTGAGGTCAGCATCGGGAATAGTCTAAATGATAGGCCCGTCTTGGTCCTCAGCATCGAGTTGCCCGGCGATAAGCCGGGAGACTCTAGGGGCAAGGAGTCCGAACATCGCCACCTCCCGCGGTGAATCTCCATAGGGTAGAGTCTACCTCAAAGGTAAGAGCTTTCTCTCCCCGACGGGTTTGCGGCATCCAGTTTGAGCCGCATCCTGTCTCACCGCGTCCAGTTTTGTTTCTGGCCGAGATGTGGGGCTTCGTGCCCGTCAATGGGCTGCCGCATCACCGGATCGGGATCAATGTGTTCGAGGCGTCAGAACCTCCGATCACCCAAGACCAGCTCGTCAGTCAGGCTGCAACCTCGTCCCTGGCACGCGCCGGCTCCGACAATGCAGTGACCTCGGTCCACGTCTCCAGTGCCCGGCGTCCCGCATCTGTAAGCCCATAAATGCCGCGCTCGATGCGCACGAACCAGCCGTAGACATTGCGGTGCAAGATCTTCGGGGCATCGGGAGCGAGGCCCTTAATGTCCTTTGGACGAGCCGGGGCACCCGCCAGTGCTGCTGCACACGCGAGTGCTTGCTGCCGGTAGGCCGTCATGATCGGTCGCCGCGTGCTGCCACCGGATGTTGGATCACCTTGTCGTCGCCGGTGCTCCTCGACAATGCGGGAGCGGCGTTTGCTATCTCGCCGTGGTTTCCATGGTGTAGGCTCGACCAACACCTCAACGCGGCCTGATGCAAAGACTGCGAGGAGGCCGAGGCCCAGGAAGCGGCAGAGCTTCTTCACGCGAGGATCGGCCTCGCGTCCGCGACCGCGGCGAGACGCACGAACGGCCAGCCAGACCTCGTCACATACCGGCGTACGATCGACGGCTTGCAACACCAGTTCGAGGGTGAAGGTCAGCTTCAATTCAGCGATGACCACAGCCGCGGGCATCCCGCTGTCGAGAGCGACAATGTCGCAGCCGCACACTTCGCCTTTGGCTTCGAACCCCAGGCTCTCAAGGAAGCGCTTCACAGGTGGATAGAGGCTCGTTTCCATCGGCGCGACCTCGGGAGTGCAATCGATGGTTCTCTATGACTGATTCGCAAGCGACATGCTCCGTCAGATCGCCGTTTCCGACGTTGGGCCTCAATCGGCTCCTCAGCCCCAACATGATTCCGTCCCTCGCACACGCGGAGCAGAACCGCCCACGCACGCGACCAATCGGCGATCGGCCCAAATCGGCATCATCCAGCCGAGCAAGGCCCGTCCGGCGATGGCTGCGCATGCAACGACGTTACGGAGTTTGGCGGGTCGCCCGGCGCATCGCCATCGGGCTTTGGCGCCATCTGCTCCGGCGTGCGGGAGAAGTAGCGGCCTGACAGAAACCAGAGAATGACAAGCATATTTACCAGAATCGCCAACGCTGCAGTTGCGAAACCAACCGCACCAACTCAACGCTTGGTCGAGCCTCAGTTCGGCCGTTCAACTATAGTCGTGAGCTTGTGCGGATGATACGGTCGCCCATGGTGAGACGTGCATTCGTAGTTCGCCCGGGGTGCGCCACCACGTTTTTCCTGGCAATCGTCTTGGATCTCAGGCCTCTGGCGGAGCAACCGACGAATGAAAATCCTGACGGTTGGCGGCGCGATGATTGATACCATCGCTGTGATCGCGAACGAGCGCGTCGAACGCATGACGATGCGCAACGCAGATACCTCGTTCCTGTTGCTTGAGGAGGGCCGCAAGAACGAGGCCGAAGATATTTCGACTCATTGTGGCGGCGGGGCGGTCAACGCGGCCGTCGCTCTCGCACGGCTTGGTCACGACGTCGCAACCTTGATAAAGCTCGGCCAGGATGCCCGGGCCGAGACCATCCTGTCTCGACTATCCGAGGAGGGCGTATCCACGCGCTTCGCGCTGCGCGACGCTCGGAAGCCAACCGGCGCCTCCGTGCTCGTATCGGCACACGACCGCAATGCCGCAATCTTCACCTTCCGCGGTGCCAATACTCTGCTGGAGGCAACGGATCTGAAAAAGGACGCGTTTGCAGCCGATCTCGTCTATGTGTCGAGCCTCTCGAACGAGTCAGCCGACTGTTTCCCCAAAATCGTCGAGTTGGCCAAGGCCGCAGGTGCGCTGGTCGCGACCAACCCCGGAATCCGCCAACTTTCCGCACGCTTGGGACAGTTCCGGGATGTGATCGGCAAGATCGACATTCTCGCATTCAATCGCCATGAGGCTGGCGCACTCGTGCCTTGGCTCATAGCGCAGTCCGGCGCGGGTGAGGGGGGGCATCTGCTGGAGCATCGACCCGGTGAGGTATTGCCCGACCTTGCCCGGCGCGGGCTTGTTGCGGGCGGGTTCGAATTGTCGCTCGCTGGGTTCTTTGTTGGCCTACACAAACTCGGACCGCGGTGGGTCGTCGTGACGGACGGCCGTGATGGCGCCTACGTCAGCGCACCGACGGGCATCCTGCATTGTCCGGCGCCAACGGTCACGGTTGCCGGTACGGCCGGTGCCGGCGATGCCTTCAGCTCGACCTTTGCAGCCTGCATCGCAGAAGCCGCCCCGGCGGAGGACGCGGCCATCGCCGCCGCTGCCAATGCATCATCCGTTCTGGGATATATCGACACGCAAACGGGACTTCTGCGGCAGAAGGATCTGGAGAGTCGGATCGCTACACTGCGCAATAGTCTGAAGATTACACGTTGGAAGGTTTAGCCGACGGCGCCGGTTTCTTCCGTCGATAGTCGACAAAGCCCGGACTGACCTCACTTCGCCGCCTGACGGGCGATCTGAGGGATACATGTCAGCACTCCAGTGCCTGCAGAAGTGCTGCAATCTTGATTGTTGCAAAATTCGAAAAGGTATCTGATACCGCGTACGGCAGAATAATCCTTTCGCCATGACGCAGGGCCCCACAGGTGTAAACGACGTTGGGCACATAGCCCTGTCGTTCCGTTGCATCCGGCCGCACGAGCGGCTCGCGCGACCGGGCGAGGACTCTGGAGGGATCCTTCTTGTCGAGGAGTACTGCCCCGATCGCGTATTTCCGCACTGGTCCGACGCCGTGGGTAAAAACCAACCAACCTTCATCCAGCTCGATGGGCGAGCCGCAGTTGCCAATCTGAACAAATTCCCAAGGATACTTTGGCTGGAGGAATTCCTGACCGCCCTCCCAAGTGTAGAGGTCTTCGGAATAGATCAAATGCAGGTTCTCGTTGTCCTGGCGTCCAATCATGGCATAGCGGCCGTCGATTTTGCGCGGGAACAGGCCCATACCTTTGTTGCGGGTCGCCGAACCTCTCAGCGGTGTCATGCGGAAACGGGCGAAGTCTGTCGTCTCGATCAGCTCTGAGCGGATCGCGCGGCCGCTGTAGGCTGTGAAGGTCGCATAGTAGGCTTTCCGCCCGTCGCTCGCAAACTCCACGAAACGAGCGTCCTCGATCCCGTTCATCTGCGACTCTGTGATGGGAAAGATCACGCGCTCACTCAATTGGGTGTCATGCTGGAAGGCGACTTCGACATCCTCGCCCTCGGGCATTGGTGTGCGCCTGGTGATTGCGGGGATAGAAGCCAGTCGTGCCGTCGGATCGACAGTCACGTTGCCGTCGACATCGATCATTCCGGACCGGAATGTCAGTGAAGAGATGTGACCTTCTCCGACTGCCCGCAGACTCAAGATGAATCGGCATCCACCATTTGGCGCTCCCGTCTGGTCGGGATGCCGGACGATGCTGGGATTGAACAAGGCGGACGCCTCGAACGTATACTCGTGCAGGAAATAGGCACCGACCAACTGGCGCTGCGTCTTTGTGAACCCTGCGTGAGGCGCGAACGCATCCTCCATTTCGGCAGCGCGGGCTTCGAACGTACTGAGGAGGTTCCGGTGTCGACCCTCGAAGTTCTCCAACACGTCAGCCAATTGCTGCGCGGTCGCTTCGGCATCGAGCCCGAGGACGCGACCAACGATATGGTTGGCACGCGTCTTGTCGGTCCTATTGAAATCCCGGGGTTCCGTCGCTGGCTTGAAGGGCCGCACAATAACGCGAGCCGGGTCGGGGCGGAGATACAGAGCCTGTCGATTGAAGAACATGGGTTGAGACACGGCAGGCCCTCTCGGAAATTGGTCGCGAATGGCGAGGGCTCAAGCGCTCAGCACGAGCGATCGGACGCGCTCAGATGGCGCGGGAACGACGCCAGCTCGATGGAGGTGACGGATGTCCATCAGCGCCAACAGGTAAGCCAAAACGGATTCAGCCCCCATATTCTGGTTGGGTCGATCGACATGAAGCCCGTCGAGGCAGCTCCCGGCCGTGACATCCACCAACGCAACGCCAAGATCGTTAGCGCCGAAAAACCAGTTAAAGGCGCCTATGGCACCTTCCGACCATTCCGAACCCTGATCGGCGCGTGCCGCGGCGAGGCAAGCAGAAATAGTTGCGGTCGCGTCGACTGGTTGCTGATCGAACAAGGAGGGCGTCCTGTGTGTCTTTCCAAAGCTCTCCGTACCGATTGGCCGAAAACATCCTGACGGTGCGGTTTGCTTCGCCATGAGCCAGCGGAGGGCTTCGAGTCCCGCATCAACGTAAGCCTTCGTTGCGGTGGAAAGGCCGGTCACAATCAATGCCTGCGGCAAACGAGCGTTATCGTAGGCAAGAACGTCTTCGAACCAATGCCAGGCGCCAGTCCGATTTGTCCGGAGTAAGGACTGCAAGCGATGAGCCAGCAGGTGGCGCAGGTCGTCAGCCGTGGCATCACCGGGCAACTGCGAGCAATAGGCATCCAGGCCGAGCAGCGTGAAGGCCCAGGCGCGCGGTGAACAGAACTTTTCAACCGGAGGCAATGCGGTCTTGAACAAATTCGTCGCCCAACTACGCCGTGCTGGATTACTGTCAGTGGCACTGCAGATTCCGAGCGCCCAGAGGGTACGGCCGTGGCTATCCTCGGAACCGACGTTTTCGAGCCATCGGCGGTCGTAGCTCATAAAATTGCGGAACCGTTGCGTATCGGGATTCCAGGCATGCTGGACGAACGCCGCAAAGCGGCTGGTCACTTTCTCAGACAGCCGCGGCTCACCCTCGTTCCCAAGCCGACAGGCGAACAGCAGGGCGCGCGCGTTATCATCAACGCAGTAGCCGTGCGAGCGATCCGGAACGCAATGAACGGCATGCTGGATGAGCCCAGTGCTGTCGCACATTGCCAGAAGGCTGCCGGTCCTCATCTCCGGTACGACCATCTGCTGCCGTGGCTGGATGCGGACGCTACTGACCGTTCTTTTGCGCTGCCCACCACCGCGAACATCCATGTCGCCGGCTGCCTCGAAGACCGAGAGGTAGCTTCTGGCGGTCCGCGGCCACGTCATCGACCGGCTTGTCACATAGGCTCGTTTGCGCATGGCGTGGCGGCGGACCTCGTTGGTCAGCAGGCTCGAGATCTCAGCACCCGTTCGCACGGCATCGGCGAATGGGACCAGAACACCTCGCCCGTCAGCTAGAATCTCCTGCGCATGCCAATAGGGCGTCGAAACCACTGCCTTGCCCAGTCCAAAGCTATAGGCGAGGGTGCCCGAGGTCATCTGCGCTTCATTCAGATAGGGCGTGACGTAGACATCGCACATCGAAATGTATTCAAGCAGCGTCGGCTGATCGACGAACTGATTGCAGAACACGACGTGGCCTGCGACGCCGAGCCGCTTGGCGCGCTCAATGAGGCCCTCGCGATAGGCCTCGCCCTGATCACGTACGAGATTGGGATGCGTCGCGCCCAGAACCACGTACACCGCGGTCGGGCAGGAGTTTATGATCGCAGGCATGGCATCGATCACGGTCTCGATACCTTTGCTCGGGGATAGCAACCCAAAAGTCAAGATCACGGCCTTACCCGCAAACCCCAACGTCGCCTTGGCATTGTGGGGCTCAATGAACGGGTATTCTGGGATGCCATGGGGAATGATTTCTATTTTCTCGGCAGGGACGTCATGCACGGCACGCAGGAATTGCCGCCCCTTGTCCGACATGACGACCAGCTTCGCCGAGATGTCTATGACTTGATCGAGCACGGTTCGTTGTGCGGACGTTGGTGCCGCTAGAACGGTATGCAACGTTGTCACGATCGGCATGCGCAATCGTGACAGTAGCTCGAGGATGTTGCCGCCGGCCTCTCCGCCGAAAATGCCGTACTCATGTTGCAGGGAAACGATGTCGGGACCAGCATCATTCAGGTCGGCGGCTGTTCTGCGGTAGTCGTTTGGGGCGTTGTCGCGGATCTGGAAACGGACTGGTTGGGGATAGTCGTAGATTCCGCTCGGGTCGTTCATCGCAACAACGCACGTATCAATGCCCGGGGATGCCGTTGCAACCGCCCGATGCAGATCGTGGGTAAAAGTCGCAATACCGCATCGGCGCGGAAGATGATTGCCGATGAACGCCAAACTGCGCAGCTTGCTCATCGAGCCGCTCGCATCTGCGCGCCACGGCCGCTCTGTTGTTGTGCATCGCTTTTAGAATAATCATCTATAGCATGATCATCGCGGCGCCGTAGCAGCTGTGGAAGAGGTCCACCGCGCCCCGTATAGGCGACGAGGCAGACCGCGCCTTTTTCACCCACTCGGAGGTCAATTGATTCCGCCTGGGCGAAAACCGCTTGCCCCGTTCCGACATCGAAAGCATTCGCGCGGGCGCGACCTTGGAGGATGAGGAGCCAAGTCTCCCGACTCGCATCGAGACGCCAGGCACTACCAGGCTCCAATTCGAGCCGCTCGAATACAAAGTGAGCGTTCGAGACGAGCAGTGTTCGCCCATTGGCGAGGTATCTTGGATCTGGTTGGGGGCCCGTCGGTGCAGCCCGTGCAGCGGCAAGACCATGATCTACGTGCAGTTCGCGATCTCGACCATGGTCGAAAAGCCTGAATGTGGCATCGCTGCGCTGCTGGATCTCCGCGATCACTAGGCCTGGCCCAATAGCGTGAATCGTACCAGCTGGTACGAACACTGTTTCGCCGAGCGAAATCGTGCGCCATGCGACAAGGTCGGCGATCGAGCCGTCGGCGATGGCTTGGTTCATCTGGTGCGGCGTCGCGGCATGTTTCAATCCAAGGGCCACTGCGGCGCCCGGTTGGGCGCCAAGAACATACCAGGCTTCGGTCTTGCCATGCGGCAGACCGATCGATTGCGCAAAGGCATCGTCCGGGTGCACCTGAATGGACAGTGGCTGGCTGGTCAGGAGTATCTTCAGCAGCAGCGCCGGCTCACAAGCATCGGGGCTCGAACGCTCGTAGCAGAGTTCACCGATTGGATGCCCCGCGTGGTCTGCGTTGCTCCAGGGGCGAGGATCAGTGACACCCCAGGGCTTGTATTGCGCTCTCATGCGCGCACGCTCCACTGCCATGTTCACTACCTCTGATGCAAGCAACGCGAAACCCGAAAGCTGATCCCGCGCTTGCGGGAACAGAGTTAAGTGGTTTAGCGGTCGGCGATGCGACCCGGCACCCCCGGAAACTACTCAGCAAAGGAGGCGCAGAACCTTCCGACTCACTGCCGCGCGACGAAACGGTGGCATTTCAACGCAAGAAGTCCTGGGTTCTGCCACAACGAAGCCGTCGGTGGGTTCGTCAGGCCTGAGTATTTCCCGATCCTATCCACGCAGCCGCGAGAGCGCATAAGGTGGTGATATCAGGTCGATTGGATCGACCGAGCAACGGCGGACTTGATCCCGCACGAGAGATCGACCAATCCCGCCCCAGTCACGAGTTCGGAGGCCAACTTGCGTCACGCACACACACTCATTCTGCCGCCAACTCAAGTGACGGTCAGGTTCCGTGATGGGGCGCGATCGTTCCCCATGAGGCAAGCCGCGACTTGGGCCGACCTTGCAAGTCGTGTCGATTTTCTTGGTGAGCATCATGACGGCCCGGCCATCTCGATCGATATCGCGTTCGATGCACCACAGACAGCGGCCATGGTGCATTCGTCGTCGCGCCGGTCTCTTGCACTCTGAAGTGTCAACAAAGGACTGAAGACCATGGACAAGGATCGGATCAAAGGGGCTGCCCAGAAGATTAAGGGCAGCATTGAAAAGGCTGTCGGAAAGTTCACCGGCAACAAGAAACTCGAGACTGACGGCAAAATCGATGAGGCGTCGGGCAACATTCGCAAGGCGGTGGGTGAAGCCAAGGACGTCGTCCGCGACGCGGTCAAAGATCGCGTGAAGTGAGCCATGTGCCGGCTTGTCCGGCAAGGTACGAATTATCTCGACATCACGAAACGCCGGTCGTCGATAAGTGGCCGATCAGAATCCATTTCGACATAACTGGAGCGAGATCAAACCTTCCGAAACACTGGAGAACTTTAATATGGATCAGAAGCTCGAGCCCGCGGTAGCCGTGCTGACCGCTGGCGCTAACTCAAACGGATTGCAACCACACCCTCTCAATCCAGCAGTGGCAACACAATTCGTTACCGAGCAACCAGCGAACGAGAGACTGGCGCGCGTCTTCCTCGGCGCCGATGTGCAGAATGCTGCTGGCGAACGGGTTGGCGACATCAATGATTTTCTGTTCGACGCCACCGGCCGTATCACCACCGTTGTCCTCGGCGTCGGCGGATTCCTCGGCATGGGTGAAAAGACGGTCGGGATTCCGTTCAACGCATGTACTTACGGCGTCGACAAGGATGGTGCTCGAATCATTGCGATCGAGCTCGGCAAGAATGCGCTCATGCAAGCACCGGCATTCCATGCAACCGAAAAGACCATTCTGGATACCGTAAAAGACAAGGCGGCTGACCTCGGACACCGGACGGCCGATAAAGCCGCGGAGTTAAAGGATCATGCTGCCCGAAAGATCCTCGACCTGACGAAATCCACTCCCGGGAAATCGTAAGGTGACGCAATACGATCAACCGAGGCACGGCCCATGTCGATTTCGCTCGGAACTATTGTTCTTGTTCTTCTCATCCTCATGCTGGTTGGCGCCATCCCGTCGTGGCCCCACAGCCGATCATGGGGTTACGCACCGTCCGGTCTGCTCGGCACCGTAGTGATCGTCGTGCTCGTGCTGGTCGTGCTGGGGCGGATCTGACCGAAGACCGTCAATGCGCTTCGCCAGCAATTTACGGCACGTGGAAATCTCACTGGACGCGGCCAGTCGATCGGCCATCGGCGTCGTGTGGTTCCAGTGTCGGCCTCCCAAGTGTACATCTGACCTTAAGGAAAACGCGATGAATTCCAAAACACTGACTGTGTTCAGCGCTCTGGCGCTGATGGCTCTTCCGTTATCGCTCCACGCGCAAACGCCCAAGCCCGTAGCCGCGGTGCAATTCGTCACCGAGCAACCGGCCAGCGAATGGCTCGCTCGCGTGTTTCTCGGCGCTTACGTGCAGAACACTTTGGGCGATCGGATCGGTGACATCAATGATCTCGTGTTCGACCGCTTGGGTCGAATCAGCACGGTTGTCCTCGGGGTCGGCGGCTTCCTCGGCCTGGGCGAAAAGAATGTGGGCGTTCCCTACAGCGCCCTCACGTATGAGGTCGGCAAGGATGGTGCGCGCATCATCGTCGTCGCACTCAGCAAGGACGAACTAAAGTTGGCGCCGGCCTTCAAGGCGACCGAGAAGACCACCATGGATGCCGTCAAAGACAAAGCGGTCGAACTCAAAGACCAGGCTGTCAAGAAGATCGATGACATGAAGAGCGCACCGGCGAAACAATGAGTAATCGGCGGGGTCAACTCATTCACCATGTGTTGGCCCCTTCGTCATTGATGAGGCACAAGCATGACACAAGCACTGACGACCATCACGACGAAACCTGCGGTCGGCGATATCACGTCGCATCCGGCGGTCGTGCAAGAGGTCAGAGTTTACGGCCACTCGACACTTCTGTATTGGTGGCCGGCGTGGGCGTTTGGCTTCCTCATCGCGCTCCTTAACGCCGGACAAGAGAGATTTCTGGCCACAGCTCCAGGCACCCAACCGAGTTCTGCACTCGGCCTGACTTATCTCGCGATCCTACTTCTGCTGATCGTATTCACCAACGTGCGGCTGCGCGGCATCAATTCTGTAGTGGCCTTGCTTAGTGTCGGCTTCATCGCGGTCCTCCTGGCCTGGTTCGGCTGGTGGGATGACATCGCGCGACTGGTTCCCTACTTGTCGGTGCACATGAACACCGGATTCTACGTCGTGTTCTCGACAGGCCTTCTCATTATCTGGCTGTTGATGTTCTTCATCTTCGATCGGCTGACGTATTGGCACATCCGGCCAGGACAGATGACCGAAGAACATCTGATCGGTGGTGGCGCCGAGAGTTTCGATACCAACGGGTTGCGGTTTCAGAAGCTCAGTTCGGACTTCTTTCGGGCCATGCTGGGCTTCGGCGCCGGCGACCTGAAGGCCACGATGGCGGGTGAGCACGGAGCTGCGATAGAACTGACCAATGTCGTTCTCGTCGAGCGCAAAGTCCGCGCTATTGAACAGCTGATCTCTGTCAAACCGGAGCGCACGGCGTGACGGAATTCATCTCGCAAGTTGGCTATATTTGACGCTCGAGAGATGAAGATCGATGTCAAACGAAACCACTGCCGTACCCGTCATGCCACCGAATGCCCAAACTGTACCTGAGCTCGTGGCCGTGCCGGCGTCATTGCCGCTTAGGCCCGCGCTGATGCCATCAAAGGCACTCAACGTCATCGCGGTCTTGCTGGTCTTCTGTGTGCTCTACTTTGCCGCCACCCTGCTGGTCCCGATCGCGGTCGCAGTCCTACTGAGCATGTTGCTTGCACCGCTGGTCCACCTGCTCGAAAACATTCATGTGCCGCGCTCCCTTGCAGCTGCAATCGCTGTCTTGACTTCGATGGCGCTGCTGGCTGCGGGCTTTCTTGCATTGACGGCCCCGGCCAAGACCTGGATCGAGCGAGCACCTCAGAGTCTCCATCGCATACAGCAAACACTGCAAGGGTTTGCGAAGCCATTTGAAGACATCAAGAAGGTAGCCGATCAATTGCAAGAGCAGGCTCGCTCCCCTGAACCGAGCGGCCCCCAAAACGTTCGTGTTGTGCGACCGGCGTTTACCGACATGGTTCTCCTCGGTTCTCCACAATTCATTGGGGCGTGCCTCTCGGTCATAATCTTGCTCTTCTTTTTGCTGGCGTCCGGTGACGTATTTCTGCGCAAGCTTGTGACTGTGATCCCGACGTTCCACGACAAAAAGCGAGCCGTCGAGATCACGCGCCAGATCCAGGCGGATATTTCGTTCTATCTCATGAGCTTCACACTGGTGAATGTCGGGTTGGGTGTCGCAATGGTCGTCGTGACCGCCACCCTCGGCTTGCCGAATCCACTTTTGTGGGGCGTTGTCGTCGCCATCCTCAACTTCGTCCCTTATGTCGGCGCCATCACGAGCATGGCGATCCTCGCGATGGTTGGTTTGCAAAGCTTTGACGACCTGCCCATGGCACTCGCAGCACCTGCCATTCTGCTCGTCCTGGTCGGCTTGACCGCCGAGGTCGTTACTCCAATGGTCCTTGGTCGCGGACTGCTGCTCAATCCAGTCGCCATCTTCATCTCGATCATGCTTTGGGGTTGGCTGTGGGGTATCGTGGGCGTACTGCTGGCGGTGCCGCTGCTCGCAAGCTTCAAGATCATCTGCGAGCGGGTCGAACCGCTGCATGGCGCGGCTGAGTTCCTCACCACATAATAGTCGCTGCTCTGGAATGAACTGCCGCCGCGCATATTCCATCGTCAGATACGACCCGACGCCGGCGACGGTATTGTAGAGGACCTTTACTGAGTACTTTCCGATTCTATCACTTGGCGTTCCTACTGCGTTAATTGGTCTCTCTGGTCGAGCACACCGATAGCCGATGATGCAGGTGGGCATGCTGTGTTCGGACCAGCCTGAACTCAAAGTCAATATCAGCGAAGAGGACGTTACAATGAAAATGAAGAATATTCTTCTCTGTGCAACAGTGTGTGTTGCCGGATCTGCCGCATCAGCTGCCCCATTGATGCAGTCGCCCGTCACGAATGCCGGTCAGTCGCTTGCTGAAAGTGCACGAAGCGATTGCCGCTGGGTCGACAACAAGTGGACCTATCAGAGGGGTGACAAGCGGCTCGTATGCCGTCCCGACAGGCCAAGTGGTAGAGGGTGGGGTTGGCACCGCGAAGGCCAAAGATTTGGATGGTATCACAATGGGCGCAAGGCCTGGCATCACAATACTTGGTGAGCGCACGCACAGAATGAACGACGATGCCCGAGCCCTGGGTGTCGTCGTTACTTTCGGCGATCCGAAGGTAACGCCGACAAGGGCGCATTATGATGAAAGGCAAGCGAGGCCAGCAACCCATCTTGAGTTCTGCCGGTTACCGCTTCTCAATTGTTATGCTCGGAAGCTTGATCTCAACAACGTTCTGGCGGCTCTGATAATAAAGGTATCCCAATGTCCCGGCAGCGACAGCCAGGATAAGGATTATGGCATTGCGCGGTATCGTCATGTTGACACTCCAAGTGTTTGGTGAGTTGCTAACCAGGATCCTCCATCACGGACGCCGGCGAATGGTATTCTATGGGGAGTAGAGATCGACAACAGGATCGGATTCTACTCATTTCGGCTTGCGGGTACTCAAGTGCATTGAGCAGAGCCACCAAGAGCTAGCTTGATTGACCGAGCCAGTGCTGATACGCGGAATGGCTTCTGAAGTGCGATGGCAGTCGGTTGTGACGTCAGGATGCCAGAAATGTCCCCTCCGCAGAACACGTGCGGGATGAATCCATTGCGTAGTATTTCTTCTACGGCCAGAATACCACTGCCAACGCCCAGATGAATGTCGACGAGCATCAAGTCCGGTTTGAACCGCAATGCCGCGTCGACTGCGCTGGCTTCTGTGGCCTCTATGGCGCAGACAACATAGCCCAGTCCTTCGAGCACCTCGCCAAACAGCAAGCCAATGTGCGGATCGTCTTCGATTACCATAACGCGGATTGGGGGCATGGCTGTGCGTTCCCGTGCAATGCCCTCTTTTGGGGCGAAGGACAATTTGTTCATGCGAACGCACGGCTTCGTCTGGGACGCGCCAGACATGCTTTCATGCCACTGAGCCGTTGCTTCGGCCGCAGTCGTATTTGGCGTCGTCGTCATGCTTCGGCGCGGCAGCGATGGTCCCGCGCCGCCCTCGCCATCCCACCGCGACAGCGCAATCAAGTCGAACATTCTCTGGGGGCTTGGCATTGATCGCTCCCATAATTGGACCGGGGGCTCGCATTGCGAGACGACAGAGCGCATTATTGCAAGGCGTCTTCGATGTCGGCGATGGGCGCCTTCGTCAGCGTTTTGCCGAGTTCGCACACCAGCCGGGAGCGCACCTCCTTGTGCAGGGATGATCGGATCTGGCCCAATGTCTGAGGATCAGCGATCAGCACAAGGGCTTGAAAGTCGCCACCGTGTGCACGGCGGTAGAGATCGTTTGCCAACTGTTTGGCAAAAGTCGCTTCGTTGCTCTCCTGCGTCGACCGCTCTGGCGGGCTTTTCCCCGCTGGACCGTCGTTGTTCAAATGAGAGGGTTCGAGGTGGCCATCGGCGACCAGCGCAATGCGGCTCTCGTTGCCAGAATTGCGAAAGAAACGTGCGCCAGCACCATCAGCGACGACAATGAAGGCTCGATGCGAGATTTTGTGAGAAGTGGTGCTGGATTTGTTCATGGCTGTATCCAATGCCCTTTGCCACAGTTCCATTGATTGGTCATTTGCTCAGAGGCGACAACCGCGCAATTGGTGAACGTCATGGCGTGGACACAGTAACTTCCGTCACCTTGCCGTCCTTGAGCCTGAAATGAAATTTGGCGCTGGTCGGCATTGACCACAGGGCCTTGTCTTTCAGCTCACGATGAAATGTCGGCACATCAACGATCACGGTCGCTGAATAGGCACCGTCCCCCAGAAGTGCGCTATTGGCCGAATAGTGGAGGCCGGATTTTCCCCACATGGGAGGCAACACGAGTGTCATTGTTTTCGCCGTGTCCTTGTTGACTGCGGTGAACGTCGAAACCACGAACGGAATGCGGGTCTTCGACTTCGGGTCGGTCAACTTCAGCTCGACGTGGTAGCGCTCATCCGCAGTTGGTTGGTGCGCAGTCCAGGTCGGCGGGGTTCCCATTGGCATCCACATTGGCTCGGAGCCTTCGAGTTCCAACTGAACGACCATGCCGTTCGCTAAAACACGCCCGATCAACACCGCCGACTTCATCGGATCAGCCGCAGGGCCGAGTGCCTTGACCTTTGGTTCGGCGATTTGGGCAGCGGCCACGCCTATGAAAAGCAAAGAGAGCATCGAAAGAGCAGGAACTACTGACATTGACGCTGATCGTGCTTTCCTCCACTTGACACGGCTTGACAAGAGAGCGTGGGCAACACCGCCGGGCATTCCTAGAGGAAGGAGCGGGGTCGTCTGCTCATGCTTGAGATATTGACGTGACATGGGATGGTCCTTGGCTAAGGAGATGATTGTCGGCACAACGGGCCCAGTTCTGGCTCACGTGCCGTGGCAGGTCGCATTCTGGCGCCCAAGTGAAGTGCTTGTGTCTGTCTTGGTCAAACTTACGCGTGCGAGTTCGGAACCGCTGCCGCTGAGCCTGAGATCCGCATTTCGACAACGTTCGGTTTCGGCGATTTGGGCGCTGCGTGTGATTCGACGAACCAGAGCTGCTTGTCGATACCGCGGGAGATTTCGGTGAACATGTCGGCGGTATCGACGTCACCAAAGGCTGTCGCGAGGCCAATCGCAGCCCGCGCCGACTGTCCGAACGCGGCCAGCGCCGCCGAGAGGGCAAAGACGTGGCTCGTCTCGTCAGCGATGCCCAGATCATACGGAATCAGAAAGGAACGCGCCACCGCGGCCTGGATGGTTCCGTGTGCCGTGCCGCCGAGACCGCCGGCGCGTTCGGCGAGCATATCGGAGAAGGTCGCGACGTCCTCAGAGACCTTGTCGAAGAGCTGATGAATGGCAATGAAGCCCGGTCCACGCACATTCCAGTGAGCTTGTTTCGCCTGGGCGTGCAGATCGATCGCGGCGGCCAGGTGCTTGTTGAGCAGTTCGATCGACTGAAGACGAATTGCCTCGGGCAGGGTGTTGTGTGTCGGCTGCATAGTGGGATCTCCAAGTTCGAGCCATCGATCGACGCATCAAATTATGCCGAGTAGTTTCATGACGATGATGCCGGCGACCGGGACGCCCAACAGCCATAATCCGATGTAGCGCATAGCGGGGTCTCCTTCGTATCCGGCTCGTGCCACCGCCAGGCGAGCCGATGCTCGTGAAGCGGTTTCCTGCGGCCATTGTTTTTGCTGCGACGGTGCGGGCCGAATACGCAACATAGCCATCTGCCTGGGCTATCGGGCAGCCTCGGAAAATACTCAATTCCAGTCACCCCACCCGGAGGCAGGCCTGCGGACATACCTGCGAACATAGGTGTTTCCCGATCCTGGCGACCACCGCCTGATCGTGATCATCTGCCGCTCAGGCCGCACAGACCGACAAGGTAAAGTGCCGCCTGAGGTCCCACTGCACGTCGACGATCGAGGCGTCGGTGTGGGCGCGCGGGACCATAGGCCGCGCGGAAACTGTCCACACCGGCATCAAAGCCGCAAACTTTTCGGAGAATTGTCATGCAAGTCGACGCACTACTGATCCTCTTACTCATCGGCGCCGTCGCCGGCTTCCTGGCCGGTGTCATTGTCAAAGGCTACGGGTTTGGCGTTCTCGGCAACATCGTTGTGGGCATTGTCGGCGCAGTGGTGGCGGGCGCGCTTCTGCCGCGACTCGGGCTGTTTCCAGGCGGCGACATCATCGGGCAGATCATCTCTGCCACTATCGGCGCGGTCGTCCTCTTGGTCTTGATCGGGTTCATTCGCCGGATCGCGTGACGGCGGGATTGCGGGCTTCGCGGAAGCCTTCAGCTCAATTGCGACCCGCTCTGACAGTACGCAACTTCAGACGCAATCAGGAGATTTGTCATGCTCTCACTTTCTAAATCGGTGCTGTGCGCAGCGCTCTGCGCCACCACACTGATCAGCACGGCAACCCTGGCCAGCGCTGCCCCGGTGACCGTGCTTGTTGGACGGCTCGAACTGGCACGCCAAGGCGATGGCCTCATCGATCAGGTGCAGTATCGGCGTCCATCCGATGGCCGTCGTTACAATAGGTACTCGGGCAATCGCTATCGCAGCAACAGCGGTAGAAACCTTGCTCTCGGCATCGGTGGTCTCATTGTTGGCGGCATCGTGCTTTCGGAAACTGCACGGTCCCAGCATCGTCAAGACCACAGCAGCGATTGGCGACGCTGTGCCCAGACCTATCGCTCGTTCGAGCCCGATACGGGCATGTACACGGGCTATGACGGCGAGCGCCATACGTGCCCCTACCTGAGGTGACGTCACGACGCCCGCCCCGCGCAGGTTGACAGAGTGTGGACCGGGGCGCCTTTACAGGTCCCCCGCCGAGCGAGGGAAAAGCATGCTACTATGCGGCCGGCCTCCTGCCAGGGGGTAACCCTATGAGAACCAGCCAAATGCCGGCAAGTCGTCCGCCTCGGGCCGTGACGAACCGATCGCTCACGAAAACGACGCGCGCCGCCGCTCGCAATTCCCAAGGCGATGCGGCGGCGCTTCCGCTTGACTTTACAGTCGTTGGCGTTGGCGCTTCCGCTGGCGGTCTCGACGCCTGCCGACAACTGCTGGCAGCGCTTCCGGCTGGCCACGGCATGGCTTTCATTCTGATCCTGCATCTCGATCCGACGCACGACAGCCTGATGGCCGACCTCCTGGCCAACCACACCACCATGACGGTGCGGCAGGTCACCGATGGCATGCCGATCGAGCGGGATCATTTTTACGTCATTCCGCCAGGAACCTACCTGTCTGCCGTCGATGGCGTCCTGCATCTTTCGGCGCCAGGGCCGCGTCACGGTGCGCGGTTGCCATTCGATTTTCTGCTCCACTCGCTTGCCGATCAATGCGGTCGGCGCGCCATATGCGTGATCCTCTCGGGAACGGGAGCCGACGGTAGCCTTGGTGTACATTCCATCAAGGACAAGGGCGGGTTCGTCATTGCCCAAAACCCGGATGAAGCCGGCTTCGATGGGATGCCCCTCAGTGCTATCGCAAGCGGCGCGGTTGACCTCGTCCTGCCCGCCGGGAAAATCCCAGAGGCGCTGATCGGACACAATCGGAGCCTTGCTCTGACTGGGGATCACGAATCATCAACACCGCCACCGGCATCGCCGGACTGGCTGCCCCGCATCGTGGAACTTCTGCGCGCCAATACCGCTCATGATTTCAGGCTCTACAAGCAAGGGACACTGAGGCGTCGCATCGAACGACGTATGGGGCTGCGCGGCATGGCGATCACTGACGGCGGGCGATACCTCGAAGTTCTCAATGGTGATGCGGGAGAACTCGACCTGCTCGCCAAAGACTTGCTGATTAATGTCACGAGCTTTTTCCGCGATCCGACGGTTTTTACACTACTGGCGAAGACGATCGTGCCGGATCTGGTTCGTAACCAGTCATCAGATCAACCGCTCCGCATTTGGGTTTCCGGCTGCAGCACGGGTGAGGAAGCCTACTCACTCGCGATGCTGTTTCGTGAGGAGATAGCGGCATCGAAGCGGAACCTCAAACTTCAGGTGTTCGCGTCCGATGTCGATCCTGATGCGATCGCGAATGCACGCGAGGGCACCTACCCTGATGCGATTGAGGCGGATGTTTTGCCGGAGCGGCTCGCCGGGTTCTTTACGAAAGAGGCCACGGGGTACCGGGTTTCACCAGAACTGCGCGCGACGGTCACGTTCACTGTGCAGGATGTGCTCGCCGACCCCCCCTTTTCCCGACTCGACATCGTGTCGTGCCGGAACCTTCTCATCTATCTCGGACCCGAAGCGCAGTCGAAAGTCATCGCGCTATTCCATTTCGCATTGCGCGAAGGCGGGATACTTCTGCTCGGCAGTTCCGAGACGATAGGTAACATCGACGGGCGCTTCGAGGCCGTATCGAAATCTGAGCGGGTTTATCGGCGTATTACCCGCTCGCGGTCTGTGGGCCTGGTGTTTGCGCCCGGTCCCGGAGACGGCCTACGGCTGCCAGTGCGTCAGGGGCAAGGTCACGCTCCCTCACGTCAGGCTGTACTGACTGAGCTTTGTCGACGATACGTGCTCGAAGCCTATGCGCCAGCCGTCGTCTTGATCAATCATCGGCACGAGTGCCTTTATTCCCTTGGGCCGATCGAGCGCTACTTGCGCGTGGCGCCAGGACATCCGACCCATGATCTGATGGCCATGGCACCTGATGATTTGCGGTTCAAACTCAGGGCGGCAATCGAGCGAGCTGAGCAGGGCAACTCGCGCACCGTCGTCGCTGGCGGCCAAATCCATCGCGACGGCAAGGAAATATCATTCAACATCGACATCCGACCTCTCGTCAGCGACGGCGAGGCGCTACTTTTGGTCTGCTTTGCCGATGAACACGTTCTGGCCGACAGGGCGATCATTCCCACTGCCGCGGGGGACGTCACGCGTGTCGCGGAACTGGAACTGGAACTCGCGGCCACGCGAACCGAGCTACAGGGCGCCATCCGCAATCTCGCGTATTCGGACGAAGAGCAGCGCGCAATTAACGAGGAGGCCTTGTCCATCAACGAGGAGTTCCAATCCACCAATGAGGAACTGCTGACCTCGAAAGAAGAGTTGCAATCCCTCAACGAGGAGCTGACGGCACTCAATGGTCAGCTCCAGGAAACGCTCGAACGCCAACGCGCGACCGCCAACGACCTGCAGAACGTGCTCTACAGCACCGACGTTGCCACGATATTTCTCGACGTGGATCTCAACATCCGCTTCTTCACGCCCGCAACGAAAGTGCAATTCAGCGTCATCCCGAGCGATATCGGCCGACCACTGGATGATCTGAAGTCGCTGTCCGCGGATCGCGACCTAACCACCGACGCCCGCGCTGTACTGGCTGATCGCGTACCGATAGATCGCGAAATCGAAACCGAGCGGGGCGTGTGGTTTATGCGCCGCATTCTACCCTATCGCACTGATGATGGTGGCGTTGATGGCGTGGTCATTACCTTCACCGATCTGACAGAGCGCAAACGCGTAAAGTCTGCACTCGAGACAGCCAAGCAGGATGCCGAGCGAGCCACGATCGCGAAGTCGCGCTTCCTGGCAGCCGCCAGTCACGATCTACGCCAGCCACTCCAGACGTTTTCACTGTTGCAAGGCCTCCTGGCAAGGCTCGTGGTGGGCGATAAGGCAAAGGCGCTGGTTGCCAGACTGGACGACACATTAGGCGCGATGACCGGCATGCTCGACGCGCTGCTCGACATCAATCGGATCGAAGCCGGAACGGTGCGCGCCGAGACCATGGGTTTCTCCATCGATAGCCTGCTCAGCCGGATGAGGGACGAGTTCACTCTGCATGCCAAAGCGAAGAAGTTGGGGCTTCGCATCGTGCCGTGCCATGCGCTGGTTTATGGCGACCCGCGTCTCCTGGAGCAGATGCTTCGCAATCTGCTGTCAAATGCAGTCAAGTACACGGAGCATGGCAAGATTCTGGTGGGTTGTCGCCAGCGTGGACGAAGGCTGCATATCGAGATCTGGGATACTGGGATCGGCATTCCGGAGTCCGAGCTGCAGGCGATTTTCGAGGAGTACCATCAACTCGATAACGCAGCCCGGGAACGAGCCCGAGGCCTTGGGCTCGGCCTCTCGATCGTGCGCCGGCTGGGGAAGCTATTCGGCGCAGAGGTTTCCGCCCGGTCCCGTCTGGGCAAGAGTTCGGTCTTTACCATCGACGTCAAGCTCGCGGATGTAGCCAACACGTCGATCACAGACGTCTCTGGCCAGGTGGGCAGCACCGGTCAGGGCCCAGAAGGACGTCAGATCCTCGTGGTCGAGGACGACCCAGATGTGCGCGATCTTCTTGTCCAATTTCTCGAAGGCGAGGGATATCGGGCGGCGGCGGCGGCGCATGGTCTTGCCGCGCTCGAACTGATCCAGCAGCAGGCGCTTCAACCGGATCTCATCCTCGCGGACTACAATCTGCCGAGCAATATGACTGGGTTGCAGTTGGCTGAGAGACTACGCGAGCAGTGTCACAGACAATTGCCAGTCATCATTCTGACCGGCGACATTTCGACCGACACGCTGAAGGAAATTGCCCGACAAGGTTGCGTTCACTTGAATAAGCCGGTGAAGTTGAAGGAGATGACACAAACGATCGAGCGTCTGCTTTCGCCAACGCAAGCCGCCAGTACGAGCGTCATCGCTTCAGACTTCCCAGCCCGACATGAGGGCACTTCTGTCATCTTCGTTGTCGACGACGACGACCAGCTGCGGCAGTCCGTTCGCGCCGTACTGGAAGATGACGGCCGTACGGTGGAGGATTTCACGACGTGCGAAGCGTTTCTTGCTGCCTATCGGCCGGGCGGCGACTCCTGCCTCTTGATCGACGCCTACCTGCCGGGAATGAGCGGGTTGGAACTGTTGCAACGTCTCCGGGCCGATGGCCGAATGCTGCCAGCGATCATGATCACAGGAAATAGCGATGTGCCAATGGCGGTTCAGGCCATGAAAGCAGGAGCCTTCGATTTTGTCGAAAAGCCTGTTGGCCGCGAAGCGTTGCTGGCCTGTATCGAGCGAGCGTTGGAGCAATCGCGCGACGGCAGCAAGCTGTCGAGCTGGCGCGCGAGCGCGGCAGAGCACGTCGCAAAACTGACGTCGCGGGAGCGCCAGATCATGGCGCTCGTTCTCGCCGGACACCCAAGCAAGAACATCGCCGCCGACCTTGGCATCAGCCAGCGCACTGTTGAAAACCACCGTGCGTCGATCATGAAGAAGACGGGAGTGAAGTCACTCCCGGAACTGGCTCGATTGGCACTGGCCGCGGAATCGATTTGATGCGGCGCCCACGGGTGGGAGAATCGACGCTGATGGAGATCAAGCATGAAGCTTCGGGTCGGCTACGAGCTGCGCTACGTATTTCCGCAGAAAACACCGGTCATTCTGACTCTCAACATTCATTCTTCACGGGTGTCGAATTTGTCGAGGCCAGATCACATCATCCTCAATCCGCCGGTGCCGATATCTGGTTATCGCGATCTGTTTGGCAACTGGTGCTGCAGGATGGTCGCGCCTGCAGGGCGAATGTCGATTTCAGCCGATGCCGTGGTCGGCGACACGGGTCTTCCCGATCCAGTGATGCCGCTCGCCATTCAGGTTCCAATCGAATTGCTACCAGAAGAGACACTGGTTTTCTTGCTCGCGAGCCGGTTCTGTGACAGCGACCAATTGCTGGACCTGGCCTGGACGCAGTTCGGGCATGTGGCTCCAGGCTGGCCGCGTGTGCAGGCGATATGCAATTTCGTTCACGAGCGGATCAACTTTGGATATGAACACGCGCGTGTCACCAAGTCCGCCTCGGAGGCCTATCGCGAGGGGCAGGGCGTGTGTCGCGACTACGCCCATCTGGCCATCGCGTTTTGCCGGGCGTTGAATATCCCGGCGCGCTACTGCACCGGCTATCTCGGTGATGTTGGAATGACACCCCCGTTTCCTCCCGGTGATTTCTCGGCATGGTTCGAGGCTTATCTGGGTGGCCAATGGTATGCGTTCGATCCACGGAACAACGTGCCGCGCATCGGCAAGGTATTGATCGCGCGAGGCCGTGATGCAGCGGACGTCGCCATTGCCACCACCTTCGGTCCGAATACACTCGAAAGCTTCAAGGTGTGGACGGATGAGATCGTCGAGCCTGTCGAGGGAGGGGTTGAAACCCCATTGGGCCGACCCAGCGGAGTCATGGCTGGTTGACAGTACCGCGACAGTTCATGGCGCTGATGTTCGACAGGTTTGTGACAGCACCTGATCACGCCAGCAGGACAGGCACGATTGCGACCTGTCGTTCGCTCACAACAGGCAAAAAAGCCGACGGGAGGGTGACCGTCGGCTCTTCGTGGTTTAGCTCATCGGCGCCTTACTTGACGCCGCCGAGCCATTCGTCGACCGCCTTGCGGCTCGCGTCCTTGTTGTGGCCATAGCGCTCTTGGAGCCTGCCTTCGAGCTGCTCGCGCTGGCCGTTGATCTGCGTGAGATCATCATCCGTCAGCTTGCCCCACTGCTGCTTCACCTTGCCCGTGAATTGCTTCCAGTCGCCCTGGATCGTGTCCCAGTTCATGTCGGGTCTCCGTGGTGATTGTTTAAGGGTTTACTTCGCGCCGGCCTTGGTCGCGCTCTTGCCGTGTGCCATCTTGGCGCTGTCGAGAGCCTTGGCCGAGGCGGTGTTTGCCTTCTCGGATTGGCCATGCGCCATCTTGTGGTCGTCTTTGCCGTGCTGCTCAGCAGCGGCGCGGTGCGACTTGGCGGCATCTTCGTGATGTTCGGCTGCCTTGGTGTGGCTTTCGCGGGGCATGTCAAATCTCCTGTGGGTTTGTCCTGCAGCAGGTCGGATCAAATGCTTGAGCGGCGCATCCGCTCAATCTCGGACTGATCAGGCTGATAGGCGGGCGCTTTCGGGTCGAACTCCTTCCAGCCGCCCTGCCCATATTCATTGCGCCGGGCGGCGGGGTCGATCGGATTGCTGGCATTGAGAATGCCTTCGATCCGGCCATTGGGCTCTGCATGACGGACTGTCACGAGCGTGCCGCCACGGCGGACAGCCTCGGAGTAGACGTGGGCGTGATCCTCCGAAGTTCCGGCGCCGATCAGAGCCCCGACGACGCCACCTGTCGCCGAGCCGGCGACGGTGCCGAGTGCAGTTGCGGCGAGCCAGCCCGCAGCCACGACAGGGCCGAGGCCGGGGATCGCCAGCAGGCCGAGCCCGGTGAGCAACCCGGCGCCGCCACCAACGGCTGCACCGATGCTCGCGCCTGCTGCAGTCGGTGAGACCACATCGAAATCGGCATAGATTTCACTGACGTGCTTGTTGGCGACCAGACTGATGTCGCTGGAGGGGACACCGGCAGCCTCCAGAGCTTTGACGGCCCGCTCGGCATGGGGATAGCTGTCATAGACGGCGCTTTGAGTTTGCATGATGAAACCTCGTCCTCAATGGTTGACCGGAATTCAATTGCTGACCACGTTGCCCTTGAAGTCGATGGCGACGGAGACGTTCTTGGTCCCGTCGGCGGCTGTGCCGCGCCAGACGCCCTTGTCGTCTTTCTTGAGCGCTGAAATGCTTGTCAGGCCAGCGGCGACGGCGCGATCACTAGCCTGTGCCTCGGTGAAGCTGTTGGCGCCCGGGAGGGGAGCACCAGCTTCGGGCTTGGCGACGTCGAAGTTGCCGGCCTTGCAGTAACCGAGGAACGCGGTCTGCGCGATCGGGGCATCGGTGGTGCGTTTCTCGGTGATGCGCAGGATGGCGAAATAGCGCGGGCCTTCCGGAGCTGTGAGTGTGCCGTCGGCATTGACATCGGCCTTATTCCAAGCCGCCGTGCATTCTGCTTCGGTCATCGCCGAGGCAAGTGTGGGAAACGCCAGGGCTGAAAACGCTGCGGCCATGAGTGCGAATTTCTTCATGCGGGTTACTCCAGTTGAGGCGGAATCGTCTGCTCGATACCGATACATAGGCGTGTACCTCCGCTACGGCACAGCCTCGGATTCTACTCAATCGCCAATTCCGTGCGTGGATAGCCGACCGCCATCGCGACCTGCACTTTCGGATGCTCCGACGGCGCGTTTCGTGCCACATATGCGGACGTATTTTGTCGATGACCAACCAGAAGCTGCTGGGAGAGCACTGATGGCGACTGCACCATTGCCGAGGTCTCGAGGCGCAATACGGAGGAGCGAAGCTCCATGAGTAGATTGAGGGCGCATGCCGAAGGACACTTCATCGACCGGGTGGGTTGGCTCCGCGCGGCCGTTCTCGGCGCCAATGACGGGATCATCTCGACGTCGAGCCTGATTGTCGGCGTGGCTGCGGCGGCAGCAAGACCGAGCGATGTTCTGCTGACAGGTGTCGCAGGTTTGGTTGCCGGTGCCATGTCAATGGCGGCTGGAGAGTATGTGTCAGTCAGCTCGCAATCGGATGCCGAGCGGGCCGACTTGGCGCGCGAGACGAAGGAGTTGACCGATAACCCTGCGCCTGAGCGCGAGGAGTTGGCCCAAATCTACGTTAAGCGGGGTGTTGAGCCGGAACTGGCGCGGCGCGTCGCAGATCAGCTCATGGCCAAGGATGCCCTGGGCGCGCATGCTCGCGACGAGCTGGGGATATCCGACCTGACAACGGCGAGGCCGGTGCAGGCGGCTCTAACCTCTGCGGCGATGTTCGCGGTTGGCGCCTCGATGCCGCTTCTTATGGTGCTCGTATCCCCGTCAAGGTTCTTGATCCCAGTCGTGTCCATCGCGTCATTGGTTTTTCTGGCCTTGCTGGGGGCTGTCGGTGCCAAAGCCGGTGGCGCGGATCTGGTGACGGCGACAGTGCGTGTCACATTCTGGGGTGCTCTCGCCATGGCAGCAACAGCCGGCATTGGAAGGCTGTTCGGAGCGACCCTCTAGTGTAAACGGGCTTTGCACCCCACCATCCGGTGGCGTCAGGCGCGCTTCATGTAGGCATAAGGTATCAGTTCGTCGATGCGGGAGTTCGGCCATAGGTTGACGAGCTTGGTCAGCGTGCCTGACGGGCCGGCTCCACGTGCTGACTGACCGATGTCGGCAAGGCCTCTTGAATCGTCCGCGTCCCGGGGCGCGGTGGAGTAGGCTGAGGCGGCAGCGTTGCACGGCGGGAGCCCCGCGGGCCGACCGGAGAGTGCCGCTATTGATCGCACACCAATGTGATGACGTCCGAGCGGAGACCTATGCCATCCGGCATTCGGCGCCACCTGTCGGAAGCGGCGCCGCATGCGTTCATTCTCCCAGCTGGTCAGCACCAGATCTTACGCCGGCTTGATGTTCTGATTGACCCTGAACAGGTTGGTAGGGTCGTACTTCTTCTTCACGGCGGCCAATCTTGCGTAGTTGTCGCCGTAGGTGGCCTTGAGACGCGCTTCGCCCTCGTCGTCCATCATGAAGTTCGGATAAGCGCCGCCGAGGTCGAACGGGTGCACCGCGTCCCAATAAGCCTTGGTCCACTGCGTCACGGCGCCGGCCTTCTTGGCGTCCGGATCGATGCCGGCGATCACCATCGACCATGTCGCGTCACGGCAGTTCCAGGCCGTGTCGTCTTTGCCCAGGCGATGCACGGCGCCGTCGATCGGATAGAGATGCATCAATGACAACTCAGACGGCGTCTTGGCCGCCTGTGCGAGATGCGCATCGATGGCGGCGTCGGGCAGCGTCTTCACGAAATCGCCACGCCAGTACCACTGCATGCCCTTGGGATAGAGGCCGTCGAACATGGCCTGCACGCCAGGATAGGGCATCATGCTCATCCAGTTGAACCACGGCTCGGGCAGCGTCTTCAGCAGCGGCTCCAGTGCCTTTTTGCCCTCGACCTCAGCGCCGTTGAAGCAGCACATCAACAGGCAGATGCGCTTACCCCAATGCAGCTTCGGGAAAGGGTCGCACGAGAGCACGGTCTTCAGTCCGAGGAACACGCAAAGGTCCTCCGGTGCGGTCGGCAGGAACTCCCGGTAGCGCTGCATGATCGTGCGTGCGTGTGCTTGATCGAAGGCGATAGGGCCGGCGAACACCGAGCCTACCGGGTGGAGCTGGAACTTGAAGCTGGTGACGACCCCGAAATTGCCACCGCCGCCACGAAGCGCCCACAGGAGGTCAGCGTTGCTGTCCTTGCTGGCCGTGACGGATCTGCCGTCGGCGAGCACCACGTCAGCCTCGAGCAGATTGTCGATCGTCAATCCGTGCTTGCGCGACAGGTAGCCATGACCGCCGCTCAACGTGAGACCGGCGATGCCCGTGGTGGAGATGATACCTGCCGGCACGGCAAGGCCGAACGCGTGCGTCGCGTGATCGACATCGCCTTGCGTGCAGCCGGCGCCGACCCACGCGGTTCGGGCACCCGGATCGACGCGAACGCCATTGATCGCAGACATATCAATCACCAGGCCGTCGGTCACGCTGCCGAGCCCGGGGCCGTTGTGCCCACCCCCGCGAATGGCGATGCGCAACCCGTTGTCGCGCCCGAAGTTGACGGCGGCCATGACATCGGTAACGTCGCTGCATCGTGCGATGAGCAAGGGCCGCTTGTCGATCATGCCGTTGTAGAGGGCGCGGGCTTCATTGTAACGGACATGGTCGCGCGTGATAACCGTGCCGCGAAGAGCCTGCTTCAGGTTTAGGATGGCGTCGGATAGCATGGGGACCTCGCATTGCGTTGGCGTGCCCCGATACTGGCGCAGCGACGTGCCCTAGGCTTGAAGATGGCCTTCAGAATTCGTCCAGATTCTCTTTATTCTGATCTATATTCGAGTGCATTCCTGCAGAGACTGAGGAGCCCGTGCGACGGAGGGAAAAGTCATGAAATTTGCGGAGTTCGTCATCGACCTGGATGGGGCCGAACTGCGCAGGAACGGACGGCCGGTGAAAGTCGAGCCGCAGGTCTTCGACCTGATCGTTTTCCTGGCGTCGCGCCCTGGTCGGGTCCTCTCGAAAGAGGACATCGTCGACGGGGTCTGGCAGGGCAGAGCCATCTCGGATTCGGCCATCTCGACGCGGATCAACGCGGCGCGCCGCGCGCTCGGTGACGACGGCACCATCCAGAGGTTCATCAAGACGGTGCACGGTCGCGGGTTTCGCTTCGAGATCGACCCGCAATCCGTATCTTCGTCGGACCATGCCGAGCCGGAAACGGTCGACCACCTCGGCACCGTCGAGGTTCGCTATTGCCGGACGCGCGATGGGATCAACGTGGCCTATGGTGAGTCGGGGCAAGGAATGCCGCTCGTCAAGGCTGCGAGCTTCATGACCCACATCCAGTATGACTCGGAAGGCATTCTCTTCCGGGACTGGATCAGATCATTCACCAAGTACTGCCGCTACATCCGGTACGATGAGCGCGGCAACGGTCTGTCGGATTGGTCGATCGAAGATTTTTCCTTCGAGAAGATGGTCGCAGATCTCGAAGCGGTGGTCGATGAACTGGCGCTGAAGCGGTTCGTTCTGCTCGGCTGTTCCCAGGGAGCACCGGTATCAATCGCATACGCCCATCGACATCCGGAACGCGTGGCGGGATTGGTTCTTTAT
This sequence comes from Hyphomicrobiaceae bacterium, assembly GCA_046154645.1. Lineage (GTDB taxonomy): Bacteria > Pseudomonadota > Alphaproteobacteria > Rhizobiales > Hyphomicrobiaceae. The sequence goes on from JBJXDZ010000096.1 coordinate 33,605, forward strand.
GGTGGCTACGCAGCCGGATGGCGCCGCTCCGCGGATACCAAGCATCGAGACAAGCGGGAGGCCCTGCTGCATTTGGCGCGCCTCTGCTGGGGCGACGATAATCCAACCGGGCGGCAAGCCTATGCGGCGCTCTTCTATCCCGATGGAACGCGCGAGCAGCACGCCGAATTCATGAAATTGCAGCGGGAAACGGTCACTCCGGACAACGCCTTCCGCCTGATGGATACATTCGCTGAGATCGATGTCAGAAATCTCTTGCCGTCCATCAGGATGCCGACGCTGGTGATGCACACCAAAGATGACGCCGTTGTGCCGATGAGCGCCAGCAAGGAGATTGCATCAGGGATCAAGGGCGCGCACTTCGTCGTTCTTGAGGGCCGCAACCATATCATTCAAGCCTCGGATCCAGGCTGGTCGCGTTTTGCCAGCGAGATTCGGGAGTTCGTTCACCGCCATGTCGGCCATGTGAGGTAGACCGTATGTCCTCCATCACATGAGGCGACTGGCCCTCTTTGCGTCTGGCTCTGCCCGACCCATCCGGGCAACCCTCGAATGCACATCAAGGATGAGTGGCCTCTTGCGAAGAAGGCACATGCAGTCTAGCCGTCCGCTCGCGCGATATCCGCACCCATGGAACACCGTCCGGAACGTCCCCTCCCTCGGGTTTCGTGATTCCGGCTTGGGGTAGGTTTGCTGATCAGTTACCAGCGCCGGCGTCATCGAACCTATTGTCACCAGACTGTCAGGTGCAACTGTTAGCGAGCTTGTCGTCGCACCAGCCTTGGAATGCGGTCCGCCATGCAGAGCGGGGTGTTGGATCTGCCAACGGCACGGACGCGATGGATTTTGCCAAACGAGATGTCGCTGCCGCGCACGTAAGGTTGCTCTCCGCAGAGCCGGCACCGGCAGGGGCGCGACCGATACGGTGGGCAGCCTCGCAAACCTTCCCCGCCTTGCGGGCCACGGCGCCCGAAGCTCACGTCGCCTTTATTGCACCTTCGCCGTTTGGTCTCGACAATGCAGCGCGCCGGTCGCTCAACGTCGGCCATTTCGGCGTTGTCTGGATCGCGCCGCACGTGAGGTCGCCTGCGACCGTTTCGCCGCCGACCCGGCGGTCACGATCATCATCTGCATCTTCCTGTTGGTGCTGGTCGTCGAGCAGATCTCAATCTGGATCTGTCGCCGGTTGATCTGAAAGGCGCGTCATGCTGCGACTGGCTGTCACCAAGATCGGGCGTGCCGCCCTGACACTGCTCATCTGTCTGACGATGGTCTATGTCGTCTTGCGCCTGTCCGGCGATCCAGCGAGCATGTTGCTGCCCGACGATACGCCGCAGTCGGTGTTGGACGAATATCGTCGCCGTTGGGGTCTTGACCGACCCATTGCAGAGCAGTATCTGCGCTATCTGGCCGGCCTCGCGCAAGGCCACTTCGGGATCTCCTTTGCCGAAAGCCGGCCGGCGCTGGACGTGGTGCTCGAGCGGCTGCCCAATACGCTGCTGCTCGGCAGTCTGGCGATCGCCGCCGCGGTGGCCCTCGGGCTACCGCTCGGCATCGTGGCGGCGCTGCGCCACAACACCTGGGTCGACCGGTTCGTGATGAGCCTCGCGGTGCTGGGGTTCTCGCTGCCGACGTTCTTCCTTGCCATTCTACTGATCCTGCTGTTCTCGCTGCATCTGCGCATCCTTCCCTCGGCCGGTTCCGAGACCTGGGCCCATCTCATCATGCCGGTCACGGCGCTCGGCGCCGGGCTGATGGGCAAGATCGCGCGCTTTGCCCGCACTGCCATGCTCGAGGTTCTGGGCCAGCCCTACATCCGCACCGCCCGCGCCAAAGGCGCATTGCCGCTGGCCGTCATTGTTGCGCACGCATTGCCAAACGCCGCCGTGCCGATCGTCATGTTTCTCGGCATCGAGATCGGTCTCATCCTGACTGGCGCCGTCGTCACCGAGACGATTTTCGCCTGGCCGGGCCTGGGACGCGTACTGGTCACGGCTGCGGGACAGCGCGACCTGCCGGTCGTGCAGGCGGGCATCCTGCTGATCGCGTTCACGATCGTGGTGTGCAATCTCGCCATGGACATCGTGCATGCTGTCATCGATCCCAGAGCGCAAGCGTTGCGAGGGGAGCCGTCATGAGTTTTCCCGCGCCGGCCATCCCCAACGTGCGTCTGACGCGCCGACGATCAGGCATCGGCACGGCTGCGATGCTGGCCGCAGGATTCCTGCTCCTGATGATCTTGATCGCGCTGCTGGCGCCTTGGATCGCGCCCTACGATTACACCACCCAGAATCTGGCGAAACGGCTCCGCCCGCCCGTATTCATGGGGGGCGAATGGGCCTATGCGCTCGGCACCGACAACCTCGGCCGTGATGTTCTGACGCGGCTGATCTATGGCATCCGCACGTCGATCGCCATTGCCATCGCCGGGACGCTGATTGGCGCTGTCGTCGGCACCAGCCTCGGCTATATCGCCGCGCGCCGGCGTGGCATGGTCGATGAGAGCATCATGATGCTGGTCGACGTCCAGGCGGCGCTGCCGGCCTTCTTTGTCGCCATTGCCTGTCTCGCCTTCGTCGGCAACAGCGTGCTGGTCTTCGTGCTTCTGGTCAGCCTCGAAGGTTGGGAACGCTACACGCGACTGGTGCGCGGCCTCATCATATCCGAGCACGGCAAGGGCTATGTGCAGGCCATGACCGCGCTCGGCGCCTCGCGCTGGCGCACGGATGTCGTCCACATTCTGCCGAACATATCCTCCGCGCTCGTCGTGCAGGCGACGATCAATTTTCCTTGGACCATCCTGCTCGAGACGACGCTGTCGTTCCTGGGACTTGGCGTACAGCCGCCCGGCACGTCGCTCGGCCAGATGCTCGGCAGCGGTCGGCAGTACCTCCTGCAGGCGCCGTGGATCGCGGTCATCCCGGGCCTCGCCATCTTCTTCACCACACTCTCGATGAGCCTGTTTGGCGACTGGTTGCGCGACCGCCTGGATCCCACCTCGGACGGTTGAAGTGTGCGCGAACAGGTCGTCACGCCCGTGTCATTCAGGGCAACTAATTGGGCCCATACGCGTCGAAAGCGGAGTTCCAGAGACATGACGATCACCCGACGCAGCCTTGTCCGGGCTGGCTTGGCGGCACCGTTCGTCGTCACGACACCGCACGCTGTCGCGCAAGCCGATCGGCGACCGCTGCTGACTGTGGCCGTGGCCGGCAATCCGACCGGTCTCGAGCCCGCGATCGAATTGTCCAATGTCGGGACCCGCGTCACCTACTCATTGTTCGACACGCTCGTCCGGCGCGATTTCCTCGGCACGGCCGATGGTGGCGGCTCAGCCTTGCAGCCGCATCTGGCGACGAGCTGGGAACGCAAAGCTGCCGATGAGCTGATCGTGACGCTGCGGCAGGGCGTCAAGTTCCATAATGGCGACGAGATGACCGCCGACGATGTGGCCTTTACGTTCCGTGAAGGTCGCATGTGGGGTGATAAGCCCGAGATTCCTGAAGCCAAGGCTTACTTCGGCGTACTCGCCGCCTGCGAGGCGGTGGACAAATACACCGTGCGCTTCAAGACCCGTGTGCCTGACGTTCTGCTCGAGCAGCGCCTCGCGTCCTGGTGCGCCTGGATCGTCAACAAGCGGCACTATACGGCCGTCGGCATGGACGGTTTTGCCAAGAACCCGATTGGCACCGGACCCTACCGCTTCGTGCGCATGTCGGCGAAGGACCACATCACCTTTGCGGCCTTTGACGAGTATTGGATGGGTCGGGCCAATGCGCGCGGCGTCGTGTTCAAGGAAGTCCCGGAACTGGCCGCCCGTATCGCTGGCCTCGTCTCTGGTGAATACGATCTCATCACCAATGTGCCGCCCGACCAGCTCAAGGTCATCGACGGCTACAAGGACGTGGAGTCCCGCTCCGTTGTCCTCGCCAACAGCCACCTGTTGACCTTCGACGCGCGCGGCGAGTTGACCAGCGACAAGCGCGTCCGGCAGGCACTGTCTCTCGCCGTCGATCGCCAGAAGCTCGTCGACTCGCTGTGGCTCGGCAAGGCCGTCGTCCCCGCGGGTCACAACTATCCCGAATACGGGCAGATGTTCCTGGAGGGCCGCAACTTCGCTTTCGACATGGAGCGGGCCAAGGCACTCCTCAAAGACGCTGGCTACAAGGGCCAGCCGATCACCTACCGCACCATGCCGAACTACTACACCAATGCCCTCGACGCCGCACAGGTCGTTGTCGAGATGTGGAAGGCCGTAGGCGTCGATGCGCGCCTGCAGGTGGTCGAGAGCTTCCAGCAGATGCGCGACAAGGGCCAGCAGGTCGGCAACAACTCGAACTCGACGCGCCTGCCTGATCCCCTCGGATCGCTCTGGATCTCCTGGGGCCCCAACTCATATTTCCAGACCGCCAAGGAGTTCCAGGAGGTGGAGGCGTTCAACAGTGCCGGTCGTGCACTCGAACGGGAGACCGATTGGGCCAAGCGAAAGGCGCTGTTCGCCCAGATGCACGACGCCTGGCAGGACAGCTGCCCCGGCACGATCCTCTATCAACCCTTCGAAACCTACGGCGTGAAGAAGAAGGTCAAGTGGCGCCCCTACAGCTTCTATTTCATGGATCTGCGCAACGACAATCTGCAGTTCGCGTGATCGCGCTGCGAACCAACCAGCGTTCCAACCTGTCGCAAACCCCGAAACATTGGTGAGTCATGCAAAGGCTGATCACAACTGGCCTCTCGATGGCCGTGTTGGCGCTGTCGGTACTATCACCCGCCCGCGCGCAGTCCGATAATCGCCCCGTCATCACGGTTGCCGTGCAGCAGATCGTGAACTCGGGCGTTCTCGACACGTTGCGCGAGCAGTCGAATGTGGGCTCGCGCGTCTTTGATTCTCTGTTCGAGAGCCTGATCGACGTCGACAAGCAGGGTGACTTGACGCTGAAGCCCGGCCTCGTCGAGAGCTGGAGCCGCATCGATGGGCGGACCATCGAATTCAAGCTGCGGCGCGGCGTCAAGTTTCATAACGGCGAGGAAATGACGGCGGAGGATGTGGCGTTCTCGTTCGGGCCGGAGCGCATGTGGGGTGTCGCCAAGGAAGGCGAGAAGCCGCTGGCCGGACAGGTTCTGTTCACCCAGAGCTCAGGCAATTCAGTCGTCGCACCGCCGGAGGTGCACGCAGTCGCCCGCCGTTTGCTGCCTCAGTTCGAGAAAATCGAGATTGTCGACAGCCACACTGTACGCTTCGTCAACAAGACGGATGATATCACCCTCGAAGGCCGGTTGACGCGCACGGGCCAGGACATCGTCTCCAAAAAGGCCTTTCTCGCCGCCAAGGACTGGAGCGCCTTTGCGCGCGCGCCGGTCGCGACGGGGCCCTACAAGGTCAAGGAGTTCAAGCCCGACAACGTGCTCGTACTCGAGGCGCACGACGCCTATTGGGGTGGGCGGCCGCCGATCCGTGAGCTTCGCTTCGTGGTCGTCACCGAGGTCTCGACGCGCATCAACGGTCTGTTGTCCGGTACCTACGACTTCATCACCGATGTACCGCCCGATCAGATCAAGACCATCACCGCCAACCCGAAGTTCGAGGTTGTCGGTGGGCCGATCCTGAATCATCGGCTGCTGACGTTCGACAAGAACCATCCGGTGCTCAAGGATCCCCGCATCCGCCGTGCCATGACGCATGCGATCGACCGCAAGACCATTACCGAGGCGCTTTGGGACAATCGCACGTCGGTCCCGGCCGGCCTGCAGTGGGAATACTATGGCCCGATGTTCCAGAAGGATTGGACGGTTCCCGCGTTCGACCCGGCTCTCGCCAAGAAACTGCTCGCCGAGGCTGGCTACAAGGGCGAGCCGATTCCGTTGCGCGTGCTCAACAACTACTACACCAACCAGGTCGCCAACGCGCAGGTGATTGTCGAGATGTGGCGCAGCGTCGGTCTCAATGTCGAAATCCAGATGAAGGAGAACTGGCAGCAGATCTTCAACAAGGATACGCCGCGCGGCGTACGCGACTGGTCCAATTCCGCGCCCTACAACGATCCCGTGGCATCGATCGTCAACCAGCACTGCCCGCGCGGTCAGCAGCAGCAGGTGGGCGAATGGGCAAACGAGGAGTTCAACAAGCTCTGTGACCAGCTCGAGGCCTCGACCGACATGAGCAAGCGGCCGGCCCTCTTTCGCCGCATGCTGGAAATCATCGAGCGCGAGGACCCGGGCTACACGGTGCTCCACCGCTCGGTCATCTTCACCGGCAAACGCCGGGACATCGAGTGGAAGTATTCGCCTACACAAGCGATGGATTTTCGGGCCGGCAATTTCAAGCTGGTGAAGTGATCGCCGATGCAAGCTCCCATGCTCACCATCGAGGGCCTCGCCATCGATTTCGATACCGGCAGCGGGCCGACGCGCGCGCTGCACGGCTTCGATCTCACCATCGGTCGCGGCGAGGCCGTCGGCATTGTCGGCGAGTCGGGCTCGGGCAAGAGCATCACCTGGCTGGCAGCGCTTGGTCTGCTCGGTCCACGGGCTGCCGTCAGAGGGCGTGTGCGGTTTGAGGAGCGGGACATCCTCGGGCTTGACGAGACATCGCTCGCAGGCGTGCGGGGCAAGCGTATCGCCATGATCTTCCAGGACCCGACGTCGTCGCTGAACCCGGTGCGACGCGTCGGCCAGCAGATCGCGGAAAGCGTGATGCGCCATCGCGGCATGGGAGCGGCGGCCGCACGCGCCGAGGCGCGCCGCCTGCTCGAACGTGTGCAGATCGCCAATCCCACGCAACGTCTTGACGAATATCCGCACGAGCTGTCCGGCGGGATGAACCAGCGGGTGATGATTGCCATGGCGCTGGCCGGAGAGCCCGATCTCCTCATCGCGGATGAGCCGACGACAGCACTCGACGTGACGATCCAGGCCCAGATCCTCGAACTGCTCAAGGACATGCGGCGCGAAACCGGCATGGCGCTGGTGATCATCAGCCACGATCTCGGCGTCGTTGCCGAACTCGCCGATCGCGTTACGGTGATGTATGCCGGTCGGGCGGTGGAAACGGCGCCGATGGACCAGCTGTTCGATCGGCCGGTGCACCCCTATACGCAAGGGCTGCTGCACGCGCTGCCCGATATCGAGGGACCGCGCAGAAAACTCACGGCAATTCCGGGCCAGGTGCCGGAGCCCGCTGCCCTGCCGCCAGGGTGTGCGTTCGGGCCACGATGCGGTCATGCCACGACGGCTTGCACGGCCGCGGTTCCCGCCATGCGCGCTGTCGGCATCGGCCATCATGCCGCCTGCCTGCGCATTGGCGTTCCGGCCACCCAGCCTATTCCGGTGGACACAGCCGCATGACGTCGCCGCTGCTCACCGTCAAGGATCTCAAGCGCACCTACCGGGTCCGGCAAGGTGGCGGTTACTTCGGTGCCAAAACCGACTTGAAGGCCGTCGACGGCGTCTCCTTCACCATCGCGCGCGGCGAGACCTTGGGGCTCGTCGGTGAATCCGGCTGCGGCAAGTCGACCACGGCCAAACTCGTGCTCGGCTTGATTGCCGCCAGCAGCGGCAGCGTGACGTTCGAAGGGCAGCCTATCGACGCAAGACGCAACGCCACCTGGCGCGCACTCCGCCAACGCATGCAGATGGTGTATCAGGACCCGCTCGGTGCCCTGGATCGGCGCTTGACGGCTGCCCGCCAGATCCGCGAGCCGCTGGACATTTTCCGGATCGGCGTCGGCGGCGAGCGTGATCAGCGCGTGCTGGAACTGCTCGATGCGGTCGGCTTGCAGCGTACTGCTGCGGACCGCTATCCGCATGAACTGTCTGGCGGCCAGCGTCAGCGCGTCGTGCTGGCGCGGGCCCTGATCCTGAACCCGAGCCTACTGGTTTGCGATGAGCCGATCTCGGCGCTCGACGTCTCGATCCAAGCCCAGGTCATCAATCTGCTGGTGGAATTGCAGGAAAAACTCGGCCTCGCCATGCTGTTCATCAGCCACGATCTCAAGGTCGTGCGTCAGGTCAGTCATCGCGTGGCCGTGATGTATCTGGGCCGCATCGTCGAGAGCGGAGAGCCAGATCAGCTATTGCGGCAGCCGGCCCACCCTTACACGCAGGCCCTGGTCTCGGCCGTGCCCAATCCCCGCGCCCGCCATCAACGGCGCATCGTCCTTGACGGTGATCCGCCCAATCCCGTCAACGTGCCGTCGGGTTGCAGTTTTCATCCGCGCTGCCCGATTGCCAGCGCTCGCTGCCGCTCGGAGACGCCGACGTTGACAGCGATGGACAACGGCCGTGTCGTCGCCTGCCATCATGCCGGTACCAGCATCGCCAGGGCGGCATAGGGACGAACCATGGCCAGCTATATGCTCTCGCGACTGGGACGGGCGGCTCTGACCATCCTGCTGGTGCTGACGTTTTCGTTCACGATCCTGGCCAGCACTGGCGATCCGGCATTACTCATCATGTCGGTTGACGCCCCACCGGAGGCAATCGAGGCTTTCCGGAAACAGTATGGGTTGGATGCTCCGGTCTGGCAGCAGTACCTCGGCTATCTGAAGAACCTTGTCGAGGGCAACATGGGGAAATCGCTGCGCGACGGCCGCGATGCCTGGGCTGTCGTCGTCGAGCGCATCCCGATGACCCTCGCCCTCACTTTGCCGGCGTTCGCCTTGAAGATCGCCATCGGCGTGCCTGCGGGCATCTACGCGGCGTTGCACCGCAATTCGTTTGCCGACCGGCTGGTGATGATGTTCTCGGTCGCCGGATGTACGGTGCCGAGCTTCGTGCTGGCGCTCCTGCTGGTGCTTGTCTTCGCGGTCAATCTCGGCTGGCTCCCATCAGGCGGCTACGAGACGTGGCGACATGCCATTCTGCCCGTCATCACGCTTGGTACGGCGGGGGCCGCGATAATCGCCCGCTATACGCGCTCTGCCATGCTCGACGTCCTGGGCCAGCCCTACGTTCGCACCGGCCGCGCCAAAGGCCTCCTTTGGCGCACCGTCGTTCGTCGCCATGCGCTCCCCAACGCGGCCATCCCGACCGTTACCGTCATCGGCTTCATGCTCGGCTCGCTCATTGCGGGTGCCGTCGTGGTCGAGAGTGTGTTCGCGTGGCCTGGCGTCGGCCGGCTGCTGATTTCCGCCGTTGCCAATCGCGATCTGATGATCGTGCAGGCCATCCTGCTGCTGGTCGCGGCCTGCATGGTGACGGCCAACCTTCTCATCGATCTGACTTACGGCCTGATCGATCCGCGGTTGCGCACGGGCACCGGCAGCAACGAATCGTAACAGGCGGGACGCGATGAACGACATCGACACTCGCGCAATCAGCAGGTCAGACGCGCCCGCGCCGCCGTCTCAGGCACGGGCTCGGCCAGTGTTCGCGACGTTTCCACCCATGGTGGTGTTCGCCATGGGTTGGTTGCTAGCTATGATCGCCGTGGCGCTCCTTGCCGATCTCCTGCGTCCCTATGACTTCAAGGCCATGGATTTGCGCGGCCGTCTCAGTCCGCCGGTCTTCCTCGGCGGGACTTCGCGGCATCTGCTGGGATCGGACGAGCTGGGCCGCGATGTGCTGTCACGCCTCATCGAATCGGTTCGCGTCTCGCTGGCCATCGCGTTCCTGTCGACACTGATTGCCGCAACGATCGGTGTCACGCTCGGTTTTCTGGCGGCGCATTTTCGCGGCTGGATCGAACAGATCATTCTTGCCGCGATCGATCTGCAGGCGTCGATGCCGTTTCTGATCATTGCACTGGCTGTGCTGGCCTTCTTCGGCACGTCCCTGACGCTGTTCGTGTTGCTGATGGGATTCCACGGCTGGGAGCGTATTGCCCGCATCTCGCGTGGCCTGTCGATCGCCGCCAACGAGCAGGGGTATGCAGAGGCGGTGCGCAATCTCGGCGCCAGTCCGTGGCGGACCTACACCCGGCACATCCTACCCAACATCGCCGCGACGCTGATCGTTGCCATGACGCTGAGCTTTCCCGAAGTGATCCTGCTCGAGTCTGGGTTATCATTCCTCGGCCTCGGCGTGCAGCCGCCGCTCACGTCGCTCGGCAACATGGTGGGCTATGGCCGCGAATACATGCAGACCGCACCCTGGATCCTGCTGGCGCCGGCCTTTGTCATCGTGCTCACGACCCTATCCATATCAATACTCGGCGACTGGCTTCGCGATCGTCTCGATCCGACGCTGCGCTGAAGGGAGGCCTGCACTATGTCCATTTGCGATCGTGTCATCGTCTGCGTCTTTGACGGCCTGCGCCCGGATATGATCCAGGCGGCGACGACGCCGAATCTGGTGCGTCTGGCGCGTCGCGGCACATGGTTTCGCGAAGCGCGCTCGGTGTTCCCGTCGATGACCCGCGTTGCCACAGCCTCGATCGCAACCGGCGCCATGCCGCGCACGCACGGCATTGTCGGCAATGCCTTCTACTTTCCGAAGGCCATTCCCGAGCATGTGCTCGATGTGTCCAACATTGCCGATGTGAAGCGCGCGGAAGCAGCGACCGGGGGCCATTTTCTCACGGCGCCGACCTTTGCCGACGAATTGGCGCGCGCCGGCAAACGCCTTGCCGTCGTCCATACGGGCTCCATCGGGTCAACGTATCTGATCAATCCCAGGGCGCAGGCCAACCGGCATTGGACCTTCACCGTGTTCGGCGAGGAAGCGACCGAGACGCCTGCGGCGATCGCCGAAGTGACAGCGCGTTTCGGGCCGTTGCCGCCGCGGACGCTGCCGCGCTTTGCCGAGGTGGATTACGCCACCGATGTCATGGTGGAACACGTGCTGCCTGACGCGGGCAACGAGGTGGCGCTGATCTGGTACAACGAGCCCGACACCTCCTACCACTACAAGATGCTCGGCTCCGTCGACACCACGGATGTCCTCAAGCACGTGGATGCTGCTCTCGGCCGCATTCTGGCCTGGGTCGATCGCCAACCCAACGCCGAGCGTATCGCGGTGCTTGCGGCCTCCGATCACGGCCAGATCAGCACAGAAGAGGAGATCCCGCTGGCTGAGCTGCTCACGGCGGCGGGACATGCGACGGTGCGCTCCGGCAAGCGCCACCTCGACGGCGCTGTCGTCACCTATACCGGTGGCAACATGGGCGAGATCCGGGTGCTGGAGGGCGGCGCGCAACGCCGCGATGCCATCGCGCGCTGGTTGACCGAGCAGCCCTTCATCGGCGCGCTTTTTTCGCCGGGGCGCAACGACGTCGACGGCGCAGCGCCCGGCAGTCTGTCGCACGCCCTGGTTGGGCTCGATCACGAACGACAGCCGGACCTGGTCTATGTCCTGCGCTCGAGCGATGCAGCCGATCCCTTTGGCTATCCTGGCTTGTGCCGTATCTCGGGTGGCGGCATTCCTGTCGGCGGCGGGATGCATGGCGGCCTCAACCGGCACGAGCTCAATACCACCTTGATGCTGGCGGCGCCCGGAGTTGCTGCCGGTCACGTCGATCAGCGGGCGGCCGGGATCATCGATATCGCGCCGACCATCCTGGGTCTTCTCGGCGTGCCCGTGGCCCCCACCATGTGCGGCGCGCCACTTCAGGCGCCGGCGCAGGAGACCACGCTGCATACGCTGACGAGTAGGCACGCCGACTTCCAGCATAGCGTCACGGTGGCGCGCGGCAGCGGCGGGCGCCTGATCATCGATCGCGGGCTCCACGGCGACTGACACCGCGCGGCCCACACGCTTTCATGAGGATCACATGCCGACACTCGCCGACCCGAAGCGCAAGAACGTTCTGCTCATCGTCGTGGACCAATGGCGCGGCGATACGCTTCGCGTCTGTGGCCATCCGACCGTGAAGACGCCCAACATCGACGCGCTGATCGGGGAAAGTGTCACGTTCCGCAAGCACTACACGGTCACGTCGCCGTGCGGACCTGCCCGCGCCTCGCTGCTGACCGGGCTCTATGCGATGAACCATCGCGCCGTCCAGAACACCATTCCGCTCGACGCGCGGCATACAAACCTCGCCATGGAGGTACGCAAAGGTGGATGGGATCCAGCCATCGTCGGCTACACGACCACGACGCCGGATCCCCGCGAATGGCCAGCGATGGACCCCGCGTTCACCGTGCTCGGAGACCTGATGCACGGTTGGCGCTCGGTCGGAACGTTCGAGCCGCGCATGGAAGCCTACTTCGCCTGGGTCGCAAGCCAGGGCTACAAGTTGCCGGAGACACGCACGGACATCTGGCTTCCCGAAGGCGTCAAGGACGACGAACTCGGTGCCACCCGCAAGCCGGCGCGGATTCCAGCTCATCTCTCCGACACGGCGTGGTTCACGCAGCGAGCGCTGATCTACCTGCTCGGCGCCGAGAAGCGCCCGTGGTTCCTGCATCTTGGCTACTACCGGCCACACCCCCCGTTTGCTGCTTCGGCGCCCTATCACGACATGTACGCGCCCGACGATGCGCCGTCTCCCGTCCGCGCCCGGCACTGGCAGGAGGAAGCCGGCCAGCACCCGCTGCTCGATTATTATCTCGGATACACCGAGCGAAAGAAGTTCTTCGAGAACGGGCGCGGACTTGCCCGCGAGATGAGCGAGAGCGAGGTGCGCCAGATGCGCGCCACGTACTACGGGTTGATCTCGGAATGCGATCACCACATCGGCCGGGTGCTGCAGTATCTTCGCGACAGCGGCCAATGGGACGACACGCTGATCATCCTCACCAGCGATCACGGCGAGATGCTGGGCGACCACTACCTGCTCGGCAAGACCGGCTATTTCGATCAATCCTTTCACATCCCGCTGATTGTGCGCGATCCGGATGCCAGTGCCAACCGGACGCGCGGCACGACGGTCGACGCATTCACCGAGTCGATCGACGTGATGCCGACAATTCTGAACTGGCTCGGGCTCGCGCCGCCACGTACGGTGGATGGTCATTCGCTGCTCGGCTTCGTGCGCGAGGGTGCCGCTCCCGACGGGTGGCGGCGGCAGGTGCACTACGAGTATGACTTCCGCAATATCTACTACTCGACGCCGGAGCAGCAGCTTGGCGTAACACTCGACGAAGCCAGCCTGGCCGTCATCGAGGATGCAGCCGGCAAGTACGTGCATTTCACCAAGCTGCCGCCGCTTTACTTCGACCTCGCGCGCGATCCCGGACAATTCCAGAACCGCGCGCAGAGCACCGAGGATGCACCGGTCATGCTGCGTTACGCGCAAGACATGCTGTCGTGGCGCATGCGCTATGCCGAACGGACGCTGACTGGCTATGCGGCATCACCTGAGGGCCTCATCAAACGCGCATGAACGTGCGCAATACGGCGCGCCGCGCGACCAGCCGTGACTTACTGCTCAGCGGCGCCGTCGCTGTCACAAGGTTGATATTTCCCTGATCTAGGCCGGGGGCGAGAGTGGCTGGCAGCCTTGGGGAACGTGTTGGTGATGGGAACTGCGCTGGAGCTTCGCGGAATATCGAAGTCGTTTGGCCAGGTCCGGGTCCTCGACGATGTGTGGCTCAGTGTGGAGCCTGGTGAGTTCATCTCGCTGGTCGGCCCGTCAGGTTGTGGAAAGTCGACGCTGCTTCGGATCATCGCCGGGTTGGAATTCCAGGACGGCGGGCAGGTCGGGATTGGCGGTGAAACGGTTGATCACCTCAGTCCACGCGCACGCAACATCGCGATGGTGTTCCAGAGCTACGCGCTGTATCCGCACATGAGCGCGTACGACAACATTGCCCTGCCCTTGACGGTGAGCCGCCTGTCGCTGCTCGAGCGCCTGCCTGTGGTGAAATATCTTTCGCCGCGACGTACCAAAGTGGCGCGCGAGATCGGTACCGACGTGCGGGCCGTGGCATCGCAGCTGCAGATCGAGCCGCTGCTCGCGCGCAAGCCCGGACAACTTTCGGGCGGACAACGCCAACGCGTCGCGCTGGCGCGGGCGATGGTGCGCCAACCGTCCGTGTTCCTGATGGACGAGCCACTGTCCAATCTCGACGCGCAATTGCGCGTTCACATGCGTGACGAGCTCGCTGACTTGCACGCCCGATTGGGCGCGACATTCGTCTATGTCACCCACGACCAGGTCGAGGCCATGACCATGTCGAACCGGGTTGCCATGCTGGATCAAGGCCGGCTGATCCAGGTCGGACCGCCGCGGGAACTCTACGACAAGCCCGCATCGTTGACCGTAGCGCGCTTCATCGGTTCGCCGACGATCAACGTTCTGCCGGCGAGTGTCGTTGCAGGCGGCCAGATCATACTGTTCGGCCGCCCATTGCCGATGACCTGCAATCTCAGGTCAGGGGCGGCCGTCTCGCTTGGCATTCGTCCGGAGGCGGTGCGGATCGCTGCGGCCGGTAGTGGCGGCGGTCTGCCGGCACGCGTGCGACGCGTGGAGCATCACGGCGCCGAGCGACTGGTGTTCGCGGATCTGGTCGCACCTGCGACAGGCACTCTGATCGTGAGGGTCTCGGGCTCGGGTGGCGCAACCGTCGATCTGGCGGTCGGGGCCAGCGTTGCCGCTGTCATCGATCCGGAGCGGACCCACGTGTTCGATGAGGCTGGGCAGCGCTTCGACGCGCACCGGGTAGCCGGCGACATGCCAATGGTGCAGGGCCGGGGCACCGTGGCGCCAGTGTCGGCCATGTCATGAGCGCCTCTCGTTCCATATCGGTAGACGCACCGCCTGCGCGCACCGCGCGTTGGCGCGTTCTTCGCCAGGCCTGGATCGGCGGCCTGTTTGCGCTGCCGGCCGTGGTCTTGCTGCTGGCCTTGATCATCGCGCCGCTGCTCTGCCTGATCGTGCTGAGCTTCACCGACTACGAAATCGGCGCGGTCTCGATGAAATGGGTGCAATTCAGCAATTATGAGCGCGCGCTCGCCGATCCGGTCTTCCGACGTTCGATCGTCAATACGCTGCTCCATGCCGGCATCGTGCTGCCGGGCGGCGTCATTCTCGGCCTCCTGATCGCCATCCTGGTGCATGGCCGCAGGCGGTCCCGCGGCATTTACGAAGTGATCTATTTCCTCCCAGTAACGACGACGCTGATCGCCATGGCGGTGGTCTGGCAGTTCATCCTGCATCCGCGGCTCGGACCAGTGAATGCGGTCATGAAGATGCTCGGCTTTCAGGAGCAGGCCTTCATCTCGAACCCGTCGCTGCTCATTCCGACGCTGGCTGTGATCGGTTTGTGGCAGGTGGTCGGCTTCAACATGGTGCTGTTCCTGGCCGGGCTGTCGGCGATCCCGCGCGATCTCTACGACGCGGCGGCGGTCGATGGGGCAGGCGGGCCGATCGACCGGTTTCTCACCGTTACGTGGCCGCAGCTGGCGCCAACGACCATGTTCGTCGCCGTCACCACATCCATCACCGCCTTCAAGGTGTTCGATACGGTGGCGGCGCTGACGCAGGGCAAGGACGGCTCCGAGGTGTTGCTGTACGCGATTTATCTCGAAGGCTTCCAGTACTTCAAGATCGGCTATGCCGCGGCGCTGACCGTGGTGTTCCTGCTGTTCATGCTGGCGTTCTCGGTCGTGCAGGCGTTCCAACTTGATCGACGGGTGCACTACGCATGACGAGAGCGCGAAACCAAACGTTGCGCCCGTCGCAAGCATCGGTGTGGCACAGGGCCGGCGGTGCGGCAGGCCTCCTCGCGGCCCACACCGTGCTGATCGCCGGCGCCATTGTCGTGCTGTTGCCGTTCCTCTGGATGCTGCTCACGGCAATCCGTGCGCCCGATGAAATCCTCTCCGGTTCCCTCAATCCGTGGCCGCGCTCGTTCCATGCGGTCGAGAATTTCTCGCAAGCGCTGAAAACGGCACCACTGCTGGCTTTCATGCTGAACGGGATGATCGTGTGCGCCGGCATTCTCGTGGTGCAATTGCTGGTCGCCATTCCGGCCGCCTATGCCCTCGCCAAGCTGCCATTTCCGGGGCGCTCGCTGATCTTTGCACTCGTCGTCGCCGGCCTGTGCGTTCCGATCCAGGTGCCGGCGCTGCCGATCTACCTGGCGCTGGCAAAAGCCAACCTGCTCGACAGCTACTTCGCGATGATGTTGCCGTTCTTCCTGTCCGTGTTCGCGACATTCCTGTTCCGCCAGGTCTTCAAGACGTTTCCCGATGAGGTGCTGCAGGCGGCGCGCGTCGACGGCATGGGCGAGATGGAGATCCTGTGGCGGATCGTGGTGCCGAGCGCATGGCCCGCGATCACGGCCTTCTCGATCTTCTCGATCGTCGCCCACTGGAACGATCTCTATTGGCCGATGATCGTCATTCAGCGCCTCGAGTTCGCGCCGCCACCACTCGGCATGCTGTTTTTTGCCGGCTCCGAGCTCGGCACCAACTACGGCAGCCTGATGGCTGGAGCCGCCATCATCACCATGCCGTTGGTCATCCTCTTCCTGATCGCGCGCCGCAGTTTCGTGCAGGGCATCACCATGACCGGCATCAAGTGAAGGCCGGGCGGCACGCACAGCGATTTCGCAGAAGCAACGAAGGAGACAGCGAATGACGACCAGACGAGACGTTCTCACCGGCATCGCCACAACGACAACCGCACTCACGGTCGCTCTCCCGGTCGCGGCGACCGCGCAGACGTCCGAGACGACGCTCGACGTCCTCTACTGCTTTCCAAGCTTCGCCCGCTTCCATGAGCCGGTCGCGGCCGAGTTCATGAAGCAGCACCCCAACATCAAGATCAAGTTCCGCGCGCCGTCGCCGAGCTACGACGAAGGCCACCAGGTCATCCTGCGCAGCGCGCTGACCAATCAATTGCCGGACGTGTTCTATTCGGGTTTCCACTTGTTCCCTGAGCTGGTGCGCGCCCTCGACAAGCGCAAGCAAGCGGTCGCGCTCGATGACCTGATGGGCAAAGAGGGCGCCGACTTCCGCAAGAGCAACTACTCGGACAACCTGATCGCGCTCGGCACGGTCGACAAGAAGGTCTACGGCATTCCCTTCAATGCCTCGAACCCGATCGTCTATTTCAACGCCGACCTCGTGAAGAAAGCCGGCGTCGAACCGGAGAAGTTCCCGCAGACGATCGAAGAGATCATCGCGCTGGCAGCGAAGATCAACAATCCCGGCGCCGGCATCAATGGCATGGCGTACGACGTGCACGGCTGGCCCGACAGCTGGTTGTTCGAGGCGATGATCACTCAGGCCGGCGGCCGCCTGCTGACCGAGGATGGCCAGGACATCGCTTTCGACGGCCCGTCCGGCCTCAAGGCGCTGCAGATCTTCCGGCGCATGGTGACCGACGGCGGCATGCAGCTGATCGACTGGGAGCAGAGCCGCCAGCAGTTCGGCGCCGGCAAGATCGGCATCTTCTTCACGACGCCGGCCCATCTGACCCAGATCACCGGCCTCGTCGCCGGCAAGTATGATCTGCGCACCACGCGCTTTCCGATCGGCGACCAGGCCAAGGGCCGGATCCCGACCGGCGGCAACGCCGTGATGACGTTTACGCAGGATCCCGCCAAGTTGCAGGCGGTGTGGACCTTCATCAAGTTCATGACGGGTCCGGCCGCGCAGAAGACAGTGGTCGAGATGACCGGCTATCTGCCGACCAACCTGCGTGCCTCGGGACCGGAGTTCCTCGGGCCGTTCTATGACAAGAACCCGAACTACCGCACACCCATCCTGCAGGTCGAGCGCGCGGGTCCATGGGGCGCCTATCCGGATGGCAACACTGTGCGTATCTGGCGCGCCCAGCGCGACATCATCGGCAAGGTTATGCGCGGCGATGCAGCCCCCGAGGCCGGTCTCGCCGAGATCGTGAAGACGACGCGCGAGATGATGAAGTCGAAGTAAGCGATGGCGGGAAGGGCGCAGACGCCGCCCTTCCCGCATTCCCCTGTCACGCGCCGGGTTGCCTACCGCTACCGAGGATCAGACATCATGAAGATCATTCATATCACCGATCCACATGTACGCCCGCTCGGACAGAGCATCTATGGCGTCGATTCCGGAGCGCGGTTGCAGACGGTCATCAACGATGTGAATGAGCGGCACGGGGACGCCGATCTTGTTGCCATTACAGGTGATCTCACGCACTACGGCGAGCCGGACGCCTATGACCGCGTGTCCGCGCTGCTGGCGAACTTGCGCATTCCCTACCGGCTGATGCTCGGCAATCACGACAAGCGGCCATCATTTCGTGCGGCCTTCGGCGGCCACCCAGTCGACGAAAACGGTTTCGTCCAGTCTTTCATCGACGCGCCGGGGCGCATTGGCCGGCTGCTGTTTCTGGACACGCACGAGGCAAGCCGCATTGGCGGGCACATGTGTGAACTCCGGTTGGCGTGGCTGAAGGCGCGGCTCAGGGAAGCCGGGAGCCGGCCCGTCGTCGTTTTCCAGCATCACCCGCCGCTACCGGTGAGCGCGCCGCACTTCGACAACATCTGCATGGCGAGCCCGCAGCCCTACCTCGACCTGTTGCGCGCGCATCCCGGCGGTGTTCGCCATATCTTCCTTGGTCACATTCACGTGCCGCTGACAGGTGTCTTCCCGGGAGGGCTGCCGTTCACGGCAGGCCGCGGCTGCTCGCATCAGATGGTGCTCGATTTCAAGAACCCAAATGCGCCGTGGGCGGCCGGAGTTCCCAATTACAACATCATTCTGCTGGGCGACGACGATCTCTACATCCACAATTTCGATTTGATTGGCGCAGAGCAGATCGGCGTCGCGGAGGCTCCCGACGGCCCGTAGTCGCCACAGACGACCGGTGCTGATCGCCGAGGAAGGCGACAATCGCGCTTTGCTCATCGAGTTGGGGGACCATCGCCTCGACTCCGCAACACGCGTTGAAGGACGGATGTACAAGGCCGCGCACGCCAAGCAATCCGAGGGGCCTCGTCGCACGATGGACATCCACCGTGCCGCCCACGCTGGCCTTGACCGATAGCAAGCGCTGACGCTGCCACCATGCCGGAGGCCTGTCGCTTTATTGGGATGGCCTGACGTCCAACAGTTTTGGCGTCACCTCGGTGATTAGGCTTGGCACGTCGAGGCCCGGTGCGACTTTGTCGTAGTCCTTGTCGATGACGAGGCAGGACGCGCCGTGCACGAACGTCCACAGCTCGAGCGCGATCTTTTTTGCGTCACCGGGAACGGCATTGCGCTGGCAATAAAGCTCGACCTGCGCGATCACGCCGGCGAAGCAGGCGCGACCCTTGTTCTCGACGTCCTCGGCCCGCTTCACCGCTGAGCTTTGCCCGAACATCAGCCGGAACACCGCGGTCTCGGCGACGGCAAAGGCGATATAGGCGTGCCCCATGGCGACGATGCCGGCCAGCGTGCCGGGCCCGTTGGCCTGCACGGCCTCCATCGAGCGCTTCGTCAGGTCGTCAAAGCCGCCCTCCACGATCTCCTCGAGGATCTCGCTTTTGTCGCGAAAATGCTTGTAGGGCGCAGCTGTGCTGACGCCCGCGCGCCGGCAGGCGTCTGACAGCGTGAAGCCGTCCGCGCCCTTCTCGATCAGCAGCTCACGCGTCGCCTCGATCAGCGCCTCGCGCAGATCGCCGTGGTGATAGCGCCGCTTGCGGCTGCCCTGGGATGTGTCGGCCTCGGCCATGTGTGGACCCTGACTGATTTCCTGGTCGCCCACAACGGCGACGCAATCAGTCCTTGCCAAGTTAGCGACACTAACTTAAGTTAGTATGACTAACATTGCAATGCGGCCGGTGCTCTCCCGGCCATGTCAAGGAGCTTGACGCCATGCAAAACGCGCGTGCCCAGGACCCTGATCGTCCCGCCAGGACGCTCCGCAAGTTGCGCCGCGGCAGCGCCGCCGCTCTGGCAGTTGCGCTAGCAACTTCTCTGATGGCCTGCAAGGGCGAGCAGCGCCCCATCGCCGTCATGCCACAGCCTGTGCAGGTGATGACCGTGGCGCTGGCTCCGGCAACCACCGGCGCGAGCTACGTCGGTATCGTGCGCCCGCGCTTCGAGAGCGACTTGGGCTTCCGCGTCGCCGGCAAGGTAATCGAGCGCCTCGTCGATGTCGGGCAAAGAGTCGATGCCGGTCAGGTGATCGCGCGGCTCGATCCGACCGACCTGCGTCTGGCCGTGGAGGCCCAGCAGGCCGAGTTGGCGGCAGCCAGGTCCAACCGCGAACAGGCCGTGGCCGCCGAAGGCCGCACGCGCATCTTGCTCGCCAAGGGGCACGTCTCCCAGGCCGTGCTCGATCAGCGTGTCGCCGCCGCCGACGAGGCGCGCAGCCGAGTCGAGCGCACCGAGCGCAATCTGGCGATCGCGGGCAACCAGCTCACCTATGCGGTGCTGACGACGGACAGGGCTGGCGTCGTGTCGGCCCTGCCGGTCGAAGCGGGGCAGGTGGTGCCGGTCGGGCAGTCGGTTGTCCGCCTCGCGCGCCTCGACGCGCTCGAGGTCGAGGTCGCCATCCCCGAGCACCTCGCCGAGTCCGTGACGACAGGGACGGCGGCTGTCGAACTCTGGGGCAGCGAGCGCGGGCGCATGGCCGCCACGCTCCGCGAACTGTCGCCGGACGCCGATCGCGCCTCGCGCACCTACCGTGCCCGCTTCGCGTTGCCTTCCGGCACGTCGGTCGAGCTTGGCCGCACGGCCACCGTGCACATCGCCGCCGGGTCAGCCGCGCCCATGGCCCAGGTTCCGCTGCCGGCCGTCGCCAACGACGGTGCCGGCGCGCACGTGTGGGTGCTCGAAGCCAACGGCACCCGCGTCAAACGCCGTGCCGTGACCGTTGCCGCACTCACGCGCGAGCACGCGCTGGTCTCGTCGGGTCTCGCTGCCGGCGACCGCATCGTTACGCTCGGCGTCCACATGCTGGACGAGGCGCGCCCGGTGCGGGTCGTCGAACAGCGCGCTGCGATGCGCTGAGTTGAGCCGGGAAAAGGAGCACCGAACCATGCGCAGCTTCAATCTCTCGGCCTGGGCCGTACGGCATCCCGCGCTCATGCTGTTCCTGATCATCGCCACCTCGATCGCCGGCGCGTGGTCCTACATGAGCCTCGGGCGCGCCGAGGATCCCTCGTTCACCATCAAGACCATGGTGGTGCAAGTGGCCTGGCCGGGCGGCACAGCCGAGGACATGCAACGCCTCGTCGCCGAGCCGCTGGAGAAGCGCCTGCAGGAGCTGCCCCAGCTCGACTACGTGCGCACCTACACGCGCCCGGGCACGGCCGTGCTGACGGTACAGCTCAAGGATCGCGTGCGGGGGCGCGAGGCCGCCGACACCTGGTATCAGGTGCGCAAGAAGCTGACCGACAGCCGCAGCGAGCTGCCGCAGGGCGTAATCGGCCCGCTGTTCAACGACGAATACGGCGACGTCTACTCCGCCGTCTACATGCTGTCCTCAGCCGAGGCCTCGCGTGCCGACCTGAAGCGCCACGCGGAGGCCTTGCGGGTCGCGCTGCTGCGGGTCAAGGACGTGAGCAAGGTCGCGCTGGTCGGCGACATTCCCGAGCGTGTGTTCGTCGAGATCAGCCATCGTAAGCTCGCCACGCTCGGGATCGCGCCACAAGTGATCTTCGATGCGATCGGCCGCCAGAACGCGGTCGTTGCCGCGGGCGCCGTCGACACCGGGGCGGACCGCGTCGAGGTGCGCGTCACCGGCGCATTCTCGGGTCTCGATGCCCTGCGCGCCGTGCCGATCGAAGCCGGCGGCCAGACCTTCCGCCTCAGCGACATCGCAACCGTGACGCGCGGCTTCGAGGATCCACCGGCCTTTCTCGTCACGCACCGCGGCAAGCCGGCGCTCGGCGTCGCTGTCGCCATGGCCGAGAACGCCAACGTCCTGGATCTCGGCGAGCGGTTGCGCACCACGCTGGCCGAGGCCCGCCAGTTGATCCCACTCGGCGTCGAGATCGAGCAGATCGCGGACCAGCCGCGGGTCGTCGCCGAGTCCGTCGGCGAATTCCTGACCTCGTTCGCCGAGGCGCTCGCCATCGTGCTGATCGTCAGCTTCATCTCGCTCGGCTGGCGCACCGGCATCGTGGTGGCGCTTTCAGTGCCGCTGGTGCTCGCCGTCGTCGTCATTGTCATGCAGGCGGCCGGCATGAACCTCGACCGCATCACGCTCGGTGCGCTCATCATCGCGCTTGGCCTGCTGGTCGACGACGCCATCATCGCCATCGAGATGATGGTGGTGAAGATGGAGCAGGGGCTCGACCGGCTGAAGGCCGCCGCCTTCGCCTGGGATTCGACGGCCTTCCCGATGCTGACCGGCACGCTGGTCACGGCGGCGGGCTTCCTGCCGGTCGGCTTCGCGCAATCAACCGCGGGCGAGTATGCCGGCAACATCTTCTGGGTGGTGGCGCTCGCCCTCGTCGTGTCCTGGTTCGTGGCGGTGCTGTTCACGCCCTATCTCGGTGTCAAGCTGCTGCCGGAGGTGAAGGGCAGCCATGGTGCACACAGTGCCGACGCGCTCTACGACACGCGGCTCTATCGCGCGCTGCGGCGTGTGGTGGACTGGTCGCTCAGGCGCCGCTGGTGGGTGATCTGTGCCACGGTCGCAGCCTTTCTGCTTGCCGGCGCTGGCATGGGGTTCGTTCAGCAGCAGTTCTTCCCGACCTCGTCACGGCCCGAACTCTTCATCGAAGTGCGCATGCCCGAAGGCACCTCGATCGAGGCCACGGCGGCCGCAGCCCGCAAGGCCGAAAAGCTGTTGGCAGGGGACGCGGACGTCGCCACCTTCACGACCTATGTCGGCCAGGGCAGCCCGCGCTTCTTCCTGGCACTCAACCCTGTGCTGCCGAACCCGAGTTTCGCGCTGACCGTGATCATGACCAAGGGCGCGGAGGCGCGCGAGCGGGTGAAGGCGAAGCTCGAGGCGGCGGTGGCGAACGGTGCGGTGCCGGAGGCGCGCGTACGCGTCGACCGGCTGAACTTCGGGCCGCCGGTCGGCTTCCCCGTACAGTTCCGCGTGGTCGGACCCGACGCCGCCAAGGTGCGCGAAATCGCGACCGAAGTGCGCGCGATCATGCGCCAGGAGCCCAATGCCATCGACCCGCAGCTCGAATGGAACGAGCAGGTCAAGAACATCCGGCTCGCCATCGACCAGGACCGCGCCCGCGCGCTTGGCCTCAACACGCAGGAGATCGCGCAGTCGTTGCAGACGTTGCTGTCGGGCGTGGCAGTGTCGGAGTATCGCGAGGGCACCGAGCTGATCCGGATCACGGTGCGTGCGGCGCCCGAGGAGCGCCTTGACCTCGCCCGCATCGGCGACCTGACGATCCTGACGCGGGCGGGGCGCGCCGTGCCGCTGACGCAGATCGCGCACATCAGCACCGGGTTCGAGGAGCCGATCCTGTGGCGGCGCAACCGCGAGCTGGTGCTGACCGTGCGCTCCGACGTGGCGCCGGGCGTGCAGGCGCCGACCGTCACCAATGCCATCCTGCCGCGCCTCGCGGTCCTCAAGGAGCGCCTGCCGCTCGGCTATCGCATCGATACGGGCGGCGCCATCGAGGAGAGCGCCAAGGCCAACGTCGCCCTGTTCAAGATCTTCCCGGCCATGTTTCTGGTGATGCTGACGCTCTTGATGATCCAGCTGCAGAGCTTCGCCAAGCTGGCGCTGGTGTTCTCGACGGCGCCGCTCGGCGTGATCGGCGCGGTGGCGGCCCTGCTCGCCTTCAATCAGCCGTTCGGGTTCGTGGCGCTGCTTGGTGTCATTGCGCTCGCCGGCATGATCATGCGCAACACCGTCATCCTGGTCGACCAGATCGACCACGATCTCGCTGACGGCCGCAGCGCCTGGGATGCCATCGTCGAGAGCACCGTGCGCCGCGCGCGCCCCGTGGTGCTGACAGCGCTTGCCGCCATCCTCGCCATGATCCCGCTGTCGCGCAGCGTCTTCTGGGGACCGATGGCGGTGAGCATGATGGGTGGCCTGCTGGTCGCCACCATCCTGACGCTGGTGTTCCTGCCCGCGCTCTACGCCGCCTGGTTCCGCGTGAAGAAGGAGATTGCTACCGCGGTCACTCCCGCCCAGCAGACAGAGACCCGGCGCTTCGCTCTGGAGGCGGCAGAATAGGGGCTCGCGGCGGGCGTGCCCTGGAAGCGCATCGCACCGGTGCCGAGCGATGCCGTTCTCGCCGTGATGCCGACCTCGTTTCGCGTGGCATCGCAGCGCGGGCGGCGGCGTTACGGCTGGCATCGCCATGGCGTTGACGCCGCCCGTGGACCTGCCGCTATTCCATCTTGATGTCGGCCGCCTTGATAAGCTCGCTCGTGGACTTCTTTTCCCCGTCAAGAAAGGCCGCAAGCTCGGCTTGGGTCGACGTCACCGGGAGCATACCGGCGAGCAACAGGCGGGCGGGCACGCCAGGTTCCTTGGAAAATTCCGTCACCTTGTCGTGCAGGGCTGTTGCGATTGCCGGCGGCATCGCAGCGGGTGCCCAGATGGAGAACCACAACGGCACGTCGGAGTTTGGATAGCCGGCTTCCGTCAAGGTCGGCGCATCCGGAAACTCGGGACTCCGGCTACTGTGATTGACGCACAGCATGTTGAGCTTGCCCGCCTTGGCCGACGGATTGCAGGTCGGGTCGTTCATGAAATGCACCGTGCCGGCGAGGAGATCGTTCAAGGCGTCGGCGCCGCCACGATAGGGCACGTGCAAGAACTTCACGCCGGCCCGATAGGCCAGCATCGTCATTCGCATATGGCTGCTGGTGGCGACCCCTGCCGAGCAACACGCGAGCTTGTCGGGATTGGCCTTCGCATAGTCGACAAGGTCTTTGACCGACTTCAGGCCGGTGCTCGGGTGCACACAAAAACCGGTCACGGCGTCCCCGACGCGCACGATGGGCTGCAGCGAAGCTGGATCGTAGGGCACTTTGCGCAGAAGGGGCAGATTGACGGTCGGCGAGTTCGATGACAGCAGCAGCGTGTAGCCGTCAGGCGCCGATTTCGCCACGGCTTCGGTGCCGATAAGTCCCGAGGCGCCACCTCGGTTCTCGACCACGAACGGCTGGCCGAAGGCCTGGCTCAATCGATCCGCCCAGTATCGGGCGAGACTATCGGTTCCCCCGCCAGCACCAAATGGAACGATGAGCTTGACCGGTTTGTTCGGCCACGGAGCTTGCGCTCCAACGACCGCCGGAAAGGTTGCAAGACCGGCGCTCGCACCACCAGCGAGCTTCAAGAATGTGCGCCTGCGCATGCTGCCACGTCCTCCCATTTTCTTTTTTTGTCCACAGTGCCAGCATGGAAGAGGCAGGTCACTGCCGTCAATGTCTCTCTTGGCGGGCGAGGCTCCACGATCGTCGATGGCATCCACGCCCTCTGCGCGGCGCAGTTATTCCTCGGCCCGCCTCTTGCTCGACCAGACCCGAAGCTCGGCGACGACTCTCAGGGTGGCCAGGAGGACCAGCGCGCACAGCGCCGCCCTTGAGACTGTCTCCATCGTGCCTTCGATCAGCAAGGCGTGGACGATGGTCCCGACGACGATGACCGCCGCGAGGAAGGCATGGCAGATACGCCACGTCCGCGGTCGCAAGCGCAACCGGCGACGGAGTGCAGCCAAGAGTGCCGCTGCAAAGGTTGCCCACATGGCAATCACGCCCCAGGCCGAAAACGGGGTCGGAGAGGCAAAGAGAAGTGCATCGATCACATCAGGCGGACTGGTGAACCACAGCGCGCCGACGTGGAACGCTACGGCAGCAACCAGCAGGCCTCCGATCCAACGATGCACGCGCCGATGGTTTTGAGCGGACAGCCCCGGCAGATAGCCGCCGATGGCCAAGGGCTGAACGAGCAACAAACCCAGGGCGATGATCCCGGCAAATCCGGCGGCGACGTACACCGGATGGCGCCATTGGAGCTGCGGGCTCATCGCGGCAGCGGCGATCGGCACGGCAATGGCGACCGCAACTGCGGCCCAAATCAGGATGAACCGGACCAATCACATGTCCTTTGAACGAGAGGCGTCAGGCGGGCTCAAGGACGAAATGCGCTTCGAGGCTGGTGGCCTTGGCGCTTGGCATCACGGGGCGAAGAAACACGGTTTTGTAGTCGCCACTGTCATAGGCGAGATGACCATGCGGTTGGCCGAAGGCAGGAACGATCTGCGGCATCTCGAGACGGAACACTCCATTCGCGTCCGTGAGCGTGGCGCCATGGCTCTTCACATTGTCCTCATAGCCTTCGGTCGTGTGCGCCCAGATCTGGATTCGCCGACCTGCAAGCGGAGCCCCATCGCCGGCTCGGCGCACAGTGCCCGACATCCAGAAGCCCCCACGGCCGATCCGTTCGACCATCGGCGCGCCCTTGAGATAGTTGTTGGCACCGCCCGACATCGAGCGCGTCGGCGCGAGGCCTGCCGCCCGGGCGGGCACCAGGACACCGGAAACACCGGTTGCCATAATCGAGCCTCCGGCGGCCAGGAGATAACGGCGGTTGATGAGGGTGCTCGTCATGTCGCCTCCCACAAGCGAAAGTGCCTTTGCCAACTATACTATCGCACCGGATGCGACTGGCATAATGGCGAGTTCGTGACCTACTTCCGAGTTGGCGGAGACAACGGCGTACGGGGTGTCGGCCTCGCGCGCCACCTGCTCGAGCGCGGCCACTAGCCATCGAACACCGCCGAGCAGCTAACCTGCAGGCTACAGCCTATTCCACATGACTTGGATCGGGGCACGTTCCCCTCCCCTCGACGGGGAGGGGTTAGGGGTGGTGATGCTGGGAAAAGCCTCGCAAACCGCGCTCCAATCGATACCCCCACCCCCAACCCCTCCCCGCAAGGGGGAGGGGAGTTTGCGACACATCGATTCAGAGCACATGGAAACCGCTCTAGTCCACGTCCCGGATCGGATCGAACACGGAGCTGACTTCCGCTTCGCGGGGATGATCGCGGCGCAGCCGTCGCGCCTTGGCCAGCACCCACGGGGCAACGGCGACCAGCTCCTCCATGAGTTCTTCGTCGAGCTTCAAGCCTGCCCGAACAGCAGCAGCCACGGTCGCCGAACGGACCGCCGGGGTCACGGCCGAGGTGTCGGGTTTCCATGGCTTCGGATTGATCGCGCCCGGCGGATCGCCGGCTTTGAGCTTGGGCCGCGTCTTCCAAAACCCGGTGGCCTGCTCGTAGGCATGGCCCGCGCGCAGCACACGGGCGTCGTCGAAGGGCCGGCCAGCGATCTGCATCGACAGCGGCAGCCCGGCCTTCGTGAAGCCGCACAACACGGCCAGCGCCGGTCCTCCCGTGCAATTGAAGGGGCTGGTCAGGTTGGGCTTCTGCCAGAACGATACGGTGTCGTGCTGGTCGAGCCGCGGTGCCGCCGACGTATTGACGGTCAGGAACAGATCGAAGCGGCGGTAGAGCGGGCGCATCTCGTCCATCATGACACGACGCTCCCGGCTGGCGCGCACATAATCCTCCGATGTGAAGAGGCAGGCGGCCAGGCTCCGGGCGCGGAAATCCTGCCCGAAAAATCTCGGACGCGCGATCAGCTCGGGCAGATGCAGCGAGAACAGCTCGCTTTCCGCCATGACGATCTTGACATCGGAATAGGCCTCCAGGGGGCGCAACGCGACGTCCTCCACGATGGCGCCAAGTCCGTGCAGCACCCCGATCGCCGCCTCGATCGCCGGCGGCAGCTCCGCATGGACCGCCGTGTCGTGCTCCCAGAAATGGCGCACGACACCAATGCGCATGCCCTTGATGCCCTCGCCCAGACCGGCTGTGAAATCGCCGACCGGCCGCGCCGACGAGGCAGGGTCTGCCGCGTCGTGGCCTGCGATGATGTTCAGCAGTAGCGCACAGTCTTCGGTCGTGCGCGCCATCGGCCCGCAGTGATCGTAGGAATAGGAATTGGGCAAAACGCCCGCGCGGCTGACGAGACCGTAGGTGGGCTTCAAGCCGGCAATGCCACACAGGCCCGCTGGCCCACGAATGGAGCCGCCGGTATCGGATCCGAGGCTCGCCGGCACCAGGCCCGCCGCCAGTGCCGCACCCGAGCCCGACGACGAGCCGCCCGTGAAGTGTGCGGTGTTCCAGGGATTGCGCGCTGGCGGCCACGGCAGATCGAAGGAGGGCCCGCCGTGGGCGAACTCGTGCGTCGCCAGCTTGCCCGTCAGAACGCCGCCGGCCGCGCGAAGCCGCGCCACAGTCGTCGCGTCGCGCGTTGGGATCCGGTCGATGCATGTGCGGGAATGGCCGGACGTGAGAACACCCGCAGTATCGTAGATATCCTTCACCGCAAACGGGATGCCGTGCAGGGGGCCGCGATAGTTGCCCCGTGTGATTTCCGCTTCCGCCGCCTTCGCTGCATCCATGGCGGCATCGGGCGTCTTCGTGATGAAGGCATTGATCTGTGGGTCCAGCGCAGTGGTCCGCGCCAGCAGCGCCTTGGTCAGTTCGGTCGGCGACAGTTTTCGGGCCTTCACGAGGCTCGCCGCCTCCGCGATGGTCAGCTCGTGCGCCTCTGGCATGCTCATGACGGATCGCTCCCTGGATGCAGCCCAGTATTCCGGACGGCCACAATGATGTGCCAAGCCCAACTGTAGCGCCACGGTTTTCGAGCGCGAGCCCGAGTTTCAGGCGTGGCCGCGCAAGAACTTTCGGCAATCGCCAGCATTAGAGCAAGTTCCACCTACCTTGCATCGGAGCACGTTCCCCTCCCCTTTGACGGGGTTAGGGGTGGGGTGAAAGGCTGGATGCGAACGGTGCCGACGACGCTCAATCGGATCCCCCCACCCCCGGCCCCTCCCCACGAGGGGGAGGGGAGATTGACCATGACCAATTCAGAACTAGTGAAAGCCGCTCTAAGCAAACCGCATGGTGCGCGATTTTCCCGCGGGCCCTTTGAAACCTTGCAAGGTTCGTTGGGTCTGTTGCAAATAACGATCGGGTGGCGGCATGTCCAACACGTGAGCCGCCCGGCGTCATCTCGGTCAAACCTTCAAGGAAATCTCGTGCATGTGCGGCATCGTGGGGCTGTTCCTCAAGGACCAAACGCTGGAGCCGGATCTCGGACGCATGACGGCCACGATGCTGCATGAGATGCGCGGCCGTGGTCCCGACAGCGCGGGCTTTGCCGTCTACAATGCAGCTGAGACGGGCACGTCGAAAATCTGCGCCGTAAGCCGCTCGGCCAACCTGGATTGGGACGACGTCGCGGACCGATTGCAACGCACCACAGGCGATGCGGTCAGCGTCCGCGTGCTCGAGGATCACGCGGTGATCAAGATCCGGGGCGATGGCGAAACCGCGCGCAAATGGCTGATCGACAACGTGCCCGAGGCGACGGTCCTCAGCCAGGGCCAGTCGGTAGAGATCTACAAGGGGATCGGCGATCCCGACAAGATCGCCGAGCGCTTGCGGCTTTCGACACGGACAGGCTCGCATGCCATCGGCCATACTCGCATGGCCACCGAGAGCGCCGTCACCATCGCCGGCTCGCATCCGTTTTCCACGGGCCGGGACACCTGCCTTGTCCACAACGGCTCGCTGTCGAACCACAACCGGCTGCGCGAAACGCTGAAACGTCACGGGGAACGCTTCCAGACCGAGAACGATACCGAGGTTGCCGCCGCTTACCTATCGTGGCGCATGCGGAGCGGTGACAGCCTCGCGCAAGCGCTCGACCATGCGCTCGCGGATCTCGACGGCTTCTACACGTTCGTGGTCGGCACCGAGGACGGGTTCGCGGTCTTGCGCGATCCGGTCGCCTGTAAGCCCGCGGTGATGGCAGAGACCGATCAATGGGTCGGCTTCGGCTCGGAGTTTCGCGCCCTGGCGACGCTACCCGGCATCGAGCATGCCCGCATCTGGGAGCCGGCGCCGGCGACCGTCTATGCCTGGACGCGGAGCTGACCGATGACGCGCTCGGA
>JBJXDZ010000097.1:0-2941 GCA_046154645.1 Hyphomicrobiaceae bacterium
AATGCCAAGCCGAAGCCCTTCAAGTGGACCGCCAAAGCCGCTACGATCCTCGAGAAGAACGCCCGCGCCCGAAAAATTCTCGATCAGGTCAAGGCGAGTACCGTATGAATGAGTCGGAACACTAGTGCCGTTGCCGCGCATCACCGTATCAAAGCGTGACGTCGCGCGCCTCGATGGCGAGCGCGGTCAGCTCGAAGCCCAGATCGCCCAGGCGCGCGGGAAGATCTCGGAGACCGAGATGCAAATCCTGCAGATCGACCAGGATCTGCGCTCTGAGATCGTCAAGGACCTGCGCGAGTCGCAGGGCAAGGAATCCGAACTCGTCGAGCGCAAGATTTCGGCCGAGGATCAGCTGAAGCGCATCGACATCCGCGCGCCGCAGTCCGGCATCGTGCATCAGACGGCGGTACACACCATCGGCGGTGTCATCACCCAGGGCGAGGCGCTGATGCTGGTAGTGCCGGAAGGCGACAAGCTCGTCATCGAGGCCCGCGTGGCGCAGCAGGACATCGAGCAGGTGCATCAGGGGCAGCTCGCCTGGATCCGGCTCACCGCCTTCAACCAGCGCACCACGCCGGAGATTTCAGGTATCGTAGATCGGGTAGCGGCCGATCTCACGCGCGAGCAGCAGACGGGGCAAGCCTACTTCGTCACCCGTGTGATCATCCCGGACGATCAACTGCAAAAGCTTGGCAGCGCGAAGTTGCTGCCCGGCATGCCCGCCGACATCCAGATCAAGACCCAGGAACGCAGCGCCTTGTTCTACTTCCTGAAACCCTTACAAGACCAGGTCGCCAAGGCGTTCAAGGAGCGGTGATTGACGATCGAAAACCGGTGAGGAGTCTCGGTAGAGTTGCTGCTGGACGGCTCGCCTTCACGACGGTGGGAATGTGCGCGAAGAAGCGTACGAACCCGTCCTGGTGGGGAACATTTAGCCGGAAACGCCAAGAACCAATGCGAACGATTTGATTCCCACCGCGCACCAACTGCTTGACATTTAACGATGTGTGCACCCCTCTTCTGGGCACCACTGTGGCACGCTTCAGCGATATGCCATCTTCTTGATATCACTCAAAAAAGGCTAGTTTTCCGCATCGCACAGCCCAACCAAACGGGCCTGTGTGCCACATTGGTGTGCCACATTGCTGTGACACAATCGATGCCCGGCACCGTGGTCCGACCAGCGTTAGGACGCTTCGTCGATGCAGACCCAAAGCCTCCCACCAACCACGCGATCCCAGCACCCGTTCGGCTATGAAAACGGGACCTATCTCATCCGCCGCGGGCGGGTTTGGCAGTACCGGCGGCGTGTGCCGCACTGCCTTGCCGGGCGCCTCGGCAAAACCGAAGTCCGGCTCTCCACCAAACTGCGCGATCGCGCCGAAGCGCTGCGCGCAGCCGCTGTCATCAACGCTGCGCTGGAGGCAGAGTGGCACAGGCTGCTCGCAAACACCGCCGGAGTTCCAGATGCCGCCCGTACCTTCGCAACGACGCTGGCCGAAGCGCAAAGCCTGGGGGTGAGCTATCTGCCGGCGGCCGAGATCGCAGCCGGTCGCCTCGACGACCTTTTGTCCCGGATCGAGCGGCTTTCGATTCCGCTCGCGTCTGCGGCGACCAATACGCTGGCGCCGTCAGCAGCGAGCGTCAGCGCCGTACTCGGCGGCGCGGGCAAGCCGCAGCTCAAACTCTCCGAACTGGTCGAGGCCTACCAGAAGCTCGCGGCCGATCAGGCAATCGGCAAGAGCGCCAAGCAATTGCAGCAGTGGAAGGCGCGGCATGCCCGTTCCGTTGAAACGCTGATCGGCAGGATCGGCGACAAACCCCTTGCCGAGGTCACGCGTGATGACGCCCTCGATTTCCGCGACTGGTGGATCGCGCGCATCAAGACGCAAGGCTACAATAAGAATTCGGCCAACAAGAACTTCGGCTGCCTGTCGGCCATGATGCGGACCGTCAATGATGCCTTCCGCCTCAATCTTGCGCTGCCGTTCAAGGGCCTGCGCATTGCCGGAGACAAGCACACGAGGCGCCAGCCCTACGAGCCGGAATTCGTGCGGGAGCATTTCCTGGCGGGGCAGCAGATTGGCGGCCTCAACCGCGAAGCGAGCGCCATCGTGCGCATGGTGGCCCTTACCGGGATGCGGCCCAGCGAAATCGTGGCGCTCGAACGCCCTCGCATCCGGCTTGGCGATACTGTCCCACACCTCCAGATCCGCCCGGACTCTCGCCAGTTGAAGACCGGCGCGAGCGAGCGCGACATTCCGTTGGTCGGTTTAGCGCTGGAGATCATGCGCGAGTACGGGGATGGCTTCGCGCGCTACCGCGCGTCACCCGACGCATTCTCCGCCATCGCCAACAAGTGCCTGACGACGGCCGGGCTGCGGCCGACCCAGAACCACACGGTCTACTCGCTGCGCCATACGTTCAAGGACCGCATGATCGCCATCGGCGTGCCGGATCGCTTCCAGGACGAATTGATGGGGCATACGCTCAAGGGCATGCCGTATGGCAACGGCTCGACGCTCAAACACCGCGCGGAGTGGCTGGCGAAGATCTGGGCCTAGCCTCGATCATGGCGCGAGCGCGTGCCAGAGCGTCCATGCTCGCATCGCATGCGGCGAGTTCACGCTCGAGCCGTTCGAAGATCGGCAGGTAAACGACGCCGCCCGGCCGGGCGGCGATCTCGGCGATGAACCGCAGGGCCCGCTCAATCCGCTCGCGGGGGATCTGGATTGCGTCGTTCGAAACCATCGCAACGCCTTCCACGATGCGCCTGTCCTGTGAACGTCGTACGGCACCCTGGCCGCGAACAGAAAGGTAACAAGGAGCGGTACGTTGGCGCGGGCCTGCGCTCGGACAGCGATGGCGCTCCGAACTGATTTCGGCTGCACTGTCAGCCCTTGAGTTTGGGGACTTCGTGCAGGCAAATTGGCTGCATGCC
>JBJXDZ010000098.1:0-135340 GCA_046154645.1 Hyphomicrobiaceae bacterium
CTCGCGCCTTCAGATGCCCTGTGTGGCATCCGGCGCGCGGCGCAAGCCTCAGGGCGGCAGTGCCGCACCAAACCAAGAGGTCCGAAGCGACACTGTCGCCCTGACCTGGTTGATACGCGCCGGATGCGCAGTCGGCATCGCAAGGCGCACGCGCCGGGTGCGAAGTCGGCATCCGAAGGCGCACGCGCCGGATGCAAAGTGGGCATCCGAAGGCGCACATGAAAGAGCAACACTCCGAGCGGAAACGCTGCGGAGATGAAGGTGTTTCGCAAACGCCCACCCCATCACTCGTGTTCCCGGAAGCCGCGCGCACGCGCCGGATGCGCAGTGGGCATCCGGAGGCGCCAACAAAGAGCGTGTGCCCGAGCCCGACCCACGCGATCCCGGATCTGCGTGGGGACACTGCTCGTGTCCCCACTTCGTCCGGGAAGACAAGTGGGAGTGAGAGTTTGGAGATCACCACAACCAAGCACTTGGTTTCGATCAAAACCCAACCCCAACTTGTCGTCCCGGAAGCCGCGACGGGGCGCGTACCGCGTTTGGATGTCGCGCCGCGCCAATCGAGGCAGCGCTGCCAACTCAACGCTGTTGACTGCGCGCGAGAAAGCCTTCGATCTCCGTCCACACCGGCCCGATCGGTGGCGTGTGCGCCTCACCTGCCCGGACGATCAACTGCTTCGGTCCATTGGCGGCAACGTAGAGCTTGCGGCCATAGCGCGGGGGGATCAACCGATCCTGATCGCCTTGCAACACCAGGAGCGGTGCCCGCACATTGCCGATATGCGCCATCGAGTCGTAGCGATCCCAGATCATGCCGCGAACCGGCAACCAGGGAAACTTCTCCGCAGCCATTTCCTCGATCGACGAATAGGGGCTGTCCAGTAGCAGCGCGGCGATGGTGCGCTGTGTTGCCAGCTGCACGGCAACGCCCGTGCCCAAGCTCTCGCCGAAGACCACGATGTCGTCCGATGCAACGCCGCGCACCCGCAGCCAGTCGTAGAGCGTCACGGCATCGGCGACATTGGCGTCTTCACTCGGCGAGCCCGAACTGCCGCCATAACCTCGATATGAGAGCGCGGCGACACCGTAGCCCTGGTTCTGCAAGAACGCGAAGCGATGCGCGCGTGTGGCAAGCGTACCGCCGTTGCCGTGCAGATACAGAATGGTATGCGCCTTCGTAGTCGGTGGCGTGTGCCACACGATCACCTGCTCGCCCCCTGTCACGGCAAGCCGGTCTACCTTGAAGTCCTCCAGATCGTGCACAGCAGGCGACACCTCGATCGGCAACGGCTGATAGAGGACATAGCGCTGACCGAAGTAGAAGGTGGCGAGCAACGCCAGATAGACACCGAGGCTCACCTTGGCGATGCGCCGAAGGAACCCGGGACTGAACATTGCGCCTGACATGATCCCGCCTCGAAGAGCACTCGAAGCTGGGAACCATACGCAGCAAAGCTGAAACAAGCGTTCGCGAACGAAGCTAACGAAGCATCGATACGCGCGCGAAAGTTCGATTCATTCTTTGCGGCCGCACGGCCTGGCGAGCGCCTGACGGTTCATCGCGTCGTATTGCGTCGCCGCGACGTCGCCTTCAGGCCTGTGCATCACATGCTGGCGCACAACTCAGCCACAATCAATGCGCATAAGGCTCGGCGAGCAGATGGTCGTATCGACCTATTTGCCAGGCCCGACGATGACGAGATTGAAGCGGTCCCAGGCCAGCATCGTGCGAGCGACGCGGCGCACATCGTCGATGCTGACGCGCTTGATCGCGTCGTTTCGGGTGTCGAGGAACTCGGGCCCGCGCCCACCGAGCCACAGGCGTATGAGCGAGCCGGCCAGCTTGGTGTTGGTGTCGAAGTCGAGCACGTACGAGCCGGTCAGATAGAGCTTGGCATTGTCGACCTGCTCGCCAGTCGGGCCATCGGCGCTCATGCGCTGGAGCACCTGCTTCAGCACCGCCAGCGCTTCGGTCTGGTTCTCGCTCTTGGTCGCCATGCCTCCGAGCATGACGGATGCCGATGCATCATTGATGAGGCTCACCGCCACCGAATAGGCGAGGCCGCGCTTGACGCGGATCTCCTCCATCAGCGTGGCATCGAAATCGCCGCTGCCGATGATGTGATTGAGGACCTGCAGTGCTGGAAAGTCGGCGTGGTTCGCAGGCGGCGCGATCGTGCCGAACGCCGACGTTGAAAGCGGCAGATCCTTGGCGACGATCACGGGCGCCGAACCGACGCGCGGCTCGACCTTTGGCACAGCTGTCAGCGTCGCCCGTGCCGGCAAGGCACCGAAAATGCGATCGAGCGCCGCCATGGCTTGCACGCGATCGATGTCGCCGACGATTACCACCCGCAGTCGATCGCGCGCCATGAGCCGGCCGTGCAATGCCTTGATGTCGGCGGGCGATGCGGCACGCACGGAGTTCGCCGTGCCATTGAGGCTGCGCCCATATGGGTGGCCGGGAAAAGTCGTCCCATACCAGGCGTCGAGCGAAACGGCGCGCGGCTCGTTGGCGACCAGGTCGATATTGGCCACCTGTTGCTGGCGCACGCGCTCTACGGCATCGGCATCGAAGCGCGGCGCCGTGAGCGCCAACCGCAACAGCTCGGCCGACGCCGGGAAGCGACCGGCCAGCGCATCCAGCCCGCCGTGGATCTGGTCACGCGACGCCGAGAACACGATCTCCACGCCCTCCTCCGCCATGCGTCGCGCATAGGAGTCGCTGTTGAAGTCGCCGGCCCCCTCGGTGAGCAGGCTCGCGAGCAGGCTCGCCAGACCGCCGCGTTCCGGCGGATCCTGCATGGCGCCACCCTCGAAGGTGAACTTCATCGAGACGATGGGAATGCTGCGCTCCTCGACGAGCCACGCCCGGATTCCAGCCGGCGTTTCGATCTGCTCGACCTTGCGCGCCGTCGCGGCCGAGCTTGCGAGCATCAGCAGCAATAGTGCGCCGACGATGTTGAAAGGTCGATGCATGGGCTTGTCCTCAACGCTTCGCGGTCGCGGGCTGCGTCAGCGACCCGGTCACCGAGCGGCGCAGTTGCAGGTACGTGCGCGCCGCCGTCTGCACGTCGGCAGCCGTGACGGCCTGGATCCGCGCCCCCTCGCCCTCGACATCCTCGAGCGTGCGGCCGATCGTCAGCGCTTCGCCCATGCGCCGCGCCCGGCTCTCCTGATTGTCCGTCGCAAAAACGGCCTGCGCCTCCAGGCTGCGCTTGGCCCGCGTCAGCTCCTCGTCAGTGACGCCGCCACTCACTACGGCGGACACGACGTCATCCATGGCCGCTTCCAGCTCGGCCGGCGTGCGGTCTTTGGCGGCAAGGGCCAGCAGGGCGAGCCGGCCGCTATCGCGATTGCCACTCTGATAGTCCGCGCCGGCCTGCACCGCGATCCGCCGCTCGACCACGAGCGCGCGGTACAGGCGCGAGGTATCGTCACC
The DNA here is from genome assembly GCA_046154645.1 of Hyphomicrobiaceae bacterium. Taxonomy (GTDB): domain Bacteria; phylum Pseudomonadota; class Alphaproteobacteria; order Rhizobiales; family Hyphomicrobiaceae. Next base: position 3,443 of record JBJXDZ010000098.1, read on the forward strand.
ACCGAGAATGCGCCCCAGCACCGTCAGCGCTTCCGCTTCACCCTTTGACGCGGATTTGAGGCTTGGCGCATGATAGTAGCGCAGCAGCAAGGGCGACGACACGCGCGCATCCTCCAGATGCACCCGCCGCGCCGCAATATGCTCCGGCTCCAGTGGCCGCCCGTGATCGCGATTTAGTGGCCCCGACGATGGCTTGAGGCGTCCGTAGGTCCGCTCTGCGAGCTCCCGCACGCCCGCCTCGGTCACATCACCGACCACGACCAGGATGCTATTGTTGGCGGCGTAATGGCGCTTGTAGAACGCCAGCGCGTCATCGCGATCCAAGGTCGCGATCTCATGCGCCCAGCCCAGCACTGGCCGCCCGTAAGGATGGTTCTGATAGAGGCCGGCCAGCATCTGCTCGTTGAGAATGGCGATCGGCGATGCATCGACGCTCGAGCGACGCTCTTCCTTGATCACATCGCGCTCGGTCAGCACTTCTTGTGCATCGAGCTGGAGGTTCACCATGCGATCGGCTTCGAGCTCCATCAATCGGCTGAGATGCTCCTTGGCAGTCCGTTGAAAGTAGGTCGTCGTGTCGTGCGTGGTGAGTGCATTGTGCCGCGCGCCAAGCCGATTGACCACGCGCGTGAATTCGCCGCTCTTGATGGTGGCGGTGGCCTTGAACATCAGGTGTTCGAGGAAATGTGCGAGCCCGGATTTGGCCGGTGGATCGTCGGTGGCACCGACCCGATACCAGACCATATGCGTGACCACGGGTGAGCGATGGTCGGGAATGACCACCACCTGCATGCCGTTGGCGAGCGAGAAGATGGAGGTGCGCGGCTTCTGTGCGGCAGCGAGAGTCGGTTTGAGACAAATGAGGCCTGGCAGCACGATCAACATCGCGGCCAGACTGCGGTACCAACGTAGCTGGGTCGGTTGCTGCATGTCACTCTCCTCGCCGCATGGAGGGAGCACCAACTCCGCTCGCGGCACGGCTGATGCACCATCGGTGGCGTTCGTTCAGCGGAAACCTGCAACCCGCCCGGCATTATCGCGAATGACGGCGGCATTGTTGTGCATCACATCGCCGGCGGGCTTGCCCTCCACGACCTTGTCGGGCGTCGACCAGACGGGAAGCCGAGGGCAACCATTGCAACCAGACTTGTAGCTCATCATGGTGCGCCACTTGAGATCAGGGCTGACAAAGCCATGCCCGTTCGGGAATGGATGCGTGTTCTGATCGAGCGAGCGGTCATGTCGCGTGCCGATGATGTGGCCAATCTCGTGGGCGATGGAATAGCTGGTGGCAGCACACTCATGGTGCACGACTGCATAGGCCTCGTCGGCATCGGCGGCAACCCGTGTCGCAAGCCCGCAGCCGCTGCTGTCGTCGACGACGAGAATGACCACATCGGCCTTTTTTTCATCGCGCAACCGATGCAGCTCCTCCATGAAGCCGTCGCCTTTGTCGACCATGCGCCAGACATGATCGAAATGCTCGGCACCGTCTTCGACGTAGTCCGTAAGATGCGTATGGACCAGGCGAACCGCCACGTTGTTGATTTTGCTGCCAACGATAGACTGGTTGGTCTCTTCCATGGCCAATTCGATGAGGTCACGGCGGATATCGCTGTAGTGTCGCGCAGCCTTCGCCGTGTAGACGACCATCACATCGATGACGGTGTCCGGTAACTTCAGCTTGGACTTTGGCGCTCCCTTCACGGGCGCCGTCGCACCCGGCTTCGGACCGACCACAGCCGTCCGGATGCCCGGCGCCGGCTTGGCGAGCGGCGCATCCTTGGCATCATCCGTCTCCGACCGCTTCGGCCGCGGGCGCATGGCGCCAGTGTCGCCGTGCATGAAGAGCGTATCGGACTGCATCTTCATGTCCTGCATGCGTTTGGTCGACGTCTTCGGATGCTCCTCGGGCATGCGCTCCATCATGCTTTCCACAACGCCGATGGTGTTGTCCGCGAACTGCTTGATCTGGAAGATGCGATTGTCGTGTTGGATGGTGCCGGTGATGCGGCCTGAGCCCCACCACATGATGGTGACCGGCTGCATGGTCCCCTCGACGACACCGCGCCACGTGCACCGGTCGCCGTTGATCACCACACTCTGGCGGACGGCCGTGATCGTCGTCTTCTCGTTGATCGCAATCTTGATCGACATCGGCTGCTTGGCAGCGTCTTTATCGTCCATGCCTTTCGTCAAGGCATATTCCACCATGCCCGCTGTGCGTGTCGCCATCATGCCGACCCCGCCCGTCGCACGCGATTGCATGGCCATGTCGTGCATCGACTTGACGGTGCCCTCCATCGGAGTCGTCGATGGCATCGGTGCCAGCAATTGGTTCCAGGATTCGTCGAGGACCCTCACCGTCACGTTCTTTGCTGCAGCCGCCTTCTGCAGCGCGGCCAAGCGCTGGCGCGAAATCGACCACATCTCCGTGCGCGTGAGCGACAATACTTGGCCCTTTGCCTTGCCGGCAAATTTCAGCAGTGCCTTGTATTCGGCGCTTCCTGCCGGCGGCAATCCGCCCATGATCAACTCGACGCGATCATCGCCTTTGGTCTGCGGTGCCTGCGACAGGCTCGGCGCCGTGGCCAGCACCGCGATCAGGCTGAAAGCTGAAAGCACACGCAGCATCGTGCGCGGAACCCGGGAAAGCATGGAATCCTCCGTCTCGGCAGGCAATGGCGAGAAGGGCGGCAAAGCATGGCCCGCCGCCCTTCCGGTGTGTGGCTGGTGCTGAAGTCGTACACACCGAGCTGAGGACCTGGTCAGGTCACTTCTTCGCCGGCGCGCTCTGCTGCAGTGCCTTCCAGAAGTCGTCGCCCTTGGCCGGAGCGGCCTCGTTGAGGCGCGTGAAGATCGACTTGGAACCGGCTTCGTCACCTGCTGTGCAGGCATCAAAAGCGCGCAGCGCCTGGCGGCTGACGATGGCGTGCTGCTCGGCCGACAGGGACTTTGCCGGACCGCCGTTGAACGAGTCCCAGAACCCCTTGTAGTCCTTCGCGCAGTTCGGATTGGCCGAAGCCGGAACCGCGAATGCGGCGAGGGCCGCGACAGCAAGTACAATGCGCTTCATCTTCCGAGTCTCCCAAGATGTGTTCGCGGTGACTGGCCACCGCCTCGACATGAAGCAAGTCGCTCCATGCTGACTTCAGTTACGAGCCGAGATCGATAACGTTCGATCACGAATTCGCGAGGTGGAATGTGCGTCGGACGTCACGCCACAGTCCAATACGGCATGCGTATGCATTCGATACGCGGCGTGTATTGGTCGGCCATTTTCATCGTTGCTAGAGTCTCGCCTGCTCCTTAGGCGTGAGCGAGGCGAAAGCGCAATCCCATGCAGAAGTTGACGATCGCTCCCTCAACGATGCGTCCTTCACAAAGCGAGCTTGCTCGCGACGTCGAGCGGGTCGCGACGGGTGATGTGGAGGCCTTTATTCGTGTTTATCATGCCACGTCTGCGAAGCTTTTTGGCGTTGTCGTTCGTATCTTGGGCCGAGGGGATCTCGCTGAGGAGATCCTACAGGAGGTCTACTTGCGGATCTGGCAGCGGGCAAATGACTTCGAGGCGGCACGCGCGTCGCCGATAACCTGGTTGGCGACAATCGCCAGGAATCGGGCGCTCGATGAGGTTCGGCGCCGCCGCATGTCATCGATCGAGGACATGCCTGAGCTGCTCGAGATCCCGAGCGGCGAGGACATCTCGGCAAATCATCTCGCGGGCGAGGAGTTGCGGCAGCTTCATGCGGGACTGGCGCAATTGTCGCCAGAGCAGCGCACTATCGTGCACCTGGTTTATTTCGAGGGGCTGACGCGCGACGAGGTCGCGCAGCGTGTGGGCCAGACGACGGCCACCATCAATGGGTGGCTGCGCAGCGGTCTCAAGCAGCTGAAAGGCGCCCTTCAGCCATGATTGACCCCGATGAGATTGAATGGTTGGCGGCACAGTACGCGCTTGGGGCATTGCCTCCCGGCGAACGCCGGCTCGTACAGGCCCGGATCGGGCAGGATCGGCTGCTCGCCGAGGCAATCGGCGCGTGGGAGCGCCGGCTGGCACCGCTGAGCCTGCACGAGCCTGGCTTGCCGCCGCCGCCACGCCTGCTCGAAGGCATCCTCGCCACGCTGGCTCAGCGAACGACTTCAGACCAGCCACCGGCGCAAGGCAGGACAACGGCAGCGCCCGCACCCGAACAGCGAACACGCCGCCGATGGGCGCCTACCCTTGCGCTCGCAGCGTCTCTTGGGGTGCTCGCGATCGGCCTTGGCGCCATTTTCGGCGACAGGATCCTGCAGCCGCCACTGGAGCAGGTCACGGCCATTCTCACCGCGGAAAAAAGCAATGCTGCAGCCGATGAACCGGCCCAGGGCCGCGGCGCCACGTTCGTCGCAGCCTTCGATGCGCGTTCAACCGTGCTCACGATCCGCCAGAGTTCCGGCGACGCGCCGCGGACCGATCGCGCCTATGTGCTGTGGTTAACGACCGGCAGCGGTACTGACGCAATTTTGATCGGCCCCCTCGAGAAAAATGGTCCAACTGTCATCCGCGTCGACCAGAATGCTGCCAGCCAGTTGGATCGCGGCCGCCTTCTCGTGACCATGGAGGCGGAAACCGGGACCGGCAAGATTCGCGGTCCAACGATCGCATCAGGCCGGCTTACACGGCCGAAGTGACGCGCGCGATCGGGATCGGACTGCAAGAGGATTGGCGGAGTTCCCCACGACATGGAAATGCATCAGGTCCGCTATTTCTTGGCCGTGGCAGAAAAACTCAATTTCACGCGCGCGGCGGAGACTTGCAACGTCACGCAACCGACGATGACGCGCGCCATCAAGCTGCTCGAGCATGAGCTTGGCGGCGCGCTGTTCAATCGCGAGCGGAACCAGACGCATCTGACCGAGCTCGGTCGGATGATGCTGCCGTACATGCAGCAGATCTGGCAGCAACTTGCCGAGGCCAAACAGCGGGCCCAGTCCTACAGTCGAACCGACCGGGCCGCACTCAGTCTCGGGTTGATGTGCACCATCGCACCGAGCATGCTGATGGCACTGGTGCAATCCCTGCGCCGGAACCATCCGACGATCGAGCTGCAAATCACGGATGCCACAAGCGCTGATCTGCAGGACAAGCTCGTGTGCGGTGAGATCGAGGTGGCGATCATGGCACAGGCGGAGCCATACACCGAGCGGCTGCACCATGTGTCGCTCTACCGCGAGCCGTTCGTGATCGCGGTCGCACAGGATAGCCCGCTTGCCCAGCAGGAGTTCATCAAGGTCCGCGACCTCGACGGTCTCGACTATCTCGACCGCATCAATTGCGAGTTCGGCGACCATGCCGAGCGAATCTTCCTCGAGCAGGAGGTGAGGGACCGCACCGTCTACAAGAGCGACCGCGACGACTGGATCCTGGCCATGGCGTCAGCGGGTCTTGGCTATGCCTTCCTCCCCGAACAATGCGCCGCGCATGGCGATGTGGCGGTCCGCCGGCTGGTCGAACCGGAGATCTGGCGTGAAGTCTGCCTCGTGACGGTGCGTGGCCGCCCCTACTCGACCCCGCTGGGAGCGCTCGTTCGCGAGGCGACGCGGCTGTTTCGCAAGCCTGTTGAGGATGTCGACCTCGAAGCCGATGATCCCCTGCTAGGCGATCCGCTGTAGGACGCTGGCTCATTGCTGTGAGCGCTGCCGCGGCATCGAGGCGGTGGCTACACAATCGCGCGCGACCATAGCCAACGCCTATGGATTGCATCGCGCACGGACATGTTGAGCGTGCGGCGAAAAGCACTACACTCAGGCCTCCTGATGTGGGATGGACCGAGGCCGACATGCCCCCTGGTGACGTTGCCAAGACACTCGACGACACGCTCGAGCGGCTGCTGCAGGCGGACGCCCCCCTGGCCGAACGGCTCGCCGAATACGCAACCATCCTGCGCGAAATCAATCGGCCATTTGCAGAAGCTGTCGACCGCCTGATCGTGCGGCTCATGGAGGTTGGCGTCGGTGCCACAGCCCCGAACGTCGGCGAGACACTGCCACCCTTTCTCCTCCCGGACGAGGAAGGCCATCTGGTCGCGCTGGACCACCTGCTCGCCACTGGCCCGCTGGTCGTCGCCTTCCGTCGCGGTCACTGGTGTCCCTATTGCCAGCTGGCGACGCAAGCGCTCGCCGGCATCCAGGCCGCAATCCACCAGCGCGGCGCCCGCCTCGTCGTCCTCACACCCGAGCGCGAGCAGTTCGCGCGCCAGCTGAAACACCAATCCGGCGCCACGTTCCCGATCCTCTCGGACGTCGACAACGGCTATGCCATGGCGGTCGGACTCGCCATCTCGGTTGGCGCGGAAATGAAGGAATTCATGACCGTCCGGGGTCGCAAACTCGACGCCTACCACGGCAACGCCGCCTGGCTGCTGCCGATCCCGGCCACGTTTGTGCTCGATCAAGCCGGGCAGATTGTCATGCGGCACGTCGATCCCGACTATCGACGCCGCGCTGAATCCAGCGACATCCTCTCAGCGCTCGACGTCGTCATGCGGCAGATCCCGTGATGCGGGGCCAGTCAGCAGCCCGCAGCAGCTTCAGCAGCGTGGCCGCCACCGGCGATCGCGTTCGCCCGGCGACGGCATACGCATAGACCGTGCGCTCAAAACTAATGCCGCTCACGGGCATGAACCGAAGCGGCGCCGCCATGGCAGCGCTGCGTGGGCCGATGGCGACCCCGACTTTTGCCGCCAGCATCGCCTCGAGATCTGCTTCATTGGCGACCACGTGCCCCGATTGAATGGGCAGGCCCGCCGCTTGCAGCAGTTGGCTCACCGTATCGGCCTGCTCGCAATAGGCCCGCTGCAGCAGCCTTTCGCCCTTCAGATGCTCAAGCTCCAGGGCATTGCGTGCCGTGAGAGGGTGGTCTCGTGCGACGAGCAGGCCGCAGGCTTCCGTGAACAACGGCCAGGCATCGAGCCGCTCCCATTCACTGCCGAGCGAACCTGCAACAGCAAGGGCCGCCTCGCCCTTCTTCAAGGCCTCGCCGACCTCGTTCGTGGTCCCGCGGACAAACTTCAGCTCGAGACCGCTGAAGGCCGCGATCAGCTCGCTCAGATGTGGAATGAGCAGGTTCATGCCGATCGTGCGCGAGAGCGCGATCGGCAGCGGCGCCACTGTCCCGCCTTTCATCAACTTGGCGAGCAGCTTGGCATTGAGCGCACTCTCGTAGCACTGCTGCAACAGCGGCAGCATGCGCTGTCCGAGATCGGTCAGATGGGTCAGATTGCGCTCACGCCGGAACAGCTCACCGCCAAGCTCATCCTCGAGCAGCTTGATTCCGCGCGTCAGCGATGGTTGCGCGATGTTGCATTCCTCGGCCGCCCGGGTGAAATTGAGTGTCCGTGTCGTTGCGATGAAGTACCGGATCTGATGCATTTCCATGGGGCACTTCCGTCGGTTCAGCCAATGTCCGAGATCCGAACGATGCACTATGAACGTTGCATGACAACAAAACTATGACGCTGTCACGAATGCAACCACCAGCGATCCGGTGGATCGCTGTCCCAGGGAGTAAGGCCTGCCCCGATCGCCCCTGACCGCCCCTGATGCGGTTCCGCGCTGCGCAGCTACGTTAATGGCCTCAGGGCCGCACCTGCGCCTCGATGTTGAGTTGCTCGAGCAGCAACCCCGCCCCGCCAACGGGCTGCGCCAATAATAAAGTCAATTGCGCGACGCTCAAGGGTGTCTTGGGTCTGGCCTTCAGCGCCAGGGTTTGGCCGGGCTTGGCCAGGAAGCGCGACAGACCCTGCAGCAACGGTTCGTGCACCCCGGGCTTCGCTGGATCGTCCAGCATTTGCCTGAGGAATCCAATCGCCTGCTGCGCTGCCACGTCGGGAGGTCCGGCGAGCCCCGCCCCACGCTGTGCGAACGCCAGCACGCCCCCGTCCTTGATCGTCAGATCGAGCCCATCCAGCTGGAAATTCTGCGCCGCCGCCGCAAACTGGCCCGGAGCCGTGCTGAACGCACTCGGCGCGACCTTGCCGAGCGTCAGCTCACCCGAGACGGTACCAAGGCCAACCACGGAAATCTCGATGGGTGAGACCCGGAACATAGTTTTGGCGGCGTCGAAAGCCGTCCCGATGTCGGACTGCGCGTCGAGGATCCGAAGCCCGCTGTCGCGCAGAATCGCCATATTGGGATCGGTCGGACTGACCGGTGTCTTGGACTTCGAAAGCAGGCGAACCGACGTCGGAATGCCATTGATGAATTGACCCCAGCTGGCCTTGAAGATCTCGATATCGAGTGGTTGGCGCGTTTGCGGATCCTGCATGGACAACCCATTGAGCTCGAAGCCCGCCAGCATGGGCAGCCAAAGCATGGCGTCGGGCATGGGCGACTGGCCCGGCGGCGGCGACAGCATGCGGCCGGTGGTGCGCATGATGCCTGCGAGGTCGAGGCCCTGCAGGGCAAACGCGTTGAGCTTGAAGGGCGGTTGTGCATTGCCGGCACCGGCCCCGGCACCGATGGTGTCGATCTTGTCGACGCGCATTTCGCCGAGCTTGCCATGCTTCAGTTGTGCCATGGAGATGGCGCCAATGCCGATATCGAAGGCCTGCGGGATCGCTTGGTTCTTGATGCGCAGGCCGCGCATCTCGAAGCCGGACATGCTCATGCCTTCGTAGACATTGGCCAACGTCGTTGCGGCGGCGGCAATCTGAGGCGGCGGCGCGGTAGGCGCCATATTGCCGATGGCTGCGAAGATGTCCGCCAGCTTGGCATGCGAAATCTTGCTCGGATCGATGCCTATGCTGTCGCCGCTGATCGAGGCACATTCGAAGGTGCCGCCATCGGGCATGGCAAGCGAGTAGGTGCCGGCACTGAACTTGCCCTGCACCGGATAGTAGCCATCGACGGCCTTGCGGCGGTCGAGCCCCAAGCCGAAGTACGGGAGCATATCGATGTCGGCGACCTTGAGGTCCAGCATGGTGCCGCGACCCATCGGAGCGCCGGGACCACCGGCGATGGCGACCGAGCCGACATTGAATTGCGCCATTCGGCCATCGGCAAGGCCGTCGATTTTGACATTCGAGTACGTGTACGTGATCGGATAGGACGCGGGCGCTGCCGGCCGCCCGCGTGGCTGCACCAATGGAGCAGTCGCCGGCAAGGTAGCCGCGACCGTCACGGTGGGGATGGAAATGGTGGAGGCCTGCATGGTGGCGAACCAAGCGGCCTGCCGGACGACGGCGTCCGTGGCTGGCGGCATAACGGGCATCGCGCGTGCCATGCGGAAATCCTGCAGCACGGCAGACGGCGCTGTCTGTGCCATCGTCACCAAGGATCCGAAGGCGAGTGTTGATTCAATGCCGGTGAATTCCAGGCGGCTGGCAGATATGTCGCTGCTCCAGGGGCTGACGCCCTCGGCAACGACGGAGGCAGCTTTCCAGGTCGAAGGTCGATCACCTGGCGTGGTGACGCTGATGTCGGCGACGCGTAGCGCGCGCGACCAAAGATCGAAATTCACAGCGCCATAGGTCGCCGTCGCGCCACTGGCTCGCAACGACACGAACGTGCGCTCGACCTCGGCGGTTGCACGGCCCTTGGTCCAGAACGTGGCCCCGACTGCACCAAGTGCAAGGGCCGCCACCAGGCAGGCACCGATCAGCCAACCCTTGCGCATGCGAGTCTCCTTCAAAAATGCATTGGTACGCGTGCACCAACTCTACTCACCTCGCGTCGACGTGCCACCCGCAATTGCACATCGCCGCGCCGTTCGTGGTGGACAACCAATCCCATCAACCGGCGATGACTTTGGCAGACTTCAGGTCGCCGATGGCTTCCGTGTCCAGTTTCAGCCAATCTGCCAGCACAGCCGTCGTATGCTCACCGAGCAATGGCGCCGGCGCCACCTTGGGTGGCTCGCCGCCGAAGCGCACCGGCCACCCGCTCATGACGTAGTCGCCATTCGCAGGATGCTGCATGGTTTGGCGAATCTTGCGATCCTGCAACGTTTTGTCGTCGGCAAGCTCGCGCGTATCAAGTACGGGGCCGGCCGGAATGCTGGCACCGCTGACCAGCTGGGTTGCCGTGTGCTTGTCGAGTTGCCGCGTCCAGGCCGTCACGATGGCGTCGACTTCGGCCCGGTTCGCCGTGCGCGCCGCGGGCGTGTCGAAGCGCTTGTCGCCGAGCAGATCCTCGCGTCCCATCACTTTCAGCAGTCGCGTCCAATGCTCGGGATTGGCTGGACTCGTGAATATATAAACGTAATCGTTCGGTCCGCCGCCCTTGGTCGGATAGACGCCGATCGGTGGATTGCCGCCGCCCACCGTTTTGGCGCCGGCGCGTGGCGCAGCTTTGCCGTCCGTCCGCTCCATGTAGCAAAAGGCGTTGCGGATGTAGTGCAGGATGGAATCCTGCATCGCAACCTGCAAATGCTCGCCCTGGCCGGTGCGCAGGCGGCGCACATAGGCGCCGAGAATCGACACCGCCATGATCATGCCCGTGCCGGTGTCGCCGATGGTGGCGCCTGGTTTGCAGGGTGGCCCGTCCTCATGTCCCGTGATCGACATCAGGCCGCCGCAGGCCTGTGCAATCATGTCGAAGGCCAGTCCCTTCTCGTAGGGACTGCCAGCGCCAAAGCCTTTGATCTGACAAAAGATGATGGCGGGATTGATCGCCTTGATCACCTCATAGCCGAGGCCCAGCCGCTCGATGGCTCCCGGCGCGAAGTTCTCGATCATGACGTCGGCCTGCTTGGCGAGGCTCTTGACGATCTCCAGGCCCTTGGGGTCCTTGAGGTTGATGGCGACGGAGCGCTTGTTGGCATTGTACTGCAGGAAATACAGGGCATCCTTGTCGGGAGCGGTGCGGCCCGTCGAGCGCCCGGGATCGCCGACGCCGGGGTTCTCGACCTTCACCACATCGGCGCCCATCCAGGCCAGGGCCTCCGTACACGATGGACCGGCCTCGAACTGCGTCAAGTCGAGGATCTTGAGGCCCTGCAGACAGTTCTCTCCGCTCATCGTCGCAATCTCCATGCCCGTATGTTGCCCGGATGCTGCATGGAGCTTACGCCCGGTTTCGGGGGGACGTCGAGAACTTGCATGGAGCCTTGCATCTAGCCGTTTGCAGAACCCCAGGGCCGTGGGATGATCGCCGACATCATCCGTATCGGACAACCTGCCATGCCATCACCGCCAAGCTATATCGACCCCATCGACAATCGAACCTATCCCATCGCTGAGCCGCGTTGGCGCTCGGACACCGGCCGCCCGCTCATGATCACGGAACTGCCCGGCCTCAAGCGTGATCAGATTGATCGCGGACAGCGCTCGCTGTGGCGCTATCAGGCGGCATTGCCGGTGCGGATCACGGAACCCGTGAGCCTGGGCGAAGGTTGCACACCGTTGGTCGAGCGCACATGGCGGGGTGCGCGCACCCTGTTCAAGCTCGAGTGGTTCGCGCCCACGGGAAGTTTCAAGGATCGCGGAGCCTCGGTGATGATCTCGACGTTGCGTCAGCAGGGCGTGCGGCACCTCCTCGAAGACAGCAGCGGCAATGGTGGCGCGGCAATTGCTGCCTATGCTGCGGCGGCGGGCATCAAGGCCAAGATCCTGGTGCCGGCATCGACGCAGCCCGGCAAAACCGTGCAAATGCGCGCCTATGGTGCCGAGATCGAGTTGGTGCCAGGCACACGACAGAATACAGCCGAGGCAGCCGAGCGGCAGGCAGAACGCATCTTCTATGCCAGCCACAATTGGCAGGCGTTTTTCCTGCAAGGCACGAAAACACTGGCTTATGAGCTGTGGGAAGACCTCGGTTTCCGCGCGCCGGACAACATCATCATTCCGACCGGTGCGGGCAGCAATGTGCTGGGCTGCGATATCGGCTTCTCCGAACTGCTGCGTGCCGGCGAAATCAGCCGGCTGCCGCGCCTGTTCGCGGCCCAACCCGCACATTGCGCACCATTCCACGCGGCCTTTCAGTCGGGGGCCGACTCGACGGCGAGCTTCGAAGCCAAACCGACCATTGCCGAAGGCACCGCCATCGCGGTTCCCGTACGCGCCCGCGCGGTGCTTGCCGCCCTGCGTCGTTCGCGGGGTGCGACCGTTGCCGTCAGCGAGGACGAGATCATTGCTGCGACGCTGGAGTTGCCGACCAGCACGGGCCTCTATGCCGAGCCGACCTGCGCTATGGCCGCTGCAGCCGTGAGCAAGCTCAGGACTGCCGGCACCATTCGCGACGGAGAGGTCACGGTCGTGCTGCTCACCGGCACCGGCCTCAAGGCCACGCAGCGTGTGAGCGAACTACTGGCGTGAGCCAAATTTCTGCGACGGGCGAGAAGCGTTACAGAGAGGCGGAAGCCATGATCACGCCAGTCGGTTCAATGATCGACATCCCGACATTCGTCACCCATCTGGAATGCGGCCTGACGGGTGAGCATCATCCCCCGGACACATTGCACAACCTGTCGCGAGCCGGAAAGCCGCTATTGGTCCGCTACGACCTGGCAGCGCTCGGCAAAGCCGTGAGCAAAGACAGGATGCAGCGGCGCCCGCCGGATATGTGGCGCTACCGCGAGTTTCTCCCGGTCCGCCGCGCGGAAAACATCGTCACACTCGGCGAATGCATGACACCCTTGGTCAACGCACCACGCATCGCCCGTCAACTGGGGCGTGGACGCTTGCTGGTCAAGGAAGAAGGCCGCCTGCCAACGGGATCCTTCAAGGCGCGCGGCTTGGCTCTCGCGGTCTCCATGGCCAAGGAGCTTGGCGTCAAGCGCATGGCCATGCCGACTGCGGGCAATGCCGGCGCTGCGCTGGCGGCCTACGCCACGCGCGCGGGCATCGAGTCGTACGTCTTCTGCCCGGACGACGCTCCCGAAGCGACGGTCAACGAAACCGCCTTGCTCGGCGGCAAGGTCTATCGCGTCAACGGCATCATCACCGAGCTTGGCCCCATCATTGACGCCGGCCGCGACCGCATGGGCTGGTTCAATGTCTCGACCTTGAAGGAGCCCTACCGCATCGAGGGCAAGAAGACGATGGGTCTGGAACTCGCCGAGCAATTGGGCTGGCAACTGCCTGACGTCATCTTCTACCCGACCGGTGGCGGCACGGGCCTCATAGGCATGTGGAAAGCCTTCGACGAGTTGCAAGCCATCGGCTGGATCGGCGCCAAGCGGCCACGCATGGTCGCCGTGCAGTCGACAACGTGCGCCCCGATCGTGCGGGCCATGGAGCAAGGGACCGAGTTCGCGGCACCCTGGCAGGGCGGCTTCACCAGCGTGCCCGGCATGCGCGTGCCATTCACCATCGGTGACTTCCTGATCCTGCGCGTGCTGCGCGAAAGCCAGGGTTTCGGCATCGCCATTCGCGACGATGAGGTTGAAGCGGCGCGTGCCGAATTCGGCCGCAGCGAAGGCATTCACTTGTGCCCGGAAGGCGCCGGTACCTATCTCGCCTACAAGCAGGCATTGGCGGAGGGGCGCATCGCACCGACTGACACAGCGGTGCTGTTCAATTGCGCATCGGGCCTCAAATATCCGATGCCACCGGTCACTGCGGCGCTCGATCGCAACACGCCGATTGACTACGCAGCCCTCGAGCATTGAGCCGTGCAGGCAACGTCCCAGGACGGCAATCTTCTCATCTGATCCAACCCGCGAGGCACATCATGACGGGAACGGCAGTCAAGGCAACGGCAGGCGGCCTGGTGTTCGTGGCCTGCGGCATGGACTCGGGACCGGCGACACATGCCAAGCCCGGGCGACGTGATGTCGTCATCAGCGGCAAGCGGGTGCGGACGGTGGACATCCACGCGCACTGTGCGGTGCCCGAAGCACTGGCGCTGATGGGGCAGAAGCTCGGCGGGCCGGGCATGCGCACCGACCTCGATATGGCCAGCGAGGTGGCCCTGCGCCTCAAGACAATGGATGAGCAGGCGATCGACATCCAGGCGCTGAGCATCAATCCGAACTGGTACAAGATCGGCGACCGCGATCTCGCCGCGCGCATCATCGAAATCCAGAACGAGAAGCTCGCCGAGGCCTGCGCCGCCAATCCGGAACGCTTCGTGGCCTTCGCCAGCGTGGCCCTGCAGTTTCCGGATCTGGCGGCCGAGCAGCTGGCAACTGGCGTCAAGAAATACGGCCTGCGTGGCGCAGCGATCGGCGGCAATGTCGCGGGGGCCGAGATCAGCGATCCGAAGTTCCATCCCTTCTGGGCCAAGGCCGAAGAGCTGGGCGTGCTGGTCTTCATTCACCCACAAAGTGATGGCGCGCCGGAACAACTCGGGCACCGGTTCAAGGGCAACGGTTATCTCAGCAATGTCATCGGCAATCCGCTGGAAACGACCATCGCGTTGTCGCACCTGATCTTCGAAGGCACGCTGGATCGGTTTCCGGGCCTGAAAATCTGCGCCGCACACTCCGGGGGATTCCTGCCGTCATATGTGGGCCGCTTTGATCGCGGCTGCCCGGTGCGCCCGGATCTGTGCGCGGGCGGCACGCATGGACCGATCAAGAAATTGCCGTCGGAGTATGTGCGCCAGCTTTATTACGACACCATGGTGTTCCGGCCCGAGGGCGTGCGTCATCTCGCTGCCGAAGTCGGTGTCAGCCAACTCATGATCGGCACCGACTATCCCTATCCGTGGACTGCGACCGCGGTGGAGCTGATCCTGGAGACACCGGGGCTCAGCGACGCCGACAGGATCGCCATCCTGGGTGGCACGGCCGAGAAGCTGCTGCGCATTTCCCCACGGGCATCCTGAGCGCCGCCGTCCCAACGCCCACAGAAGCCCCGACTCTCAGCGCGGCCGATCAGCCGTTGTCTTCCAATCACCGATCTGCGGTCGCGCCAGCCCAAGGTGATCGCGCAGCGTGGCGCCCGTGTAGTCCTTGCGATAGATGCCGCGCTTCTGCAATTCCGGCACCACGTACTTGACGAAGTCCTCGAAGGTGCCGGGCTGATGCGTCGGCCCGATCACGAACCCGTCGCAAGCCGGCGCCGACCACCACTCCTCGATGCGGTCAGCGATCTCTTTCGGCCCGCCGACCCACGCTTCGCTCAAGAGCCCGCGCCCCGTGATCTGCATGAAGTCGCGCACCGTCGGATTTGGTTTGCCGGCCTTGACGACGCGATCACGCATGGACTGCATGCCGCTGAGGCCCGCCAGCTCGGCGTCGGAGAAGGCTTCATCCAGGCCTTTCCGTGAGAAATCGTAATTGAGCGCCTCCGACAGTAGCGACAGCTGGTCCGTTTCATTGGGCAGCTTGTCGTAGGCCGCCTTCTTGTCCTCGGCTTCGGACTTGGTCGCCGCGCAGACAGGGTAGAACAGCGCGCAGATCTTCTGGCTGTCGGGATCGCGTCCGAACGCGGCCACCTGCGCTCTCGCCTTGGCGTACTCCACCTTTGCCTGCGCCAGGCTGTGATAGACGACGAACAGCAACTCACCCCAGCGGGCCGCAAACTTCTGTCCGCGTCCACTCATGCCCGCCTGCAGCACCACGGGATGGCCCTGCACGGAGCGGGGCACGGTGAATGGTCCGCGCGAGGCCAAGTATTTGCCCTTGTAGTCGATGCGGCGAACCTTGTCGGGGTGGGCGTAGATCTTGTTGACCTTGTCCACCACGACCGCGTCGTCGTCCCAGCTGTCCCAGTGGCCGAGGACGATCTCCATGAACTCATCGGCGCGATCGTAGCGCAGGTCATGTTCCATGTGCTCGTCGCCGCGGCCCATGTTGCGGGCCTCGTTGTCATTGACCGAAGTGACCACGTTCCAGGCAGCGCGGCCCTTGGTCATCAGATCGATCGTCTGGAACACGCGAGCGACGTGGAACGGCTCGAAATATGTCGTCGAGTAAGTGGCGCCGAGACCGAGCCGCGTCGTCACGGCCGCCATCGTCATCAGGCAGGTCACCGCGTCCATCTTCACGCAGCGAATGCCGTGCTGCACGGTATGCCCGTGATCCCCCTGGTACATATCCGGCATCGCCAATCGGTCGTCGAAGAAGCCGATGTCGAACTTGCCCGCCTCCAGTACGCGCGCGATGTGCTGATAATACTCCGGCGAAAAGCTGTCTGTTCGCGCGTCGGGATGTCTCCAGGCTGCGGGCAGCGTCGTGCAGTTCTGGGCCTGCAGGAAGGCAACGAAATGGACCTGGCGCATGAAGCTCTCTTTCGTGGCGGGCGGAGTGGCAGCTGGAAGCCGGATTTGGTCGCAGGATCCCTCGGCGCGTCAACTGAAGATCGGGTGCACCAAGGCAAGTCGAGGCGATGCTAGTTCGAGATCCAAGCCTTCGCCAGCCATAACCTCGCCACGCAATGCCGGCCTGCCGTGCCGGCATGCGCGCCCTGCCGCGTTGCAGCATCGCCGAGGGATTGCCGTGACCGCAAAGTTCCGGCAACGTCGCCGGCGTTGTGCCTGCACAGGGAAAAGGAAGCTGCCATGAGGAAGCTACTCGGCACTCTCGGACGAGCCGCGCTCTGTTGTACGGCGATGCTGGTGGCAACGCCGATTGCCAGCGCACAAACACCGAAGAAGGGCGGCATCCTCAACTTCGCCGTGGTCTCCAGCCCGCCGAGCTACGATTGCCACGCCGAAATCACCTTCGGCGCCGTGCACCCCTTGGCACCGCACTATTCGTTGCTGCTGAAGATCGATGGTGCCAACTTCCCCAAGGTTGCCGGCGATCTCGCCGAGAGCTGGACCGCGTCGCCGGATAGCATGACGTTTACGTTCCGGCTGCACAAGAACGTCAAGTTTCATGACGGCACGCCACTCACCGCCGCGGACGTGAAGGCCAGCTACGAGCGCATCATTCGTCCCCCTCAGGGTGTACTGTCCGTGCGCAAGTCCTACTACGCGGACTTCGGCGACATCGAGACTCCGGACGACCACACCGTCGTGTTCAAGATGAAGGCACCGATTGCCGGCGTGCTTGATCTTCTGGCCTCGCCATTCAACTGCATTTACAGCGCCGCCAAGCTGAAGGCCGGCGGCAACTATCCGGCCAAAGAGGTCATGGGTTCCGGCGCCTTCCAGTTCGTCGAGCATGTGCAAGGCTCGCATTGGGTGGGCAAGCGTTTCGACGCCTACTTCAAACCGGGATTCCCCTATCTCGATGGCTTCAAGGCCTACTTCGTCAAATCGACGGCCGTCATTCCCGGCCTCCTCGGCAATCAGTTCGACGCCGAGTTTCGCTTCATCACGCCGCCCGAGCGCAACACACTGATGGAGAAGTTCGGCGACAAGGCCGTCGTCCATGAGATGCCACTGCTGGCCGGCAATATCTTCATCTTCAACACCAAGAAGAAGCCGTTCGACGACATCCGCGTACGCCAGGCCTTGTCGATGGCAGTCGATCGCTGGACCGGCGGCGAGAATATCGGCAAGATTTCATCATTACGGTTCGTCGGCGGTGTCAGCCGTCCCGGCTCGGCCATGGCGATCCCCGAAGCAGACCTCGTCAAGCTGCCGGGCTTCTCGAAGAACGCGGAAGCGGCGCGTGCCGAGGCCAAGCGACTGCTGAAGGAAGCAGGCGTGGAAAATCTGGAGTTCAAGTTCCTCAATCGCGCCGGCATCGAGAGCTATACCACGGGCGGCATTTACCTGATCGATCAATGGCGCCGCATCGGTCTCAAAGCCACTCACGAGCAACTCGAGTCGAAGCTCTATTTCGATGCGTTCTCGACCGGTAATTTCGATGTCGGCATGGAGTTCATCTCGGACTATCTCGACGATCCCACGCAGAACTTCGTCAAGTTTCTCTCGAAGAAGCTGACCCCGCTCGGCTACTCCGGCCACGAGGACACCAAGATCGACGAGCTCTATCAGAAGCAGCAGCGCATCCTCGATCCCGTGGAGCGAACCAAGGTCGTGCGTGAGCTGGATGCCTACGTGCTGAAAACCGCCTACTCGGTGCCCTACCTGTGGACGCAGCGCATCGTCGTCATGCCGAAGAAGGTGCAAGGCTGGCACATGACGCCGACGCATTACCTCTCGCAAGACCTGGTCGGCGTCTGGCTCGATCAGTGACCCTGACCAGCACGCGATCCACCTGACAACGTTGTGCATGCAGCGCCGCCCTGTTGCGGCGCTGCACTTATCAGGGCAAACTCGATCTCACGTTGCTTTAACGACGGAGTTCGATGTCATGGCAGCACAGACCGGCGCCAAGACTGGCACGCCCAATAAACTGCAGGTGAAGCGGCGTCATCCATTGATCGGGGCCGAAGTGCGGGGCATCGACCTCGCGCAGCCGCTCGATGACACGACCTTCGCCGAACTGCATGCCTTGTGGATGCAGCACATCCTGCTGGTGTTTCCCGATCAGCCCATCACCGACGAACAGCATATCGCCTTCGGCCGTCGCTTCGGCGAACTCGAGATCCACCCATCCCTCGCCCACCGCTCGTCGCGCAACAAGGAAATCTATCGCGTCTCGAATGTGGACGAGGCAGGCAACATCATCCCGTCCAAGGAGACGGCATGGCAGTACATCAACCTGTCATGGCTCTGGCACACGGACAGCTCGTTCCGCGAGGTGCCAAGCAAGGGTTCGATCCTGCACGGGCTGGAGACCACGAACGCCGGTGGCAATACGCTGTTTGCCAACATGTACGCCGCCTATTCCGACCTCTCGGCCGAGTTGAAGCAGCGCATCGAAGGCCGCTGGGTCATTCACGACCACGATTTCATCATCAAGCAGTCGAAAGAACTGTCGGCCAAGCAGGACAAGGGAAAGTACGACGCGCTTCCCCCCGTGCGCCATCCGCTCGTGCAACTGCACCCGGTGACGCGGCAGCGCTGCCTGTTCCTGTCGCCGCACACCATGGTCAACATCGAGGGCATGCCGGAGGCAGAGAGCCGCCGCCTGCTCGACGAGCTGATCGCGCACGCGATTCAGCCCAAGTACGTCTACAAGCACCTGTGGGCGAAGGACGACATCATCATGTGGGACAACCGCTGCACGATGCATTCGGTGGAGCCCTTCGACAACGCCAGCATCCGCCGCATCATGCATCGCGTGACGCTGGTTGGTGAAGGCAAGCCCATCCCAGCGTGACCGCTCAATCGTCGACGACTGGCCTGCCGGCTCACGCGCAACGCCACGCACTCACTCCTCCCAGGGCACGCCGCCGGCATAGGTGCGGTACGGCACGCCCGCCAGCCAGCCTGAATCGATCGGCAGCAGGATGCCCGTGATGGTGCGCGCCTGCTCCGACAGCAGGAACGCGATGCCGTCGGCGATATCCTTCGGTTCGGGCAGATACGGCAGCGCGTGCACGCCCATGATCTTCTTCATATCGCGCTTGCCCTCGGCCACCTTCTGGCGCAACGGCGGCGTCATAACATAGGTCGGGCCCACCGAGTTGACGCGGATGTTGTGACGGCCAAGCTCCACCGCCAGCAACTGCGTCAGGCGCTCGACAGCGGCTTTGCCGGGATTGTAGGCCGGCAACGGTAATGGCATGCGCGAGTTGATCGAGCCAATGGTGACGATAGCACCGCGCTTCCTCGGCACCATCTTGCGCGCAAACGATTGGCACGCATGCACGGTGCCATGATAGTTCACGTCCCACATGCGCTTGTGAAACGCCATGTCCATATCGAGCACGGACTCGGTGTTGGGGATCAAGCCTGCCGCCGTCACCGCCGCCTCGATGGGCCCGAGATCCTTCTCGATCGCCGCAGCCGTCGCCTCCACGGCTTTTGCATCGACCACATCGCAGACGTAGAACTTCGCTGCCCGGCCGGTTGCCGCAATCGCTTTTGCGACAGCCTCGCCACCCTCTTTGTTCATGTCGACGATGGCGATGTCGTAGCCGTCATTGGCCAGGCGTTTTGCCGTAGCCTCGCCGATGCCGCTCGATCCGCCCGTGATGGCAGCAACACGCTTGGCACTCATGATGGCACTCCTCCAGCAAGACCAGTGATCAACCGGCCACGGGTCATCCGCGGCGCGCTCACCACAAATCTAGCCAAAAATCGCGCCATCGACCAGGGAAGCTCGGTCGACCCGGCCCAAAGTCCTGCGCGCCGGTCCGCCGCCTCAATCCCGGCGGCGCATCTCATGCTCCGCGATGGCGCGGCGAATGATGGCGTCCTCGTCCATCTCCGCCACCCGCGCAGCAGGAGGGCGTGACGGACGGCTGGAAGCGGGAGGCGCGGCGGAAGGTCCCGGCGGCGGCACGGCCCGGGCCGACTTCGGCGCCGCGCCACTGCCGTAATTCGGGCTCCACGGTTCATTGGGGTCATCGGGCATGGGGCGCGGATTGCGGGGCGCCAGTTGCGCCGGCAAGCCGTCATCTTCGATTTCGACCCGTGCCGCGACTTGCGCATCGGGAGCGCCAACGCCGGCGGGAGCACCATGGCTCGCGTGCTTGGAAGCACACCCAGCGGCAACGACAGCGAAGCCGATCACGCCAACGCGTGCGGCCAATGACAGTGTGGATCGCAGCGCAGCTGCGCGACGCAAACGAGACATGACACGACGCCTTTCACAGGGGACGCAACGGGACAAACGCGACTGGCGACACTATGCGCGCCAAGGCGTAAACATCCCCCTAATGAGCGTCAGGAAATGCAACAGCCGGAGTGCGCCATGCACCCCTTGCCTCATTGGGCGCGGCTGGCCATGCCGGACCTCAGAGCTGCGACGATGCTGGCAGCAAAGGCATCATCGATCATCTCAGGGTTGCCTGACAACAGCCTGTGCCAGAAGGCGCCGTAGATCAGATCGATGGTAGTCTCGACATCGAGGTCTGTGCGGAACTGCCCAGCCGCGACACCAGCCTGCAAAGCCTCGCGGATCATTTGCCGTCGCGTCGCCACGAACACGTCGTGGAACTTGAGCCGGAAATCCGCATCGTGCTGCGCTTCGGCAATGAGGCTGCGAATGGTCTTGCCTACGGTCGGCAGTCTGGCATTGGCAAAGAAGCTTCGCAGCAGCGTTTCAAGATTGTGGAACGAGTCGGCGCCGCGCCGAACCGGAGGCAATCGCTTCAAGGCCCGCTCTGTGTAGGCTTCGAGCAGCACGTCGGCCTTGCTGTCCCACCAGCGATAGATCGACTGCTTGCCGACTTTCGCTTCCGCCGCGATCCGTTCGATCGAAATGCGACTGTAGCTTTCGGTCTCAAGCAGATTCGACGCCGTATCGAGAATGGCGATGCGGGTCGCTTCGCTGCGTGGGCGTCCCGGTGGCCGGGTGGCTGGCTGGTCGGTCACGAAATCAGGCTCTCCGAGGCGGCAGAACGGCAAGCTTTCAATCGACAACGGACAAAATACGTGTTGCCGACCATAGCAGACCACAAGCCAAGCACCTGCGACCACTCACGTGCTCGTGAACCGGATTTCAGCAGTGCGGGACCGCAGGCGTCAGCCGCGTTTGGTCGGCACCGGCCGGATCACACCCGGCATATCCGGGTCGACTGCCGCAATTTCCGTGATCATTTTCTTCAGGATGGCATCGGAGAATTCCTCGTAGGACGAGGCCACGACCATGAAGGCATTGACGCCACCGATCACGTCGCTCTTGTAGTGACGATCCAGAAACGGCTCGATCGACAGGATCGGCAAGCCGTTGATGGTGATCTCCTTCGCGACAGCGTCATCGCGCGCCTCGTGCGCAGGTCGGCCGCGATTGTTCGCACCGTCACCCGATACGTCGATGACCCGGCGGCCACCTGAGAACGGGCAGGCCCCGAGGAGCGCCACGCCATGATCGATGGCCCCGCTGATCGACGTCCCCCCGCCAAACAGCTGTCGCGGACCCCGCTCAATGGCGCGCGCAAAACTCTCGGCGGTCGCCGCATCGCGCACGACGCTCCACGGCACAGCCATGGCCTGCATGTCCGGTCCCGTCCATTGCATCATGGTGACGCCGATACCACCGGCAGCGCCGCTCTGAACGGCCTTGATGACGCGCGAATTGCGGAAAGCGGCGACGTAGCCACGCTTCTGGAGCTCGAAGCGCACCTCATTCACACTGCCCGAAGCATCCACGGCGAGCACGAGCTTCAGATCCACAGCGGCGTCGGCCAATGCCGGTCGCGTCCCGCCAGCCGCTATGCCCGCCGCCAAACCTGCCGGGGCCAGCACCGATCGGCGGAGAATCTCACGGCGCGTGGCGAGAGCATCCTTCGACATCTGCCAATTCTAAACCGGGATCGCGTGCCAGCACAATCACGGCTGCGCGATGATCTGCGACGGCAGGCTCGGCGGCTCTCGCGGCTCCAGGCGTAGGCCCACCGCCAGTCCACGGTTCGCGGTCCGCTCAAGCCTTGGCTGCCGTGTGCCCGGTCGCGCCGACCATCGGGCCGTCGACTGCCGGTTCAAGCACGGCCCGCAACCTCTCTCGGATTGCCTTCTGGCGCACCGGCGCCTCGATCTTCTTGTTGGTCAGGTCAGTGACATAGAACGTGTCGACTGCGCGTTCCCCGAAGGTCGTAATGTGCGCCGACGTGATATCCAGATTGAGATCCGACAGCGCACTGGTCAACTCGTAGAGCAGTCCTGGCCGGTCGAGGCCCGCCACCTCGATGACCGTGAATTGATTCGAAATCGTGTTGTCGATCACGATCTCCGGCGGCACGCGGAAGGCGCGCATAGGCCCCTTGATCTCGCGCTTTTTCGCCATCAGTGTCGACAGGCGCACAGAACCCTTCAGCATCTTCTCGATAGTTTCGCCGATCCGCTCCGCCCGCCGCCGCTCGTCGTCCTCGTGGTCGAACTCCCGCTGCAGCAGGAAGGTATCGAGGGCGAAGCCATCGCGAGTGGTCGCAATGTGGGCGCCGACGATGTTGGCGCCGGCCGCGGCGCAGGCACCTGCAAAGAGCGACAGCAGGCGTGGATGGTTGGGCGCCAGCACGGTGAGCTCGGTGACCGCCGTGAAAGCGTCAGTGGCGAAGTCTGTGGCGAAAGTTTTCTTCGCTGCCTCCGTGCGCTTGACGAGACGCATATGATCGAGCTGTTTTTTTGCGTCGGTCCGCAGCCAGTAGTCGCCGTAATGGCGGCGAACGAAGGCTTCGACGGCCTCGGGTTCCGCCGCACCTGCAATCGCTGCAGCGCGGAAGCCATCCTGCGCGACCGTAATGCGCTCCGAGCCACCGCGCTCGGCCGACCGGCCTTCAACCAATGGTTCCGTGACCGCGTAGAGATTGCGCAGCAATTGCCCCTTCCAGCCGTTCCAGGTCGTCGGCCCGACCGCCCGAATGTCGGCCACGGTCAGCAGCAGCAGAAGTTTCAGGCGCTCCGGCGTCTGCACCACATCGGCGAAATCGCGTGCCGTCTTCGGGTCCGACAGATCGCGGCTCTGGGCGATGGAACTCATGTCCAGGTGGTGCTCGATCAGCCAGGCGACCAGCTCCGTTTCATCGGGCGAAAGGCCGAGCCGCGGGCACATCTGCCGCGCCACCCTCGCGCCGGCAATGGAGTGATCCTCCTCGCGGCCTTTGGCGATGTCATGCAGGAACGCTGCAACATAAAGCACCCGTCGGCGCTCGATGCCGCGAATGAGGCGGTGCGACAATGGGTGCGCTTGCTCCGACTCGCCGCGATCGATCTCCGACACGATGCCGACGGTTCGGATCAGATGCTCGTCCACCGTGTAGCTGTGGTACATGTTGAACTGCATCATGGAAACCACGGTGCCGAAGTCGGGCACGAAGCGACCAAGCACGCCGGCTTCGTTCATGCGTCGAAGCGTGGCCTCAGGGTTGCCGGGTGCTGTCAGCAGTTCGAGAAAAATGCGATTGGCTTCCGTGTCGTTGCGCAACCTGTCGTCGATCAATCGCAGGGATTGCCTGATTAGACGCAGCGCCGTCGGGTGAAACAGCGTTCCCGTCTCCTCCGCATAAGCGAAAAATCGGATGAGATTGACCGGGTCGCGTGCAAATACCTGGGCGTCGGCCACATTGAGCCGGCCGTTGTCGATGCGGAAATCGCTGGTGCGCCGTATCCGCCGCCGCGTACGCCAGCCCAGCGGATCGAGTAGCGCGTCCAATCCCGGCGAGCGTTTCACCTGCTGCACCTCGAGTGCCGAGCACAGGATCGTGGTCAAGTCACCGACGTCTTTGGCGACCAGGAAGTAATGCTTCATGAAGCGCTCGACGGACCGCAGACCGCCGCGACTGCGATACTTGAGGCGCTCGGCCAGCGCCGGTTGGCGATCGAAGGACAACCGCTCCTCCGGACGATTGGCCAGAAAATGCAGATGGCAGCGTACCGTCCACAGGAAGTCCTCGCAGCGCCGGAAAGTCGCCTGTTCAGCCGCTGTAAAAATCGTAGCCGCACCCTTCTCGCTGCCGCCCCCCAGTTCGACATAGGTGGCAATCCAGTGCAGCGTGTGCAAATCGCGCAAGCCCCCTTTGCCGTCCTTGAGGTTTGGCTCGACCAGATAGCGCGACTGCCCGCTCCGCTTGTGGCGCTCGTCACGCTCGGCGAGCTTGGCTTCAATGAAGGCACGCGCCGTTCCGGGCACGAGTTCGGTACAGAACGACTTCCAGAGCTGGTCGAAGAGCCGCCTGTCGCCGAGAATGAGCCGCGCATCGAGAATGGCCGTGCGGATCGTCATGTCCGATTGCGACAGGCGGATCGATTGCTCGATGGTGCGGGTGGCGTGGCCGACTTTCTGGCCGAGATCCCACAAAATCATCAGGATGTATTCGACGACGCTCTCGCCCCAGGCCGTCTGCTTGTAGGGCAGCAGAAACAGCAGATCGATGTCCGATCCAGGCGCTAACAGCCCCCGGCCATAACCACCCGTGGCGATGACCGCCATGTACTCGGCATCGTCCGGATTGTTGGTGCGATAGATATGCGCGGTGACGTAGTCGTAGATGAGGTGGATCAACTCGTCCTGGAACTGCGAGAGTCCGGCCGCACAGCGCCGCCCATCCCCGTCGGCATTGAGATTGACCTGGGCGGTTGCACGGGCTTCGCGGATCAATCGCTTCAAGCGATCGACAATGTCGGGCCGGGCTTCCTCCGCGCTTTCCCCTGCCTTGCGGAAGATCGCCGTCAATTCGTGACGCAGCGCCATGCCGTCGAAATAAGGCGCATCGGACATCGGCTTCGTCGTCATGAGTGGCTCGCGCGCAAACACAGGCCTGGAACCGGCCGCCAGAGGCATCTGCATGACCTAAGGCTCGGCTCGCCGTCTGTCCATCTGCCTTGCGGCGTCGGGTCAACTCAAGCGTCGAGATAATTGAGTTTCGCGCCCGCCCCCTCCCACGGCATGCTGACGAGGCGACCGGTCATGGAGAGCGTAATGAAAGCTGTCTGCCGGCCAGGCCCGCCAAAACAGATGTTGGTCACATAGGGATCGCCGGGTATGGCGATGTGTCGGATCGACTGGCCATCCGGCGAGATCACGGTGATGCCAGGATTGAACAGCGTTGCTACGCAGATATTGCCTGCCGCGTCGATGGCCATGGAATCGAACAGGTTGAAGCCCCCGATGCCCGCCACAAGGCGACCGCCGCTGGGGCTTGGCCACGGCTGCTTCGCCACTTCGCCGGGCGCCTTGATGTCGTAGGCCCACACCCGTCCCGTCCACGTCTCCGCCACATAGAGCACCTTGCCATCGGGCGAAAGTCCGCATCCGTTCGGCGTCATGAGCGGGAAGGCAACCTCCTTGATGAGGCTGCCGTCAGCCTTGGCATAGTAGACGCAGCCGCGATCCTGCTCGCGGTCGCGGACCTTGCCGAGGTCGGTGAAATAGAAGCCGCCATGGGTGTCGAAAACCAGATCGTTGGGTCCGTTCAGCTTATGGTTCGGCCCCTTGGTATAGAGCGTCTGCACCTTGCCTGATGCCAGATCGACCTTTTCGATCCGGCCGCCCCGATAGTCGGCGGGCTGCCCGATGGGCCGCATCTGCTCTTTGTCGCGGTGCCATTCGAAGCCGCCATTATTGCAGATGTAGCAGGCCCCGCCCGGGCCGATCGCGGCGCCATTGGGTCCACCGCCGGTCATGGCAACCACCGTCGTTCGACCGTCCGGATGCACGCGTGACAGCGTGCCACGCTCGATTTCGACCACCAGCACCGTGCCGTCAGCCATGGCGATCGGACCTTCGGGAAAACGCAATCCCTTGGCGATCTCGGTAATGCTCGACATGGCAGGCCTCTCGCGTTGTTCCGGCGTTCCGCCAAAGTCCCATGCGCTGACCCTGAGCACAAGTGCCGGTGTCGCCGGTTGTGTCGCCAGTGCCGGCAGACGCCAAGCCTTGACAACGACAGGCCTGGACGACGCGGCCCCAAGCGCCAATGATGATGCGCCAGTCCACGTTCTCCCACCCCATGCGACGGAGTCGATGCATGCGCTTTTCCGGCAAGCTTGCTCTCATCACGGCCGCGGCCAGCGGCATTGGTCGCGCGACGGCAGACATCATCGCCCGCGAAGGCGGCACCGTGTTGGCTGTCGACAACCACAAGGACCGCCTCGAGGCTACCGTCGCGGGCATCACAGCAGCCGGCGGCAAAGCACACCCTTACCTGGCTGACGCCCTCGCACAGAGCCAGGTCGATGGCATCGTCGACGACGCGGTTCGCCGCCACCAGCGCATCGATATCCTAGTCAACGGCGTCGGCGGCAGCACCATCATTGCCAAGCCGCACGCCACGACGGAGGAGCTGACCTTGGCCGAATGGCAGGCCATCGTTGACTTCAATCTCAACGGAACATTCCTGTTCAGCCACGCTGTAATCCCTGTGATGAAACGCCAGGGCAGCGGCAAGATCGTCAATCTGGCCTCGATCGCAGGGCGCGGAAAAAGCGTGGCCAGCTCATCCGCCTATGCGGCAGCCAAAGGCGGCATCATTGCATTCACCACCAAGCTTGCCAGCGAGCTCGGTCCGCACGGCATCAATGTCAACGCCATTGCGCCCAGCATGACGCTGACCGAGCGCATCAAGCCGCGATGGCAGCAACGCCCACCCGACGTGCGCGCGCAGGATATCGAGCGGACACCCTTGCGGCGCATGGCCGAAGCGGTCGACCAGGCCAACGTCATCTGCTTCCTTGCCTCGTCGCACGCCGACTTCGTCACCGGCCTCACCATCGACGTGACCGGCGGCCTTTGACCAGCCGCGATCTTGGTGCATGACAGCGGCCGAGGCAGATGCTGGCTGCTGCCTGCTGGCACGACTCCTTTGACGGCTCAGCCCCTTTCGCGCGAGGGTGGGCTCACATATCAGAACCATTGTCCACCAACTCAGGCTCGCCCCACATGACCAACCGGCTCCCCGAGGTACTGAAAGCCCTCGACCAATCGCAGGATGCAGCCCTCGAGCGGCTGTTCGATTTCCTGCGCATCCCCTCGATTTCCACTGATCCCGCCTACAAGGCGGACTGCCAGAAGGCGGCCGAATGGTGTGCGCGGGAATTGAAGGCGGTGGGTTTCGTCGAGGCCAAGGTGGTGCCGACAACAGGGCACCCCATGGTCGTGGCGCACGATCGCAAGACGGTGCCGAAAGGCATGCCGCACCTGCTGTTCTATGGCCACTACGACGTGCAGCCACCCGACCCGCTGGATCTCTGGAAAACGCCGCCGTTCGAGCCGCGCCTCGCCACCGAGAAGGGCAATGGGAAAGTCATCGTCGCGCGCGGCGCCGAGGACAACAAGGGCCAGCTGATGACGTTTCTGGAGGCAGCCCGAGCCTGGAAACAGGTGGCGGGCGAGTTGCCGGTTGCCGTCACCGTGCTGTTCGAGGGCGAGGAGGAGTGCGGCTCGCCGTCGCTGCCGGGGTTCCTCGCCAAGCACGCCAAGGAGGTGACCTGTGACCTGGCGCTCGTGTGCGACACGGGCCAATGGGACAAGGATACCCCGGCCGTCACGACGCAATTGCGCGGCATGGCCGGCATCGAGCTGGTCGTCACCGCGGCCTCACGTGATCTCCACTCCGGACTTTACGGCGCCGCGGCAGCGAACCCGATCCGCGTGCTGGTGGGCCTGTGCGGCGCCATGCATGACAAGAACGGCAAGGTGCAGATCCCAGGCTTCTACGACGGCATCGTCAAGCCGTCGGCGAAGCAGATCAAGCAATGGAAGAGCCTCGGTTTCGACGAGGCAGCCTTCCTCGGCAACGTCGGGCTGTCGATTCCGGCCGGCGAGAAGGGCTATAGCGTGCTGGAGCAGGTGTGGGCGCGCCCAACCCTGGAGTTCAATGGCATTTCAGGCGGCTATCAGGGCGTCGGCACCAAGACCGTCATTCCGGCCAAAGCGTCGGTGAAGATCACGTGCCGTCTCGTGCCCGGGCAAGACCCGAAGAAGGTGATCAAGGGCATCCAGACGTTCGTCAAGGAGCGGCTCCCCGCAGACTGCAAGATCGAGTTCCTCGGCGGGCGCGGCAGCCCGGCCATCGCCTTCGATACGGAAGCCCCGCACATCGCCAAAGCGGCAGCGGCACTCTCGGACGAGTGGGGCAAGGCCACCCCCCTGATCGCACTCGGCGGCTCGATCCCGATCGTGCAGTCGTTCAAGGACGAACTCGGCATGGACAGCCTGCTGGTCGGCTACGGCCTCGACGACGACCGCATCCACAGCCCGAACGAAAAGTACAACTTGACGAGCTTCCGCAAGGGCGCGCGCAGCTGGGCACGCATCCTGGCCGGCCTGGCAACCTAGCGGAGCAAAGTAACCGTCTTTTCCGCTAGCAATGCCGCCGAACTGTCCGTCGCGTGAAAATGTCGTTGCGGCACCATCTTGCTGCGATATTCTCGCGACACCACTTGAGGCTGCTGCCTGGACAACGTAAACCAGCGCGGAACAGGCATGACATCGGCAAAGCCGTCTCAGAACCGGCGCAACGCCCAAGGAACACCACGATGGTCCGCTTACGTTATCTTATTCCCGCGCTTGCTGCGGCGGTGGCGCTCGCCATTCCGGCATTGGCACAGTTTGGGCCGGGACCAGGCGGTCGCGCGCCCTACGGCAATCAGCCACCCGGCAAAAACGAGGCGGGGCGCTTCGACTACTATGCCTTGGTGATGTCCTGGAGCCCCACGCATTGCGCCGTCAACGCGCGCGGGCCGTCCGACCAGCAGTGCAACCCACGCAGCGGCCGTGGCTACTCGTTCGTGCTGCACGGGCTGTGGCCCCAGTACGAGCGTGGCTTCCCCGGCGATTGCCCGACGCGGGAACGCCCTTTCGTGCCGCAACAAACCATCAACAGCATGCTCGACATCATGCCGAGCCCACCCTTGATCATCTACGAATACAAGAAGCACGGCACCTGCTCCGGCCTGTCGCCGGAGGCCTATTACGACCTGTCGCGCAAGCTCTTCACCAAGGTCAAGGTGCCGCCTCGCTACGAGCGTCCCAACCAGGCGTTTTTCGTCACGCCCGCGGAGTTGATTCAGGATTTCACGTCGGTAAACCCGACCCTCAAGGCTGAGAATCTGGCTGTCGTGTGCGGCGGTCCAGGTGGCCGCATGCGCGAAATCCGCGTCTGCTTCTCGCGTGAGGGTGAATTCCGCGCCTGCGGTCAGAACGAGAATCCGCGCCGGCTGTGTAACTTGCCGCGCATGTACGTGCCGCCGGTCCGCGACACGGCAGCAGCCGGGCGCCAGCCTCCGCCGCCGGCACAACCCGCTCCGCAACAGCGTGGCACCAGCCCCTTGCCTGGGCCGGCCGACATCCCGGCCGTGCGCGGCGAACGCAAGATCTGAAATTGAATGTTGTTTTGGTGATGCGCCGACCCGCATCGCCAAGACGAAACACCTGCGCCGCGGCAATGCGCTGTGTTGATTTTCAGGATTCACGTGTTGATAAGTCGGCACGTCGCCATGGTGTTGCCGCCTGATCCTTGCGTGCCCGTCCCGGGTGCTTCAACGTCTTGGCCTGTGCGCGCGTCGATGCGGCTGGCGTGACGATAATGCGAGAAACCCTTGAAGCACGGCAAGCCGACGCTTCCGTCCCCTCATCGACGAAGGCGACGTTTGGAGCGCACGACGCGGCGATTGCGCCAGGAAATGAATCGAGCCGGCCGCGATCAACCTTGGCTTGGGGCATCGCCGGCTTTCTGATCGGCGCCATCTTCTGGCATTTCATCGGCTTCTGGGGCTTCGTCAGCGACATCGTGCTGAAGGGCCGACCACAAGACAGCCGGATCGTCGCGCAGACTGGCAGCGATTGCACCGAGCTGGCTTTGGATCGCGCCACGGGTGTCATTCATGCCACAGCGTGTCCGATCCATGCCCCTCAGCTCGCTGAAGTGGCCCGCAGCGACCGCGAAGATTCAGAACGCATCAACCGGTTGAAGAAGTTGGCGTCGCCGCGTTGGACCATCGAAGTCAGCCAGGACGCTGAGCCGAGCGAGACGCCGGCGCAACGCTGAATCGTGCTGACGAAGGGCCCCAATAACAGACCGCTGTCGCAATCCAGTCCCGGGCACAACCCTCCATTTGCCCTGGAATCGTCGGAAACTCTCGGCAACACTCCGGCCTCTCGCCATTGCGTTCGAGGAGGGCCCCTGGAGATGTTTACCGTTGGACAGCGATGGCGCTATCCGGTGCCCGAGGACCTGGCTCAGTCACGACTGATCATCGGCGCGATCCTGGTCTTCGAAGGCGCAACCCGATTGATATGCACCTGCGTCACGCACGCCCTTCAAACCGGCCCCACCGGCGACATCACTATCGTCACCATCCCGTTCCTGCCCATGACGGAAGCGGCACTCGCTGCAACCGTCACAGATCTTGATGGGGACGGCGAGGTTGCCCCCGAGTTTGCCGCCCAGTTTCAGGCTTGGCACGAGGATGGCCGCGGCCTCAGCTACTTCACGGTGCCCTTCGAAGGTTCCCTTGACCGTATGATTGCCCGCCAGATGGCCGACATCGCCGATGCCTCGATGGCCGGCAACAGCTGAAACTCATCCATTGCCGATCATGCTGGCCGCAAACTGCTCCATGCGTTCAACAATGCCACCGATGTACGGGGCATGGAACGACAAGCAGAGATCCTGAATACCGGCCACTTCCAGCGCCGCCACATCGGCCTTCAGGTCGGCAACCGAACCCGTCATCGTGCGCCGCCCTCCCGAGAGTGCTGCCTCTGCCGTCGTGTTGACCGGCCACAGGACGACGTGGGCCAAGTGGATCGTTGCCGGGTCGCGCCCCATCGTCTGGGCGAGAGCCTTGAATTTCGTCACGGCACCAGCCACACGCTCAGGCGTGTCGAGGCGATTGGCCGGGTTGGAGGACGCCGGATACCAGCCGTCGCCGAGCTTGATGGCGCGCTTCATGGCGGGCTCACTCTCGCCACCGATCCACAGCGGGGGATGCGGCTTCTGCACGGGCTTGGGCCGGAACAGGACGGGATCGAAATCGACGTGTTTGCCGTGGAACTGCGGCGTGTCCTTGGTCCACAGCTCCTTGAAGGCTGCCAGATACTCGTCGGTGACACGCCCGCGCTCCTCGAAAGGAGGTGCGTCCAGGGCTTCGAATTCCTCCTTCATCCAACCGGCTCCACAGCCGACGATGACACGCCCGCCGGAAAGTACGTCAGCGGTGGCAAGCATCTTGGCGGCCAGAATGACCTGGCGATGCGGAACCACCATCACCGACGTCAGCAGCTTCAAACGCTTGGTGCAGCCAGCCAGGAACGACAGGGTGGACAGTTGCTCCAGGCATTCACCGACATTGGCGGGCGCCCATTCGCCGCCTTCGCTGTAGGGATAGCGTGAGGCGATATCGGCGGGCACCACGACATGGTCGTTGACGCTGACAAAGTCGAAGCCCAGCCGCTCGGCCGCCTCTGCCACGCCGAGATAGCCCTCCCGGGTGGCCATGGGACCGCGCGAAAGTATGTTCACACCAAAGCGCATTGTGAAAGCCTCCAAGCGAGAGCAGCGTCGCGACTGGCCATCAGGATAGGGCAGATGGCAACCGACGGCCAGACATGACAACGCCCCAGCCGAAGGGCCAGGGCGCGCCAGAAGTACCGTCATAAAGACAGCGGGCCTCGGGCCCTCAGTTCAGCGCCTCTTTCAGCTTCTTGGCCGGGCTGAACTTGGGCACGTTCGACGCCGGAATCTTGAGCGGCGCCTTCGTGAGCGGATTGATGCCCTCGCGTGCTTTGCGCTTCGCCACCTTGAACGTACCGAAGTCGGGGATGCGCAGATCCGTACCGCTCTTCATGGAAGCCGTGATCTGCTCCACCACAGTATCGACAGCGATCTTCGCCTTGTCCTTGCTGATGTCACATGCAGTCGCGACAGCGTCGATCAAATCCTGCTTGCTCATGTCCGTATCCTCTGGAGGTCTGGAAATCTTGGGGGCGCGATCCGGGATCGGCGCCCGCGCGGCGCCCGGCTCGGCGCGTCCTCACCATGTCGGCCAGGACGTGGCGTTAACAACGATTAATGGGCGAGGCCGTCAAGCCCCAAAATCCGCCATTCAACCGGTCAGAGCGCCTGAATCCGGGCGTTTCGCCGCACCCGTGTGAACGAAAAAGGAATGAAAAACGACCCTTCACCAGGGCGGTGAAGGGTCGCTTTCAGAGCTCATCAGGTGGTGTTGACCGACCACCGTTCACCTTGCAAGTGGTGTCAATGTGCGGTCGGACGGTCGCCGGTAGCGGGATCTGCAACAGCCGCCGCCGGTTCCACCTCCCACGCGATCGGATCCGGCATGCGGACCAGCGCGCGCTTGAGTACGTCGTCCAGATGGGCCACCGGAACGATCTCGAGATGACCTTTGACGTTGTCCGAGATGTCAGCCAGGTCCTTCACGTTCTCGTCCGGAATCAGCACCGTCTTGATGCCGGCCCGCAGGGCTGCCAACAGCTTCTCTTTCAAGCCACCGATCGGCAGTACGCGCCCACGCAGCGTGATTTCACCGGTCATCGCCACGTCCTTGCGCACCGGAATGGCGGTCAAGACCGAGATGATGGCGGTTGCCATGGCGACGCCAGCCGAAGGCCCGTCCTTGGGCGTCGCGCCTTCCGGCACGTGCACATGGATGTCCTTCTTGTCGAACATCGACGCCGGAATACCGAAGTCGACCGACCGTGACCGGACGTAGGCGGTGGCCGCCTGGATCGACTCCTTCATCACGTCGCGCAGATTGCCGGTGACCGAGAACTTGCCCTTGCCCGGCATCATGACGCCTTCGATGGTGAGGATTTCACCACCAACCTCGGTCCAGGCCAGACCCGTCACCACACCGACCTGATCCTCGGACTCGGCCTCGCCATAGCGGAACTTCGGCACGCCGAGATAGTCAGGCAGCATGGCGGGGACAACGTGGATCGACTTGTTGTCCGTGACCAGGATGTCTTTCACGGCCTTGCGGGCCAGCTTTGAGATCTCCCGCTCCAGAGAGCGCACGCCGGCTTCACGCGTGTAGAGGCGGATGACGCCCTTCAAGGCCTCGTCGTCCACGCTCCATTCCTCGGCGCTCAGACCATGCGCTTCACGCACCTCCGGAACGAGGTGGCGTTTGGCGATTTCGATCTTCTCGTCCTCGGTGTAGCCAGCCAGACGGATGATCTCCATCCGGTCCATCAGCGCTGGCGGGATGTTCAGCGTATTCGCCGTGGTCACGAACATTACGCTCGACAGATCGTAGTCGACCTCGAGGTAATGGTCGTTGAACGTGTGGTTCTGCTCCGGATCCAACACCTCAAGCAGCGCCGCCGCCGGATCGCCGCGGAAGTCCGAGCCCATCTTGTCGATTTCATCGAGCAGGAACAGCGGGTTGGTACGCTTCGCCTTCTTCATCGATTGGATGACCTTGCCAGGCATCGAGCCGATGTAGGTGCGGCGATGGCCGCGGATTTCGGCCTCGTCCCGCACGCCGCCAAGCGACATGCGCACGAACTCACGGCCGGTCGCATTGGCGATCGACTTGCCGAGTGAGGTCTTGCCCACGCCTGGCGGACCGACGAGGCACAGGATCGGACCCTTCAGTTTGTTGGTGCGCGTCTGCACCGCGAGATACTCGAGGATGCGCTCCTTCACCTTCTCGAGGCCGTAGTGCTCCTTGTCGAGAATCTGCTGCGCCTCGACGATGTCTTTCTTGACCTTGCCGCGCACGCCCCAGGGGATCGACAACAACCAATCGAGGTAGTTGCGCACCACCGTTGCCTCGGCCGACATCGGGCTCATCTGCTTGAGCTTTTTCAGCTCCGCAAGAGCCTTGTCCTTGGCTTCCTTGGTCAGCTTGGTGTTCTCGATCTTCTCTTCGAACTCGGCGATATCATCCCGCTCGTCGTTGTCGCCGAGCTCCTTCTGGATCGCCTTCATCTGCTCGTTGAGATAGTACTCGCGTTGTGTCTTCTCCATCTGCCGCTTGACGCGACTGCGGATCTTCTTTTCCACCTGGAGGACGGAGATCTCGCTCTCCATCAGCGTGTAGACCCGCTCGAGACGGTCCGAGACCTTGGTGATCTCGAGAATGTCCTGCTTGTCGCCGATCTTGATCGCCAGATGCGACGCAATCGTATCGGCCAGCTTCGAGTGGTCCTCAATCTGGCTGATGTTGCCCAGAACCTCGGGGCTGATTTTCTTGTTGAGCTTGACGTAGCTCTCGAACTGCGTGACGGCGGAGCGCGCCAGCGCTTCGATTTCGTCCTTGTTGCCCGGCGTCTCCGGAATGCGCTCGATCTCGGCTTCGAAATAGTTGGCGTTGGCCGTGTAGTCGACCACGCGCGCCCGTGCCGTGCCTTCGACCAGCACCTTCACGGTGCCATCGGGCAGCTTCAGGAGTTGCAGCAGGGACGCCAGCGTGCCGGTGCGATAGATGGCCTCGGTCGACGGATCGTCGTCGCTGGCATTCTTTTGCGCGGCGAGCAGGATCTGCTTGCCGGCCTTCATGACCTCTTCGAGGGCATTGATCGATTTTTCCCGTCCCACGAAGAGGGGTACGATCATGTACGGGAAGACGACGATATCTCGAAGCGGCAGAACGGGATAAACCTCGCGTCCTGGGGCCTTGTCCTTGCCGTGCTTGCTGTCGTCGCTCATGGCGTCCATCCGTTCGTCGTTGCGAGTGCCACATACCCTGGTGGGCTGCGCCACTGTTGCCAGACGTTCAAATACCGCGCCAACTCCACCCCGGGTTCGGCTCACTGCCCCGCATTCCGCCGATCGGGTGAATTTGGCTCAGCTGTTCAGTTCCGGCGTCCTCTTTTCACCTGCTCACGGTCTCATCCCCAGCACGATACCGAGCCGTTAACTTAGGAGACCACCGCCCCCATTCAAGTATGCAAAGCAATTCAGGCGGGACTGGTATCGACGCGACGCGTAATTGCGGCGATCCTGGGCCGGTCCACAACCTCACACCGCTCGCAGGCGGGGACCAGACCGCGAGGCCGTGACGCCTTACGCGCTCGAGCCCTTCTCCTCCGCCCGCTCCGAATAGATCCGCAACGGACGCGCACCGCCATCGACGACTTCAGGCCCGATCACCACTTCCTCGACGCCTTTGAGTCCCGGCAACTCGAACATCGTATCGAGCAGGATGCCTTCCATGATGGAACGCAGGCCACGCGCGCCGGTCTTGCGGTCGATCGCCTTGCGGGCAATGGACCGGAAGGCATCTTGCGTGATGGTCAGCTGCACATCTTCCATCTCGAACAGGCGCTGGTACTGCTTGATGATGGCGTTCTTCGGTTCCGTCAGAATCTGGATCAGCGCCTTCTCATCCAGATCCTCGAGTGTGGCGATCACGGGCAAACGGCCGATGAATTCGGGGATCAGGCCGAACTTCAGGAGATCCTCGGGCTCGACGGAGCGCAACACCTCGCCCATGCGGCGTTCATCGGGACCAATCACCGTCGCACCGAAGCCGATCGACGTGCCTTTGCCGCGCCGCGAGATGATCCGCTCCAAGCCCGCAAAGGCGCCGCCGCAGATGAACAGGATGTTCGTCGTGTCGACCTGCAGGAACTCCTGCTGCGGATGCTTGCGGCCGCCCTGCGGAGGCACCGAGGCGACGGTACCTTCCATGATCTTGAGCAACGCTTGCTGGACGCCTTCGCCCGACACGTCGCGTGTGATGGACGGATTGTCCGACTTGCGGCTGATCTTGTCGACCTCGTCGATGTAGACGATGCCACGCTGCGCCCGCTCGACGTTGTAGTCGGCATTCTGCAGCAGCTTCAGGATGATGTTCTCGACATCTTCACCGACGTATCCGGCCTCGGTCAGCGTCGTCGCATCGGCCATCGTGAACGGCACATCGAGGATGCGGGCCAAGGTCTGCGCCAGCAACGTCTTGCCGCAGCCCGTCGGTCCAACCAAGAGAATGTTCGACTTGGCGAGCTCGACGTCGTTGTTCTTGGCGGCGTGGTTGAGCCGCTTGTAGTGGTTATGCACCGCCACGGAGAGCACGCGCTTCGCGTGGTCCTGACCGATGACATAGCTGTCCAGCACGCCGCAGATCTCCTGCGGGCTTGGCACGCCGTCGCGCGATTTGACGAGCGTGTTTTTGTTCTCTTCGCGAATGATGTCCATGCACAGCTCGACGCATTCATCACAGATGAACACGGTCGGGCCCGCGATGAGTTTTCTCACCTCGTGTTGGCTCTTGCCGCAGAAGGAGCAGTACAGGGTGTTCTTTTCGTTGGGCATCAGGCTCTCTCACACCCGTTTTTTTGGCGGCAGGCAAAACTTGCCTCGGCACCCGGTCAATCCTGCGCACGTTTCCGCCTTGGAGACCCTCGGCGCAGGCAACGCGGGAATCCTTACGATGATCTGAGCACGCTATCGCCTGGCAGATCAAGAATGGATTAACGGAGGGTTGCTGCGACCATTCCGACCAATCCAGCCTTACAGCGGCGAAGCGACGCGAAAGTCACAGAAACATCACAAAAGTTGCAAAAGTGCCACAAAACCGTTATTGCAGCAGTCCCGCAGCTTCAGATCAGGACTTCGAATTCTCACTGCTGAGATCCATGTCTTCACGACTGGTCAACACGCGATCGATCAAGCCAAAGTCGCGCGATTGCTCAGCAGTCATAAAGTGATCGCGATCCAGCGTCGACTCGATCTTGTCATAAGGCTGGCCTGTATGCTTGACATATATTTCGTTCAAGCGACGCTTCATCTTGACGATGTCTTCGGCGTGACGCTGAATATCTGACGCTTGCCCTGAGTAGCCGCCGGAAGGCTGATGCACCATGACGCGAGCGTTCGGCAGTGCGTAGCGCATGCCTTTTGAGCCCGCGCACAGCAGCAGTGACCCCATCGATGCCGCTTGGCCGATGCACAGCGTCGCAATCGGGCAGCGGATGAATTGCATGGTGTCGTAGATGGCCATGCCCGAGGTCACTACGCCGCCGGGCGAGTTGATATACATGGCGATCTCTTTCTTCGGGTTTTGCGCCTCGAGAAAGAGCAGCTGCATGCAGACCGAGGAGGCCATGCCGTCCTCAATAGGGCCGATCACGAAGATGATGCGCTCCTGCAACATGCGCGAGGGCAAATCGAACTGGCGCTCGCCGCGAGCCGTCTGTTCGATGACGCTTGGCCAGAAGGTGCTCGTGATGACGCTCATGTGCGGTTTCCTGATTGCTCGGCCCAAGTTGTTCGGATCATTCAGTGGTCGATCAGACGTCGCAGGAAGCCTGTGTACGACCGAATCGTCGCGTGCGTGACGTGCGTACGACAGATTGCGCAAACCGCAAACCGGTCCGTAGCGCCAGCCGACCCGTCGCTCACACCTATATGGTTGCTCGGGACCGGCGGCGCTACCCCGGCAGACGACTGACGGTCAGATTCTCCCGGCACCATGGCAAGGTCAAGATGTGGCG
Source organism: Hyphomicrobiaceae bacterium (assembly GCA_046154645.1). Classification (GTDB taxonomy): domain Bacteria; phylum Pseudomonadota; class Alphaproteobacteria; order Rhizobiales; family Hyphomicrobiaceae. Next base: position 41,181 of record JBJXDZ010000098.1, read on the forward strand.
GGGGTCTCGTCCTCGATCGGCTTCAGCAGCTCTTCGTGGCTCACCTTCTTGTCCACGACCTTGGCTTGGCCGGCGATGAAATCGACAACCTTCTCTTCGAAGATCGGTGCCCGCAGCTGGGACACGGCACCCGGCGTTTTCTCGAAATACTCGTAGACCATGCGCTCCTGGCCCGGGAACCGGCGGGCCTGCTCGAACAGGGCATTGCGCAGCTCGTCCTGCGTCACCTCGATCTTGCCCTTGTCGCCAATTTCGCCGAGTACAAGGCCCAAGCGCACGCGGCGCTGCGCAATGCGGCGATACTCGGCCCGCACGTCGTCCTCGGACTTGCCTTCATCGGCAAACGTCTTCTTGGCCTGCTCCATGCTCTGTGTGAGCTGGCGCCAGATGCCATTAAACTCGTTCTCGACCAGAGTCGGCGGCAACTCGAAGGTGTGCGCCTTGTCGAGGGCATCTAGCATGCCGCGCTTCATCTTGGCGCGACCGACCTGATCGTACTCGCGCTGGATCTGGGCGCGCAGGCGCTCCTTGAGGAGGTCCAAGCTGTCAACCCCAAGACCCTTAGCCATGTCGTCGTCGATCGCCGGCGTCACGGCTTTGGCCACGGCCTTCACCTTGACGTCGAAGGCAGCTTCCTTGCCAGCCAGCTTCTCGACCGGGTAGGTGGCAGGGAACGTGGCCTTGACGACGCGGTCCTCGCCAGCCTTGGCACCCTTCAGACCCTCTTCGAAGCCGGGGATGAAGCCGCCCTGGCCAATGACGAGCGGCACATCTTCGGCCTTGCCGCCCTCGAATTCCTCGCCATCGATCCGGCCAACGAAGTCGATGGTGACCTGATCACCGTCAGAGGTCTCGCGGCCATCCTCGGCCTCATAGCGAACGTTGCGCTTGGCCAGCTCGTCCAGTGCCGAGGCGACGGCCTCATCGGGCACATCGGCAACCAGCCGTTCGAGCTCGACCGCGCTGAGGTCCGTCAGCTCGAAATCGGGCAGCACTTCAAAGCTCATCGAGTAGGTGAAATCGCCGTTCCCGGTGATCACCTTCTCCATCTCGTCCTTGTCCTCGGGCAGCTTCAGCTCCGGCTGGAAGGCCGGCCGCTCCTTGCGCTCGACCAGCACCTTGGACGTGGTCTCCTCGACCGCACTCTGCATGACTTCAGCCATCAAGGAGCGGCCATACACCTTCTTGATGTGGCCAACCGGGACTTTGCCGCGGCGAAAGCCCTTGATCTGGATGGTGTCCTTGACCTCGTTGAGGCGATTGGAAAAGCGCTCCGACAACTCCCCCTGCCCGATAACCACCTGCAGGGTTCGCTTCAGACCTTCGCTGCTCGTGACCGAAACTTCCATGTCGCTCTCAACCTACTCTTGGCAAGGCGCCGTTGCGGCGCACCTCATGATACACTGGCAACTCATGTCCATCGTGTCCAACCTCATGGACAGACCCTGCGATGGCCGTTCTTTCAACCTTTCGACACCTGCATCATCCCCGGCGAACGCGACCAGGGGCAGTGCCTGGAACAACTTGTGACACGCACGCGTTCGGGCCACGTGGTGCGGGCGGAGGGACTCGAACCCCCACGACTTGCGCCGCTGGAACCTAAATCCAGTGCGTCTACCAATTCCGCCACGCCCGCAAGCTGATCCCGAACGTTCGCTTCTGCCGCCCCTGACCGGAACAAACCGTTGCGACGCATGTTGTGCGGCAGCATGCGCTTCCATGCCAAGGCCGCGACTGGCAATTTAAGCCTTCGCACTCTTGTTATGGGGCAGCAGGAACCGCACCGTCGCGGCGGTTTATATCTGGGCGGCTTGGCGAAGATCAATCGGGAAAGTGAGATGTGGCGCGGATTGCGCGGCGGAAACGGCCGCTACCTTGGGACCCGCTCGCCCCCCGATGGAGGGCAAAGACGCTGGCCGACAGCAGGACGAGCATCAGTCCTTGAGCAGCGCCATACCAAGCAGATAAGCCGCAGGCAACAGTGCCGCCCAGAGCAGTTGATCCTGCGGGCGGACATGGTCCCAAAACTGATGGCCGAAGGCGACATAGGCGCCACACGCCACCACGAGGCAGAGAAATATGCGTCCCATTTTTGGGCTCCCGGTCACAGACTCGTGCGCCGCCGGTAAGGATGGCGTGCTCTGGGACCGAAGTTGCAAAAACTGGGCCAAGGTCGCGCAGCCATGTCGCGGGCCTGTCAGCTGTCAGACATCGACAAACCTATAAGAGCCGCCCGCCCATGCCCCGGATTGAGACAAATGAACGAGCGGCTCTCTTGCATAAGCTTTACGAAGGAACAGTTCAGTTCAGCGCTGCCAGGCGCGCGGCGTGACCGCCTGGCCTGCGTGGAGGCGCTCAATCTCGTCCGCCTCGATGCCAATGTCCCGCAGAACGCCGGTGTCCATGTGGGCCAGGCCATCCAGTGGAATGGCGTCGGCACGGGCAGCACGCCAGCCGTCCATGAGGCGCGTGAAGACGTTGCTGGCAGGCCGCAATTGCGTGTCGCTCGGTGCGTAGACGTCCGGCGTGTCGAAAGCTGTGGTGCGCATGAGGGGATGTCCAGACATAGGGGTGCAGGCCGCACAAGCCTGCACGGCTCGCACGTAGCCCAACCCTGTTGAAGGAGAGCGCGACGGGCGCGCATGCGAATTGCAAGCCCGTCGCGCTTTGCCGTCAGGTTGTGACGGCGATGATGTTAACCGTCGCGGCTCGGGCGCGAAGGCGCCTCCGCGATCAACGCCAGAAAGTTGCCGGGATCTCGCCGGTCTTGCGGATGGCGACGATCTGCTCCGGCGTGAAGCCGAGGCTGGTCAGCGTCGCATCCGACTGGCGCAACAGATAAATGGATACGCGGGCCTGGCCCTGGCGCATGCGCGACGCAATCAGGCGATCCATGAACCCTGCCTTGACGGCGCGGTCCGTCGTTGCGGCGGGAGTCGAAGTCACGTGGTCGTTAAATGCTGTTGTGCTGCTCATTTTAAACCTCATCTCAAGTTGCTCCCCGGAGCGAACCCCGGGCCGCCACCCTTTGCGGGTTTTTTGGCGATGCCTGATAATTAGGGATGATCGTGCACCGCACCAGACATCATGTGGCGATGCAGCATTGCAGCAGACGCATACGAAGACGGTATGACATACAGAGTGTTACAATATATTCACAATTGGTGCAGCGCAAAATTGAACGATGATTGCGTGATCACAGAGTCGGATCTAAAATAAGGCATGTACCAGGACTTCTCCGATGGCGCCGACAAGGCGCAAGGCACCCTCAGGATCACCCGCCTTCGAGCCCTGCTCGAGCGCCAGGGCTTGGCGGCATGGCTCGTGCCGCGCTCCGACGAGCACATGGGCGAATACGTGCCGCCGTGCGCCGAGCGCCTGAAATGGCTGACCGGCTTCTCCGGCTCAGCCGGTATGGCCGTCATCTGCGCCAGGACGGCGGCTCTGTTCGTCGATGGCCGCTACACCTTGCAGGCGAGCAATCAGGTCGACACCGCCACGCTCGACATCGTGCAGATCCCGGCGACGCAGCCAGAGGACTGGATGACCACGGCGCTCAGCAGCGGCGACGTGATCGGCTATGACCCATGGTTGCATACGACATCCTGGATCAAGGCCCTCGAGGCCAAACTCAAGGCCAAGAAGCTCACTCTGAAGCCGATCGCACGCAATCTGGTCGATCAGGTCTGGGGCCGCGAGCGACCGCAGCCGCCAGTTGGCGCCGTCATCGTGCAGCCCTTGGAACTGGCCGGGAAAAGCGCCGAAGCCAAGATCGCCGAGCTGCAGAAAACCCTCAAGGAAGCCGACCAGGACGCCACCATCCTGACGTTGCCGGACAGCATCGCCTGGGCGTTCAACATTCGCGGCTCGGACGTCAAGCATAACCCGACGCCCCTGGCGTTTGCCATCTTGCACGCCAACGGCAAGCCGGAGCTGTTCATCGACAAGCGCAAGCTCGGACCTGAGGCCAAAACCCATCTCGCCAGCCTGGTCCGCCTCAGGGCGCCGGAGGACTTGGCCGACCGGATCAAGGCGCTGAAGGATCAGAAGCGCAAGGTTTGGCTCGACGAAGCCCGGTCGGCACACTGGTTCCGCCGCGCACTTGGGCTCGGCAACGCCAACGTCAGCAATGCGCGCGACATCTGTATTCTGCCGAAAGCGCAGAAGAATGCCGCCGAGATCAAGGGCACGCGCACGGCGCACGAGCGGGATGGCGTGGCTATGGCGCGCTATCTGGCCTGGCTGGACCGTGAGGCGCCGTCAGGCCGGCTCGACGAGATCAGTGCCGTCAAGCGGCTCGAAGACCTGCGCGCCGAGACGCAGGCGCTACGCGAGATCAGCTTCGACACCATCTCAGGGTCTGGTCCGAACGGGGCGATTGTCCACTACCGTGTCACTGAAACGAGCAACCGCCGGCTGCGCGCCGGCGAGCTATTCCTGGTCGATTCCGGCGGACAATACCAGGATGGCACGACAGATATCACCCGAACGGTCGTGATCGGCCGCCCCACACCTGAGATGCGCGAGCGCTACACTCTGGTGCTCAAGGGGCATATCGCCATCGCCACGCTCAAGTTCCCCAAGGGAACCACCGGCGCGCATATCGACGCCTTCGCGCGCAAGGCTCTATGGGACCACGGACTGGATTTCGATCACGGCACCGGTCACGGCGTCGGCAGCTATCTTTCCGTGCACGAAGGGCCGCAGTCGATCTCCAAAGCCGGCCACACCGTGATCGAGCCCGGCATGATCATCTCCAACGAGCCGGGCTACTACAAGACTGGCGCCTATGGCATCCGGCTCGAGAATCTGGTGTTGGTTCGTGAACCGCAAGCAGTGATGGGCGGGGAGCGAGCCATGATGAGCTTCGAGACGCTCACTTGGGCACCCTTCGACAATCGCCTCCTCGAGCCCCGACTGTTCACCGCGCCGGAGTTGGCATGGCTGAACGAATACCATGCGCTGGTGCTGAAGATGATCGGCCCGCATCTTAACGCTGAGGACCGGTCCTGGCTGCAGGCCGCCACAGCGCGCGTTGGCTAACCGAACCTCAGGATGCTGCCAGAAGCCTGCGCTCGGCCCGCCTCGATCGCTTGATCACGCCGCGTCTCGGACTTTGACCTCGACCTGGACGGCGCGCGGCTCCCCGAACAATGCGCCCTGTCCATAGATGACGCCGAAGCCCATGATCTTGGCCAGATCCATCTCATCGACGATGCCGCCAACCACCAGGCCCAAACCCAGCTCGGCCATGTGTCGGCAAATGTCGGCAGACGGCACCAGATCATCTCCCGCCTGCATCCCTTCGAGGAACACCGAGGCATCGAGCTTGACGAACGCGAAGCCGTTTTCTTTCAGCAGTTCGAAATCCATGTCGAGATCGGTGACGTGCTCCAAGGCAAATCGGAAGCCCAGCTCCGTCATCGTCGCGATGGCCTCCCAATGTACATCGGCGAAATCGCGCACGTCCGCTTGCGTGAAAGCCAGGACCAATCGCGTACAGATTGGTTCCCGATCGACGAACGTATCTGCGAACACATCGAGAAAACCGTTATCGGCGAGTGATTCCGGCTGCAGGTTGGCAAACAGAGAGGCATTGTTACCGCGCTGCGCCAGACGGTCGGCCACGGCGGCGGTGCGCGTCAGCTTCGCCGCGTCGATACGCGCCAGCAAGCCCGTGCCGCCAATGACAGGAGCCAACTCATCGGCGGCGATCGTCGCACCGTTATCGTCGCAGAGGCGAACGGAAACTTCGAAATGACGGGCCTTGCGGTCTTCAAGGGCCAAAATCGGATCGAGGAACAAGTCCACCCGGTCAGCCGCTACCGCCTCGGCAATCACCGCCAGACGGGCATAGGGACTAGGACCAGGCTCCATGGCCCCGCCTGCACCACCGTCCCGCGTCGTGTCCCCAGCGTCCCCAGCCCATGATGTCGGGTGGGTGCTTGATGGAGTCGCTGCCATCTCAACCGGCCGCTGCATCACGTCCGCCATTTGGCGCAAGGCGGCCACGGACGCGCCAATCTCTGGGGCAGGCTGGTCGGCCGTCAGCGCCTTGCTTTTCGCGGCTGCTTCTGAGGCCCGCTCGGCGGTCTCGCCACCGACGAATGGCCGCGATGGAATTGGCGGCGCGCGCCGTATTTCAACAGGACCGCGATCAGCGGGCTTGTTCAACTGCGTTGCCAGTTGCTGGATCAGGTGCTGCATGCTTTCCAGATCCGGCGCGTTCTGGTCGTCGACGGGCTCAACCAGGTCCGGTCTCTTGTCGCCGGCCTCAGTCGGCTGCGACTGACCGGGTGGTTGCCGCGACACGCTCGGGGCCATCGAAGGCGCCGTCGCTATGGCGGGCAAGGGAGCAGGCGCGGCAGGTGGCGGCGGGCCTTCGCTGACCGACGCTACAGCCGACGTCACCAGCGGTGGCGGCCCCGATGGACTGGTCTGCGATGGCAGCGACGATCCTGAGGCAGTCGGCCGGACCACATCGGGCGGTGCCGACGGAGCGGGCGGAGGTGGCGGAACCTTTGATCGCGGCACGTCGGTCGCGGCCATCGGCAATTCCGGATCGGCGCGTTCACCGGGACGGAGCTGCCAATAAGGCGCGATGGCCGATTCTTTGATCGCAGCCTGGCCAGGCAGATTCTGCGCAGCGCCAGACGGCGGCGATGTCGCCCAGGTGGCAACGCCTGACCCGCTCGACGATGGCGTGGGAGGCGGCTGCGACGTCGCCATACGTGGCGCCGGAGCCGCGGGCTTCTGCATGGCCAAGGGCACCTCCGGAGAGGGCGAATTGCGAATGGCCGTGAGCGCCTCTTCGATCAACTGGCGCTGCGTTGGCGGCGCGGACGGCGCACTGGGCGCCGGAGGCGTCGGCCGAGGCGCCGGCATGGAACTGCGCGAAACTGCTGGCGATTGAGCCAAAGGCGGAGGCTGCGGGGCGTGTGGATGCGATAAGGGCGGCGGACCGTTCGCCCCTAAGTCGCGACCAGCCTGTAGCGATTGAAGGGGCTGCGCCAATGATCCTGGCAGCACTTGCGATGGCGAACCCGGATGCGGCTGGCCTCCGCGAGGGTCGCTTTTCCGCGGCAATTCCGCAGCCTCACGCTCCCTGTCGACTGTTGCCGACTGGCTCGGGCGCTGCGCCTGCTCCAGTTGCTGCCTGAGTTCGCGAATCTCCGCCTCGAGATCGGCCATCACTTGGCCGCGCCGTACCAGCGCATGGACAGTAATCAAGGCAGCATAAGCCGTGAGCGCTACGAGCAGCGCTAGCCAATAGCTCATGGCAAATTGCATATGCAGGCCAAGCCCGAGCGCTGCGACGATCAAGGTAATGGCGATCAGCACGAAGGCATCGCGGGCGCCCCGATCGGCAGAGCCGCGGCGCGGCGGAAGTGGCTTGGTCGGCTGGTCCATATCTGTGGAGCCCGGAAATGCACGAGTTGGTGGCTGACGCGACACGATTCTATCGACTGCGATCGTTCCGCTCCCTACCAGCGCCATGCAATGCCGCGTGGCCGCCTATCACCAACTTTCACACCCCAGCGCCTTTGCTCCGTAAGCACACGCTGCCGGAATGTCACGCCTGCCTGGCGCACCCAGAAAAAATGGTGGCGGAGCCGAAGCCCCGCCACCATCGGCCATTGCCCAGGCTATGCCCCGTTCAGGCAACAGCCATCAGAACCTTGCGAATCCGGTCCGTGATATCGGCGATATCGCTTTCGGTCGCAATCAGCGGCGGCGCCACGATCATGGTATCGCCGGTGACGCGGCAATAGAGATCGAACTCATGATACATGCGCTCGATGGCGTCATAGCCACGGGCCGCCGGCTTGCCGGGGATCGACTCGAGATCGATGCCGCACATCATGCCGATGGGACGAATGTCGACCACATGCGGCGCGCCCTTTAGGCTCAACATGGCGTCAGCGAACTTGCCTTCCATGGCCTTGGCGCGCTCAAACAGGCCTTCATCCTTGTAGATATCGAGCGTGGCAAGCCCGGCAGCAACGGCCAAGGGGTGGCCTGAATAGGTGTAGCCGTGGAACAGCTCCACCATGTGCTCGGGACCATTCATGTGCGCTTCGTAGATGCCTTTGCGCACCAGCACACCCGACATCGGCGCAGCCGCGTTGGTCACGCCCTTTGCAAACGTGATCATATCGGGGACGATGTTGTAGCGCTCGGAGGCAAAGCAGGTGCCGAGGCGGCCGAAGCCGGTGATGACCTCGTCGAAGATCAGCAGGATGCCATGGTCGGCCGTGATCTTGCGCAGGCGCTCCAGATATCCCTTCGGCGGCGGCACGCACCCTGTCGATCCCGCGACCGGCTCGACGATGACCGCCGCAATGGTCGAAGCGTCGTGCAGCGTGATCAAGCGCAGCAGGTCATCCGCCAACTCGGCGCCCCACTCCGGCTCCTGGTTCGAAAAGGCCTGCTTGGCGCGATTGTACGTCGTTGGCAGATGGTCGACGCCATACAGCATGTTGCCGAACATCTTGCGGTTGGCGACGATCCCGCCGACGGAGATGCCGCCGAAGCCGACGCCGTGGTAGCCGCGCTCACGCCCGATGAAGCGGGTGCGGGCGCCCTCGCCCCGGTTCCTGTGATAAGCGAGCGCCACTTTCAATGCGGTGTCCACCGCTTCGGAGCCCGAATTCGCAAACAGGCAATAATCCAGATCACCCGGCGCCAACAGCGTGAGCCGCGATGAGAGTTCAAACACGCCGGGATGCGCATGCTGGAACGGTGGCGAGAAATCCAGCGTCTCGGCGGCCTTCTTGATCGCCTCGACGATCGGTCGGCGGCCATGGCCCGCGTTGACGCAGAACAGTCCCGATGTCGCGTCGATCACCTTCCGGTTGTCCGGGGTGATGTAGTGCATGTCCTTGGCACCGGAGAAGAGGCGCGGACGCTTCTTGAAGGCGCGGTTCGGAGTGAACGGGAGCCAGTAAGGCTCGAGCTCATTCGGCTTCATGTCGAGCGGTGCCATGGGAACCTCCAGCGTGGTGTGGCGATTGGCGGACAAACTAGCAGGGGTGGGCCACCGCGGGAATTGAAATTGCAGATATGGAGGCCTAGATTCACGTTTATGTCGAACGCAGCCGCCCCTCTATCAACAGCCACCGCACGCGAACGGGAAATGCTCGCGCTCTATCGGCAGGCATTTTCTGAGTTCGGTGCCCGGGCACTGTGGAACGTACGGCAGTTCGATGCGCCGACGGCCGAAGACGTCTTGGCCATTGCGCGTCCTTTGCGGATCGAAGGCAATATGGACGCCCGTCGGCTGGCAGAATGCATCGAAGGCTTGGCGCATGCCGATCGATAGCTTTCAGCGCGAAATCTTGAAACTTCTCGCATCATCGCGCAATCCAGAGAGCTTTGTGGCTGGCGGTGTGCCTATCAACCGTGCCGGGCCACGCTACTCCAAGGACATCGACATCTTTCTCGACCGGATGGAGCGAGTTTCCGAGGCCGCCGACCGTGATGCCGCAACCTTGCAGGCCAGTGGTTACACCGTTCTGTGGTCGCGCAGGCTGCCAACCATTGTCGGCGCGGAGATCACCAAGGACGGCAACAAGACAAAGCTCGAATGGGTTGCCGATAGCGACTTCCGATTCTTCCCAGCGGTGCCGGATCCCGAGCTTGGCTACGTACTGTCGATTGTAGATCTGGCCGTCAATAAACTAATGGCAGCCGTCGGACGGCGGGAGCCTCGCGACATTGTCGATCTACTGACCTTGCATAGCGGGTACATTCGTCTTGGCACCACAGCGTGGGCCGCAGTCGAGGTTGCGCCCGGTTTCACCCCAGAGGGAATTCTGGCGGAACTGCGTCGCAATTCGCGATACTCGGCCGCAGACTACCGCATGCTTGATGCCAGCCCTCCCATCGACCCCGACGATGTGGCGCGGCGCGTCCGTTTGATGATCGACGAGGCCGAAAGATTCGTTGCGAGCATGCCAAGTGACAAAGCGGGCCGAATCTTCCTGCTGAATGGCCGCGTTGTCGAGCCTGATCCGGCAAGACTCATGACTTATGTCGAGCATTTGCCGCATTGGAGTGAGCATTGGCCAGTCTCGCCCGAAATTGAAAGAGCGATGCTGGAACGATATCTCACGGGCACCTCGCCACCGAGCGCCAATGAAAGCCGCGGCGGTTGCGAGTAGACTCAAACCCTCAAGCAAACAGCCGCAGCTGCCGCTCGTCCTGGCCCTTCGTTTCGAAGGCCAGCTGCTCGATGCGGTCGAAGGGCACCTGCTCGGCCTGGATGAGCGAGCGTTGCGCCTTCATCGACCGCACCAGACCTTCCTGCACGAGGTGGAACTCGCCCACGGTCTGGCCCGGCAGCACAGCCGCCGCGTCGAGGCCCGACTCCGATTGGAACGCTGCCTTGAGCTTGCGCAGCGCCGTGTCTTCCCGCACGCGGCCGATGAACCAGCTGGTGATCTGATCGCGGCTCTTGTAGTCGAGGTCGCCCGGCGACTGCGTGGCGAGCATGATGCCAAGGCCGGCAGAACGCGCGCGCTTTAGCAAACTCTGCAACGGCTCGGCGGTGGCCGGCTTGGCGTTGGCCGGAATATAGAGATCGGCCTCGTCGAACATCACCACGGCCTGCAACTGGTCGTTTGGATTGCGCTGGCAGAAGCGCAGCGCTTCCGAGAGGAACTGCGACACCCAGAACAGGATGTTCTCGTTGTCGCCGAGGAAGCCCGTGTAGATAACCGACAGGCGCGTGCGGCCATCGCGTCGAGCGAACGGCCCGAGTCCCAGCAATGCGTCCATGCGCAGCGCTTCGCCACCGCCCTCGAACAGCGAGGAGTTGCGGTGACGCAGGGAATCGAGCTGGCCAATCAGATCGCGACGGATCTTGCCCGAAGGGTCCATGCGCTGCGTCAGATCCGACAGCTCGGGATCCTCGTCCTCCAGCAGATGGATGAGATCGCCGAGCATCACCTCCTTCGAGAAGCGCGAGCCGAGGATCTTCAAGGCCACTGAGAGCGTGCCGGACTGCTTCTGATGCGTCGCCGAGTTTTTCAGATGCAACATGTCGCCGAGTGCCGCAGCGGAGAGATTGGCCAGCAATTGCTGCTCGTGCTCCGGCAACTCGTTCATGCCGTTCGGTAACATGGTGATCGAGATCGGGCGGCCCGAAGATCGGCCCGGCGTGTAGACCGCGACGTCGATCGAATCCGCCAACTTCTCGCGTTCGCCGCGACGTTCGCCAAGCTCGTTGTCGTTGGCGCGCCAGACATCGGGGTTGGCATACGAGCAGAGGTCACCTTTGCGATCGATGAGAACAGCAGGCACGCCGCGCAGGAGAAGTTGCTCGATGATGGTCAAAGCCAGCGTCGTCTTGCCCGAGCCCGAGCCGCCAAGCACCGCGGCGTGGCGCTTCAGCACGTTCTTGTTAAGGGTCACCGGCTTGGCCCGGCCACCGATCTCGCGGCCGGCGAGAATGCTCGAGGCGTTGGAACCGTTCTCGTCGAGGATGACGGACAGCGGCAGGTCCTCTTCTTCTTCGGTTGCCGATGGTGCAAGAGCTGGTGGCGGCGATGGTGGCCCCCCATTCGGACCCCAACCGGTCCAATCGGCCAACGGTGAGGCCGGCCCGCTCGGCGACAGCGGCGGTGGCGCCAGAGCCGAGTGATCGGGCGCAACTGTGGCATCGGTTGCCCCTTGGCCAGTCTCAATTGGACGCGGCGATGGCCGCCCGAGCAGATCGAGGCGCAACAACTGCACGATCGAGATCAGCCCCGAGAGCAGTTTCGCCTGCTCGAGCCAGTCGGCGAAGCCTGGGTCGTTGCGATGGCGGGTGTGGAACTCGCGCACGGTCAGCATGCGCTCCCACTCCGGGATCGGCACCAGGATCGAGCGGCCACCGGCATCGCGGAACTTGCGGAAGGCTTGCGCCGTCTGGTTCTTGCGGTTGGGCGGGAAATCCGAGGCGCGCAGCATAAAGCAGCTTTTTCCCTGCATGGCCGTCAGCACGCGATCGAGCTGGCGTTTCATGCCGCCGCCTTGCGTCGGACGGTTGCACAGGAAAACGCGCGCTTCCTGCGAGAAGCCCGTCGGATGCGTAACAGAAATGTCGATGGCGGGGAGATCGTCGGAGATCTCGAGCCGCTTCATCGTCAGCTTGATGGCGCCACCCCATTCGTCCTTGGCCAGTGGCAGCGCCCCCCACAGCACGTCCATGAGTTCTTGATCGCTGGAGGGAATCTCCGCCTCCGAGCCCGCCTGGAAGCGTTCCCACAGATCGCGATAATCGACCGACGATATCAGCGGTACGTCTGCGGTTGGCGTCGATGGGGCAAAGCCAAGTGCTGCTGCCAACGTCGAGATGAAGCCAGCATCGGCCTCCACCGGCGGGGCCTCGTCGGGCTCGGCGCCGAGCTTCGACTTGATACGGGTTTGGGCGTGCTCGAGCAGACGGCGCGTCGAGAGGCCGCCGAATTCATCGAAGAATTCGGCCCCGAAGAACTGGCCGGGATCAGGAAAGCTCAGGTCACCAGCTTGCAAAGCTTCATGCTCCAGGCGCTTGGCGATGATTAGGCGGGCTTCTTCGGCAGTGCGGCTTTCGAGGAGAGCGACAGGCCCCGATTTCTCGATGCGGTCGATGTACGATTGAGCCAGAACGCCGCGCACTTGATCGTAGAAGTCCCCCAGGCACGAGATGATGATGATGGCGGACGGCACGCGATTGGCGATCTGGATGAGATCGCGAGCAGCCTTCTGAAAACGCTCGTCGGCGTTGTCGAAGAAGCGCAGATCCTCGACCTGATCGATGCAGAACACGAGCGCCGCCTTGTCGACCGACCAGGCAAGCTTGCCCAGGCTCTCGATGATCTCGAAGGCGCGGCCGTCACCGGCATTTGGATCGAGCGCGGCCACGGCCTGCCGGGAAAGATCGTTCAGCTCGCGGCCCTGCAGATACTGGCGCACCCGCTGATCGATGCGTGGGTCGCTGCGCTGGAAGTAGAGCAAAGCGCGCACGATGTTGATATCGAGATCCTGCTCGGCGAAGCGCGGACTCGCCACGATGTCATCGGCCAACTGCAGGATGAAGCGAGCCAGGCCTGTCTCGTCGAGTTGGGCCTCGCGCAGGCGCTCGAGATCGGCCATCGGCATGACGGCTGAGTCATTGACCAGGCGATTGGTGAGGCGCGCGATGGCGCTCTCCGGATTGGTGCCGTCGGGGTCGTAGGGGCGCTCGAGCGAGTTGACCAGGCGGCGCAGGTAGTAGTCGGCGTAGTTGGTGATATCCGGCGTCATCTGCGCATAGCCGAAATAGGCTTTGCCGGCGCGATGGCATTGCGTGCGCAGGGCACGCAGCAGATGTGTCTTGCCGGCGCCGGATTGGCCGTGAAACAGCAGAATGCGGGCCTGACCGGCAGCGCCACGGCCCGAGGTCACGGCGTCTAGCAACTCGGTGAACTTCTTCCGGGCAGCTTTATGGACGGCCGGGACATCGACGGGGTCAGCCCGCCAGATGTCGTCTTCCCACGTGATGGAGTGCTCGAACGCCGCGCACAGCCGGTCGGCCGACGAAACTGCGGAGGCCTCGGACGGCATGGCGTGTGATCCCTTAACGCGCGCGATATGGTTCATGGACGCCCGCTCACCCCTCGACCCGGATGTAATGCCAGACCGTGTTCTTGTAGGAGATGGCCGAGGCCTGGATCTCGGTCATGTAGCGTTTGTCTTTGAGGTCGGCGTTGGCGAGAACGATGAGGCCCGTGCGGTGGGCCTCTGTCAGCATCGACTTGAACTCGATCTCGGACAGCCGCCAGTCGCGGTACTGCTCGCGCACAACGTCCCAGACCGCGGACACAAAGGCCTTGCGATTGCCGGCCCAGCCCTCGGCGCGCGATGCGGCGGCGGCATTGACGGCGGCAGCAAATCGGGCTGGATCTGGCCGCGTGGGCGCAACGGAGACCGGCACTTCGGCAACGGGCGATGCTGCCAGCGGAACAACAGCCGCTTCGACATTGTCGCGGGAATTCGGCTCCATCTCTGACAATGGCAGCGCGCCCTTGCGCTTGCGGCGTTCTGCTTTCTGGGTTTGCTTGGGCGCTTCCTGGTCGCTGATGAAGCGGCGAATCGCACCGAGGCGCAATGCGGCAAGGTCGGACTTGGCGACGCCGGCGGCCTCGGCGGCGAGCGCTGCGATGAGGCGCGCGTCGGTGCCGTAATCCTTGGGCGTCTTGGAAAGCTGCGCTGCCAACAGGCGGCTGGCCTTGGGCGAGAGATCCGTCTTGGCGCCAAGCGCACCCTTGACGCTGTTGCCGAAGGCGCGAGCCAACGCCACCAGTGCCAGCGCGGTTCGAGCGCGGCTTGGCGTTGGCGCACCCTTCAGTTTCAAGTCCCAGGCACTGACGACAAGCGCCAAACGCAAGCCATCGACCTTGGCCACGGCCTTCTGACGTTTCGCTGGAGCCGCGTCGAGCCCCAGGGCGCGCAGCAGCAAGGCACCATCACGGACAGCAGCCCAGCCGCCAGCCAACGCCTTCTCTGATTTGGTGGCGAGAAATTGCCGTGCCTGCGCCGCACCCCTCGCCGTGGCGTGGTAGCTGCGGTCGAGGTGGCGCTCGATAAGGGCATCGGCGGCAAGACGCTCGACGATCGCGTCGACGTCGTGCGCCCATTGGTCGGCGGACAGGGTGGCGCTGGCCAGACGCCAAGTGTCGCGTGCAATGGCCCCGGCATCGGCAGGCGACGCCGCGATGCGCAGCAACACCAATTCAACCAACCGGCGGCCGACAGCTTCGCCATTGCCCCGCGGCTCAGACCTTTCGATCCGAGCGGTACCGGTCGTCGCGCTCATGTCCATCGATACGACCTCAAAGTCACAAGGCTCGAGTTGCATAAAGTATCGTCATGCAACCAGCCCGTGGAGACATTCCAGCCGGACGCGCGAATCACCGGATCCCTGCCCGCAGTGTGCGAAAAGCAGAGCCGCGGAGCAAACGTCATCTTCGGGCTGAGGCGGTTTTGCAGGAAACGCCATCGACAAAGGACTTCCAGTTACGCCGCTGGAAATACAGCAGAAAGTTTATTGAACGATTGCCAGCGGCGGAATCGAGGGGCGCCCGTCCCAAACTCGGTCGGCTTGCGATGCAATGGGGCCTCACCTGCTAGACAGGCCCGAAAAGTGGACTCGCGATCGTCAATGGAGGGGAGACCGGGCAAGCGATCATTGCCCGATAGGCGTCCGCCTGGCCTTGCTGTATCACTGGCCCCACCCCCATAAATGACAGCACGCGCCGACAGGCGCAGCGGACACGAGGAGATTGAGCATGAAGGTTCTGATCTTGGGCGGCGCTGGCATGGTTGGGCGCAAGCTGGCAGAGCGGCTGGCGAAAGACGGCCAGCTTGGCGGCGCCGCGATCACGAGCCTGACGCTCTATGATGTCGTGCCTGGCGCGATACCTGCTGGTGCCAAGTTCCCCGTCGACGTCCTCACCGGCGATCTGCCGGCCGATGGCGAGACCGACAAGCTGGTCAAAGGCAAGCCGGACGTGATCTTTCATCTTGCCGCCATCGTATCGGGCGAGGCGGAGCAGGATTTCGATAAGGGCTACCGGATCAACCTCAAGGGGACGATGAACCTCTTTGACTCGATCCGTCGCGCTTATGACGGCGCTGTCAAGAAACCGCGCGTGGTGTTCACATCGTCCATTGCCGTCTTCGGCGCGCCGTTTCCCGACAAGATCGGCGACGAGTTTTTCACCACGCCACTGACCAGCTACGGCACGCAAAAGGCCATCGGCGAATTGCTGCTGGCAGACCTGACGCGCAAGGGCATGATGGACGGCGTCGGCATCCGGCTGCCGACGATTTGCGTGCGCCCCGGCAAGCCGAACAAGGCTGCGTCCGGGTTCTTCTCCAACATCATGCGCGAGCCGTTGGCGGGCCACGCAGCCGTGCTCCCTGTCGGCGACGACGTCATGCACTGGCACGCCTCGCCACGGGCGGCGGTGGGCTTCCTTCTGCATGCGGCGACCATCGATGGCGGCAAGCTCGGCGCGCGCCGCAACCTGTCAATGCCGGGCCTTGCCGTGACGGTCGGACAGCAGATCGAGGCGCTGCGCAAGGTCGCCGGCGAGAAGGTGGTGGCGCGCATCCAACGCGTTCCTGACAAGTTCGTGCAGGACATCGTGGCCGGCTGGCCGCGCAATTTCGAGACCAGGCGGTCGATCGGGCTCGGCTTCAAGGCTGATGCCAGCTTCGAGGAGATTATCCGCATCCATATCGAGGATGAGCTCGGCGGCAAAATCGCCTGAGCGGCGCCGTTCGACGGCCGATTTGGCTTGACGCGGATACAACTTTGTACCATGTTTGTTCTTGTGTTGGGCTCTGCTCGGAGACAGGGATGGCCACCGAACCGGACAATCTGGTGCTGCAGTTGCTGCGAGACATCCGCGCAACCTTGACCGAGCACTCACGTGTGCTGTCCGAGCATTCGCGCTTTCATACCGAGCACAAGCAGGCCTTCGCAGAGATACGCGATGAGCTGCGCAACGTGAACAACAACGCAGCGTTTGCGTCGGGCTTCGCGTTGCTCGGCCGGCGGGACAACGATGGACAGCTGAGCGGGTGACACAACTCGAGGCGCGGGTTCAGCGTCTCGAGGAGAAGCTTGACGGGTGACGTGACGGGCGGTTCGCACGTAGGTGTTTCGCGATTGCGTTGCTGTCTTGGACGGGCGTGATCCACACTGCGGCGCCTGAGGGCTGAGGTGGGGGTCTCGATGTCGAACAAGGCACAAGTGGTTTTGATGGTCCCGGACACGAAAGCGTTCCGGGCGGGCCTGGAAACGAGCGGGTTGATGGACCGGCTCGACGTGGTCGATGCAGTTCCAGGATCGAAGCCTGATGCCGGCGTCTTGAGCCGCGTGGAGATTCTGCTGGCGCAGGCAGCTGCCCCTGGATTGCTGGCGGAAATGCCGCGGCTCAAGTGGGTGCAGGCCATGACCGTCGGCGTCGACAATTGGCTGGCCCGCAAGGATCTGACGACGGCGCAGACGTTGACCGCGGCGCGTGGCACGCATCGCGTGCAGATGCCGGAGAACATCCTCGGCGCCATCTTCCACGTCACCAAGCATTTCCATCGCATTGCCCTCAAGCAGTCCGCGAGCACGTGGGAACGCAGCATTTCGGCGCCGATCGCCGGCAAGACGCTGGGCATTCTTGGCCTTGGTGCCATCGGGCAGGAACTCGCCAGGAAAGCCGCGGCCCTGGAAATGAGTGTCATCGGCACCAAGCGCACCCCCGAGCCGTTGGCCTATGTCGACCGCGTTTATGCGCCCGCTGAAATCGACGAGGTGCTGGCCAAGAGCGACTTCGTGGTGATGCTGTTGCCGGCGACGCCCGAGACCGACAATCTGATCAACGCCAAGCGCCTGGCCACCATGAAGAAGACGGCTTTCTTGATCAACTTTGCGCGGGGTGCCCAGATCGTCGACGAGGATCTGATTGCGGCGGTCAAAGGCGGCACTATTGCCGGCGCCGTCCTCGACGTGTTTCGCACCGAGCCGCTGCCTGCCGCGCATTCGTTCTGGATCACGCCCGGCATCAGCGTGTTGCCCCACATCGGTGGCCTGCACCCGCAGCGCAACGAAATGGTGGCTGAATTGTTCGTCGAGAACGTGCGCCGGTATCTCGACGGCAAGCCGCTGAAAGAGGCGGTCGATCGGACGCGGGGTTATTGAAGCGGCGACAACCGCAGCCAATGCCGGATCTCCGCCCTGCAAAGCGCTTGTACCTGCCCCGCGACTCTGTCACCGGTTGCGCAACCAACCGGCCACAGGAGATCGTCATGACGGTACTGCCCGACTTCAAGGAGCTGGTCGCCAACGACCTCGAACGGCGGCGGGAAATCCTGGCTCAGAATGTGGAAGTTCGCGACACGATCATCGAAGCGCTATTGGCAGCGCGCGACGACACCTCACCGTGGAAGGCCTACACGCCCGACAGCGAGGCGGTTGATAACGTCACCAAACGCGTGAATGTATCGTGCGAGGATGCTTTCCGCCTCCATCTGATCATTTCCGATGGTGGCAAGGTGACGTTTCCGAAACCAGAAGGCGGCGTGGCCATGTCGATCGATGGCAGCACCAACGCACTGATTGAAATTGCTCACCGCTACGCCATGCACAAATTTCCCGACGAGGCTGTCGTCATTCGCCGGTCGATCAGCGCACGCTAGAAACGCCGGGCCCGAGACACGACGCATCACCTGCTGCCGCGCCAGCAGCCATCAAGGCGCGCCCCAGTGCGCAGTGAGGACGTCGCTTCGAACGCACCGCATTCGCCGGTTCAGCGTCCCTTCCAGGCCGGCTTGCGCTTGATGAGGAAGGCGTCGAGGCCCTCGCGGAAATCAGCGCTCATATAGACTTCGGCGACCAGATCATGATCGTCCACTTTCGGCGCGGCCTCGCGAATGCGGCGCATTAATTCCTTGGTGGTGGAAATGGTGAGTGGCGCGTAGCTGGCGATTTGCTGCGCCAGGGCGTTGGCGCGGCTCATCAGGGCTGCGTGATCTTCAAGCACTTCGGTCACTAGGCCGGCCGTGTGGCACTCGGCCGCCTCCATCAGTCGCGACGTGTAGACCAGATCAACGACACGCGGCGCCCCGATCAGGCCTGTCAGGCGTTGCAGGCTGGTGGCGGACAGGCAATTGCCGAGCGTGCGCGCAATGGGAAAACCATAGCGCATGTCCTTGGTCGCAATCCGCATATCGCAGCAGGCGGAAATGGCGGCGCCGCCACCGGTGCAGGCACCGGAAATGGCCGCGATCAGCGGCACCGGGCAGTGCTCGATGGCCGAGAGAATGGCATCGACGTTCTTCTCGTAGGTGAGTCCATCCTCCGGCGTCTTGAATTCGCGGAACTGATTGATGTCGGTGCCGGCGGCAAAGGCCTTCTGTCCGGCACCGGTAACGATAATGGCGCGTACGTCGCCTCCGCGCTTGATGCCGCGGCAGGTGTTGGCGAGCGTCTCATACATGCCAAAAGTCAAGGCATTGAACTTCTCCGGTCGATTGAGCGTGATGGTCAGAACAGGGCCGTCGCGGGAAAGGAGGATTTCGTCAGTCGATGACATGGCGTGGGCTCGCAGGTGTGATTGCTGTTGGCGGATTGCTGCTTGATCCGCTGTCAAAACGCAAGCGCGGCCGCACTGGGCGACCGCGCTCATTACCATGACAGACAGGGCCTCACCCGATACGTGAGACCTCGGTTTCCTTCGAGGTGATGAACTCGAGCAGCACTGGCTGGCCCTTCTTCGTCGCTTCGACACCGCGCTTGATGGCGGGAACGATGTCCGAGGGCTTCTCGATCCGCTCGCCATGGCCGCCGAAGGCGCGGGCCATCGCGGCATAGTCGCCTGAGATATCCGTCGAGCGGTATTTCTCCGTCGAAACCGGCATCACCTTCAACTCGATGGCCATGGAGAAGTTATTGAGCAGAACCGACATGATCGGAATGCGCTCACGCACGCAGGTCTCGAAGTCCATGCCGGTGAAGCCGATCGCTGCGTCGCCCCAGACGTTGATGCACAGCTTGTCCGGCTTGGCGAGCTTGGCGCCCATGGCAAAGCCGAGACCGGCGCCCAGCTGCGTGGTCTTGCCCCAGCCGAGATAGGAGAGCGGCGTCGTCGACTTCCAGAACGGCGACAGCTGATCGCGAGGGGACCCGGCATCGTGTGTGATGATGGTGTTGTCGATGTCGACGGTTTTCTGCAGGTCCCAGAGCACGCGATAGGGATTGAGCGGCGCGCTGTCGCTCGTCAGCTTCGGCAACCATTTGGCGAGCCACGGCTCGTACAGCTCCTTGATCTCGGCGGCGACCTTTTTGTGATCCTTGGGCGAGGAGCCATGCAGCTTCTTGACCTCGTCAAGCAGCATCATCAGCGTCAGCTTGGCATCGCCCACGATCCCCAAGGCAACGGCAATGTCCTTGTTGATGTCGGAGGGATCAATCGTTGCCTGGATGATGCCCTTGTGCCCGGCCGGCATCTTCACGCCGAAATTGGTCTCGGTAAACGAGCAGCCGATGCCAAAGATCACGTCCGACTTGTCGAGGAAAGTCCGCACGGGTTGTGGAATCGCGAGGCCACCGGAACCGAGCGACAACGGATGTGTTTCAGGGAATGCGCTCTTGCCTTCAAGGCTGGTGGTGACAGGGATGGCCAGCAATTCGGCCAACTGCTTGAGCTCGCTCCACGCCTCGGCCCAATGTACGCCCTGTCCGGAATAGATGACCGGTCGCTTGGCACCGACCAGCATTTTCGCCGCTTCCTTGATGGCCGCCGGATCAACGCCCGACTTGATCACGGCTGGTGACATGTAATCGTCGGGATCGCACTCCTCGGCGAACACATCGGTCGGTATCTCGATCAGGCATGGGCCACCGCGTCCCGACTTGAGCCGCTGGAACGCGCGCCGGAAGATCGCCGGGATTTCCTTGGCTGACGTGATGGGCTCGGCCGACTTGGTGATCGACCGCATCGACACCGAGGCATTGTAGTTGCGATCGACCCAAGCGATGCGGCGAGCATAGCCCATCGGCAGCACAAGGATCGGGATCGACTCGCTATAGGCTTGGGCGACGCCGCCATAGGCGTTCTCGGTGCCCGGGCCATGCTGCATCGCAAACACGCCGATCTTCTTGCCCGAGGTGACACGGCTGACGGCGTCCGCCATGTGCAAGCCGATACGCTCCTGGCGCACGATGATGGGGCGAATGTCCACCTTCGCCGCATGCTCGAGCACGTGGTTCACAGGATAGCCGATCAGCCACTCTACGCCCTCCCGCTTCAAGATGTGGGAGATGGCGTCGGGCGTTTTCATCATGGCCATGCGAGGTTCCTCCATCACGCGTTGTTGCGTGACAGGGAAGCACGGCCGCGCGCCGACGCCAAGTGCGCAGACGGTGTGGGGGGCATGCGCAGCCGAATAGCCGGGCTCACCGCTCCGTAAAGATGCGGCGGCGACCGCTTAGCTCAATTCGACGGACTCACGATGGCTCGCCCGCTTTTTCCCCAATCGCTTCTTGCCAGGCCTGAAGCGTACTTCGCCAATGGTAATGTTTGGATCCAGCTTGACGACAGCGTCGTGTAGGGCGACGGCAGTTTCCCGTGTAACGCAATAGCCGCTGGCAATTTCCTCCAAGAGGCGCAAATCTTTCTGCTTGGCAGCCGCGAGCACGTCAGGCAGTGCACTTTCGTGGCGCATGCGCAATTCGACCAGCGTTTGCGAGAACCGATCGATATTGTAGACGGCCGGAATGATCCGCATGTTCGTGTAGATGTCGTGCTGAACGAGCGCGGCGTCGCTACCTACCCAGTTGCCGGTCGTCTTGGCGCGCCGCTCTTCCTCAAGAGCCACCTCACACGTGAAGATGACTTGAACGGCTTTATGGAACATGACGGGCTGTCGATTGCGGACGTGACGAAACTGATTGTAGGACAGGTCATCGTCCCACGGCGCTGGAAACTCCATCCACTTGGTGGTCTTCCGCATCCTCTCTTTTGACATATCGGCGTATTTGGTCAGAAACCGAACGTCCAGGCGGCGCTGCTCACGCAAAAACCAGAACAAGCCTGTCACATAGAAACGAGGGGAATATGCCGAAAGGACTTCCCACCCATCAAAGGCGACGTCCTCCGTCAGCAAATCTTCGCAGCGTCCGGGCCTGGGCAACAGGTTGCCGTGCGTAACCCTGCCGGGCTCGGGGGCACGCCGTGTTGGCTTAGCCATGACCAGAACACCCAATACGCTCGGATATGTTGATGCTGAAGATTAGTATCTCCTAGCTCATCGAATAACAAGCCATGGAAGCAGACCTTCGATGGATCAACGAGATGCTGAGATAGCATTTGATAGCAATTGATATCCACGATGCCCGTTAGCAGTGATTGATCGTCATTGTGAGCTTCCTGTCATTCCCGCGTCTTGGTTTCTCTTTACGAGTTGTAGCAACGATGCCTGATGGCGTTAGCGGCAACAGTGCACGCCTTATGACGGTCGACAATGAGAAGGAGACGCTCATGTCATTTGTTCGTCACTTCCGAAGCGAGACTGAAACAGCTCTTGATGCGATCTGGCTCGCACTGGCTAACGCGGATTGGCCTGATCCGGCAGCACTCCTCAATTGGCTGTTCGATGACTTCTCCTTGAATGGAATTGCGCAAGCCGCCATCCTTGGCATTGCCGGTTACTTCGTGCGCGCGATCTGGGAACGGGTCTCCGGCAGCCATTCCGAGCGTGAGCGTGATCTACGCCGCCGCCAGGATGAGCTCGATCGCCGTGAGATGGAGCTCAAGAACAGTTACGCGGCGATTTCAAAGCAGATGCACGAACACGATCTCACACTCGCCCGCGTGGCCCGGGCCGAGGCTCGCCTGCAGGAGCACAGGTCGCGCCTTCGCGAGTGCCAACCGACCGCTGATAGCGACGTAATCATCGATCTCACGGCCGATGTGGGGGCAGGCGCGCTCAAGTTGTCCGACAACTATGCGCGCGTCATGGAGGAGAACACATGGCTGAAGCGCCATCTCGAGTTCTCGCGCAAAGAGGCGCACGACCTATACGAACTATTGCGCGCGTCACGGCAGCAACGACCAGCGTGAACGAACCGCTCCGCAACGGATCAAGCGCTTCCTTCCGTTCGACATCGTGGGCATGCTCAGCTTCGGCAGCTTCGGCAGCTACCAGCTCACCGCTCCGTAAAGATCCGCCGCAGATTGTCGGTGAAGGGCTTGGTGATGTAGGTCATGGCGGTGCGCTCACCCGCCTCGATAAAGGCTTCAACCGGCATGCCCGGCACAACCGACAGGCCGGCGAGTTGCTCCCTCGCGGTCTCGGAAATGCGAATCCGCACCACATAGTAGGTTGCGCCCGTCGCCTGCTCTTTCGAGAGATCTGCGGAGATGCCCGTCACCAGGCCACCCACTTCCGGCGTGGTGCGCTGGTTGAACGCCGAGAAGCGCAACCGAGCCGGCATGCCGATCGCAACCTGATCACGCTCTTGTGGCGGAATGCGCGCCTCCACGGTCAGGATTTCCGAAACCGGCACGATCAGCATCATGACCTCGCCGGCTTGGATCACACCGCCGACCGTATGCACGCCGAGCTCATGCACGATGCCACCGATGGGCGCGGTGATGTCGACGCGGCGTAGCTGATCCTCGGCGGCAACGCGGCGCTCGAACAGCTCCGCGATGCGCGCTTCCACCTCGCGCAATTCCTTCTGGGACTCGGTGCGGATATCCTGATCGACCTGAATGATCTGCAGCTCGGTCTGGCTGATCTGCGCTTTGGCGCGTGCGATCGAGGAAATCAGCCCACCAACCTCGCCTTCGATGCGCGTCACGTCACGCAGCATGGCGAGATGGCGCGTCTCGTTGACCAGGTTCTTCTGGAAGAGTCCATCGACGCGGCCAAGCTCGCGTTTGGCGAAACCGGCCTCTTTCTGCTTGGCATCCAGCTGGGCCTTCAAGCCGGTGATCTCTTCGTTGGTCTGGCGAATCTTCTCGCGCAACTGCTCACGCTGGCCAGCACTCGATTTCCGGCGGGCCTCGAACAATCGCAGTTCGCCGTCGGCGACCTCGCGGGCGGCGGCACCTTCACTCTCGAAGCCGTCCGGGAACTTGATCTTATCGCGGCTGTCGCGCTCGGCTTCGAGGCGGGCTTGGCGGCCACGGAACTGCACCAGCTGAGAGAGCACAACACCCAGTGTTGCCTTAACCTGAGTATCGTCGAGGCGAACGACCAATTGCCCGGGCGCAACCTTGTCGCCGTTCTTGACTTTGATCTCGCCGACGATGCCACCGGTTGGATGTTGAACTTTCTTGCTGTTGGAATCGACCACGACGGTGCCAGGCGCAATGACGGCGCTGGCCAGCTTTGCGGTCGCAGCCCAGCCACCGCCACCAAGCACGAGCAGCCCGACTACGGCACAGCCCACCAGGGCGCGACGCCGCAACTGCTTGTCGTGCTGGTCCGTTGTTACGTCACCGCTACGGTTGCCCCGGATCACCTTGAAGAAGGTCGACCAGGGTGATTCGAGAGCACTGCGTTCCAGCTTCTTCATGTTGCCGTCCCGTCGATCCCAGCCCCAGGTTTGGTTGCACTGGGCGGAGCCTGCACTGAAGGCGAAAAGTCAACGCGCACGCCCGTACCGTTGGTCGCTGCCGGCGTGAATGCCGGTCCCGATCCCGGGAGCGCGCCCAGATTGAAGCCGGTGCTCATGCCCATGCCAGTTCCGGTGCCCATGGGACTGCTGCCGCCGCTGCCATTGCCAGCGCTGCCGGCGCCCGTCGCGCCACCGGCAGGCGCCGGTCCGGCGCCACCAGGTGTGCCACGCATGAAGCGGCGCAGGATCTCATTCCGTGGCCCGAAGGCCGCGATCTTGCCATGCGCCATGACCGCCACCTGATCGACCGCCGCCAGGGCATTGGATCGATGCGCCACCATGACGACAATACCGCCGCGATCGCGCACCGCATGTACGGCCTTGATCAGGGCCGCCTCGCCATCCGTATCCAGGTTCGAGTTCGGCTCGTCGAGGATAATCAGGAAGGGATCCCGATAGAGCGCACGGGCCAGCGCCAGACGCTGACGCTGTCCAGCTGACAAGTGCGCGCCATCTGATCCGAGGCGGGCTTCATATCCGCGGGGAATCTTCAGGATCATGTCGTGAATCTCGGCGGCCTTGGCCGCGCGGATGACGGCTTCACTGTCCGGGTTCTCTTCGAAGCGGGCAATGTTTTCGGTGATGCTGCCGTCGAAGAGCTGGATGTCCTGCGGCACATAGCCGACATGACGGCCGAGGTTGCTCGACCCCCATTGCTCGATTGTTGCGCCGTCGATCCGCACCGACCCCGACCGCAAACCCCAGATGCCGGCAATCGCCCGCACGAGAGTTGATTTGCCGGCAGCACTGCTGCCAATGATGCCGAGACACTCGCCGGCTTTGATCTCGAACGTGATGCCCTCGATCAACACGCGTTGCGTGCCAGGTGCCACGACCGAGACGTTGTCCAGGCGCAGGATGGATTTCGGCGGCGGCAGCGTCAATCGCTCCGCTGATTCGCCGAGCATGGCGGGCAGGCGGGCCAGGCGATCACGCGCCTGCCGGGCCTGGGAGAGGCCGCGCCAGTTGGCGATTGCCAGCTCAATCGGCGCCAGCGCGCGCGAGGACGCAATGGAAGCAGCGATCATGGCACCGCCCGTCACTTGGCCCTTGATCGTCAGATAGGCACCAATGCCGAGCATCGCCGACTGCAGCACCATCCGAAAGACGCGCGATAGGCTGGCCATGGAGCTGCCGACATCATTCGCCTTGGCCGAGATGCGGAGCAACTCCTCCGATGCAGCCAGCAGCCGAGCCCGGGCGCGATCGGCGAACCCCATGGACTCGAGCACCTCGGCGTTGCGAGAATTCTCGTCGGCAATGCCCTGGCGGCGAATTGTTGATGCGACAACCTTTTGATTGAGCTCGCGGGTCACGGTCTCGGTCGACCAGGTCAAGATGACCAGCACGATCAATCCCACCACGGTCACCAAAGCAAAGACGGGATGCAGCAGCAAGACGAAGAGCAGGTAGACCGGAATCCATGGCAGATCGAAGATGGCGATCGGCCCCTGGCCGGCCAGAAAGCTGCGCACGGATTCGACATCACGTAGCGGTTGCATTGCCTCCGAGCGCGAAGTGCCGCGCAGCGGCAGCTTGAGTGCCGCATCATGGGCATCCGGCATCAGCTTGCGGTCGATGCGGTCACTGACGCGGCGCATCACCTGGGCCCGGATGACCTCGAGGATGGCCTGAAACGCAAACAAGACGAACGCCAGAATGGAAAGCGCGACCAGCGTATTCAGATTGTGGCTGGTGAGCACGCGGTCATAGACCTGCAGCATGTAGAATGAACCGGTCAACGACAGGATGTTGACCACGCACGACATGACGATCAACGCGACAAGGACGCCCTTGAACGCTGATTTGAAGGTCAGATCGGAACGGCTAGAACGACGCGGTTCCATAATGAGGCGCCCCCGGATCAAAGCCCGAGCCAATCATGGATCGAGTTCGCAATCAATGCCATGACAATCGTAAACAATAGTAACGCAAAGCGTTCAGAAACAAGACATTTTCGCGATTGGTGTCGCTGCGACGAGACGAAACATATGCTGGGTAGCCCATCGGCGACCTCCAACAACCACGGGGATGGCCAGTCTTCATTTTTGGCACAACAGCATTTGCCGACGGCTCTGCGGTAAGATTTTACCTCTTTGCCATCTCCCATCGCCGCAAGGCGACGTCATCGCTGTCGCGGGCATCGACCCAATGGCCTTGCCCATCGCCACCAGTTTCCTTTTTCCAGAATGGTGCCCGCGACTTGAGGTAGTCCATCAGGAATTCGGCAGCCTCGAAGGCGGCGTGGCGATGGGCGGAGGCCGTAATCACGAGCACGATATTGTCACCGGGCTTCAGCTCGCCGATCCGATGGATGATCAGGGACGCCGACAGTGGCCAACGGGCCATCGCCTCGGCCTCGACGCGGGCCAGCTCGGTCTCGGTCATCCCGGGGTAGTGTTCCAGGGTCATGGCGATGATGGGACGCCCCTTGGCCTCGCCACGGACGGTGCCGGTAAAGGTGACGACGGCGCCAACGTCAGTGCGGCAGCCAAGCAGGGTTCGAGTTTCGGTGCCGACATCAAAATCAGCGGCTTGGACGCGGATGGCCATGGCTTAACCGCCTGTGACCGGTGGAAAAAAGGCAACCTCCCGGGCGCCGGCGAGCAGCGAGTCGGGGCGAACGTGGGTCTTGTCGATCGCCGCGCGAATGACCTCAGGTCGCTCAAAGGCGTGCGCAAACTCCGGCCCCCGAGACGAAAGCCAACGCATCAGCTCTGCCACGGTTGTCACGGACGGTGGCAGGTCCACCGTCTCGGACCCTTTGCCGATACGTTCACGCACCCAGGCGAAATAGAGGAGCGTCACGGTCATGCCCTGCCGCTCAGCGATGATCGATGGCGTGGCGGACGGCAGCCTTCAGGTAGCCGTATCCGGTCCACAGCGTTAGAAGGGCAGCCACCCACAGCAACGCGGTTCCCAAGGCCAGCACTCCCGGCGCCAGCTTCTCGGCGGCAGGACCGGCGATGAGGACACCCAGCGCCAGCATCTGCAGCGTGGTTTTCCATTTGGTCAGCTGAGTAACATGGACTTTCACGTTCAGCTCGGCCAGGAACTCGCGCAGGCCGGAGACCAGGATCTCGCGGCACAGGATGATGATTGCGGCCCAGATGGTGATGTTGTCGATCGTATTGTCATAGACCAGCAGCAACAACGCCGTGCCGACCAGCAGCTTGTCGGCGATCGGATCCAGCATGCGACCCAACGCGGACTGCTGCTGCCAAGCGCGGGCGAGATACCCATCCAGCCAATCTGTGATGCAGGCCGCGGCAAAAATTACGAATGACGCCCACCGACCCTGGTCCGTCTTCAGCAGCAGAAAGCAGGCCGCAAGCATGGGCACCGCCACAATACGCCCATAAGTGAGCACATTCGGCAGGCTGGTCAGAAGAGGTCTCGGCGCGACACGGTCCATGACCACCGTTGGTACACTATCCATGTGAAAGGGAAAAGGAAGAACACGGGCGAGCTTAGCCACCAAGCGGCTAGCCAGCCTTGCGTCCCGAGCCGGGCTCCAGCGCCTTGGGAGGTGGAAACAACGAGTTTACACCATCCCCTCGCGGACGAAGCGATTGCGGAGCATGCCGAGACCGGTGATTTCGACCTCGACCACGTCGCCATGCTTGAGATCAGGCGAAAACAGGTCCGTGCCCATCCAAAGCACATCGCCCGGTTCCATGGTGCAGTACCGGCTGATGGTCGCGATATACAGCGCCACGCCGTGTATCATGTCGTTGGTCTTGAAGCGTACGGAGTCAGCGCCGTTGACGCGCACGATCGTCTCCAGCTTGTCGAGGTCGACGTCGGTCTCGATCCAAGGCCCCATGGGCTTGAAGGTATCGGTGTTCTTGGCCCGCCAGAGCGTGCGGTCGCCCTTCTGCCAGGTACGTTCCGAGACGTCGTTGCCGATGGTGTAGCCGAGCACATACTTGAGAGCTTCGGCTTCGCTGACGTTCCTGCAGCGCTTGCCGATGATGGCGACGAGTTCACCTTCGTATTGCACCTTGTCGGTCGCATCGGCGGGGATGATGACGTTTTCGCCATGAGCAATCAACGCATTGTTGGAGCGATAGCCAACGTCGGGTTGCTCGGGAAGCTTCGCTTCGATGCCGAGCCGCTTGGCCGCGAGGCGCACATGCTGGGCATAGTTGAGGCCGACGCAGAAGAAGTTCTGCGGCACCACCGGCAGCTCGATCTTGACCGCGTCCAAGGCATGCGTTGTCGGCGTTCGCTCATAGCCCTTGAACGGGTCGCCCTTAACCTCGGTGATCCGCTCGCCGTCGAGAATGCCGTAGGCCGTGCGACCGCCGGCCGTATACCTGATCCAGCGCATATCGATGTCTCCCGGTCTCAGTAGATGGTTTCTTCGAGGCGTTTCGGGTAACCGGCGTCATAGGCTGGACCGTCAATGGCACCCGCTGACAGGCAGGCCAGGATTTCACCTGTCGAGGGCAGCTCGGAGCGCGCGATCTGGCCCGCCGGATCCCAAAGCCGCGACCGGACGAAGGCCTTCGGGCATTGGAAGTAGACGCGGTCGGTGGTCACCTTCAGCACGCTGCGCGGCAGCTTGTTGCCAATGGCGAACGACTGCAGGAGATCGGCGTCAGTTCGGATCTCGGCGTGTCCATTGATGCGCAGCGTGTTGCCGATTCCTGGAATGATGAACAGCAGCGAAATGCGGGAATCGCGCACGATGTTGCGCAGTGAGTCGATACGATTGTTGCCGCGGCGATCGGGAATGAGCACCGTACGCGGATCGGCGATACGGCAGAAACCGGCCGGATCACCACGCGGCGAGCAATCAAGGCCTTCCGGGCCGACGGTCGCGACAACGACGAACGGCGATTTCTCGATGAAGCCGCGATAGTGGTCGGAGATGTGATCGATCTCTTTGACCACGGCCGCCTGCACGGGCTCACCGTAAATGTGGTCCAGCTCATCGAGAGTGGTGATGCGCGGCATGGCGCGAGTTCCTTGGCTTGTTGTGAGGGGGAATCAACCCTGACCAATGGCATGGTGCTTGGCCAGGGTGTGTGCACGATGACAACAACAAGTGATCAGCGCCGCGGGTCGCCCTTGGCAGATGGATCACGCTCGAACGCGGCCTTGATGCGCTCCGGACTGACGTTGATCTCGAGGCCGACCCGCTCCAGCTGGAGCAGCATCGGTGACCGGCTATCGCGCTTCTCCCAGCCGCGGTTCAAGGCCTCAGTCATCTCGGCATAGGCCATGTTGGCGATGCGCATGGGCACGCCGAGTTCGCGGCCAAGCTCCGTCGCCAGCCGCATGTCCTTGTGCGCGAGCTTCAACGCGAAGGCGGGCGGGTCGTACTTGCCGGGCAGGAACTGGTCGGCGAGGCTGTCGAACGTGCGCCCGCGTCCGCGCGCGCCACCACGCACCGCTTCCCATAGCGCAAGCGGCTCGACGCCGCCTTTGACGCCCATTGAGAAGACTTCGGCCAGCGCCGCCTGGATGCAATAACCAGCGCAGTTGTGCACCAGCTTGGCCACGGAGCCGGCACCAATAGGCCCGACGTAGCGGGCCTGATCGCCGATCGCGTCGAGGAAGGCCTTGTGCTCATCGAACACAGCTTTCTCGCCACCAATCCACAGGGCCAGCTTGCCGGACTTGGCACCTGCAGGACCGCCGCTGACCGGCGCGTCGAGGAAATGCAATCCCTTCTCGGCGAAGGCGGCTTGGATCTTCCGCACCACGGTCGGCGAGTTGGTGGCCAGATCGAAGAACGTGGCGCCCTTCCTCATGCCGTGAATGACACCGTCGGCTCCAAGAGTAACGGCCTCGACTTCGGGCGGCCCCGGGAGCGACGCAAAGATGACGTCGCACTGGGCGGCGAGCTCTTTCGGGCTTTTGGCGAAGGTGGCGCCTTTGGCGAGATGCGGCTCAGCGGCCTTGGGGTTGAGATCGTAGACAATGAAGCCGTGGTTCGACTTCAACAGGTAAGTTTGCAGATTGGCGGCCATGCTGGCGCCCATGGTGCCAAGGCCGATGAAGCCGACTTTCATTGTGCATGTCTCCTGGATGGTGCCGATCGCTTACGTGTTCTGCTCGAAGACCTCTTTGGCGACCAGGGCGGCTGACATGGCGCACGGCCAGCCGGAATACAGCGCCATGTGCGTGATGACCTCGCTGATCTCTTCCTTGGTGACGCCGTTGTCGAGGGCGCGCTGCGTATGGCCTTTGAGCTGCTCAGTGCGGTTCATGGCGACGAGAGCTGCAACAGTGATCAGGCTGCGGTCACGCTTGGAGAGTTGCTTGCGCTCCCAGACATCGCCGTAGACAACCTTTTCCGTCATTTCGATCAGCTTGGGGACGACGTCACGAACTTTGTCGCGCGAGGCGTTCGAGGGAGTTTTGGCCATGGGATGCGCCTTCTGAGGTTGGTGGTGAGTGGTGAGTGGTCACCGGCAAGGGACGGCAGTCAAGCGAATGCTAGACCCGCCCCACCCGCTGTGGCCAGTGTTCCCGTTGCAGGGGCGATATGCGATTGTTGGTTTTGCTTGGCCCTGCCGTCGCCCGCTGACGCAACCGGGCTGCGCATTCGGCACCATTGCAACGGAAAGCCACGAGGATACGCCCATGATCTACGTCGTCGAGATGGACTTCCGGGATGCCCAGCGCGAGCATGATTGGCACACGTGGTATCTCGAGCATGTCGGCAAGCTTATTCGCAATGTGCCAGGATTTCGCGCTACGCAGCGGTTCCGGGCCTTGACCACCACCGCATCACCCTGGCTCGCCATGCACGAGGTGGCCGGGCCGGAGGTATTCAAGAGTGCCGAGTACGCCGCCAATGGCGGACCAGCCTCAACGGGAGAATGGAAGGACCGGCACACCAACTGGTACCGCAACCTGTTCGATGGTGTCGACGTCATCCCGGCGGTGCCACACGACGCGCACCTGCTGATGGGCGAAGGTGAGGCCAAGCTGCCGGCCGGGTTGCATGTGATCAAGCTGGCCAGTGCGGGTCTCGACAAGACGTCCGAGAAACGCTCGATCGCCATCGTGCCTGAGGGGCGTTTGACGGCCCACATGCTGGCTCTTCCCGGCGTGCGCGTTTTCAAGCCTATCACGCCCCAAATCCGGGGATCGTGAGCAGTCACCGGACTTGGCCTGAGGCTGTCAGGGCTTGGGCGTCGCCAGCCCCAGAAGCTGCACATTGCCGCCGGTGGCTGTCATGTCCGTGGAGCGAACGCGTTCAGTGGCGAAGCGGGCCAGATAGTTGGGCCCGCCAGCCTTGGGGCCGGTTCCGGAAAGGCCCTCGCCGCCAAATGGCTGTACGCCCACCACGGCGCCGATCTGGTTGCGATTGACATAGAGATTACCGACGCGGGCATGCTCGGCAACATAATCGGCAACCGCAGCGATGCGGCTGTGCAGACCGAGCGTGAGGCCAAAACCCGACGCGTTGATCGAAGCAATGACCTTATCAAGATTGCCGCCGCCAAAACGCACGACGTGCAGGATCGGACCGAAAACCTCGCGCTCCAGCACATCGAAACGCTCGATCTCGTAGGCCGCCGGTGCCACATAAGTGCCGACGCGACAGACTTCAGGCAGCCGCAGATCAGCAATCTGTCGCCCTTGTCGCTGCATGCGCACCTTATGCGCATCAAGCGCGTCTTGCGCGTTCTGATCGATGACGGGGCCGATGTCGGTGGCAAAGTCGAGCGGATCACCGACGGTCAGTTCTTCGATGGCCCCGGCAAGCATGGACGTAACCTTGTCGGCGATATCGGATTGCACGAACAGCACACGGGCAGCCGAACAGCGCTGGCCGGCTGAATCGAAGGCTGAGCGCACGGCGTCCCGCACCACCTGCTCTGGCAACGCGGAACTGTCAGCGATCATGGCATTGATACCGCCGGTTTCTGCGATGAACGGCACCAGGGCGGAGCGACGCTCGGCCAGCGCGTTCTGGATAGCCCAGGCGGTGGCGTTGGAACCGGTGAAGGCGATGCCGGCGATGCGCTTGTCGCGAACGAGAGCGCCACCGACGGCCCCGCCACCGGGTAGCAGATGCAGCACAGAACCAGGCACGCCGGCCGCATGCAGCAACTCCACGGCGAGGAAGGCAGTTACAGGCGTCTGCGGTGCCGGCTTGGCCAAAACGGTGTTTCCAGCCGCCAGCGCTGCAGCGACCTGTCCGGTGAAGATGGCCAGCGGAAAATTCCACGGCGCGATACAGGCAAACGGGCCGCGGCCGCGCAATTCCAAGCTATTGCGCTCACCGGTGGGACCGGGAAGGGTCACAGCACCCGAGAACAAGCGGCGCGCTTCGACGGCGTAATACCGCAGGAAATCGACGGCTTCCCGCAGATCGCTTTGCGCCGCTTCCAGCGTCTTTCCAGCCTCGCGCACGATGACGGCGATGAGGCGCGCACGATTGCGCTCGAACAGTTCGGCAGCCTTGTCGAGAATGACAGCACGTGCTGGTCCACCACGGCGATCCCAGGCATGCTGGGCGGCAAGCGCACTGGCGATGGCCGCGTCCATGTCAGCGGGGCTGGCCTCCAGCACGGTACCCACGCGCTCGCGACGATCATGGGGGCAGGCGACCAGGGCGGCGCCTTCCAGCCCATTGCTGGCCTTGCCGTTGACGATCGGGCCAACGGCAAATGACGGCGCCAGCTCCACAGCCATCTCAGCGAGCAACGGCTCTCGGACGGCAGCCTCAGTCAGTGCCAGGCCCACGCTGTTGCGGCGCTCTGAACCGAAGATGTCGGCGGGCTTTGGCAGCGTCGAAAGCACCGGTTTCTGTCGCGATTGCCAACGTGCCTCGGCCACCTCGACGGGATCGCGGACGATATCCTCGATGGGGGCCTGATCATCGGCAAGGCGATTGACGAAGCTTGTGTTGGCGCCATTCTCCAGCAGCCGACGCACGAGATAGGCGAGCAGGTCCTCATGGCCACCGACAGGCGCATAGATTCGGCATGGGCGATGCAGCTGTCCTTTGCCGACGATCTCCTCATAGAGCGCTTCGCCCATGCCGTGTAGGCGCTGGAACTCGAAAGGCTGTGCGGCTCCAGCGACGACGGCCGTGGCGACGGTGTGCGCGTTGTGAGTGGCGAACTGTGGGAAGAAGGCGCGCGGATCAGACAGCAGAAAGCGCATGCAGGCAAGATAGGACACGTCGGTGTGCAGCTTCTCAGTGAACACAGGGTAATCAGCGAGGCCACGTTCCTGCGCCCATTTGATCTCGCTGTCCCAGTAGGCGCCCTTCACGAGGCGAAGCGGAATGCGTTTGCCGGCGCGATCCGACAACCGCTTCAGCCAACGCAGCACCGGCACGGCGCGCCGGCCATAGGCTTGCACTGCGAGGCCAAGGCCGCCCCAGCCTTCAAGCGCCTGATCCAGGAAACACTGTTCGAAAGCGCCAAGCGTGATGTCGAGGCGATCCTGCTCTTCGGCATCGATGGTCAGGGTCAGACCACGGGCGCGGGCGAGACGAGCCAGCTCGAGCAGACGCGGCGCCAGCTCGGTGGCCAGGCGCAGCTCCTTGCCGGCCTCGAATCGGGGGTGAATGGCGGAGAGCTTCACCGACAGGCCAGGCCGCTCGACGAGAGCGTCGCCGTGCACGGCGGTCAAGGGACCTGCAGCTTTGCCGACAGCCTCGATGGCGGCCATATAGCGAGCAAAGTAGCTCTGCGCGTCCTTCGCTGTACGCGCACCTTCGCCCAGCATATCGTAGGAAAAGCGATAGCCGCGCTTTTCAAAGCTGCGGGCGCGGCCAATGGCGTCCTCGATGGTGCGGCCAAGTACGAATTGATCGCCCATGATCCGCATGGACTGCCGCAACGCCTGCCTGATGACCGGTTCCCCGGAGCGGGCGACGAGGCGCTGCAACACACCGAGCGGCCCGCTGGTCGCGTTGCGGCCGAGCTTGACGATGCGACCCGTGAGAAGAAGGCCCCAGGTCGACGCATTGACCATGACGCTGTCGGAGGCGCCGAGATGGCTTTCCCATTTGCCGTCGCCAACCTTTTCGGCAATCAGCGCGTCGGCGGTTTCGGTGTCGGGAATGCGCAGCAAGGCTTCGGCAAGGCACATCAGGATGATGCCTTCCTCCGAGGAGAGGCCGTATTCATGCATGAAGGCGTCGAGGCCGCCGTGCCGGCCCTGCTCGGTGCGGACAGCGGTGACGAGGCGTGTGGCCAGCTCGGCAATGTTGCGGCGCTCGTCGCCGGTATAGACGGCGCGCTCGATCAGGCCGCCGACGAGGCGCTGCTCATCGGCCAGATGATAGCTGGCGATCTCATCGCGCAGGCTTTTGTCGCGGCTGATGGCGCCGGCGGCACGGGGGGCAGACTTCGGCACGGCCGACATGTCTCAAGATCTCCGTAGGGACGAGCGTCGACTCAGGCAATGGCCAAGTGAGACTCATAGCAGAAATCGGCCCTCGGGTCGCGCAGTACCATGGCTGTTCATTCTTTGGGCAAGTGGCCAAGGTCCGTAATCCGTGCCGAATAAATGACGCGGGCAATTTCAACGAGTTGTCGGGCGGCATTAACGCGATAAAACACCGTATAGGGATAGCGAACGATCGGCAGGCGGCGCACATTGGGCTCATCGGTGGCGGCCGACGCATATGGAAAATCAGCGAGACGCTCACAGTGGCGCCGAATCATGTCTTCGACTCGCTGCGCTGAGGCGGGGCTGTGGCTCGCAATACTGTCGTAGATGTTGGCGATATCCGTCCGCGCTTGCTCGGCGTAGACAACCTTCATCCCTTGTCCGCTGACGACCGGTTTCTATTCCAGAACGCGGCCATGTCTTCATCCGAGACAACGCGGCCCGCATCGAGATCCGCAAGGCCTTCAAACACCAGACTGCGCTCGTCTTCGCTAAGCCGATAGACGTTGTCGATCCCGGCGACAATTTGCTCAAGAACATTTGCCGCGTAGGCTTGCCGATCAACCGGCAGCGCTTTCACCTTTTCGATGGCATCAGCGAGAACTTTGATCATGCGATCATCGTAGCATGAGGTGCCCATACCCGCCAAGTTGAGCGCTGAACTGATACCGCCAGTTTGTGGCTCACACCGGCAAGCCGACGAAGGGTTTGAAGTGGCGGCGGACGGTGGCCTCGGGCAGTTCCTTGGTGATGAAAACCAGCCGCGAGCGCTGATCGGCACTCGGCCACGCGGCCAGAGTGTCGGGCGGGTAGAAGATGTGCTGGACACCATGCACGACAAACGGCCGCGGCTGATCCTTGACGTTCAGTATGCCTTTCACACGCAGCAGCTTGGGGCCGTACAACTGGGCCAGCAGGGTCAAGGCATTGGACATCTCAGGGCCTTCAACCGGCGTGTCGAAGGTCAGGCAGAATGAGCTGATACCGTGCAGATGGCCGTGATGGTGGTCGGCGTGATCGCAGGCGGGGTCGGCGCAAGCGTCCCCCTGGGTGTGGGTGTGGCCGTGGTAATCGTGCCCGTGGTCATGGCCACAATCCGGCGCGCAGTCAGGGCCGTGCTTGTGGGCGTGCGTCGCAGGTGCGGTCGCGAAGCTTTCGGCGGCGAGCCACTGGGTGGGATCAGCGCCGGTGATGGCCGGCTCGTGGGCGCCAAGGCCGATCAATTCCGACGGCGACACGTCACCTTTCACGGCGCGCATGATCTTGGCCGAGCGATTGAGCGCCCGCAGCCGGCCTTCCAGGCGGCGCACGTTAGCTTCCTGCGCGATGTCGGATTTCGTCACGATGATACGGTCGGCGATGGCGATCTGCTTGGCCGGCTCGAACTGCTCGTCGAGCTGGGCCAACCCATGCTGGCCATCGACCGTGGTGACGACGGCATCGAGCTGATAGATGCGGTAGACACGTTCTTCAGTCATCAAGGTGTGCACGATCGGCGTGGGATCGGCGAGGCCCGTGGTCTCGAGCACGACGCGCTTCATGGGGGGAATGTCGCCCCACAGCGCCTTGGTGTGCATCTTGACCAGCGCCTCGACGAGATCGCCACGCACCGCACAGCACACGCAGCCCGACGGCAGCAGCACGGCATCGTCGTCGACCTTTTCCATCAGCGCGTCATCAATGCCGACCTCGCCGAACTCGTTGATGATGACCGCGGTACCGGCCATGGCGGGATCGTTGATCAAGCGCTTCAGCAGCGTTGTCTTGCCGGAGCCGAGGAACCCCGTCAGCACAGTCAGCGGTATCGTGGTCGACGCGTTGGCGTTGGCGGACATGAGCGAGATTCCTCGGCAAAAGGGCGATCAGGTTCAGCTCTTGACTTCATGCACCTCGATGATGTTGCCATCGGGATCATAGAAGAAGATCTGCTGCCAGCCCTTCATGGCCCAGGCGCCAAAGTCGGAATAAGAGATGCCCTTGGATTCGAGGCGCTTCTTGAAGGCCGCGATGTCGTCGGTACGGAAGGCGATGTGGCCGCGCTCCAAGGGATTGACCACCTGCTTGGTCTTGAAGCCGATCTCGAGATCGCGTTCGGCCAGATGGAATTGCGTGACCCCGTCGGTGACGAAAGCCACCTTACCGGAATAGCCCTGCGAATTGTCGCGATTGCCTTCCAGGCCCGGCTCGGTCTGCATGTCCATGACGTCCTTATAGAACGCGTTCAACGCTGGCACGTTGTTGGAGCAGAGATTGAGGTGGTGCAGCTTGAGCTTCATGAGTTGGTCTCCGATGTGGCTGGATGTGGCGACGTGTTTAGCGCAGGACCGCGCGCGACCCAAGCGGAACCGCGAGTGGGGCGAGGCATCGTGTATGGAACGGGCTGCCGCAATCACTCCTTGAGCTTGAAGTCGGAGAAGCGGCCCCGGAGGTCTTTTTTTGACACCTTGCCGGTCGCGGTCAGCGGTAATTGCTCGACAAACACGACATCGTCGGGGAGTTGCCACTTGGCTAGCTTGGTCGCGAGGTGGGCGAGGATCTGCTCCTTGGTCGGCTCGGCGCCCTTGGCCTTGACGACGATCAGCAGCGGCCGTTCGGTCCATTTCGCGTGCGGCACGGCGATGACTGCGGCATTGGCCACGCCGGGGCAGCCCATGGCCACATTCTCGACGTCGATGGAGCTGATCCATTCGCCGCCGGATTTGACCAGGTCCTTGGTGCGATCGACGAGGGTCAGGAAGCCATCGTCGGTGATGCGCGCCACATCGCCGGTGGCGAACCAGCCATCTCCATCGAAACCGGCCTTGGATGCCGCGGGGTTGTTGAAATAGGCCGAAATCACGGTTGGTCCGCGCACATGCAGCTCGCCTTGCGCAGCGCCATCATGCGGCAATGTGGTGCCCGCTTCATCGACGATCTTGAAGTCGACGCCATAGAAGCGGCGGCCCTGATGCGCCTTGAGCTTGATGCGCTCGTCGAGGGGCAACGCCTGCTCAGCCGGAGTGAGCCGCGTGAAAGCGCCGACGGGGCTCATCTCGGTCATGCCCCAGCCGTGCACGACGTTGACGCCATACAGACGTTCAAATGCCTCAATCATGGGCCCGGGCGCCGCCGAGCCACCGATGATGACTTCACTCATGCCCTGGGGCTTGCGGCCACGCTTCCTCATTTCTTCGAGCAGGCCCAGCCAAACGGTCGGCACGCCCCAGGCGGAGTAAACATTTTCGGCGTCCATCAGGTCGAACAGGCTGGCGCCATCCAGGCGCGGGCCCGGCATGACCAGCGGCGTGCCTGACAGCATGGTCGCATAGGGCAGGCCCCAGGCGTTGACGTGGAACAGCGGCACCACGGGCAGCATCGGCTTGTCCGGCGCGAAGGGCGTCGGCAGCGAGGCGATCTCGAACAACGCATGCAGGACCGTCGAGCGGTGCGAAAACAGCGCCCCTTTGGGCTCGCCGGTCGTGCCCGACGTGTAGCAAAGAGAACTCGCGGCGTTTTCATCGAGGTCCGGCCACACGATGCGATCGGCGCCTTGGGCAAGCAGCTCCTCATAGCAAAGCAAGCCGTCGAGCGATGTCGCAACTGGCATATGCGCGCGGTCGGTCATGAGGACATAGCTGCGGATCGGCTTCCAGGCCGGCCGCAGCTTTTCCACCAGCGGCAAGAAGGTCGCGTCGAAAAACAGCATCTGGTCGTCAGCGTGATTGACGATGTAGGCCATCTGCTCGGGGAACAGCCTGGGATTGATGGTGTGGCAGACGGCGCCAATGCCGGAAATGGCATAGTACAGCTCGACGTGGCGCGTTGTGTTCCAGGCTAGAGTGGCGATGCGGTCACCCGGCTTGACGCCGAGTTGCAGCAGCCTGTTGGCGAGACGGGCCACGCGTCGGACAGTCTCGCGCACGGTTGTCCGCTGCACGCCGCCTTCCACACTGGCGCTGATCAACGGTGCCGCCCCGTGCACCTCGGCGGCATAATCGATCAAACTGGAGACCAGCAGCGGCCGGTCCATCATCAGGCCCTTGAGCATCGGGGCATCCTCCTGGATAGTGCGCGACAGTAGACGCGGGCAGGGCGATCCGCCAAGCGTCACGAAACACATTGCGCCGAGAATTGCCGAACCATCAGGAGGACCACAGCATGGCCAAGGTCGATCATCGGATAGAGGGCGCCGTCGCGGTCCTGACGCTATCGAATGCCCCCGTCAATGCGCTTGCGCATGGGGTCCGTGAAGGCCTCGCCAAGGCCATAACCGCGGCCAACGCCGATCCCGCCATCAAGGCCATCGTCATTACTGGCGAAGGCCGTGCCTTCTCCGCCGGCGCCGATATCGCTGAGTTCCGGGCTGGTCTCAAGGCACCGGGATTGCCTGAGGTCATCGACCAGATCGAAGCCTCGACCAAACC
This sequence comes from Hyphomicrobiaceae bacterium, assembly GCA_046154645.1. Taxonomy (GTDB): domain Bacteria; phylum Pseudomonadota; class Alphaproteobacteria; order Rhizobiales; family Hyphomicrobiaceae. Next base: position 80,151 of record JBJXDZ010000098.1, read on the forward strand.
GGTGATCGCAGCGATCAACGGCTTGGCACTCGGCGGCGGGCTTGAGGTGGCACTCGGCTGTCACTACCGGGTCGCAGCGAAAGGCGTAACGCAATTGGGTCTGCCCGAGGTGAAGATCGGCATCCTGCCCGGCGCCGGCGGCACGCAACGGCTGCCGCGCATCGTCGGCGTCGAGCCGGCCCTGGATCTCATTGTCAGCGGCAATCCAACAACGGCTGTCTCGGCGGCAAAGGTTGGCCTCGTCGATCAGCTTGCCGATGGCGACGTGGTTGTAGCCGCCATTGCCTTTGCCAAGGGGTTGATCCAGGGCGGCAAGGGCGCGCGGCCGACCAGCGCCAAGATCATTGATGCGACGTCCGTGCCAGCAGATGTGTTCGACAAGCGCATCGCGGCACTCGGCAAGCATCCTTCCGGCCCCATGGCAGCGCGGCACTGCATCGAGGCGGTGCGGGCATCCGTCGGCAGCACGTACAAGGACGGCGTTGCCAAAGAACAGAAGCTTTTCGCAGAACTGGCGGCGAGCCCTTATGCGAAGGCGCTGCAATACGCCTTCTTCGCCGAACGCAAAGCCGCTGATGTTCCCGATCTCGGGCCCGACGTGAAGCCGCGCGAGGTCAAGTCCGTCGGCATCATCGGCGCCGGCACCATGGGGGTTGGCATTGCGCTGGCCTTCCTGGCCGCGAAACTGCCGGTGACGCTGATTGAACTGCAGCAAGATGCCTTGGACCGTGCCGTGGCGCGCATCAAGGAGAGCATTGACCGCGACGTGGCGCGCAAGCGCATCTCGGTCGACGATGGCGTCGCCCGCTTCGTGTTGCTGCGACCAAGCGTGAAGCTCGAAGACCTGGCCAAGGTCGACTTCATCATCGAAGCCGTATTCGAACAGCTTGCGGTCAAGAAGAAAGTGTTTACTGCGCTCGACAAGATCGCCAAGCCCGGTGCTGTGCTCGCCAGCAATACCTCGACACTGGATGTCGACGCCATTGCCTCGGCGACGCGCCGGCCGGGCGATGTGGTCGGCACGCACTTTTTCTCGCCAGCCAACATCATGCGCCTGCTCGAGGTCGTGCGCGGCCAGGCCACCGCGAAGGATACGTTGGCCACTGCCATGGCCGTCGCCAAGCGCATCGGCAAGGTCGGCGTTGTGGCAGGCAATTGCTTCGGCTTCATCGGCAATCGTATGATCGAGGAATATCTCGAGGAAGTGCAGGCGATGATGCTGGAAGGCGCCACACCGACGGAGATCGACAGTGCGCTCGAGGCCTGGGGCTTTGCCATGGGGCCCAACGCCATGATGGATCTCGCCGGCATCGACGTTGGTTACATGATCCGGCGCGAGCACAAGTTTACTGCCGAGCGCATGCAGCTTTACGCCGTCACCGACAAGATCTCGGAGATGGGCCGGCACGGCCAGAAAACCGGCAAGGGCTATCACCTCTACGACAAGGATCGCAAACGCCTGCCCGATCCGGAGGTCGTGGCCATGTTCGAGAAGGAAGCGGAAGCAAGGGGCATCACGCGACGTAAGATCGCCCCCGAGGAGATCGTGGCGCGCTGCCTGCTGCGGCTGATCAACGAGGGCACCAAGCTGCTCGATGAGCGGATCGCTATCAGGCCTTCCGATATCGATACCATCTATCTCACAGGCTATGGCTTCCCGGCCTGGCGCGGTGGGCCGATGTGGCAAGCTGAGAATGTGCTTGGCCTCAAAGCCTGTCACGAGCGCATGAAGGCTTTGGAGGCGGAGTATGGTCCGCGCTGGAAGCCGGCCCCAGCATTCGAACGTGCGGCCAAGGCCACGGCCAGCTCGAGCAATCCGGTGACGGCAAAAGGATAACGTCGCGATATGGCGCATCTCGTCGATCGGCGGCATCTGGATTTCGTGCTCGACGAAGTGCTGGGACTTGGCGACGTCCTGGCGCTGCCGCGCTTCAACGCTCATTATCGTGCCGGCGCAGCACAGATCATCGATACAGCAGAGCAATTGGCGGAGGATCAGTTCCGACCAAGCCTGCGGCATGTCGATGACAACGAGCCGCGCCTCGAGAACGGACGCGTGGTGTTGCCAACGGCCATCGAAACGGCGCTGACGGCCTTTAGTGCGCAGGGCTTCTTCGGCATGACCGCGACTGCCGAGCTTGGTGGCTTAGGGTTGCCGCGCCTGGTGGCGAACGCCGCGTTCCTGCAGTTCCAGGCCGCCAACGTATCCATCGCCAACTACGCCTTGCTGTCGATGAGTGCGGCGGAGTTGCTGGCGGTACACGCGACAGTTGCGCAGCAGGCTCGCTATCTGGCGCCGATGCTCGAGGGCCGCTTCTTCGGCACCATGGCGCTCTCGGAACCGGGCGCGGGATCATCGCTGGGTGACATCACGACCAGCGCCAAGCCGCTGGCAGATGGCCGCTACGCGCTGCGCGGCACCAAGATGTGGATCTCGGGCGGCGAGCACGACATGGGCGAGAACATCGTGCATCTGATGCTCGCTCGTATCGAGGGCGCGGCCAAAGGCGTCAAGGGTTTGTCGCTGTTCATCGTGCCACGCAAGCGACTCGATGAGGCCGGGCACCCTGCCGTATGGAACAACATCGCGTTGGCCGGGCTCAATCACAAAATGGGCCAGCGCGGCACGGTCAACACAGTGCTGAATATCGGCGAGGGCGGCGACTGCATCGGCGAGATCGTGGGTCGGCCCGGTGACGGCCTCGCCTGCATGTTCACGATGATGAACGAAGCGCGCATTGGCGTGTCGATGGGCTCGGTGGCACATGCGAGTGCCGCATTCCAGCATGCGCTGGCCTACGCGCGCGAACGCCGGCAAGGCCGCCTTCCTGACCAGAAGGACCCCGCCAGCCCGCAAGTGCCACTCGTCCAGCACGCCGACGTGCGGCGCATGCTGTTGCAGCAGAAGGCGGCGGCGGAAGGCGGCATTGCCTTCGGTCTCCTGCTCGCCAAGTTTGCCGATCTCAAGGCCGCGGCATCAACGCCGGATGCCTGCGCAGAGGCCGGTCTGCTGCTTGATCTGCTCACTCCAGTGTTCAAGGCGTGGATCTCGGAGGAGTGCCTCACCGCCAACTGGAACGCCATGCAGGTGCTCGGCGGCGCCGGCTATACACGCGATCATCCGGTGGAGCTGCACTACCGCGACAACCGGCTCAATCCCATCCATGAGGGCACCAACGGCATCCAGGCTATCGACTTGCTGGGTCGCAAGCTTGTCATGGCGGAAGGGCGGGCCATCCGGTTGCTGCTCGACGAGATGCGCGGCACCTTGAGTTCGGCCAGAGTGGCGAATCTACCCGCCCAGCTGGCGCAGCAGATGCGCCGTGCCATCCAATGGATCGACGAGGCCCTGCGCCATCTGAGTGTGATCAAGTCTGAAGGTGGCCAGACCCGCCAACTTGCCTTCGCGCACGACGTCATGGAACTGGTCGGCGCCACAACCTTCGCGTGGGTCTGGTTTCTCCAGGCACAGGCCGCGACGCGTGCATTGGAACGCCTGCTGCCGATTGAATCCGAATTCCATCAGGGCTTGATCCGCACCTGCGAATTTGTCTTCGCGACGGTCCTGCCCCGCGCCAAAGCCGCACTTGACAGGATCGAAAGCCGAACGTCGGTTGTAGCCGACATCACCGAAGCCGGCCTCGGCTGAACCTCGGTCAGCGGCTGCCCTCATACCCAGCTGTGTCGCCCTGCCGGGTTGCCTCCGGCTGGCTTGGCACGTAAGAGTGACAGCTCAATTTTCCCAGCGATCACACCTCCAGGGGGCCACTATGACCGTCGCCAACGGACGCGAATTCCTTGCCATTCCGGGCCCGACCAACGTGCCGGACGCCGTGCTGCAGGCGATGAACCGGCCCGCGATCGACCTCTATACTGGCGAGATGATCGGGCTCACGGCCGGCTTGCTCGAGGATCTGCCGAAGCTGTTCCGCACCAAGGGGCAGGTGTACATCTACGCCGCCAACGGCCACGGCGGCTGGGAAGCGGCACTGACCAACGTGCTCTCCAAGGGCGACAAGATCCTGGTGCTCGAGAGCGGACGCTTTGCCATCGGCTGGGGCGAGATGGCCCGCATGATGGGCGTCGAAATCGAAATGGTGCCGCAGGACGTGCGCAAGGCCGTCGACCCCGCCGCCGTCGCCGCGCATCTCGCCAAAGACAAGGCGCACAAGATCAAGGCCATTCTCGTCGTGCAGATCGACACCGCCTCGGGCGTGGTCAACGATCTCCTGGCCATCCGCAAGGCCATCGATTCAGTAAAGCATCCCGCCATGCTGATGGTCGACACGGTGGCCTCGCTCGGCTGCATGCCGTTCGAGATGGACGCCTGGGGCATCGACGTGGCGATGGCCGGTTCGCAGAAGGGCCTCATGACACCGCCGGGCATCGCGCTGGTTGCAGCTTCAGGCAAGGCGATGGAAGCGCACAAGACCGCAGGGCTGCGCTCGCTCTACTGGGATTGGACGGCGCGCGATGGCGTCGAGCACTACAACAAGTATTGCGGAACACCGCCGATGCATACGGTGTTCGGCCTGCGCAAAGCCCTCGACATGATTTTCGCCGAAGGTCTGGAGAATGTCTTTCGCCGTCACGCCTTGCTCGCCGAGGCGACGCGCCGTGCTGTCTCCCGTTGGGAGGAAGGCCAGGTGCTGTCCATGAACATCATCAACCCAGCCGATCGCTCGAACTCGATCACCAATGTCTTGACGCAAGGCCGTGATCCCAAGCCGCTGCTGGATTTCTGCCGCGAGAAGTGCGGCGTCGTCGTCGGGCAAGGCATTGGCCAGCTTGCCGGCAAGGCGATCCGCATCGCGCACATGGGACACACCAATGCGCCGATGGTGCTCGGCACGCTGTCGGCAATCGAGATCGGACTGAAGTCCATGAAGATTCCGCACGGCGACGGCGGCGTCTCCGCGGCGATCGAGTATCTCGGCCAGGAAGTGAAGGCCTGAAGGACGCGCTCACGTGCGCGTGCTGATGTCTTCGCTGAACGAGTGCATGCGGTCCAAGCACGCGTGCACAGTAGCGGCCACGCAGGGTGGCCCCCCGTCGGCTGTGCCTAAGGTGCGCCATTAGAGGTCAAGTAGCGCAACCCGTCGAGAGGCCATGCGCAAGGCGACCCGCTAGCCAGCACGGGCGATTCGATTCTCAGCTCAGGAAGGATGGCAGCCCGGCCCGTGGTGCGGGCACAAGCGAGTGTCGCATGGCCCTCAACGAAGGCGAGGCAGCCCGCAGGGACCGCCTCGCCGCATTCATCTCAGTTCAAGCCCGCTGGAGTTACTTCTGCGGCGGGAAATAGTGGTCCGCCTGCAAGGTGTAAGGCGGGAACATGAAGCGCTTGGCCGGAACGACTTTTGCGGCATAGGCCTTCTGCGAATCGAACACCTTCTTGAAGAAGGGATTCTTGGCCGATTCGGCCGCCGCAATCTCATCCCACGCCTTGAGGAAGGCGATGTTGATCTCGGGCGGGGTCTGCAGAATCTTGACGCCGTGCTTGGTCTGCATCTCCTCGATGGCGTCGGCATTCTGCTTCTGCCACTTGGCGCCCCAGCGCACGAAGGTGTCGTTGACGGCTGAACGGATGATCTCCTGATGGGCCGGCGCCAAGCTGTCCCAGACTTCCTTGTTGATGATCAACTCGCCGATCGAAGCGCTTTCGTGCATGCCCGGTGTGTAGTGGTTCTTCCAGATCAGATGCAGTCCGAGGCGCAGGTCCTCGACGCCACCCACCCACTCGGCGCAATCAATGGCACTGCGCTCGGCGGCGGGACCGATTTCGCCACCCGGCATGTTGACGACGGCCATGCCCATCTTGGCGTAAATCTCACCGACGATACCTGTCTGGCGGCACTTCATGCCCTTGAAGTCGGCGAGCGAAGTAATCGGCTTCCTGAACCAGCCCAGCGCTTGCGGGCTCGACGGCATGATCGGGAAGGCGACGACATTGAGCTTCAGCTCTTTCTGGTAGAACTCCCACCACAACTCGAGCCCGCCGGCCTCATATATCCAGCCCAGGAAGTCCATGTGGTCCATGCCGACGATGCCGGCTGGCGTGTTCGAGAACAGGGTGGCGGCCTTGTTCTTGCCGACCCAGTAATAAGAAATGCCGTGACCGCCATCGATCACCTTCTTGCTGGTCGCATCGAGGATTTCGAAAGCTGGCACAACCTGACCGGCCGGAGCGGCGTCGATCTTCAAGCTGCCGCCGGTCATCTTCTCGACGCGCTCGGCGAAATACTTGAAGTTGTCCTGCAGCGTCAGGTTTGCAGGCCACGTGGACTGCATCTTGAGTTGGCGGGGTGCGGGTTGCTGGGCGGCGACGGGTCCGCCCCATGCGATCGCAGCAGCGGTCATGAGCGCGACCGCAGACGTCAACTTATTGGAAAGCATAGAGACTCCCTGGATGATGGCGGCCCCGTGCGGCAGAGTAGGCTCTGCGCTTCGCGCCTGGCGCCTGGAGGGCGCTCGTGTGTTTGCTGTGCCGCTGCTGCAACACTGCAGCAAACGATACGCTTGCGGGGCGGCGCTGGATTAGCGGTTTGGCAGCGCCCTGTCGAGTACCCCCAGCCGTCAAACAGCCTGGAACTGCAGAGACTTTAGGCTGATTTCCAGTGTCATTTCGGATCCCGGCCTGCCCAAGGGTTCACTGACGCCGACGTCTGCATCGCGGGCGAATCGTCGCGACAGTGACAGGTCCATCCCATAATAATTGTTGGGGTGTGGATTGGGGACACGGGGCACGAGACCATGCGTGAGTTAGCCTCCCAGCCGACGGTGCTGCGAACCGGCGGTCGGTTCTTCGAGTATCTCTTCGGCCGCAACCTGTTGATCGGCCTTGCATCCATGATGCTGCTGGTCATTTCCGGGTACGCGACCTGGAGCGGCATGAACGACTTCATCATCGGGGCCTCGTCGGCCTCCAAGGGACGTGAGTTGCCGGGTGGGTTCTCCGTCTCTCACACGCATCTCGTCGTCGCTGTCACCGTGGCGTTGACGTTCCTGATGTGGATCTCGCTGCGCGAAGCCATCGGCAAGGAGCGCAAGTTCACCGAGCGGCTGATCACGTTCCCGCTCTACATTTTCCTGGTGCTGTGGTCCGTCGGCTTTGGCTACGGCTTCTGGTGGAGCCTGATTGCCGGCGAGGAGGCGACGCGCACCGGCCTCTCGAGCCTGCAAGAGGATGCGCGCGATGCCGGTGCAGCGGTGGCGGCCCGGCTTGATGCCGTACGCGCTCAGATCGAAAGTGTCGCCACCTGGTCCGACAGCCAGATGACCGTCGAAGAGACGCGGGGCGGCAGCTGCGGCGTGGCGTCGGGTGCCGGTCGCGGCCCCCTCTACAATGCCCGGCGACAGGTGCGCGACGCCGTCTCCTCGATCCGCGACAGTGTCACCAAGTCGTGGATCACACCGGTTCAGATCGAGCTGGACCTATTGAGAAAGAATGCCGCCGGCCTGGAGGGCGATGGGGCGGAGGATCGCCAGAAGCGCTTTGAGGCCATGGCATCCCAGATCCGGGGCAGTGCACGCAATATCGCCAGCCGCAGCAATGAGCTCGGCAAGGCGACCGCGTCCAGCATGCGTGGCCTTGCCGATCAGGTGGCTATCCCACCCAACACCAGTGGCTTCACCTGCCACGATCCGCAGCTCGCCCAGCGTTTGCGACAAGCCGCCGAGCAGGCCGCCGAGCCGGCCAAGCTGCAGCTGCGCGAGGTGGTCTTCAACGAGGGACCGGCTGGCGTCGCCAACGCGGTCAAGAACCTGTGGACCAACATGGGGTCCTACTTCGCCAATCTGGCCCGCTATGTATTCACTGGCGGCAAGAGCAGCGGCGATCACACCTCGAGCGGCGAGCCCATTACGGGGCGTGACATGATTGCCTTGCTCGCCACAATCGGCATTGACCTTGGCCTGTTCGTGCTGGCCTTGCTCGACCGGCCGGCTGCCTTCCAACGCCGCGACGGGCTCGAAGACAACACGGCGCGCCTGCATCTGCCGTCGAAGGATGTCGTGCGCCAGCTGGCGGCCGCCTTCCAGACCGCGATCGGACGCGCCCAGGATCGCGACATCGAATGGGTGCGCCAGCATTTCATCCATCACAACGGCGCCTCCTATTTCGTCACCCCCAATCTCTATGGCGTGGTGAAAGACGGGCCCAACAGTAAAAAGGAAGAAAAGTGGGCGTTGGCTCTCAATCAACTTGCCGGCGTCATGGAGGACGTCAAACTGGTGCGCACGGTGTCGGCGAAGGAACTCGAGGCGTTCTTGAAGGACGAATCGCGGGGTTCGCTGAGCGATCTATCAGCGGCGCGCAAGGCCTGGCGCGAGAAGAACAACAAGGGCGGCGACAACAAGGATCTGGCGCCCATTCGCAATCACGGACTTTTGTCCAAGGCCGAACGGGCGCTCGACATCGCCGGCTGGAGTGAGGAATCGAAGCGCGACATCGAAGTCTACCGCATCGTCGATGTCGATGGCCTCACCCCCTTACTGAGCCTGCTCAGCGATACCTCGATCGAGCGGGAGCTGAAAGCTACTCCGGCCGTCAGCGCCGCGGCGTTACCCGACAACAAGCCACCCCTGGCGCTGGAGAACAAGGGCCGGGCCTGAGCGCCGTCGCATGAGATTGAGCCGCCCCGCCTATGACTGTTCGGGCGGTGGGCGGCGCTTAGGGTCGACGGTGCGCTCTTCCAGGCGCTCAAACTCGCCTTCGATGACCGGACCCTCGCCACTGCCGTTGGTCCAGCCGCGCCGCGCTTCGGGGCCGGCCGCCTGGGGCCCGCCTTCCTTCGCGCGCGGACCAGGTCGCCTGCCATCGACTTCGCTCAATCCGAACACACGCTGCAGCAGCAGCCGGGCCAGGAATTGACGCAGTGGCGGCAACATCAGCACCAGACCGACGGCATCGGCGCACAAGCCTGGTGTGATGAGCAGGATCCCGGCCGTCGCGACCAGGGCACCATCCATCATCGGCGCCAGCGGCGTCTCTCCGCGCGCCATCGCCTCCTGGACCTTGTACGTGGCCTTCAGGCCATGGCGCATCAGCACCGCAGTGCCGATAAGGCCGGTGGCAATGACGATGCCCAATGTCCACCAAAAGCCCAAGGCATTGCCGGCCTTGATCAGCACCGCGATCTCGATCAGCGGCCAGGCAATCAGCAGCAGCAGCCAGGCCAAACTCATGCGCGCCTCCCGCGCCGGGCCGCCGGCCGCAGCAGATCCACGACGCTCGCATTGGCGTCAATACGACGGCCGCATCGAGCCACAAGCGCTTGGCTTGTGCCGGAACATGCCTTAAGTTCGACACGTGGTCCCGCCATCAGCCACACTTGAAGGTTGGTTGTGCGCCTTTCCAGGCGGCTGTCGCAGCCCGGCCAAACGCGTTGCACATGGCCGACGGGCAGCGAACCCGAGACGTGGGACCGGCACGCTGGCACGGATATGTTTACTGTTGGTGCTTGATCGGTAGCATTCTGGCGCATACATCACCGGGAACGGTTCGTTCGCCTCGTTGGTCGGAAGGCAGCATAGAGCATGAGCGGCAATTTCGACATCTTCACGCTGGTCTTTCTGGTGCTCGCCGTCGTGATCGTTTTCAAGCTCAAGAGCGTTCTTGGTAAACGGTCGAGCGAGGACGATGCGCGTGTCGAGCGCATGAAGGCAGAACAAAGGGCCCGCGCCGCCCAGGACAAGGTGGTGGCCATGCCCCGTCGCGAGGCGCCGGCCGCGCCCGGTGGTCAGGCCGAAGCGCCGGTTGCCCAGCCAACGGTCGCCGATACTGAAGCTAAAGTGCGCAATTTTGCCTCCGGTGACGAGGCGCTCGGCAAAGGGCTGGTCGCCATCCATCAGGCCGACCGCACCTTCGATCCGGAGCTGTTCGTCAAGGGCGCGCGGCAGGCCTACGAAATGATCGTAACCGCGTTCGCTGAAGGCAATCGCAAACTGCTGAAAACACTGCTGAGCCGCGAAGTGTTCGACAGCTTCTCGGCCGCGATCTCTGACCGCGAGAGCCGGGGCGAGCAGATCGACCAGAGCTTCGTTGGCATCAACAAGGCCGACATCATCGAGGCCGAGCTCAAGAAGGGGCAGGCGCAGATCAGCGTCAGGTTCATCAGCGAGCTGTTCACGGCCACCCGCGATAAGGCCGGCGTCGTCATCGCCGGCGACCCGACCAAGAATCGCGAGGTGGTCGACATCTGGACGTTCAGCCGCGACACGTCTTCCCGTGATCCGAACTGGCGTTTGGTCGCCACGCAGGCGCCGAACTGAGCGGAGCTATGTGGATGGGGTCCAAGGCACCCGCCTCCCAATGATCGCGGCGGCAAGCGGCGGCCGAACAATGTGACGCTGCGCTTCGGGGGAGGCACACTGTTGCAGGGAGCGAACAGCTTCGGGGGAGCCACTGTGCAGTTTCGCGTCGTTCATCGCTGTTCGCCCGACTGGAAGGCATTGACGGCGCTGGCACTCCTGGTGCCAGGACTGGCGGCAGTCCGGCCGGCAGCGGTCGTCGCACAGCCGACAGCCGCTGACGTGACCGCGCCGTCGGCACCAACCACCTCAGCACCCGCCGCACAACCGAAACCCGCCGCACCTGCCCCGGTGGTTCTGCCCAAGGCTGCCCCGACCATGACCGACTCCGCTGCCCGCTTCGTCGCTGTGCTGTTCGCGGACTTGCCGGGCTGGGCGGACGACGACCATCTCGCGGCCTTCAAAGCCTTCCTGACGTCATGTCCCCGCGTGCAGGCACTCGCCAAGCTGCCGGCCAAGGCCAATCGCGCTTCCGTGCCGCCATCCCTGGTTGCCTCCTGCGACGCCGCGCTGGCCCTGCCGGCCAAGCTGACCAAAGTCCAGGCGCGAGACTTTTTCGAGCATCACTTCCAGCCTCGTCGGGTCATTCACGCCACTGCGCATGGCCTGCTCACCGGCTACTACGAGCCCTTGCTGGAAGGCTCACGCAAGCGGGAAGGGCGCTTCCAGACCCCCATCTACCGGCGACCGTCCGATCTGGTGAACGTCGTCGATGAGACCCAGCGTGGCGCCGTCGGCACCGCCTTCACGCACATGCGCCAGACCCAAGCCGGGCTGGTTCCCTTTGCCAGCCGTGCCGAGATCGATGCCGGCGCCCTGAAGGAGCAGAACCTGGAATTACTGTTCCTGGCCGACCCGGTCGACGTGTTCTTTCTGCAGGTGCAAGGCTCGGGACGGGTGAAACTGCCGGATGGAACCATTGTGCGCGTCCATTACGACGGCAAGAACGGGCACCCCTATACCTCGATCGGCCGCTACCTGATCGACAAGGGGCTGTTTGCCGCCGACAAGATGTCGCTCGGCGCACTTGGCCGCTGGCTCCGTTCCGATCCCGGTCGCGCCCAGAAGGTGATGCAGCAGAATGCATCCTATGTTTTCTTCCGCGAGTTGGCGAATGATGCGGCAGCGCCGCTCGGGGCCATGCTGGCACCTCTGACCAGCGGCCGCAGTCTGGCCGTCGATCCCCGGTTCCATGCCCTCGGGAGCCCGGTCTACGTCAGTGCGCCGACGCTCACCCATGCGCTGAAAGGCAAGCCCTTTCAACGTCTCATGGTGGCCCACGATGTGGGGTCTGCCATCAAGGGTCCCGAGCGCGGCGACATCTACTTCGGTTCCGGCGAAACCGCGGGCCGCATCGCCGGCGTGACCAAGCATCCAGGTCACTTTTTCGTGCTCGAGGCGCGCCAGAGCCCGGTGCCGGCAGCAGCTCCCGCGCCGACGACGGCCGCCAAGCAGGCCAAGCCATGAGCGCCCCACCATGAGTGGACGGCGGCGAGGTCCGCCGGCGGGTGACGCAAAGCCGAAACCACGCGGCGCCAAGGCGCGGCTGCCGGATGAAGACGTCGCACTTTGGGCCTACGCCGCGCAAACCATCGAGCCCGTGCACAAGCTGAAGCCCCGGGTGCCGGATACAGGCGCAGACGCCTGGTCGGACGCCAGCGACCTGCCCGACCGCATGCCGGCGCCGCCTGAGAGCAAATCGGTCCCAGCCGCTGCAACGGCGAAACCGTCGCCTGGTCACCGTGCCGCGGTCAAACAGCCGCCTAAGGCCACACCGGCCTTGGCCGAGTTCGACCGCCGCAAGGCGCGCAAGATCGCCGCCGGCAAGCTCGACATCGAAGCTCGTCTCGATTTGCACGGCATGCGGCAAGCAGAAGCCCATCGGGAGTTGCGCGGGTTCATCACGGCCTGCGCCGGGCGGGGCCTCGCCACGGTGTTGATCATTACCGGTAAGGGGGCTCGCGCCATGGACGAGGCCGCCGAGCAGGATTGGACCGAGGAGAAGCCAGACCGCGGCGTGCTCCGCCGCATGGTGCCGCTCTGGCTGGCTGAGCCGGACATGCGCCGCCACGTGATCAGCTTTCACAGCGCCGGTGTCCGCCATGGCGGTGACGGTGCCCTCTACGTGCAATTGCGCACGCGGGCGGCCAAACGCGATCGCGCTTAGGTCTGGCGCCCCGACAATCCGGGTCGGGACGTTCGGGACTTCAGCGAATGAGACCGTCGAGGATGAAGGGCTTGTGCGGCTTCAAGGCCGCGCCTTCCTTTTTACCCTGTCCGCTATCAGCCGTAGCGCTGGCGTCCGCCTTGTCGGGATTTTCGAGTGAGCCACGCACGCCGCAACCTGCCAGTCCGAGGCTCAGGGCCAAGGCGGCGGTCAGAAGCACAATTCGGACAGCACTCAAGCGCATGACGGGCTCCACGGCTCGGGCGCAGCTTCGGTATCCCGAGGCGGCATCGACGACCGTACTTATCAAGCTGCTTAGCCCTTCCCGGACTCATTTTCCAGCCGCTTCAGCCAGCCTTGAGCCATTTTGCGGACGTTCTGTGGCGCAGTTCCCCCATAGCTGACCCGGCTCTTGACCGAGCTTTCCACGGAAAGAACCGTGAACACGTCCTCCGTAATGCGCGGCTCGACCCCTTGCATGGCCGAAAGAGGCAGCTGATCCAGGCCCACTTTGGCCGTTTCCGCCAGCCGGACGATGGCACCGGTGACGTGATGCGCCTCGCGGAACGGCAGCTGGAGGGTGCGCACCAGCCAGTCGGCGAGATCCGTGGCCGTGGCATAGCCACGGCTAGCGGCCGCATGCATTGCCTCTGGAACTGGCTCGAGGTCCCCGATCATGCCGGTCATGGCAGCCACGGCGATATTGAAGGCGCGCAGCGCATCGAAGGTCTGTTCCTTGTCTTCCTGCATGTCCTTGGAATAGGTCAGCGGCAGCCCCTTCATGACCATCAGCAGGCCCTGGAAGGCACCCGCGATTCGCCCGACCTTGGCACGGCACAACTCGGCCGCGTCCGGGTTCTTCTTCTGCGGCATGATCGAGGAGCCCGTGGTCCACCGGTCCGACAGGCGGATGAAGCCGAATTGCGGCGTCATCCAGATCACGATCTCCTCCGACAGCCTCGACAAGTGCATGGCGGCGATCGAGGCGGCAGCCAATGTTTCCAGGGCAAAATCGCGGTCTGCGACCCCATCGAGGGAGTTTGCCGTCGGCCGGTCGAAGCCGAGCGCCTCGGCGGTCATGTGGCGGTCGATGGGGAACGAGGTGCCAGCCAACGCCGCGGAGCCGAGCGGGCATTCGTTGAGGCGGCGGCGGGCGTCGGCAAAGCGGCCCCGGTCGCGCGCCACCATCTCGACGTAGGCCATCAGATGGTGACCGAAGGTGACGGGTTGCGCCGGCTGCAGATGCGTGAAGCCCGGCATGATGGTGTCGGCATGGGCTTCAGCCTTGGTGGCAAGTGCCACCTGGAGCTTCAGCAAGGCATGATCGAAGGCGTCGAGCGCATCGCGCACGTACATGCGGAAATCGAGCGCCACCTGATCATTGCGCGAACGCGCCGTGTGCAGCCGGCCGCCCGCCGCCCCGATGATTTCGGTCAGCCGGCTCTCGATATTGAGATGAATGTCCTCGAGCTTCTGCGAGAACGTGAAGTGCCCCCCTTCGATCTCGGCCTGGATCTGGTCCAGCCCACGCAGGATCTCGTTCGCATCGGCCTGCGTAATGATGCCCTGCGCGGCCAGCATGCCGGCGTGAGCCTTGGAGCCCGTGATGTCCTGCGGTGCCATGACCTTGTCGAAGCCGATCGAGGCATTAATCTCGATCATCAACTCGGCTGGTGAAACTTCGAAGCGGCCACCCCACATCTTGTTCGCCGACGTGTCCGACATGAGCTTGCCTCGGTTTGGTTGCTAACGGCAGGGACGCAGGAGAGAGCGACGTATGACACCAGAGACTGAGCCAAAGCCCCCGCGCGCGACGCCGCATGCGTTGTATGCCGCCATCCTGCTGGTTGCGACGATCGTCGGTTTCGGCGGGGTATACGTCATGGCACGGCTGGCCGACAATCCTTCGCGCGACGGTGTCGGCACGACAGCGGCGCAGTTGCGCGTAGCTCAGGCCCAATCCCCGCCGCAAACGCCATCAGGCCCCCTAGCCACGCCCCCCACGACGACATTGCCGACTGGCCCCGGCGCCAATCCCTTGAGCACCGGCGAGATGGCCGCTTTCGTGTTCAAGAAAACGCCTGAGCCGTTGCCCGAGGTCGGCTTCGTCGATGGCACGGGCAAGGAGCGCACGCTCAAGGACTGGCGCGGCAAGGTCGTGTTGCTCAATCTGTGGGCGACCTGGTGCGTGCCCTGCCGTAAGGAAATGCCGGGTCTCGACCGGCTGCAGGCGCAACTCGGCTCCGATCGGTTCGAAGTCGTGGCGGTCAGTGCCGACAAGACGGGCATCGAGGGAGCAAAAAAGTTCCTGGCCCAGGTCAAGTCCGAGAAGCTTGGCGTCTATGCCGATCCTGGCGTCCGCATCACTTCGACGCTGAAGGCGATTGGCATGCCAGCCACGATCCTGATCGATCGCGAGGGGCGTGAGATCGGCCGCCTCGTTGGCCCTGCCGAATGGGATAGTCCGGAAGCCAAGGCATTGATCGCTGCGGCCATGAAGTGAGTTCACCGTAGCCTTTCTGCTCTCCTGTCCGAAAAGTCACCGATTGCCAATCATCCTGGCAAGCGTCAGACTTAAATGACGCGGCGATTCGCCGCGCATCAGGTTGAGGAGGGAACAATGGACCCAGTCACACTGATCGTCTGGCTCGCTATTGGTGCTGTCGCCGGCTGGTTGGCCGGCCAGATCATGAAGGGTGGAGGCTTCGGCCTCGTCGGTGACATTATCGTTGGCATCCTCGGCGCGGTCATCGCCGGCTACCTGTTGCCGCGTCTGGGCATTGCCATCGGCGGCGGCATCATTGCGGCAATCATCAATGCTGTGATCGGCGCCTGCTTACTTCTGTTCGTTATTCGACTGGTCAAGCGTTAGACCCGGGCACAGAGATTTGCGGGCAGGGCTCGATGCAGAATTGGGCCCTGCTTGTTTTCGGAGCGACTCCAAGCCTTGCCTCAAGGCGCGTTGCGATTGAGCTGGAAGAACGTCGCCGGTTGATCCGAAAGCAATTCCACGCCCCGCGGAGAAGGATTTTTCTCGGCAGTTTTCTCCGGTCCCCGAACAGCTTCGGGCTTGGCACGCTCAGGCTTGTTTTCAACGATCGGCAATTGCGTCGCCGCCGCCGTCGGCAACACCTGCGTCTGTACTGGCGTTGCCACGTCCACCGGTGGTCTCGCTGCGCCCCGCTCCATGGCTTCCAGCACGCTCTGGAGCCGGTCCACATCCGGCTCGGACGGGAGTTGGCGCAGATACAGCACGCCGACAAAAGCCGCCATGCCCCCGACGGCGCACAGCGCGCCGAATGCGAGCGATCCGAGGAATATCCGCAAGCTTTTGCGACTCATGATGGCCTCCGTGATGGGAGGCATGCGCATCAAGCCATTTTACAAACAAGCGCCATCGCCGGTTTTCCACGCTCACCCGAGTTGCGCCCGCAACGCCATGCCGGCAGCCAGCGGCCCGACAACGATTGCGGCCAACGACACGGCTGTGAGGATCATGAGGGAGGCCGCAACACCGCCCGATGCCTGGGCTGCGGCGAGCACGGCCGAAATGCCGAACAGCAATGTCGGCACATACAACGGCAGCACCAACAGTGCCACCAGCAGCCCGCCGCGATGGCTGCGCAGTGTCAGTGCGGCACCAACGACACCGAGGCAACTGACAGCCGGCGTGCCGAGCAGCATCGAAGCAATCAGCGCCGGAAGAAGGCTAAGATCGAGATTGAGCAGCAGGCCAAGCACCGGCGCCAGCGCCACCAGCGGCAAGGCCGTCGTCAGCCAGTGCGCCAGGCTCTTGGCGGCCGCTATGGCGGCAAGTGGCAGGTCGCCCATGGCCAGAACTTCCAGCGAGCCATCCTCGAAATCAGCCTCGAACAGGCGTGGCAGCGAGAGCAGAGCCGACAGCAGCAATGCGATCCACAGCACCCCCGGCGCGATGCGCGAGAGCAGGTTCAAGTCAGGGCCGAGACCCAGCGGCATCAGGGCGACGACGATCAGATTGAAACCGAGGGCGGTGCCCAGCGCCCCACCGTCACGCCAGGCCAGCAGAACATCACGGCGGACAAGGTTCAGGAATGATCCCACGCTGCCTCCCGCGTCAATGCCGGTGCCTCGAGACGCAACTCCCTGGCCGTGGCAAGGCCGAGATCGATATGGGTCGCAGCCAAAATCAGGCCGCCGGTCGCTCGATGCTCAGCAATGAGGTGCGACAGTACGAGAGTGGCATCGGCATCGAGGGAGACGGTCGGCTCGTCGAGCAACCAAAGGGGGCGCGGCGCCAGCAGCAGGCGGGTCAAAGCCAGGCGTCGCTTCTGCCCGGCCGACAGATAGCCGGCGGGCACATCGGCGATCGCCCCAAGGCCGAGACGCTGCAGGGCCTCGCTGGTTCGCTGCTCTGCAGGGCCGGGTTCATTTGCGTCGCCGCTCGCCTGGAACCGCCGCCAGAAATCGGCGTTCTCACGCACCGTCAGTGCCGCTTTCACCGCATTCTGGTGGCCGATGGCGTGGCTTTGCTCGGCCACAGAAAGCTCGGGATTGCCGCCCTCAAACCTGATCGAACCGCTCGAAGGCTTGATGAATCCGGCGATGGCGCGCAGCAACGTCGTCTTGCCCGCTCCGTTGGGGCCACGCAGGATCACCGCCTCGCTGGCCTCGACCGCGAATGTCATGCCTCTGACCAGCGTTCGTTCACCGCGCGAAAGGCTCAGATTCTCGACACGAAGCTGCATATTGGGGAAAGCGGGACCGAAGCGGGATGGGGATCATGCAAAGATGCAGGTCACGCCCCCTTGGCGGATGGAGCGCCTCGGCCTTATAAGGCCCCACACAGCCCGGAGGCCAGCCTTTCCAGCAGGCCGCTGCCGTGCACTCACGTCCCGGGTCCCCATAACCGCGCCCTGCGCATAACGGTTCCAGGAGACCGCCCCACATGAGCCTTACCCCAATCTCGCTCGACAGCTTCAAGTGCAAGAAGACGCTGACTGTCGGGGCCAAGTCCTATGAGATCTTCTCGCTGCCCGACGCCGAGAAGAACGGCTTGCCGGGCATCTCCAAACTGCCGTACTCGCTGAAAGTGCTGCTGGAAAACCTGCTCCGCCATGAGGATGGCCGCTCCGTCACCAAGGCTTCGATCCTGGGCATGGTCGAATGGCTGACCAAGCGCACCTCGCAGCAGGAGATTGCCTATCGCCCGGCCCGCGTGCTGCTGCAGGACTTCACCGGCGTGCCGTGTGTCGTCGATCTGGCCGCCATGCGCGATGCCATGAAGACGATGGGCGGCGATCCCTCGAAGATCAATCCGCTGGTACCCGTCGATCTGGTGATTGACCACTCCGTGCAGGTTGACCATTTCGGCGCCGCCGACTCCTTCGCCAAGAACGTCGAGATCGAGTACGACCGCAACAAGGAGCGCTACGAGTTCCTCCGTTGGGGCGGCTCGGCCTTCAATAACTTCCAGGTTGTGCCTCCCGGCACCGGCATCTGCCATCAGGTCAACCTCGAGTACCTGGCACAGACCGTGTGGACCAAGGCCGGCAAGGTCGAGCAGGCCTTTCCCGATACCTGCGTCGGCACCGACAGCCACACCACCATGGTGAACGGCCTCGCCGTGCTCGGCTGGGGCGTCGGTGGCATCGAGGCCGAGGCCGCCATGCTTGGCCAGCCGGTGGCCATGGTCATCCCTGAAGTGATCGGCTTCCGCCTCAAGGGCCGCCTCAAGGAAGGCATGACGGCAACTGACCTCGTGCTCACCTGCACGCAGATACTGCGCAAGCGCGGAGTGGTGGAAAAGTTCGTCGAATACTTCGGCGACGGCCTCGATCATCTCTCGCTCGAGGATCGCGCCACAATCGCCAACATGGCGCCTGAATACGGCGCCACCTGCGGCTTCTTCCCCGTTGACGCCGACACCATCAAGTACCTGAAGGCAACGGGCCGCAAAGCCGACCGCATAGCACTCGTGGAAGCCTACTCGAAAGCCCAGGGCATGTGGCGCGAGGCGGGCCATGAGCCTGTCTACACGGACATCCTGGAGCTCGACCTCTCCACAGTCGAGCCGTCGCTGGCAGGACCGAAGCGGCCGCAGGACCGCGTGCCCCTCAAGGACGCCAAGGCCGGCTTCGCTAAATCGCTGCCGGAGATCGTCAAAGGCGCCACGCTCACCAAGCAGGTCAAGGTCGAAGGCCACGACTATTCGCTAGGCCATGGCGACGTGGTGATCGCCGCCATTACCTCGTGCACCAACACATCGAACCCGTCGGTGCTGGTGGCTGCCGGTCTCGTTGCCCGCAACGCCCGCGCCAAGGGTCTCAAGGCCAAGCCGTGGGTGAAGACCAGCTTCGCGCCGGGCTCACAGGTGGTGACCGACTATATCGCCAAGGCCGGCCTGACGGGCGACCTCGAAGCGTTGGGCTTCTATCTCACCGGCTATGGTTGCACTGTCTGCATCGGCAATACCGGCCCGCTGCCCGAGCATGTCTCCAAAGCCATCTACGACGGTGATCTGGTGGCGGCAGCCGTGCTCTCCGGCAACCGCAACTTCGAAGGCCGCGTGCATGCCGAGGTGAAGGCCAACTACCTCGCCTCGCCGCCGCTAGTTGTCGCCTATGCCATCGCCGGGACCATGAACCTGGATTTGGCGACTGAGGCGCTCGGCAAGGACCAGAACGGCAAGGATGTGTTCCTGAAGGACATCTGGCCGTCCTCGCAGGAGATCGCCGAGATCGTGCGCGCCAACGTCACGCCCGAGATGTTCGCCACCCGCTACAGCGACGTGTCGAAGGGCGATGCCCGCTGGCAGGCTATGGGCAAGGCCCGCGCCAGCCTCACATACGGCTGGAACTCGGTCTCGACCTATGTGGCGAACCCGCCGTACTTCGACGGCATCACCATGGAGCCGAAGCCGGTCACCGACATCGTCAACGCGCGCGTCCTTGGCATGTTCGGCGACTCCATCACCACCGACCACATCTCGCCGGCCGGCTCGATCAAGAAGGACGGCCCCGCCGGCAACTACCTGATCGAGCGGCAGGTGCGCCCCAACGACTTCAACTCGTACGGCGCCCGTCGCGGCAACCACGAGGTGATGATGCGCGGCACGTTCGCCAACATCCGCATCAAGAACCTGATGCTCGGCGGCAAGGAGGGCGGCAACACCTTCCACGTGCCGACCGGCAAGGAGCAATCGATCTACGACGCGGCCATGCAGTACAAGGCCGAAGGCACGCCGCTGGTCATCTTCGCCGGCAAGGAATACGGCACGGGCTCAAGCCGTGACTGGGCGGCGAAGGGAACGGCGCTGCTCGGCGTCCGCGCCGTGGTGGCGCAATCGTTCGAGCGCATTCATCGCTCCAACCTGGTTGGCATGGGCGTTCTGCCGCTCGTGTTCAAGGACGGCCAGTCGATCGCCGATTTGGCGCTCAAAGGCGGCGAGGTGATCAACATCGCCGGCCTCGAAGCCTTGAAACCGCGCCAGGACGTGGTGGTCGAGATCACCTATGCCGACGGCACGACCAAGAAGGTGCCCGTACTCTGCCGCATCGATACCGAGGATGAGATGAGCTACTACCGGCACGGAGGCATCCTGCCCTACGTGCTGCGCGGCCTCGCTGCGGCGGCTTGATGACGTTGCGAAAACGGTAAACGACTTGTGGGGCCGGCGGACGTTCTGCCGGCCTTCGCACTTGCAGCAAAAGTCATTTCGGGCGTTTCACCCGTTCGTGACTCGCAATTGATGTCCCGCAAAGCAATATGTACGGACGAAGCGTGTGGTGCATGTGGCCCGTCGCGAGTGCGCGTCCAGACAGGGATTTCAGACAAGCTAATGCGGGTTCTTTCATTTATGGCGGCGCTCGGAGGTCTCTTGGCAGGCCTTACCGGGACGCACGGCGGCCTCACGCCAGCATCGGCCCAGGAGCAGCGCGTTAGCGCGTTGACTCAACCGAAGGTCAAAGCTGTGCTGGAGTTGTATACAAGCCAGGGGTGCTCGTCCTGCCCCCCAGCCGACGTGCTGCTGGAAAGCTATACCAAGCGCGCGGACATCGTGGCGCTGTCCTTCTCCGTCGACTACTGGGACTATCTCGGTTGGAAGGATACGCTGGCCAATCCGAAGTTCACGGCCCGCCAGAAGTACTACGCCAAGCATCGGGGCGATGGGCGGGTTTACACGCCGCAGGTCGTGGTGAACGGCCTCTCGCACGCGGTCGGCAACAGCGCCCGCGAGATCGATCAGGCCATTGAAGCGACGCAGAAGGCGTTCGCCAAATCACAGGTGCCGGTCAGCGTCAGGATGGAGGCCGAACGGCTGATCATCGAAGCTGGCGCCGCAACGGTTGGCGATGGCGCCCAGGACGCGACCATCTGGCTGGCCGTCATCCAGCCCGTGGTGGAGGTTGCGGTTCGATCCGGTGAGAATCGCGGCAAGTCGCTTCGCTATCACAATGTGGTGCGCGAAATGACGCCGGTCGGCATGTGGTCGGGTAAGGCGCTGACTGTACGCCTCGACCGGGACACAGTGAAACTCCCGGAAACGGACAGCGCCGCGGTGATCATCCAGGCCGGCAAGGCAGGGCCGATCCTTGGCGCCGCCATGATCCCCAAGCTGTAAGCAGGCGTAGCTCTGCAAACGCCCATGCAACGGGCGCAGGGTGACGCCGCGCAGCGCCTGTGACACAACTCCCGCAGATCTCGGCGCGGCCGCATAGAGGGCCGCAGTCTGCTATCGACCAGGGAGTTGATCAATGTCCGTCCAAGGCCTGCTCGCCGGTTTGCGCATCATCGAGGGTTCGGCATTCGTCGCAGCACCTCTCGGCGGCATGACGCTCGCCCAACTCGGCGCCGATGTCATCCGCTTCGACGACATCCAGGGCGGCCTCGATGCCGATCGCTGGCCGGTGACCGCCGAAGGCAAAAGCATCTACTGGGCGAGCCTCAACAAGGGTAAACGCTCCTTCGCCGTCGACCTCAAATCACCTGCAGGGCGCGAGCTGATCACGGCGCTCATCACGCTGCCGGGCCCCGATGCCGGCATCTTCTCCACCAACCTGCCGGTGGCGCGCGGCTGGCTCGCCTTCGACACGCTGAAGGCCAAGCGGGCCGATCTCATCGCGCTCAACATCATCGGTGCTCACGACGACACCCCGCAGGTCGATTACACGGTGAACGCCGTTGCGGGCTTCCCCATGATCACGGGGCCGGTTGGCCACACGGGTCCCGTCAATCACGTGCTGCCCGGCTGGGACATCGCCACGGGCTATGCGGCAGCGCTTGGCTTGCTCGCCGCCGAACGGCACCGGTCGCGGACAGGGCAAGGCCAATTGGTGCGTCTCGCCCTGCAGGACGTGGCATTGGCGGCAACCGCGGCGCTCGGCTTCTTCGGCGAGGCCGAAATCAACAAACAAGATCGCGGCCGTTACGGCAACGATGTGTTCGGCACCTACATCAAGGACTTCCCCACCAAGGACGGGCGCCATCTGGTGCTGTGCATCCTGACCGAGCGGCAGCTGGCCGCCATGGGCGCCGCGGGCGGCTTTGCCGACGCCTTCAAACAGCTCGAGCGCGACAAGGGCATCGACCTCAAAGAGGAGGGACACCGCTGGGCGCACCGGCAGTCGATCACAGACATCATCGCGCCCTGGATCGCCAAGATGACGTTGGCGGAAGCAGGCCAGCAGTTGACCAAAGCCGGCGTCCTCTGGGGGCCCTACAAGCGGCCGAGCGAGCTTGTCGCCGGTGATCCCATACTGACCGCAAACCCGATGTTCTCACGCGTGATGCAGCCCGAGATCGGCACCGTGTGGTCTGCCGCCTCGCCCTACGATTTCAAGGCCGTGACGCGACTGCCGGCCAAACCAGCCCCCCGGCTCGGCCAGCACACCGACGAGATCCTGTCGGGATTGCTCAAACTCTCTGACGCCGAGATCGCCAGGCTGCATGATGCCAAGGTCGTCGCAGGCCCCCGCCGCCAGCACTGATCGATCGGTCGCGCCCCAGCTGTGACCGACAACGGCTGCCGGCTCGGACCAGCCGCAAAAAATTCAACTCGCCCTGGGCGGGCCTGATCCTTAGACTCGCCAGTCATCTACATCGTGCATCCAACGCAGGAGAAGCAACGTGGCCTTGGCCCTTGAAGGTGACCTGATCCTCGCCGGCGCCGGCAACATGGGCGGCGCCATGCTGGCTGGCTGGCTCACGGGCGGCCTCGATCCCAAGCGCATCCTGGTTCAGGATCCTGCCCCGCCACCACGCATCGCCGAATTGCTGAAACTGCATGGCGTCGCCAGCTATGCGGCACTGCCCAAACGCGATGCCCCACCGGCCGTCCTGCTGATGGCCGTCAAGCCGCAGATCATGGACGATGTCTTCCCGGGCCTCGCCAAAATTGCCGGTCCCAAGACCGTCGTGCTCTCGGTCGCTGCCGGCAAGACCATCGCCAGCTTCGAGCAGCATCTCCCCAAAGGCACGGCCGTCGTGCGCTCAATCCCGAACACACCGGCAGCCGTTGGTCGCGGTATCACAGTTTGCACCGCCAACGCCCACGTCACCCCCGCGCAGCGCGCCACCTGCGATGCACTGCTCGCAGCCGTCGGCGAGGTGGGCTGGGTCGACGATGAAGCCCTGATCGATCCGGTAACGGCTGTGTCGGGTTCCGGTCCCGCCTACGTCTTCTATCTGACTGAGTGTTTGGCCGAAGCCGGTGTCAAAGCCGGTCTCGCCCCGGACCTGGCCCTGCGCCTCGCCCGCGCCACCGTCTCCGGCTCTGGCGAGTTGATGCACCGCTCCGATCTCGGTCCCGATCAATTGCGCAAGAACGTCACCTCGCCCAACGGCACAACGTTTGCTGCGCTGCAGGTGCTCATGAGCGACAAGGGCCTGGCCCCGCTCATGACCGAAGCCGTGCTTGCTGCCACCAAACGTTCGCGCGAGCTGGCGAAGTAGTCGAACGTCGCCGCTAGGGCGCCATTGGATCCGCTGCCCGTTACACTGTAGCGCCGGTGAGCCCACACACTACATTGGTGCTGACTCTTGACCGTGAACTCGCCGCTTGTTTCCCCCTCCCATCAGGGGAGGGGCCAGGGGGGGGTGTCGAACTGGGAGCAACGATAGCCGTGAAAACCGCAAGTCAGCAGCTCACACCTAACTTCGCTCAATCATCTTCTCCCCACCCCTAACCCCTCCCCGCTAGGGAGGGGGACGTGGACTTGATCGACGTCTTGTGGCAACAGCGCTGACAGCACAAGACACGGCAAGCCAAAACACGCAAAAGGACGACACGACATGGCAAAGTTGGCGGTGAAACGCTTGCCCGGCGGCATCGGCTGCGAGATCGAGAACCTGGATCTGCGCTGGCTCGACGACAGCGGTTTCGACACCATCGAGAGCGCGCTGCACGAGCACCTGGTGGCAATCCTGCCGGCGCAATCCATCGGCCCGAAATCGTTCCTGGGGCTGGCGCAGCGATTCGGCAAGCCCGAGCCGCACGTGATCGATCAGTTCCATCATCCCGTCGATCCGAACATCCTGATCCTCTCCAACAAGACCGACGCTAAGGGCCAACCCATCGGCCTCGCGGACGGCGGCACCTACTTCCACACCGACTATTCGTATCTAGCGACACCCGCCCGCTGCACGCTGCTCTTCGCGCAGGAGATCCCGGGCGGCAAAGCCGGCACCACCTTTGCCAACCAACGCAAGGCCTACGAGGACTTGCCCGACGCCACCAAGGCGCGCATCGACGGCCTCGTCGCGCGCCACCACTATGGCAATCGCGACAACCTCGATGAAGCGAGCCGCACGGCCGCGTCGACCCTCAATGACGATCAGAAAGCCAAGATGAGCTGGGTGCGCCATCCCCTCGTGCGCAAGCATCCGCACACCGGCAAGCCGTCGCTCTATGCCGTCTCGGGCTCGTCCTTCGGCATCGAAGGCATGGGCGACAATGAAGGCCGCGCCCTGCTCGACGACCTGAAAACTCACGCCACGCAGGAGAAATACTGCGCCACGCCGACCTACAAACCCGGCGACGTCATCATCTGGGACAACTGCTCGCTCCTCCACGCGGCGCCCCTCGTCGACGCCGACAAGCCACGTACGCTGTGGCGCATCACAGTGAAAGAAGCGGGACCGACGCTATGAGCCCACACGTCTCCAGCAAGGTGCTGATTGAGCGTGAAGGCCCGGTGGTGACTGTCATCATCAACCGTCCCGCCGTGCGCAACGCCGTCGATAACGAAACCGCAGAAGGCTTGGCCGAAGCCTTCAAGCTGTTCGAGTCCGACGACACCGCCAAAGTCGCCGTGCTTTGGGGCGCCGGTGGGTCCTTCTGCGCCGGGGCCGATCTCAAATCCGTTGCATCTGGTGAACGCCTGCAGCGCTACAAAAACGACGGCGATGGCCCGATGGGACCATCACGCCTGAAACTCTCCAAGCCCGTCATCGCCGCCGTGTCCGGATTTGCCGTCGCCGGCGGTCTCGAGTTGGCGATCTGGTGCGACCTGCGCGTCGTCGAGGCCGACGCCACCTTCGGCGTCTACTGCCGCCGCTGGGGCGTGCCCTTGATCGACGGCGGCACCGTGCGCTTGCCCCGCCTCATCGGCCAGAGCCGCGCCATGGACATGATCCTCACCGGCCGCGCCGTGAACGCCGAAGAAGCGCTGAGCTTCGGCCTCGCCAATCGCGTCGTGCCGAAGGGTGACGCCCGCCGCGCCGCCGAGACCATGGCCGCCGAAATCGCGCGCTTTCCCGAGCTGTGCATGCGCCTCGACCGCGCCTCCGTGCACCGCCAGTGGGAACTCCCCTTCGAGCACGCCATGCGCGCTGAATTCGCCGCTGGCGTCGAGGCCGTGCGCGCCGAAGGTCAGGCCGGCGCCGCCCGCTTCGCCGCCGGCAAAGGCCGTAGCGGCTCCTTCAGCGACATATGATTGCCCATCCTGCGAGGGTCGGAAACAACAGCGATGGCAGCATCTTCCGACATAAGGTTACTTGTCGATGCGCTTCTTGCAACCGACAAGCAGCCAATAGGGCAAGCAGTCTGGGTTGCGGAACATCGCGAAGGGGACCAGCGTCTCCTATATCCTCTGCTCGTAGATGGCGAGGTAAGTGACGCAACTTTGACCTTAATCGCCTATCCGAGAAATCCGAGCCTTCGATTTCGGCTCGTGCTTTCTTATGGTCGAGCAATTTGGCGCCTCGACTTCACTGACGACGAAGAGCATTATAATTCATTCAATCGCCCGTCCGATCTTGAGCTGGGCCCTTTTCAGGTCCCCCACTATCACGCATGGCCTGACAATCGGCGATTCGCAACGGCAACATCGTTGCCAGATAGACTTGAAAATGCTAGGATTTTAGACGCGAACCTTCGAACGTTTGACAATACATTTCGATGGTTTTGCGGCCAAACAAGGATCGACATCTCGGATTCTGGCGTCCCTTCACTGCCAACTACGGATCGACTCCTATGAGCGTTATAGACATCGTTAAACACTCCTTTGATGCTGGACCTTCTATGACCGTAGTCGAACGCGGCGTCCGCGTCTCCACGCATTGTCTGTATCCGTCTAATTCGTCTGTAATGGTAACCGTAGTTCAGTGGGGCGATTTCTATAGAGTGGATGATGCTGGCGCCGCATTGGACGAAGTATCTCAGTCCATCCAGACCGAGCAAAATCTTAAGAGCATGATGAGAGGGATCGTGAAGCGCCGCGGATGCGACCTCACTGATCGAGGCGAGATCATCTCTCCGATGGTCAGCTATTCAGATCTAAGGGCAGCAATAGTTTTGGTTGCCAACGCGTCCAAAACGGCAGCTGAGTACCTATTGGCGAATGCTCGGCCACCCAGGCGCGACTTTAAGAAGGCCATTGAGGACATCCTCAATCTGAAATTCAAAGATAAGTGGAGTCGCAACGGGAAAATAGCCGGAGCCAGCACAAAGGAGCATGGTTTTGACTATGTCGTTAACATCAGCGGCGGTCGTCAACTTGCACTTGATTTTGTCATGCCAGATGCCAACTCGGTGAATTCGGCGGTGGTAGCCCACCTCGACGTCAGGATGAAGAATGCTCCAAATTTGGAGCAGCGGATCGTCTACGACGACATGCAGCCATGGAGATCATCGGACATCGAACTCCTGAAGGCAGGAGCGAGACCTGTGCCATTTAGCTCACTCCGACAGTCGCTTGAAAAGCTCGCCGCATAGCTTTGTCCATCCTGCGAGGGTCGCCATGAGTGCCACCTGCCAATTTCACCATGACTACGCCGAGGTCGGCGAGGTGATGCTGCACTATGTGACGGCAGGTGACGGGGTCAGACCCTTGGGTCTGACCCCATCTCAGGCGCAATCGAGCAAGCCGCCCGTCGTCCTCCTGCACGGCTGGCCGCAGACCTGGTACGAGTGGCGCCACATCATGCCGGCGCTGGCTGAGCGCTACACCGTCATTGCGCCCGATCTGCGCGGCCTCGGCGATTCATCGCGCCCGCTCACGGGCTACGACAAACGCACCGTCGCCAACGACGTCTGGCGTCTCGTCACCGAAAAGCTCGGCCACAAGACATTCCATCTCGTCGGCCACGACTGGGGCGGCCCGACCGCCTTTGCGCTCGCCTCGCAACATCCAGATGCCATTCAAACACTCGCCATCATCGACGTCGTCATTCCCGGCGACGGCGGCGAGTTCAGCGAAGGCGGCCGGCGCTGGCATCACCAGTTCCACATCACGCCCGACCTGCCCGAAGCCTTGGTGCAGGGCCGCGAGCGCCTCTATCTGCAGTGGTTCTACCAGACCTTCTGCTACAAGCCCGGCGCCATTCCCGATGCCGGCCTCGACGAGTACGTGCGCACCTACAGCCAGCCGGGTGCTTTGCGCGCGGGCTTTAATTTCTATCGCGCGCTGCCGCAGGATGCGAAGGACAATGCCGCCTGGCTCGCCAGTGGCGCGCGGCTCAACATGCCCGTGCTGGGCATTGCCGGCGGTGTCAGCTATCCGCACGGTCGCGGGCGTGGCGCCACCGTTGAAGCGAGTCTCAAGAACGTCGCCACCAACGTCAAAGCGATCGTGCTACCCGAGTGCGGCCACTTCGTTCCCGAGGAGCAACCGGAGGCCGTAACGCGCCTCTTGCTCGAACATTTCGCCATAGCATGATGCGCTATCGCCCGCGCGACCAGAACGGCAACAGCAACGACCAGCCAAGCTCCGTCGGCGCCTTTGATTGATACTGCGGCAGCCCGATTGTCATGGCCTCGTGGCCAGCAGCAGGCTGCGCCACGTAGGTCGCAAACAGGCGGTCCCAGATCGACAGGTTAAAACCGAAGTTCCGGTGATGCTCTCCCGGGTCGACCGAATGATGCACGCGGTGCATGTCCGGTGTCACAACCACCGTGCGCAGCAGCCGATCCAGCCAAATGGGCAGTGTCACGTTGGCATGATTGAACATGGCGCAGCCATTCAGGATGATCTCGAATGCCAGCACCACGCCGGCGGGAACACCGAGTGCCAGCACCCACGCGATCTTCCACAGCATCGACAGTCCGATCTCGATGGGATGAAACCGGATCGCCGTCGTGACATCGAAATCGATATCTGCGTGATGCACCTGATGCAGCCGCCACAACACGCCCAACCGATGCGAGGCGACGTGCTGCAGCCAGATGGCAAAATCAAGCACGACGAGACCACCCAAAACCACGGGCCAGCCTGAAATGCCGAGCCACGGCACAAGACCAAGGCCGTGCCGCTCGGCATAAGCGGCGGCAGCCACGGCCGCGAGCGGCACCGGCAACACGGCCAGCACACGCACCAGCAACCCGCCGAGGCCGACGATGGCCAGATTGGTGGTCCAGCGGCGCGATTTCCCGGCCGTCAAGAGCCGTCGCGGCGCCAGCACTTCCAGCACCGCCATGACGACAAAAACGCTGGCGAAAGCCAGCAGGCGCAACCACGGCTCAGACATATCGATCGTCGGCATGCGGCCTCGCTCGGTCGATGGTCGTGAATATGGCAATCTCCGCGCTGCGCCCGTAACGTCACCTGTCGGTGTAGCGCGCCTTTAGTTCTTCCGCCCGCGCCTTGGTCTTTGCCGCCTTGCAGCCGAGCGTCGCCGCCCCCTGTCCCGTGCCACGATACCACTCCCAGCCCGTCACTTCGCCGCAATCCTTGTCGCGGAAAGCGATCCAGTGCAGTTGCGCCTCGCGCATCGCCCGTTCCCAGTCACGGCGCTGATTGACGTTGATGTGGCTCGCCGCCTTGATCTTGGCGATCACGTCCTTGAACACCTTGCTGAGTTCGACATTGGCCTCCCTCAATTCCAATTCGGCGCAAAACGCGATTTCCGGCGTCGACGCGGCCTGCTCGCAATTGGGAGGTTTCTTCGCCTCCTGCGCGGCCACCGGCATGGCAACAAGTCCAGCGGACAAAACCACGACAATTCCGGGATTCCAGAGAAAACGCATCGAATTCCTCATGGCGATTGACGGCGGGGCGTGGCGGGGTGGATAGACACTCCAGAGTATAACCGATGGCACGGCGCCCGGGAGAGATTGCCCCATAGCAGGCGGCAAGCTCCGGCAACAGTCAGCAACAATGGGGAACGACATGGCAGGCAGGCTTCAGGGCAAGACCGCATTCTGCACCGCTTCAGGCGCCGGCATCGGCCGCGCCACAGCCATAGCCTTTGCCCGCGAGGGCGCCCGCGTCATCGCCACCGATCTGAATGTGGGCCGCATGCAGGGCCTGCAAGAGGCCGGCATCGCCGAATGCCTGCAACTGGACGTGCTCGACACAGCTGCTGTGCAAGCCATGGCCAAGCGCGTCGGCACCGTCGATGTTCTCTTCAATTGCGCCGGCTTCGTCCATCACGGCGACGCGCTGAACTGTTCGGACAAGGACTGGGACTTCTCGTTCGATCTGAACGTCAAAGCCATGCACCGTGGCATCCAGGCCTTCCTGCCCGGCATGGTGGCGGCCGGCAAAGGTGCCATCGTCAACATGGCCTCAGGGGCCGGCCCCTCGAAGGCGGTGGCCAACCGCTACGTCTACACCGCCACCAAGGCCGCGGTCGTCGGTCTCACCAAGGCGGTGGCCTTCGACTTCATCAAGAAGGGCGTGCGCTGCAACTGCATCTGCCCGGGCACCATCCAATCGCCCTCGCTCGATGATCGCATCGCAGCGCTTGGCCAGCAGGTCGGCAGCGTCGAGAAGGCGCGCCAGATGTTCATCGACCGCCAACCCATGGGCCGCCTTGGCACCGCCGAAGAAGTCGCGCATATCGCCATCTACCTGGCCTCCGACGAAAGCGCCTTCACCACCGGTCAGTCGTTCTTCGTCGATGGAGGCTTCGCGCTATGAAGGGCTTGCACGACCATCAGATCCCTTCCGAGATCGATCCCGAGTCAGGGCTGCCGATCGGCCCGAAGCTGGCCCAGCCTGGTCCAGCCAAGCGGCCAGAGCGGATCGCTCTCGATGGCCAGTATTGCCGCCTCGAACCGCTCGATCTCGACCGCCACGGCGAAGATCTCTTCCGCGCCTCGACGCCGCCGGATGCAGCCAAGCGCTTCCGCTATCTGTTCGATCCCATCCCCACGACCCGCGCCGATTTCGATGCCTGGATGCAGAAATCGGCAGCGCTGAACGATCCCTTGATGTGGGCCGTCATCGACAAGCGCTCCGGCCGCTGCGAGGGCCGCCAGACCCTGATGCGCATCACGCCCGAGCATCAGTCGATCGAGATCGGCAATATCTACTGGGGGCCCGCCATCTCGCAAACCCAAGTCACCACCGAAGCCAACTTCCTCTTTGCCAAGTACGTCTTCGACACCCTCGGCTATCGGCGCTACGAATGGAAATGTGACGCGCTGAATGCACCCTCGCGCCGCGCCGCCTTGCGCTTTGGCTTCACCTATGAGGGTCATTTCCGCCGCGCCATCATCAACAAGGGCCGCTCGCGCGATACCACTTGGTTCGCCATCATCGATGCCGAATGGCCAGCCGTGAAAGCCGCCTACGAGCAGTGGCTCGCCCCCGCCAACTTCGATGCGGCGGGTAAGCAGAAGGTATCGCTTGGCGATCTGACCAGAGCCGCTCTCGGTCGGCACCCATGAACCTGCGCCGCGCCACCACGTCCGATCTGGACCGGCTGATTGCGCTGCAGCGGGCGGCATATGCCCGCAATCGTCCTATCCTCGGCGTCGAACCGCTGCCGCTGCTGGCGGACTATGTCGAGGTCTTCGGCACCATGGAAATCTGGTTTGCCGAGACCGAAGGTCAGCTGGTCGGCGCCCTGATCCTGGAGCAGCACGCCGATCACCTGCTAATCTGGTCCATCGCCACCGAACCGGCACTTGCCGGTAAAGGCATCGGCCGCGAATTGCTCGCACGCGCCGACGATCGCGCCCGCGAGCTCGGCCTCGATACCGTCCGGCTCTATACCGGCAGCAAGCTCGGCCACCTCGTCGCCTGGTACGGCCGCAACGGCTACGCCATTGAGCGCGTGCAGGAGCTGCCTGACCGCTCGATCACCTATATGGTGAAGCGATTGCCCAAGCCTGTGTCGAACTGAGACGCACCGGCGTTGGCGCTATGTCCCGAACCCTAACGAAATCGCAAGCCGGGTCGCTTATCTTCTCGATCGACGACCATGCACGAAGGGGCAGCAATGCAAGATCTACTGGCTGAGTTCGGACCCTGGCTCGCCATCGGCATGGGCGTAGGGGGCATGGTTGTTTTGCTTGTTGGCGCCGTACTGCTCTATCCCCACTCCAAGCTGCGTATGCTGGCGGTGTCGCGCATCCTGCCCTATTCCCGCCAGCACGTCTGGCAAGCCTATTTCGCGGCGATGACGTTTCTGACCGGCGGCCTCTCCCACACCACCTTGGAGGTCGACGACGAGTTCACCTTCGAGTCCACCGTTGGACCCCGGGACGAGGTCACCGCCGTGATGCAGGTGCGCGTCATGCGGTTCGAACCGGAGCGGCTTTACGTTGCCCATCCCCTGACATTCGATGGTGTACCGTTTCCTGGCGGCTCCCTTTCTTGCGACGGCATTATGCTCGATGATGCCCCAGGCGGCACCGTCACGACCATCTTCCTGCACGTCGAAACGCCGAACCTGCTGCACGCCTGGTTCATGCGGTTGGCGATTTCACGAGCTTTCGCCAAGCTCGAGCGCCGGCTGAAAGCTATTCCACCGCCCGCCGTTGGCTCGTCACTGGTTTCAGCCTGAAACGGGCCGCAAACTAGAGCGGTTTCCACATGTGATGTATCGTCGGCGGACTATCCCCTCCCCTGAGGGGAGGGGGAAACAAGTGGCGAATTCGCGGGCCAATGTTAACGCCAACGCCCCTCGCCCCTTCCCTGATGGGAGACGATCGTGGGCATGATCCAAGTCTTGTGGAAACGGCTCTGGCTTCAATGCCCGTGCGGCTTGCTCTTGTCGAAGGCCGCCTTCTGATCCGCCGAGGCCTCCTTCTGATGCTTGGCCTGCCACTCCTTGTAGGGCATGCCATAAACGATCTCGCGCGCGTCGTCCTTGGTGAGCGTGACGCCTTGCTCGCCGGCGGCCTCCTGATACCAGTTGGCGAGGCAGTTGCGGCAGAACCCCGCCATGTTCATGAGGTCGATGTTCTGCACATCGGTGCGCTTGCGCAGATGCTCGACCAGCTTGCGATAGGCGGCGGCTTGCAGCTCGGTCTCGGTCTTGGCGTCGATCGGCTTCGGCATGGCAGACATTCCTTGCGTTGTGTGGGTGGCACGTCGCGGCGCACCGTCGCGCGCCACATCGAGTTGTAGATCGGGTCGCCCGACCAGACTTTCAACAACAGCAATGAGGCGCTCGGCCCAATGCGCCTGCCCCGCCGCATCGCGAATGAGATCCTGGCGCACCTCGACGATGGCATGCGGCAACCCGCGCGACGTGCCATGCTGCCACATGCAATCGCCTTCGAGGCTGCCCTTATAGGGCTCGTTGTCGCCGACGATGATGTCACCGCCGGCGCAGAAGGCATCGATGAGCGGGCGTGCGAACCGTTCGTCGCGATCCCACAGGATGCCGACATGCCAGGGCCGCGGCACCCCCTTCCAGCTCTCCGTGAAACTGTGGATCGAGAGCAGCGTCGGCATCGTGCCTGTCGCCAGACACTGATCGATGACGCGCGTGATCGCCTGATGATACGGGGTGTAGTAGAGCCGCCGCCGCTTCGCTCGCTCCTTGTCGTCGAGATGCCGGTTGCCGGGAATGATGGCGCCGTCCGACAGCCGCATGATCTGCGTCGGGTCGTCGTTGCCGCGATTGGGATCGATCAGCAGCCGCGAATACCGCGTCATGACCGCCGGCACACCGAACGCCGCTGCGATGCCGCGCGTCACCGCCGCCGCTCCGATGTCGTAGGCGATGTGCCGCTCGAGTTCGCTCGCCGGCAGCCCCAGTGTGCCATAGCCTTTGGGGAAGGCGTTGCCGGCATGATCGCAAACCACAATCAATCCGGCATTGGCACGCCCCGGCACCACGACAAAGCTGTCGGTTTCCTCGGCGGCGATGCGAGCATCGGATGCGGGTGTTGTGCTCATGGAGGATCGAGTATAGGCGCGTGAGGCTGGACAGAAAAGCGACCGTTGCCGACGCGCCATCAATCGCGCTTGACGCCGTGTCGGCCACTCCGTCAATTGAGATGCCGGATCAAGGGAGTAAACGCGATGGCAGCTGAGGCGCGGGACGTGCTCACGGCCCTCTACGAGGCGGCCGTGCATGCAGCCCATCCCGATGGCTGTCTGACGGCGCAATTGCCCGAGGTGCCGAAGTCCGGCCGCCTCATCATCGTTGGTGCGGGGAAAGCCGGCGCCGCCATGGCCGCCACCGCCGAACGGAACTATCGCGCACGGGGCCAGCTCGACCGCGTCGACGGCGTGCTGACCGCGCCTTACGGATACGCCGCCACGCTCGGCGACAAGGCACCCAAGCACCTGCAGATCATTGAGGGGCGCCACCCGACGCCCGACAACGGCAGCATTATTGCGGCCCAGGCAGCCCTCGCCCTCGCCCGTGCCGCCACCAAGAGTGATCTGGTGTTGGTACTCCTCTCTGGCGGCGCCTCGGCGCTATGGGCGGCGCCCGTGTCGGGCCTCACGCGCGAGGACAAAACAGCGCTGACGCGCGGCCTGCTCAAATCCGGTGCCGACATCCACGAGATGAACACGGTGCGTCGGCATCTCTCTGAAATCAAAGGCGGACGCTTGGCTATGGCCGCCGGCGAGGCCCGCCTTCTCACGCTCGCCATCTCTGATGTGCCCGGCGACGATCCCGCCACCATCGGCTCCGGTCCGACCGTGCCCGATCCAACCACGCTTGCCGACGCCCGCGCCGTCATCACGAAGCGACGTCCGCGCATGGAGGCCCTCGGCCTGCCTGTCCCAGACGCCGTCACGCGCGCCCTCGATGACCCCGCCAACGAGACGGCTAAGCCGGGGGATCCTGCCTTTGCCCGTGCCGACTATCGGCTGATCGCCACCCCCGCCGTCGCCCTGGAAGCAGCCGCCACACTCGCCCGCCAACAGGGCTACGAGGTGGTAAACCTCGGCGATACGCTCACCGGCGAGGCGCGCGATGTCGCCACAGCCCATGCCCGCCTGGCGCTGGAGGCTCGCGCCCAGGGTCGCAAAGTTGCCATCATCAGCGGTGGCGAGCTCGAAGTCACGGTGCGCAATCGCTCAGGCCAGGGCGGCCGCAGTCAGGAATATGCCTTGGCGCTGGCCGTCGCGCTTAACGGTACGCCCGGAATTTCCGGCCTTGCTGCCGACACCGACGGCATCGATGGTGGCGATGGCGCTGTCACCAGCCCGGCCGGCGCAATAGTTTTGCCGGACCTGCTGGCGAGAGCCGCCCGTCGTCATCTCGATGCCAAGATGTTTCTCGATTCTAACGACGCGACGCCGTTCTTTGCCGTGCTCGGGGACCTCCTCGTACGCGGTCCGACGCACACCAATGTTAACGATTTCCGTGCCATCCTGATCGACACCTGACACCGACAACTTGCCAGCCTAGACCCCCTTCCCGGATCGCCATGCCGACGACACCCCACAGCCGCGCTGCCCGCCACGGCATCACACTGGTGATGGCGCTCTCGGCCGGCCTGTGGGGCGCCCCGGCATGGGCGGATTTGAAGCTCTGCAATGCCACATCGAGCCGCATCGGCGTCGCCATCGGCTATCAGGACGGCAAAGGCTGGACCACGGAAGGCTGGTGGAATATCGCGTCGCAAACCTGCGAAACGCTGCTCAAAGGCACGCTGTCGAGCCGGTTCTATTACGTGCACGCCGTCGACTATGATCGCGGCGGCGAGTGGGCCGGCACCAGCCAGATGTGCACGGCCGACAAGACCTTCACCATTCGCGGCACGCAGGATTGCCCGAAGCGCGGCTACAAGCGCACCGGCTTCTTCGAGGTCGACACCAACGACGCCAAGGACTGGACCATCCGCCTGACCGACCCTGTCGAAGGTGGCGTGGCGCGGGGCCGCTAGGCGCGCTGCCGACTCATTCCTCAACCCTGCTGTGCTGCTGCTTCAGGTGACGCCCGGCAAACCTTGCGGCACGGGCTTGCCGCTGAGGAACGGTGCCACCAAGGCCATGAACGTCTCCAGCTGATCGTGATGCACCCAATGGCCGGCACCGGCAATGGTCGCGAACGTGGCCTGGCTGAAGTGCGCGGCGCGGCCGTCTTTGCGCGGATCCGACGCCCAGCTCTCGCGCCCATAGACCATCAACGATGGACTGCTGATATTGCGCCACAACGCTTCGATGTCGGCCTGCGGCATGTCATAGGGCAGCCACACGCGCACGAAGTTGTCGAACTTCCAGGTGTAGGTACCGTCCTCGTTCTGGATCACGCCGTGTTGCGTCAGATGGCGCGCCTGCGCGGCTGACAGATGCTTGTTCTGCTCCTGCATGCGGGCCAGGGCCTCTTCGATCGAGGCGTAGCGGCGCGGCTGGCGTCCGGCGGCCGCACGTTGCTGGTCGATCCATTCGCGCATCTTCACGGCCATCGTCTTGTCCGCGACTTCGGCTTGCGATTTGGGCGAGCGGCCAAGGCCTTCGATGGCCACGAAGCGCTTGACGGTTTCCGGATAAATGCCGGCATAGCGCACGGTAATGGCGCCGCCGAGCGAGTGTCCGATGAGCGTGACCGGAGCCAGCTTCAACTGATGGATCAGCTGCGCCAGATCGTAGACGTAACCTGCCATGGAGTAGTTGGCGCTTTTCGACCATTCGCTGTCGCCGTGACCACGCAAATCGGGCGCGATGACATGCCAGTCCTTGCGCAATCGCTGCGCCACCCAGTCCCAATTGCGACAATGATCACGGCCGCCATGGACGAGCAGCAGCGGCGGCGCCGTAGGGTTGCCCCAGTCGACGTAATGCAACCGCAGGCGCTGCGAGAAGTACACGCGCGAAGTCGGGCCGATGTCGTCTGGGCTCATGGGTACCTCGCGAAAGCTTGTGGCTTGTGGATGGAACCGCCGTCGCAACAGCGTTCATGCCTTTGCGGGATCATGGGCCACCACGGCGGATGGACGCAAGCCGTTACCGCCGACCGGCGCCATGCGACAGCAGCCATTGACGCCGCCACGGCTCTCCTCCGAGGATGCGGCGACGAAGCACAATGAGGCAACCACAGAGCGAGCCAGCGATGAAGCAAGAGCCAGGCGTGCAGCAACTGGGCCTAGGGATGTATTGGCAGGACATGGCGCTTGGCCAGCGCTACCGCACGTTCGGGCGCACCATAACGGAGCCCGATATCGTCAACTTCATCTCCTGCACGGGCATGCTGGAGTTGTTGTTCACGAACGAGGTCTATCGGCAGACCGAAAGCGCCATCAAGGGCCGATTGGTTCCAGGTGCATTGGTGTTTTCCCTCGCCGAGGGCCTGACGATCGCCGGCACCATCCAGGGGACAGGCATGGCCTTCCTGGGCATGGAGCTGGAGATCAAAGGGCCGACCTTTGCCGGCGATACCGTTCACGTCGACATCGAGGTCATCGAGCAGCGGGAAAGCTCGAAGGGTGGACGCGGCTTGGTCCGGACCAGGAATTCCGTCATAAATCAGAAAAATCAGACCGTTATGGTCTATACGCCACTGCGCATGATGAAGGGTCGCCCGGCCGCCTGAGACCACTCCGCCAACATCTTGTCCACGCTTTACTAAAGTTGGTTGCGTTGTCGCACGGTTGCATTGCCGGCTTGGTATCGATCGTGTAATGTACGCCTGCTTGTGTATGCAGCTTTAAGTCACTGAATGTTCGGAACCAACCCGGGAGTTTTGTATCATGCGGCGTTACCGGCGTTCCTATCTTTCCTCTTTCATCTATGGCTTGGTTATTGCGTCTGGCACGGCTGGCGGTTTGATGGCCACCCACCATCTTTTGGCCCCACCATCTCCCGACCAGGAGACCGTTGACGCCTCGACGCATACGAAAACCACACCGGTGGAAATTGCGACCGCCGGCGTTGGCGTTGAAAAGTGGGCGCGGCAAGCGCAACCGGCACCGATGTCGGAAGCAAAGCCCGCTGAAACGAGAATGAGCCAGCCAACATCGGCACCAACCGTCGTGCCAACGCCTGTGGCGCAGACGGGGCGCGCGACCGGTGAGGCACAGCGCGTCTTGACGCGTAACATTCAGCGCGAGCTGAAGCGGGTCGGTTGCTACAGCGGCGACATCGATGGTGAATGGTCAGCGGCGACACGCACCGCGATGAGCGCGTTCAATGAAACGGTACGCGTTCAGTTCCCGGTGGCAACGCCGGACTACATCCTGCTGACTCTGCTCCAAGGCCAGACCGACCGTGCCTGCGGACGCACGGATCCATCCATCACGGCCAAGGTGCCAACCCCGCGCCAGATCGTGCGTGCCGTTCCGCCTCGCGATCCGGTCGTGGATGTTCCCGAATGGCGCACCGTCACCATCGTGCAACCGAAGCCGTCCTTGCCCGCTGCTGAACCGGCGCCTGTCACCGTGGCGCAACCAACCACGGAGCCTGCGCCTGCTGCAACACCGTTGCCCGGCCGCCGTATGGCCGTCGGCGGTCCCCTGCCGCGCCTCGACGGGCCGACGCCCAGCACGCCGCCCGTCCAACAGGTCGCAGCGCCGCCGCCCGAGCAGGCCGCACCAGACTCGGCGCCGCGCGTGCAGGCCACACCGCCACGTCCCGCACAGACGGAGCGTAAGGCCTCGCCACCGCCAGCGCGTCAAGCCAACAATAATCCGCCGGCGCCAACGTATCGTGCGCCGCCGTCTCGACCCGCGACCGAGTCAAGGGGCATCTTCTCCAATCTGAGCCGCAACGCACCCTGAGCGTCGTCTCACAGGTGCCCGGAGTTTTGGCTGTTCGGCCGCCACGAATGCATGCAACCGCTGACCCCCTCAAGGGTCAGCGGTTTTTTTCGCGCCAATCCTCGAACATCAGGATCGGCCACAGCGCATATTGCCAGTTGCGTCGCCCCGAGAGGTGCTCCTCCCACCGCTGACGCACGATGAGTGCATCGAACAAGCCTGCTTGCTCCAAGCGCTTCTGATCGAGCCGGCTCTCCGCCCAATCCCGTAACGGACCGCGCAACCAATCGCGGATCGGCAGGCTGAATCCGGTTTTCGGCCGCTCCAGCAATGTCGCCGGCACATGCGCGTGCGCCACCTGCCGCAATAGCCACTTCATGGTGCCACCACGGATTTTCATGGACGCCGGCAAAGACCACGCGAAGGCCAGCACACGATGGTCGAGCAGCGGCGCGCGCGCTTCCAGCGATACGGCCATGCTGGCCCGGTCGACTTTGGTCAGGATGTCGCCGGGCAGATACGTCAGCGTGTCCAAATACTGCATTTCCTCGGCGAAGCTTGCGAGACGCGTTGGCGGCAGTGGCGGCAATGCTCCGCCCGGCACGCCATCGACGCCCAGCACCAGATCATCAGGCTCGAGGCACACACTCGTCACCATGCGATAGAAATCGCCTCGCGACATGCCGATCAGGTTGCCGATCTTGTGCGCCTTGTCGCCGGCATAGCGTGGCCGCACCTTGTCGGGCAGCAAGCCGGCAAGGCTGTCCCATGTCGATGGTTTGACGCCGCGCAAACCCGCACCCACCAGACTTCGCGGCGCCGCCGGCATCCACTCGAGCCAGCGTGCGAACCGTTCGCCATTGCTGTAGCGATTGTAGCCGGCAAACACCTCGTCGCCGCCGTCGCCGGAGAGCGCCACGATCACGTCTCGCCGCGCCAGCTTCGACACCAGATAAGTCGGAATCTGCGAGCTGTCGGCAAACGGCTCATCGTAAATATCTGCGAGCTGCGGAATAACCGCCTGCGCTTCTGCGGCACTGACGATCAGCTCGGTGTGATCGGTGCCGAGATGACTTGCCACGGCCTTGGCATGGCCGGACTCGTCGAACTCTTTTTCCTCGAAACCGATAGCATAGGTGCGCACCGGCCGGGCCGCATTCTTCTGCATCAGTGCCACGACGGCGCTCGAGTCGTAGCCGCCTGAGAGGAACGCACCGAGCGGCACGTCCGCCACCATGCGCCGTCGTGTGGCATCGCCGAGAATGTCCTCGAGTGCCGCGATCGCCGCCCTGTCGTCACCGCGAAATGGCTTGGCCCGCGCCTCGGCAATGGTCTCGCTTAATGACCAGTAGGTGGCAAGCCGAGGCGCCTGTCCCGGCGCGAGCGTCAGGATCGTTGCCGGCGGCAGTTGATGCACGCCTTCATAGACCGTCTCGGGATGCAGGAAATAGCCGGTGCGCACGTAGCCGACGAGCGCTGCCCGGTCGAGCCGCGTGTCCACCGCCGGATGCGCCTTCAGCGCGCGCAGCTCGGAGCCGAACAGGAAGTGTCCGTTGCTCTCGGTCCAATACACCGGCTTCTTGCCGAGCCGATCCCGGGCCAGCCACAGCGTCCGCGTATCCCGGTCGAACAGCGCCAGCGCAAACATGCCGACCGACCGCTTCAGCGCGGCCTCGAGGCCATGGCGTTCGGCATGCTCGAGCAGGATCTCGGTATCGGAATGGCCGCGCAAGCGATGCGCCACAGCGCCAAGTTCCGCCTTCAGGTCCTCCGCGTTGTAGAGTTCCCCATTATAGCAGATCACGAACCGGCCCGAGGTCGAGACCATCGGTTGCCGCCCCGCCGGCGACAGATCGATGATCGACAGCCGCCGATGCCCGAAGGCCAGACCGGCAGCCGCTTCGACCCAGGCATTGCCTTCGTCGGGGCCGCGATGGGCGATGGCATCGGCCATCGCGCGCACCCGCCGCTCGAGCACGTCGGGCGCCGTTCCTGCGGCCAGATCGATGAAGCCGGCAATTCCGCACATGCGCGCTCTCTTAGTGCCAATGATCTCCGCTGCCTATGCGACAGCGCCGCCCGCACCTTGCCATGGACTTGAGGGCGCGAACGTGGTGCAAGGCCACTCGTTCACAGATCTCTGCTTTGCTCCGAGGCCCGCGCGCGATCTATGGCCAAACGCATCGCCTACCTCGTCACCGAAGACTGGTACTTCCTCTCGCACCGCCTGCCGATGGCGCGAGCAGCAAAGGCGGCCGGCTTCGACGTGCACGTGCTCTGTCGCATTGCCGAGGGTCGCGCGGCGATCGAGGCCGAGGGCTTCACGGCCCATGCGCTCGGCTGGTCGCGCGGCAGCGTATCACCGGCCGGTAACGCCCGCGCCATTGCCGAGGTCGCGGCCACGCTGAAGCGCATCGCGCCGTCTCTGGTCCACAACATCGCGCTCAAACCGGCGTTGCTCGGATCGGTCGCCGCCGCGATTGGACAGCGCCACACACCCGTTGTCTCCAGCATCACCGGCGTCGGCTCGGCGTTTCTGTCGCGATCGCTGGCCGGGCGCGTCGCGAAAGGCGCGCTCGGGCGCACGCTGGCGGCCCTCATGAATCGCCGCCTCTCGCGGGCCGTGGTGCAGAACCCCGACGATCGCGTCCTGCTCACCGGACTTGGCGTGCGCGCCGGCCAGATCGTGCTCATTCCCGGCTCCGGCGTCGACACGCAACTCTTGCAGCCGGTGCCGGAACTACCCGCTCCACCCGTCCGCGTAGCGTTCGTCGGCCGCATGCTCGAGGACAAGGGCGTGCGCGCGCTGGTCGAAGCGCATCGCATCCTGCGCCGCGACGGCCTCGCCATCGAGCTGCTGCTCGCCGGCGATCCCGATCCGGAGAACCCGACCTCCATCTCGCGGCCTGAATTGGAAGCCTGGGCACGCGAACCCGGAATCACCTGGAACGGCCATGTCCGCGACATCAAGGCCCTCTGGGCCTCCAGCCATATCGCCGTGCTGCCGTCGCGACGTGAAGGCCTACCGAAAAGCCTGCTCGAAGCCGCCGCCTGTGGCCGCCCCATGGTCGCCACTGATGCCCCCGGCTGCCGTGAAGTCGCCATCCCCGAGGTCACGGGCCTGCTGGTGCCGATCGACGATGCGGCCGCCCTTGCCGTGGCCGTGACGCGTCTCGCCACCAATGCCAAGCTCCGAATGCGCATGGGCGCCGCCGCCCGCGCACTCGCCGTGGACCGCTTCTCGGCCGACGCCATTGGCCAGCAAACGGTGACGTTGTATCGCGACTTGATTGATGGCCGTGGGCCGGCCTGATCACCCCCTGCAACTGTGCCTGACGCGAAATCCCGCCTTGTCCTGCCTTCCTCCCGGTGCCACTCTGCCTGAAAAGTTTGCAGCGCAGCTCGTCGAGCCGCCGCTGAGCCCCGGGAGGCGCGATCACATGGCACAGGCAACCGCGGCCCATCAGACAGCGCGCGAGCGGCTGAGCTTCTTCTATCTCAATATCGGCCACTTCCTCGATCACCTGTTCACACTGGTCTATGCCACGGTCGCGGCCCTGGCCCTGCACAAGGAATGGGGCCTGTCCTACGCTGAGCTTGTGCCCTACGCGACGCCGGGCTTCATCGCCTTCGGCCTGTTCTCGCTGCCCGCCGGCCGTCTCGCCGACAAGTGGAGCCGGCATGGCATGATGGTGGTGTTCTTCATCGGCATCGGCTTGGCCTCCATCGCCACCGGCTTCGCGCAATCCCCCTGGCAGATCGGCGTGCTGCTGTTCATCGTCGGCGTGCTGGCGGCAATTTATCATCCCGTCGGCCTCGCCATGGTCGTCGACAGCGCCAAGGCCAGTGGCACCGGCATGGCCATCGGCATCAACGGCGTGTGGGGCAATCTCGGCGTCGGCTCGGCGGCGCTGATCACCGGCTGGTTCATCGACCACGGCGGCTGGCGCGCAGCCTTCATCGCGCCCGGCATCCTGTCGATCCTGATCGGCATCGCCTACTGGTGGCACGAGCGCGACGCCATCGCCGCCGCTGCCAACAAGCCCAAGGCCACAGGCGCCACCAGCTCCGCCACCGCCGGCCTCTCACCCGCGGCAAAGTCGGCGCTGCTGCGTCTCACCGCCATCGTGTTCTTCACCACCGCCGTCTCGAGCCTCGTCTTCCAGTCGACCACCTTCGCGCTGCCCAAAGTTTTCGCCGAACGCCTGCAAGGCATCACCGGCCTCGAGGGCACCGTCGGCGCCGCCACCACCGTTGGCTGGCTCGCCTTCGTCGTCTTCGCCATCGCCTCGGTGGCGCAGTTGATCGTCGGCACCATGCTCGACAAGTACGGCCCGCGGCTGGTGTTCATGGCCGTCGCCGCCATCCAGGTGGTGTTCTTCTGGATCATGCCGGGATTGACCGACTGGTGGGCGCTGGCCATTGCACTCGGCTTCATGCTCGGCGCTTTCGGACAGATCCCGATCAACGACTACATGATCGGCCGCATGGCGAAATCCGAGTTGCGCGCCACCATCTACGGCGTGCGCTACGTCGTGAGCTTCACCGTGCTCGCCGCTGCCCTGCCGCTGATCGCCTACATCCACGGCCGCTACGGCTTCGACGTGCTCTTCCGTGTGCTCTCGATTGCCGCCGCCGTGATCTTCCTTGCCGTCACGTTGCTGCCCAAGCAAATCCCCGAAGGCGGCGCCGTCGCGGCGCCCACAGCAGCAAGGGCCTGATGTCTGTTAACCGTCAGCCCAATCGGTTGTTCACCGTGACGCTATTCTGTGAGAAATTGATAAGGTCGCCAGAGATGGTGAGCCAAGCATGCGCCCCCCTTCGCTCCCGCATCACCCGAGCAGCCGTATGAGGACCATGCGCAGCTGTCTCCAGGCTCCATCCAGGTGACCCTGCCAGCTGTCGAGGCTGCTTCTCAGTTGCCAGAGCGCGCCGATTGCCGGCGCCAGCAACCGCAGCAGGATGGCGCGCGCCTCGTGCCGACCGAGATTGAGCTGCAACTGTTCCAGGTATGAGACACGGAAAATGGCCAGCGCCTCCTCCAGGCGTTGCTCCAGCGTCGGCGGCGGCGATGCCGCAGCGCCACCCTTTTTCGCCTCGGCGTCACGCCACAGGGAGCCGGCGAGCGCGTGGCGTAGAGCTTGTGTTTCACTCTCGACGGCGCGCCGCACCTTGCGCCGGAGCAAAATCCAGGACGGCACGAAGCCTATGACGAGCAGCGAAGTCGTGATGGCGAGGCCAGCGTAGTCCGTGACCTCGCCGCCGGTATACCAAAGGTAGAAAATGGTGACGGCACTGAAACCCAGAATGATGGTTGCCCCTTGCGAACTCATGCGCAGGAACGGGCGATAATGGCGCTCATGCACCACGACCTCGATCGGCGACCGGAAGGCGTAGCGCGAGATGATCGAGCAATTCTTGATCATGAACACGACCAGCATCAGCCAGATTAGCGCATTCAGCAGCCATTCGATGCACCAAGACAGCCACATCCACAGATCCACGGCGGCCACCGTGTTGTTCAATCCCAGGCGCTCGTAGCGGCTCTCAGCGCCCGTCAGATAAAGGAAATCCAGATAGCAGAACGGCAGCGCGATCAATGCCGCCAGCAAGACGCCGACTGGGCCAAGAATCAAGCGTACGCCGCGCACGACGGCCGCTGGCTTGACGTCGATGTGCCGGATACCGGCGCGAAAGTTGCGCGTGAACGCCGTCACGAACAGCCGCACGGCCACCAGATGCGCCACGAGATAAAACGGCATGAACCGCCATTCGGGCGACGCCAGGAAGC
This sequence comes from Hyphomicrobiaceae bacterium, assembly GCA_046154645.1. Classification (GTDB taxonomy): domain Bacteria; phylum Pseudomonadota; class Alphaproteobacteria; order Rhizobiales; family Hyphomicrobiaceae. Next base: position 123,729 of record JBJXDZ010000098.1, read on the forward strand.
GGGCTTTGTCGGGAGCCAGGGCGTAGCCCACCGCCCAGGCGCCAAGCCCAACCAGCAGCGAAAGGAGCAGGAAAGGCCGTGGCCGCGCCGGAAAATAGCGGTCGATCGGTGCCAGCGCGGTGCCTTCGAGGGAAAAGCTGTCGTCGCCCCCGCTGCTCGAGTGTGCCGGCGTCGGTGCCGAGGTCACGGCCGCAACCGCCATTGCTGGCGTGGCCTCCGCCGCGAGGAAGGGAGACTTCGTGGGACGCGCGCGATAGAGCATGATCGACGTCAGGATAGCGAGGGCCGCGGCAATCGCCGCCGCCACGATCGCAGCCGAAGCAGCACCTTCAGGCCATGTGACGACAGCAAGCCCGGCAGCAAGAAGCATGCATCCGCCCATCTGTCATGCCTCGATCAATTGCACGCTCTGTCAGGCAAACTCTGCCATCTATTGCAGCTGGTCGTTGGTCACGCGCCTTCATCAGGCAACGTCTGCAACATGACATGACATGGGCGGCAAAAGAATGACCGCCCATGCCTCACTTTGTCTCCTCGAACAACTCGCGCCCAATGAGCATACGGCGGATCTCGCTCGTGCCCGCGCCGATCTCATAGAGCTTGGCGTCTCGCAGCAAGCGGCCGGTCGGATAATCATTGATGTAGCCATTGCCGCCGAGAATCTGGATCGCATCCAGCGCCAGCTTGGTCGCCTTCTCTGCCGCGAACAGGATGGCGCCGGCTGAATCCTTGCGTGTGGTCTCGCCCCGGTCGCAGGAGCGCGCCACCGCATAGACATAGGCCTTGGCAGCATTCATCTCCGTGTACATGTCTGCAACCTTGGCCTGGATCAGCTGGAACGTACCAATAGGCTGCCCGAACTGCTTCCTCTCGTGGATGTAAGGCACCACGATATCCATTGCCGCCTGCATGATGCCGATCGGACCGGCCGCCAGGACGCTGCGCTCATAGTCGAGGCCGGACATCAGCACGTTGACGCCTTTGCCGACGGCACCCAACACATTCTCCACGGGCACCTCGCAGTCCTCGAACACCAATTCGCCTGTCGACGAGCCGCGCATGCCGAGTTTGTCCAGCTTCTGCGCCACCTTGAAGCCCTTGAACGAGGTCTCGACCAGGAACGCCGTGATGCCGCGCGATCCAGCCGCCGGGTCGGTCTTGGCGTAGACCACGATCACCTGCGCGTCGGGCGAGTTGGTGATCCACATCTTGGTGCCGTTGAGGACGTAGCGATCGCCCTTCTTGTCGGCGCGCAATTGCATGGACACCACGTCGGAGCCCGCGTTCGCCTCGCTCATCGCCAGCGAGCCCACATGCTCGCCGGAGATCAACTTGGGCAGGTACTTTCGCTTCTGTGCGTCGTTGCCGTTGCGGCGGATCTGGTTGACACACAGGTTGGAATGCGCGCCGTAGGACAAGCCTACTGCCGCCGACGCCCGCGAGATCTCCTCCACCGCGATGCAGTGCTCGAGATAGCCGAGGCCGGAGCCGCCGTACTCCTCCTCGACCGTGATGCCATGCAACCCGAGATCGCCCATCTTCGGCCACAGCTCCCGGGGGAAGCGGTCGGACTTGTCGATCTCGGCGGCAATGGGCGCCACCTCGTCGTTGGCAAACGCCCGCACCGACTGGCGCAACTGGTCCGCCGTCTCGCCGAGACCGAAATTCAGCGTCGGATATTCATTGGGGATCGACATGGGATCACCTTTGCGGGCTCAAGCTTCGTTCGCGCTACCCTACGGCGGGAATGGGTGACAGTCACCAGTTCTGCGCAGGGGGCAAGGGGCACACCGCACACTTCGCGTGGCCCAGTAGGGTGCAATAGCGAAGCGTATTGCAGCGACACGCCCGCCACGGCGCGCGATGTTCCGATGGACGCTGCAGGCGGCATGGCAAGCCGGTGCGTTCGGTTGTGGCAACCCATCATGACCGTCCACGACGCCGACATCGTACGACATGGCATCCTTCAGCGCCCCCTCATGACAAATTCCGCGCACTCCACGCAACACATAACCTCATCGCTCCGGTGCTATTGCAACTGAACTGGATCTCAACGTCATGCCCGCGGAGGCGGGCACCCACGACGATTCTCAGTGAGTTTCCGTCCCCCGACGTCGGTTCCAAGCACTTGGTTTCGCGAAAACACCCAACCCCCAAACTTGTCTTCCAGGAAGTCGCGCGCACGCGCCGGATGCGCAGTGGGCATCCGAAGGCGCAAAGCAAAAAGCGCGCGGCTATCCGGGATCGCGCCGGCCGCGATGTGCCCGTGCTTCACACACGCGATCCCGGATCTGCGTGAGGCGCACGGTGTGCGCTCACTTCGTCCGGGAAAACAGCGGTTGGGGAGGGTTTGGAGAACACCACAACCAAGCACTTGGTTTCGCGAAAACCCAACCCCCAAACTTGTCTTCCCGGAAGACGCGCGCACGCGCCGGATGCGCAGTGGGCATCCGAAGGCGCAAAGCAAAAAGCGCGCGGCTATCCGGGATCTCGCCGGCTCAGATTCTATGCAGCCGTGCGTCTTGCGTGCCTTCTCACCCAGGCTTTCGCCGATGACCACGGCACCCATCCCAACCGGCGAGATCCCGGCTCTACGCCGCGCCACGAAGCCGTGGCGCCGCTCCGACCGGGAAGACAAGCCGGGGCAGCGAGGTACCGAGCTGGTGGTGCCGCCCCTGGTGTCCCGAGCGTTGCCCACGATATCCCTTATGCACGCCTACAGATTGCATAAGTCGTTGCTTACGTGATGCGCTGGGATCACATCTGCCCACAGCATCGACCATTCGGGGCTGTTGACCGGATCCGTTTGCCGCTGCCTCGCAGCCGTCGGCCACGCCAGCAAGTTGCTGGTGCGACGCCCATTTTGACGGCGAAGGTCACTCACCCAATGTTCTCGTCCAACAATTAACCGTTTTTTGGCACAGGAGTTTCTTCCCACTCCGTCTTGGCGATATGTCATTTCGATGACACTCAAACAACGACCACGGATTTTTGCTGATCAGGGGGCAACTGGTCGCGGACGTCTTGTGGTTTCAAGCGGGATGGTTGGTGGCTGCCTTGTGCAGTCATCAACCATGTTTGCCCGCTGAGATCGTTGAGTGACGAAGCGGGATCGCGTGTGATGCAAGCGTTGGATCAGTCTGAGGCAGCCCTGTTGGAGCTGCTCGCCATCGAGCCTCCCTCGTATCTGCCACCCAGGCACCGGGCCACAATACGCCGGCTCGACAAGCTCGGCCTTGCCGTTCGCTGGCAGAACCGCTGGTACCCCACCGCCGCCGGCCTCGTCCACACCGGCCGCACCGTGCATTGAAGCAGCCGCGCGCCGCACCCAGCCTCAACTCAAGCCCCGCCCCTCCTCCATCGCCCGCACCACCTCGGAAATTGCCACGGCGTAGAGCGCCACCAAGAAGCCGGTCAGCACGTTGCTGGAGATGACCAGTCCGGCCAGTTTGGCGCCATCGGGCCCGAGCCACACTCCGAGTACGCGCACGATCATGTCGTCGGCCCACAGCCGCACCTGAAACAGCGTCTCGCCCAGTTGCGCCAGGTTTGGGCGCTGGGGGAGGTCGAACAGCGCTCGCCAGGCGATGGCCCCCGTCGTCGGCGCTGGAAAAAACCCCATCGCCACCGACACCAGCAGGCCCAGGGGCGCGCCCATGCGGAAATAGCCCCATCGCGCCGGCTTCATGCCAAGGCTCAGATGCGCCCGCCGCAGCGCCATCGAACCCGTCAGCACCAGCACCGCGAAAATGGCGGCCATCGCCAACAGTCGCGCCGCATCGGTGCCCGAGAACGTGATCAGCGCGATGCCGCCGACGACCAGCGCCTTCAGGATCGCTTCACCGCTGCCGACAGCCAAGCGCAGCGCGGCTCCCAGGCGTCCCGAGCGCTCGAAATAGAACGGCATCTCGTGCGTAATGCGCGCCAGCTCCAGCTTGAGTCCCAGGCCCAGCGCCAGCACCAGTGTCAGTCCCATGAACAGTAACGGCTGCTTCCAGGCCAGCCAGCCCGTGCCCGCCACCAGCGCCAGCTCCACCGCCACGGTCAGCATATTCAACAACAAGCGCACTTGGACCTCGCTCTGCCGCACCACCTTCGCAGCTCAGTGCAATTGCCTTAAGGGTAGCCGCACCAACCGCGACCCGTGCAAGAGGTTTGTGATGCCGAAGCCAGCCAAACCAACGACCATCGCCCCCTCCGGCGACATCCAGCGCCTGATCGAGATCATGGCCGCGCTGCGCACGCCCGTCACCGGCTGCCCCTGGGACCTGGAGCAGAGCTTCGCCACCATCGCCCGCTATACCATCGAAGAGGCCTACGAGGTCGCCGACGCCATCGAGCGTCAGGATCTGGTCGACCTCAAGGACGAACTGGGCGATCTCCTGCTGCAGGTCGTCTATCATGCCCGCCTCGCCGAGGAAGAGGCAGCCTTCGCCTTTCCCGACGTGGTGCGCGCCATCACCACCAAGATGATCCGCCGCCACCCCCACGTCTTCGGCGATGAGCACGCCCGTACCGCCGGCATGGCCAAGGGGGCCTGGGAGCGCATCAAGGCCGCCGAGAAAGCCGAGAAACTGCAGGCGAAAGGTGGCGCGGCAAAAGTTGCGCCGCCCTCCCTCCTCGCCGATGTGCCCCAGGGGCTTCCCGCCCTCACCCGCGCCGTCAAGTTGCAAGACAAAGCCGCCCGTGTCGGCTTTGATTGGCCTTCACTTGCCCCCGTCTTTGAGAAGATGCGGGAGGAGATCGAGGAACTGGCCGAAGTCGCCATCGCCGCCGATCCTCGCGCGGCCGTATCGCCCGCCCCCGACGCCGCCGCGCAGGCCCGCATCAGCGAGGAATACGGCGACCTGCTGTTCGTCATGGCCAACGTCGCCCGCCACCTCCAGGTCGATCCTGAGACGGCGCTGCGGGCCGCCAACGCCAAGTTCGCGCGCCGCTTCGCCCACATCGAGGCCCGCCTCGCAGCGCAGGACCGATCGCCATCGCAATCGGATCTGGCCGAGATGGACAGCCTCTGGAACGAGGCCAAGGCCGGCGAGAAACGGCAATCCTGAGCGCGGTCAAGCCTGCGCCCGCGTACGCACATGCTCAGGGCGGAACCCGAGCCCCAGCAACCGCGCCGGAATGCGCCCGAGCATCGGCACCGCCCCGATCAGGCGCAACGCCAGCGGCGGCCGCACCGGACCCGCCGCGGCAAGGGTCGGCGCGATGATGCTGTTCTGCAGCACGAGTTGTAGGCGCTGTGTGGCCCGTGTCGGAAACCGCCGTCGCGCCTCGATCGCCGCCAGATGGCCGTCCTCGGCCCGCCCTGCCAATAGCGGTTCGACCAGCGCATTGGCCGCCGCCACCGCATCCTGCACCGCCAGATTGACGCCGACGCCGCCGATCGGGCTCATCGCGTGCGCGGCGTCGCCGATGGCGAGAAAGCCCGGCCGCCACCAACGTTGCAAGCGGTTGACCTGCACCGTGAGCAACTTCACCTGGCCCCATTCCCGGATGGCGTCGGCCCGTTCGCCTGGCACCGACTCCGGCAGCAGCGGTCGCAGGCCGTCGCGAAACGCCGCCAGGCCAGCTGCCTTCACACCATTGAAAGCGCCTTTCGCGATGACGAACGCGCACTGCCAATAGTCGCCGCGATTGAGCATGATGAAGATGCGGCCGGCATCGAACCGCCCTTGCGTTTCCTCCGTATCGCTCGGCGCCCGCGGCAGCGCGAACCACAAGGCATCCATCGGCGCACCGAGATCCTCGAGCGGCAAGCCCGAGGCATCGCGCAGCACTGAGCCCCGCCCGTCCGCAGCCACCGTCAGCTTGGCCCGGATTTGCCGCTCACCCGACGCGGTCTCCGCCACCACGCCGACGACGCGTCCCTCGGATTCGATCAGCGCGGTGGCTTCCGTCTCCATCAGCAGCCGAAACGAGGGATAGTGCCGTCCCTTCTCAGCGAGGAAATTCAGGAAATCCCATTGCGGCATCATCGCGACATAGGGTGCCCGCACCGGCAGATGCGTCAGGTCCGCCACCACCACGGGCGTGCCGCCGAACTGGGCGGTCAGGCGGTGCACCTTCTGATGCGGCAAGGTGAGGAACTCGTCCAGCCAGCCAAGTTCGGCCATGATCTCGAGAGTGGAGGGATGGATGGTATCACCGCGAAAATCGCGCAGGAAATCCGCATGCTTCTCGAGCACCGTCACCGCTACGCCGGAGCGGGCCAACAGCACGCCCAGCATCAATCCGGCCGGACCACCGCCGGCGATGACACAAGTCGACCGCCCATCAGCACCCCCGTTGATCGCTTCTGGCATTCTGTCCTCCGCCGACCCTTTCACTTGATGACGCTGAAGTGGCACGTGTCCGGGGGCAGACCTATGGCAGGGTCTCCCCACGACGGAGCTCAATCCTATAGGTCCGCCGCCGCGTGCAGGCCCCTTCCGCCCAACTTGTCTTCCCGGAAGTCGCGCCGCCGGAGCGTTTCCGAACAGGCACGGCGTGACTTCGGCGCGGCTATCCGGGATCTCGCCGGTCGCGGTGTGCCTGAGCGCCACCCACGCGATCCCGGATCTGCGTGGGGACACTGCTCGTGTCCCCACTTCGTCCGGGAAGACAGTGCGTGGGGAGAGTTTGGAGAACACCACAACCAAGCACTTGGTTTCGCGAAAACCCAACCCCAACTTGTCTTCCCGGAAGTCGCGCCGCCGAGGCGTTCGCAGTTCTGCACTGAGCTCATTCGGCGCGGCTATCCGGGATCTCGCCGGCTCAGATTCTATGCAGCCGTGCGTCTTGCGTTCCTTCTCACCCAGAGCTTTCGCATATCACCACGGCACCCATCCCGACCGGCGTGTTCCGAAGACATGGCGAAACCCACATCATACAGCCGCTCGCAAGGCAGCAGCCAGCAGTTGGGCGCGTCCCGGTGCTCGGTCTCAGCACGCTACCGGCAGGCGGACGCCCTTACCTCGGCATGCCGATCCCGGCGCGCTTCAACTGCCCTTCGAGGCGCCCGCGCTTGGCTTTGTCGATGCGCAGCACGAAATGCACCAGCCCATCGTCGTCGGCGCGGCTCTCCACCACCTCGGTGTTGGCATGCAGCCAGTGCATCAGCCCGCCATTTGCCGCCGGCACCGCCAGCACGATGCGCTCGTCACCCGTCGCCAGCCGCTGTTCGATCAACGCCAGCAGCTCCGTCGTGCCCTCGCCCGTGATCGCCGACACCAACGCTGGCGGTGCCGCATTCCGGCGCGCGGCATGCAGCAACTCTTCGCGATGCTCGGGTGCGATGCGATCAATCTTGTTCCACACCTCGAGGATGTGCGCCTCGGGCCCCGCCGTGGCGATGCCAAGCCCATCCAGAACATGCTCGACATCGGCGCGTTGCGCATTGGTCTCGGCATGCGAGATGTCGCGCACATGCAGGATCAAGTGCGCTTCGATCACCTCTTCCAGCGTGGCGCGGAAGGCTGCCACCAGCATCGTCGGTAGATCCGAGATGAAGCCGACCGTGTCCGACAGTATGATGCGTCGCCCACCGGGCAGGCGCACCTCGCGCATGGTCGGATCGAGCGTCGCGAACACCTGGTCCTTGGCCACCACGCCCGCGCCCGTGACCGTGTTGAAGAGCGTCGACTTCCCCGCATTGGTGTAGCCGACGATGGCGACAATCGGATACGGCACGCGGCGCCGGCCGCTGCGATGCAGCTCGCGCGTGCGCACCACCACGTCGAGTTCTTCGTTCAGACCATCGATGCGATCCTGAATGAGGCGCCGGTCCAGTTCAAGCTGCGTCTCGCCGGGACCACCGAGGAAACCCGCGCCACCACGCTGGCGCTCGAGATGGGTCCAACTGCGCACCAGCCGGCTCTTCTGATACGTCAGATGGGCCAGCTCCACTTGCAGCCGCCCTTCCCGCGTCCGCGCTCGCCGACCGAAGATCTCCAGGATCAGCCCAGTGCGATCGAGCACCTTGGCATTCCAGGCCTTCTCCAGATTGCGCTGCTGCACCGGTGAAATCGTATGATCGACGATCACCAGCTCAACCGTCTGCGCTTCGATCTGCGCCCTGATCTCCTCGACCTTGCCAGAACCGAAGAAGGCTCCTGGCTTCAGGTTCGTCAGCGGCACCAGAGTTGCATCTGCGATCTCAAGGTCGATCGCTTCAGCGAGACCTATCGCCTCGGCTAATCGATCTTCGGGACTGTGGGCTGGCTTGGGGGCTTTCGGCTCGTCGCTGCCGTTCGCGGGCCGGGCCTCGGCGCGGCGCTCGCGACCGATAACCGGCACCAGCACCATGGCGCGCGTCGGCCCGTACCGGCGCTCTATGAACGCTGGTCGACCCTTTTTCGGGGCCGCTTCGGCTTCGAATTCGTCTTCTTCGGCGATGGTGGGTGCCTTACCCGGGGTTGCCGTCTGCCGGATCCGAGTCCATCAGGTGGACCGGAGCGCCGGGCATGATCGTCGAGATGGCATGCTTATAGACGAGTTGCGAATGGCCGTCGCGGCGCAGCAGCACGCAGAAGTTGTCGAACCAGGTGACGATCCCCTGCAGCTTCACGCCGTTGATCAGAAAAATCGTCAGCGGCGTCTTGGCTTTGCGTACATGATTGAGGAATGTGTCTTGCAGGCTCTGAGGTCGTTCGCCGGCCATGGATGTGTGTCCGTTGTTTCTTATTGGTTGCGCTTCTTCTTGTTCTTCTTCTTTATTCTTGTTCTTGTCAGCGGTCGGGCCTAGGGCTTTGAAGCATTGGGCAACGCCCTGCCGACGCAGAAATATCGGCACAACTGCCTTTCCGCCGCCTTAAATGCGTAGACCGATTTCTTAGATCGTGCAAGCGCCGCCGACCGAATCGGTCGACGTGGCCGTTAAGCGGCTGCAATTTCCGCCACCGAATGGAAGGCTGCCCGCAACCGCTGTGACAGCAGTCCCGGGGCTCCATTGCCCACCGTTGTCCCGTCAATTGTAACCACCGGCATGACGAGGCTGGTCGCCGATGTAATGAAGGCCTCACGCGCCGCCTTGGCTTCCTCGACCGTGAACGGCCGCTCGACCAACGCTATCCCTTCGCGGGCCAGCAGATCGAGCAGCGTGCGCCGCGTCACGCCCGGCAGGATGCCGCTGTCCAGCTGCCGCGTCACCAGACGCCCCTCGCGGTCCACGATCCAGGCGTTGGCCGAGGCGCCCTCCGTCACATAGCCGTTGGCGTCCACGAACCAGGCGTCCTCGGCGCCCTCCGCCCGCGCGGCTTCCTTGGCCAGCGATGCCGGCAGCAGCATCACCGTTTTGATATCGCAGCGTGCCCAGCGAATGTCCGGCATGGTCTTGATGCCGATCCCCTTCGCCGCCCGCGCCTCGGCTTTGGAGCGCGAGCCATGCCGGGCGACGCAGACGACGGTTGGCCGCGTTCCAGCCGGCGGGAACAGGAAATCCCTCGGCCGGGCCCCCCGCGACACCTGCAGATAGAGCGAGCCATCGATGACCCGGTTGCGCCGGATGGTTTCGCGCAGTACCCGGCTCCAGGCGCCCTGCCCCATCGGCGCGGCGATGCGCAGTTCCGTCAGCGATCGCGCCAGCCGTTGCATATGCCGTGTCTCGTCGACCAGGTGGCCATCGCGTACTTCGCACACCTCATAGACGGCATCGCCGAACTGGAAGCCGCGGTCCTCGGCCGGCACCTGTGCTCGGTTGTAGGGGACATACTGACCGTTGACATAGACGACACGCGACATGGTGCGGCTCGCAGCGACGGGAGTTCAGTTGGAGGCGATCGGGGCGATGAAATCCACCGCCCGCGCGATGGCGCCGCACACGCGCCAGATGCACGTCGTCGACAGCATCAGCTCATGCGGCGTTTCCAGAGGCCCGAACTGCAGGATGTAGCCGTTGGCCACCACCGTGATGCCGAGGTTGGTCTCGCGCGACACGATCTGGCACGACTGCGCCCGATAAACCGTTTCCACCAGTCGCCGCGACAGCTCGCGGGCATCGTCGGCCGAAAGCTCGAACAGTTCCGGGCTCGCCCGGCTCTGATTGAATGCGTAATGGGCCTCAAAGCGGATCTTGTGCGGCCGGTGCACGATGAGGTGCAGTTGCGCCACCAGCTTGCCGGTCGGGAACAGAAATGCGCGGTCGTCGAGATCGACCTTGAGCACCGCATCGGGAACCATGCGGTCCGATTGCGGCAGCGGCGGTTTCACTTCGACCAAAGCCATCACGCACACTCCCTGCCACGGACCTGAGCTGGCCTCAGTCCCGCCCCTGCCGTTACTCTGCCAGCTCATCGCCGCATCACCGCCGACCGATACCGGCCGCGCCAGCGAACCGACGCCGTGCAACAGACCCGCGCCGATCGTGCTTGTCAATGTCGGAGAGACTCACGGCGCCATGTGCCCTAATGACGGATACCGCCCGCGCCAGTCTGTGGAAAATCCGTGGTGGGTGATGAAGGATTCGAACCTTCGACCCGCTGATTAAGAGTTTCATTGTTCTTCTGTCCGTGGCTCTCCGGAACTAGCAGGCTGCGGAACCAATCGTTGAAAATCCAGCATAAATGTCCTATCCAGTTTCTGGAAGGGTCTCGGGCTTGCCGATGCGGTGGCGACCCGGTGGCGACCCAGACCAGAAGGTGGACACATGGCACGTCTCACGAAGCGAACGGTTGACGGGGCCCTCCCCTCCAACATCCGCTACACGCTCTTTGACGACGACCTCAAAGGCTTCGGGTTACGCGTCTACCCTTCGGGTGAGAAATCGTGGATCGTCGAATACCGACCCGACGGCGGCGGTCGCGGCGTCGCCAAGCGGCGACTAACCCTGGGCTCTGCCAGCACTCTGACCCCGGATGCAGCCCGCAATGCCGCGAAGGATGCCCTGGCTGGGGCTCGTCTCGGCGCCGACCCCGCTCGGGAAAAGGTCGACACCCGCAAATCCGTTTCGTTCGGGGACTTGGTGGGCCAGTATCTCGCCGATCATGTCGATGCCAAGCGAAAGCCGAGCACCCAGCACCACTATCGATACCTTCTTGAGAAGGTCGCCGCCCCGGCGCTGGGCCGAAGCAAAGCGGACGCCGTCACCCGCCAAGACGTGGCTAAGTTGCATATCAGTCTCAAGGATCGCCCATTCCAGGCGAACCGCCTTTTGGCCGTGATTGGCGCCATGTACGGCTATGCCGGAAAGCGCGGCCTTGTTCCGGACGGCATCAATCCGGCAAGAGGCATTGAAAAGTACCGTGAGCATCGCCGGGAGCGCTTCTTGACCGGCGAAGAGCTGGAACGGCTCGGAACGGCCCTGCGCGAAGCCGAGACGCTCGGCATTGCCTGGGACGTTGACGACAACATCCCCAACGCCAAGCATCTACCGAAAGCCGACAAGCGGCGGACGATCCTTGGCCCCTACCCTGCCGCCGCGATCCGGCTTCTCATTCTGACAGGCGCCCGGTTGCGCGAAATTCTGGATCTGCGCTGGGAGCACATCGACTTTTCGCGTGGCCTGCTGCTCTGTCAACGCCGGAGCAAAATTGCATCGGCTGGCCGGAGCAATAATCCATCAGTCTTGAACGCAAGAAGGCCCCCGCGCGCGGGGGCCTTCTTGCGTTCGCGTTGTCTTTTTCAGCCCCGCTCTT
>JBJXDZ010000099.1:0-71331 GCA_046154645.1 Hyphomicrobiaceae bacterium
CTCATCAGATTTCAGCCGAACGCTCTCGGCAGAGTGCACCGGCACCTGTGCGATTTCAGCACGTTCGTCTTGCAGGGGGAATTGCGGTTCCGGCATCCGGATGGCTCCTTGAAGGAGGTGCGCCCGACCGGGAGCTACGTGCAGGGTTCCGCGCACGGCGCTCCGCATTCGGAAGGCGCCAGCGATCAGATGGCCATCGTGCTATTCAGCTTTCGCGGCGCCAGCGGCGAAATGGTCCAGTATCTGGACACCACGATCGAGGAGCCCTTCAGTCTCAAATTCTCGGACTTCAAGGCGGCGCTGGCCCATCAGATCGCCACGGGGGCTACTGCGAAACTCGCGGCGCGTCCAGCTTGAGTCAAAGCTTTCGCAATCGCAAGTGCGTTCGGAATGGTGCGCGCCAAATACACGCGTTGTCAGAGTTGAGCTGAATCCCAAGAGGGACCCATGAAGTTTGGAACGTTTCTGCTACTGCAGTCGCCTACGGCACGGCCATCGGAGGAGATCTTTGCGCGCGGCGTCCGGATCGGCCAAGCTGCGGATCGGCTGGGCTACGATAGCATCTGGTGTGCCGAACACCATTTCTCGACCTACGGCTATCTCTCGCGTCCTCTGATGGTCGCGACCCACATCGGCAGCCGCACCGAGCGCATCCGCGTCGGCTCGGCCGTCGTGGTGCTGCCGCTGCATCATCCGCTGATCGTTGCCGAAGAAATCGCAACAGCCGACATCCTGACCGGTGGCCGGCTCGACGTTGGTCTCGGGCGCGGTTACCAGCCCTACGAATTCGAGCGCCTCGGCATGTCGCTCGACGAGAGTAGGACGCGGTTTGAGGAAGGCGTCGACATCCTGCTCAAGGCATTTGCAGGAAAGCCGTTCGCCTACGAGGGCAAACACTACCGGATTGGCGAAACGTCAGTGTTTCCGCTGCCCGTCCAGAAGCCGCATCCGCCGCTGTGGGTCGTCGGCCAGAGCGAGGAGTCGGTCGTTGCCACGGCACGACGCGGCTTCAACCTGATCTCAGGCGGCTTCGGTGTTCCACTGGAGCGGCTGCGCGACTTCCGGAGTCGCCTCGATGCCATGATCGATCCGGGCCTCAAGGCACGAATGCAGGTGTCCACGCAGCGGCCGGTCTATGTGACCAACGACGAATCGGAGCTGCCTGCAGTGGTCGAGCAAGCCCGTTGGAACATGCGTGTAACCCTGAGCTTGCGCCGCGGCCTGGAACGCGTCGAAGGCGGCCGCGCGATCGCCGTGCCACTCGACGTCGAGCCGACCCATCAAGAGCTACTCGACAAGTACTTCATTATGGGCACTCCCAAAACCTGCATCGCGAAGCTGAGAGAATTGCAGGACGCGATGAAGATCAATCACTTCAACGCAAGCTTCTGGTTCGGGGACCTCGAAGAGACGAAGGTGATGCGTTCCATGGAGCTGTTCGCAAAAGAGGTCATGCCGGCTTTCCGATGAGGGTTGCAGCGGGGGACGTCCTGATCCTCTGCGATCCAATTCCCGAGGGCATTGCCGTCGAAGCGGGCCAACAGACCCTTGTTGGCCTTGGTCGCCCGCAGTCCAGCGACGTCTGCGCTCAGCTAATCCATCGCGAGCTTGCGGTAGCCCTCCGCCGCGACGGTGTCGCAGTGCTCTCGATAGGCGGGATGGCCGCCGCTGTAGCGCATGATTCTGGGAACTTGTTTGCCCTCCACGTTGCGATTGACGCCCGTCATCCAGGAACCGATCTCGTTCATCAGCTGCCCCTGGCCTAGTGCGTGGACGTAATCGGTCCATTCGCCGACACCGGCCGGGGTGGCTTCGACCCTTGTGAGGCCGTGCTCCACCGCGTGGCGGATCGCACCCGTCACCCACTCGACGCTGTATTCTGCGGTGCGCGTGTAATTGCCGAGCCCGGCGTGCGGCCCCATCGACATCAGCATGTTCGGGAAGCCTTCCACGAACACGCCGAGATAGGTCTGCGGCCCATTCGCCCAGACATCCTTCAGGCGCCTGCCCCCTGTGCCTGCGATATCGATCCGGTCGAAGGCGCCCGAGATGGCGTCGAACCCGGTCGCGTAGATGATGATGTCGAACGTGTGTTCCCGCTGGCTGGTTTGGATGCCGTTGACGGTTACGCGTTCGATCGGCGTCTCGTTGATATCGACGAGTTCTACGTTTGGCTGGTTGAAGACTTCATAGTAGCCGGTCTCGAGCGGAACCCGGCGAGTGCCGAACCCATGGTTCCTCGGAATCAACTTTTCGGCAACAACTGGGTCATGCACCCGCTGGCGGATCTTGTTCGCGATGAATTCGCTGGCGAGCGCATTCGCAGTGCGATCCGTCAACATGTCACTAAAATTACCTTGCCAGATCCCGAAACCCGGCGAGGCATACAATTTTTCCCAGAAGGCTATGCGTTCTTCGGGCGTCGCCTCCAGAGTCGTGCGCGGGTCGGTTGAATGGATGTAGCAGCCGGGTGTCTCGCGGCAGAGCGCCAGGATTTCAGGATAGCGAGTGCGGATGTCGTTCATCTCTACTTTTGAAATCTTGCCGTTGTTCAGCGGCGCGCACCAGTTCGGGGTACGTTGAAAAATCGTCAAATGACCGACGGTCTTGGCGATCTCTTGGATTGTCTGCACCGCTGTGGCGCCGGTGCCGATGATGCCGATCCGCTTGCCCGCGAAATCGACGCCTTCCTTGGGCCACGCGTGGGTGTGGCAGGACTGGCCTTTGAATGCAGCGATGCCGGGGATGTTCGGCATGGTCGGTGCCGAAAGAATGCCGATCGCGGTGATCAGAAATCGAGCCGAGACGCGGCTGCCATTGTCCAGTGTGATCTCCCAGCTCCGCGTGTCCTCGCGAAAGTGGGCGGCGGTGACGCGGGTGTTGAACTGGATGTCACGGCGCAGATCGAACTTGTCGGCGACATGGTTGAGATACCGTTCGGTCTCAGGCTGGGGGGCGAAATGTTCGCTCCAGTCCCACTCGTCGAGCAACTCCCGCGAGAACGAATAGCCGTAGGTCCAGCTTTCGGAATCGAAGCGGGCACCAGGATAACGGTTCCAGTACCAAGTGCCACCGACGCCGCTGGCTGCTTCGAATGTTCGGACCCGTAGACCAAGCTCACGCAACTTGTAAAGCTGATAGAGGCCCGCGACGCCTGCACCAATCACGACGGCGTCGAAATCCAAGTGCTCGGTAGCCGTAGCATTCCCGGTTGCCGGCGCTGCGATATTCATCTCGGTCCTCGTGCGCTGACCTGCCCCACAAGCCGGTCTAGTTGGTACATTAGAGTTGGGAACCACCAGTTGCTCGATGGAGACGGTGGGCGCGCCGCGAACAGTGGGCTTTGGTCGGAGAGTGCCAGCACTGTCTCGGCTGGCGCAAGCGGCTTTAGCCGCGACGACTCGCCCTACAGGCCGACATCAGCCGAACGTCGTCGGGCAGATCGATGATCCCCAGATCGCACCTAGTAGCTGCAACGAAGGCACGCGGCGCAATGTATCTGCGCGCCGCTGTAGAGCACGCCTGATGTCGTTCGCGCCAAATATAATCCTCCGCACAGCAAGTCCTCCAGATTGGTTTCGTGGGGAAAGTGAGAGCACCGGAGTCGGCAATCTCGCGATCCATCATCTCTGCGCGTGTGCGTGATCGCGCTATGGTCATCCACGGCCTTCAACTTCACAGCGATGTCCGGATTCACCAGCTGCGGACGCGCCGAGAACAAAAGTCGAAACGGTCGGTGTGGGTCATTCGCGTCGCTGCTAGACCTTCCACTGAGCGCAGACGTTCCGGCAGCTTGCCCCCGGATACCTTCCGTCGTCAATCGCGCGACCAGCGCAAGTTGCCGCCCATCCCCCGGATCAAGTGTCCGGGGCTAACCTTCTCCCCGTTCGAGGGCAGAGAACGGGGAAAAGGGACGAGACCGCCAAGGGCTTGCGCGTTTGCCCCAGGCTCATTCCGCGCCGATAGGTCCCAACCCACGCCCCCAATTCACGCCGCCCTATCCACGCCACGCCGTCCACCTGCCCTTGACCCGCCGCTTTGAGCGTTGGCCGCGCGGGGCAAGCCTGCTAGATGGCGACAAGCCCTGCAACGCGAGGATCACCCATGGACATGCAGTACAAGATGCTGGGCCGCACCAGCCTTGCCGTTTCGGTCGCGGGCTTGGGCTGCGGGGGAAATAGCCGGCTGGGGCTTGGCCGGGGCAAGAGCGAGGCGGACGCCGTGGCACTCGTGCATGCGGCGCAGGATCTGGGCGTCACGTTCTTCGACACGGCGGAGGCCTATGGCACCGAGGAAATCCTTGGCCGCGCCTTCACACCGCATGATCGCCAGCGCGTGGTGATCTCGACCAAATCGCGCATCCTCAAGGGCAGCGAACGCCAGACCGTGGCCGAGGTGCTCGCCAACTTCGAGGCCTCGCTGAAGCGCCTCAAAACCGATTGCGTCGACGTGTTCCTGTTCCATGGCGTCGCCCCGCAGCATTACGATTACGTGCGCCAGGAGCTGGCGCCGGCGTTCCTGGCCGAGAAAAAGAAGGGCAAGCTCAAGTATCTGGGGCTCAGCGAGACGTCGCCCAATGATCCCGAGCAGCGCATGCTGCAGACGGCGCTCGGCGATCCGATCTGGGAGGTCATGATGCTGGGCTATCACATGATGAACCAGGGCGCGCGCCGCGATCTCTTTCCGAAGACGCAGGCGCAAGGCGTCGGCACGCTGCTGATGTTCGTGGTGCGCAACATCTTTTCCAGGCCCGGCCTGCTGGCCGAGACGATGCGAAAGCTCGCTGACGAAGGCAGGGTGCCGGCGGAGCTGGCGGCGAAGGACAACCCGCTCGATTTTCTCGTGCATGCGGGCGGCGCCACCTCGATCCTCGATGCGGCCTATCGCTTTGCGCGCCATGAGCCCGGCAGTGACGTCGTGCTGTTCGGCACCAGCGACATCGCGCACATGCGCACCAACGTCGCCTCGATCCTGGCGCCGCCGCTGCCGGCCGCCGATGTGGCGCGGCTTTGCGAGTTGTTTGCGCACCTGCGCGGCGTCGGCCTCGACGTGCCGGACGCCGTCAAGGCCGCGGGCAAGACCGGCCCGTCGTGAGGGGACCGCAGCGCGGCGGCGGCCAATCTCCGGCTCAACCGATGTCCAGCTCCACCCAGACCGGCACGTGGTCGGAGGGTTTTTCCCAGGCGCGGGTCTCGCGGTCGATACCGGCCGCAGTCAAGCGGTCGGTGGCTTCGGGTGACAGCAACAGGTGGTCGATGCGGATGCCGTTGTCTTTCTGCCAGGCGCCGGCCTGATAATCCCAGAACGTGTAGACGCCTGGCCCCGGTGTCGTGGCGCGAATGGCGTCGGTCAGCCCCAACGCTTCCAGCCGGCGGAAGGCCGCGCGGGACTCGGGCTGGAAAAGCGCATCTTCCAGCCAGGCCGCTGGCGTCTTGCAGTCGATCGGCTCGGGAATGACGTTGTAGTCGCCGGCCAGCACCAGCGGCTCCTCGAGCGCCAGCAGATCACGGGCATGCGCTTCGAGGCGGGCCATCCAGGCGAGCTTGTAGTCGAACTTAGGGCCGGGAAACGGGTTGCCGTTCGGCAGGTACAGCCCGCCGACGCGCACCACGCCCTTGGCTGTCGTGATCAGCGCCTCGATGTAGCGCGATTGCGTCTCGTCCGGCTCGCCCGGGAGCCCGCGCCGGATGTCCTCCATGGGGTGCCTGGAGAGCAGCGCCACGCCGTTGAAACCCTTCTGGCCATGTACAGCAACGCGGTAACCAAGCGCCTCGATGTCGGCAGCCGGAAACCCCTCCGTGACGCTCTTGATCTCCTGCAGACAGACCACATCGGGCTTGGCGGCAGCGAGCCAGGTGACCAGGCTGTCGATGCGAGCCTTGACGCCGTTGATGTTCCAGGTGGCGATCTTCATGGGGATCCGCTGCCGGCTGCTGGGTGGGGATGGGAGACTGGCGGCTGACCGGCGCTGTTGCCAACGCAATCGCATGATACCGCAACTGAACGGTCTGTTAACTGACGTGCGTTAAATTGATCGAACGGTATGGCGATCCATAGGACTGGGAACGGCTACACGTAGAGATTGAGACAAAAGTCATGCTGATCTCGTACGACATCGAAGGGAACGGCGCCAGACGGGGCTGGTCGAAACCGCTGTTGCTGTTGGCCTGCGTCAACGGGATCTTTGCGGCATCCATGATTTCCGCGTGGACCGTGACCTCGCTGTTCATCGCCGATCCGATCGAATGGGCCACTTGGATGCGCATTTATCGCACCGGTAGCATCATGGAGCTGTTCGACTACCCCTTCGTGCTGCTGTGGCTGTTACCGGTCAGCGGCATCGCCACGGCCTGGGTGGCCGGCCAAAGCCGTAATTGGAGCTTGGCCTACGGGAGCCTGACCTTGCCGATCGTGGTTCTCGGCTTCTGCGTCGGCTGGTTCTACCTAGCCCCGGAAGCTTGGCGCTGAACGCTGAATATTACGGCGACACTCAGATCGAGAAGCTGGTTCCGCAGCCACACGCCGACGTGGCGTTGGGGTTCTTGATCTTGAACGAGGCACCGATCAGGTCGTCGACGAAATCGACCTCGGAGCCTGCCAGATAGCCGAGCGAGACCGGATCGATCACGATCGTCCCACCGCTGTTGCTGATGGCCAGGTCCTCGCTGTCGGGACCACCAATCAGCTCGAATTTGTAGGAAAATCCGGAGCAGCCGCCACCCTCGACGCTGATGCGCAGCGCCGCGGTGCCCGCTTCCTTGGCCGCGATCTCGGCAATTCTCTGGCCGGCGCGTTGCGTGAGCGTAACGTTCATGGGGTTGTCGCCATTAGGTTGCAGATGCTTGGCTGCTTGCTGTTTCGTGCTGGATCGAGCCACCCGGGGCCAGTGCTGCCCTGGCCGGTTCGACGCGACTCCGTTAAGTAGATAGGCGACGGACTGGCGAAGTCAAACCGCTCGAGCAAAGAATGATGGATGCAACCACGCCCGACGCCATGCCGATTGTCGCGCCGGCTGGCTCCGGCGCGCGGGTGCAGGCCCCATTCGCTGTCGATTGGCGCCAAAGCGCGGGCCGCAAGTTCGCCGAACCGGCCTGCCCCATGCGCACACCCTTCCAGCGCGACCGGGACCGCATTGTGCATGCGACGGCGTTCCGGCGCCTCAACTACAAGACGCAGGTATTCCTGTTTCACGAGGGCGATCACTACCGCAGCCGACTCACGCACAGCCTCGAGGTGGCCCAGATCGCCCGGGCCATCGCCCGCCAGCTGGGCCTCGACGAGGATCTGACCGAAGCCCTGGCGCTGGCCCATGATCTCGGCCACCCACCCTTCGGCCATGCCGGAGAACGGGCCTTGGATCGGGCGCTGGCCCCCTATGGCGGCTTCGATCACAACGCCCAGAGCCTGAAAGTGGTGACGCAGCTCGAACGCAAGTACGCCGCCTTCGACGGGCTGAACCTGACGTTCGAGACGCTGGAGGGCCTGATCAAGCACAACGGCCCCGTGCTGGATGCCGGACATGGCGGGGCGGCAGCCCACCGCGTGCTGCTGCGCGTCATCGAGCAGGCGGGGCTCAGCCAAGATCTCTACTTGCCGTTGCAGGCGCCGCTTGAAGCTCAGGTGGCGGCCATCGCCGACGACATCGCCTGGGCCAACCACGATATCGATGACGGCCTGCGTGCGGGGCTCATTCGCCTAGAGGATCTGTTGCCGGTGCCACTGGTCGGTCCTCTGGTTGCAGAAGCCCAGGCGCAAGCGGCGCGCATCGCGAACGCCCAAGGTCCCAGTGCAGGCAGCGAGCCCCGCCGGCTGGTCTACGAGGTGAACCGGCGCCTGATCACGGCCATGATCCGGGATTGTGTAGCGGAAATCCGCAGCCGGTTGGCCCTCCTGCGGCCCGAAAACGCGGCCGCCATTCGCCGCCATCCGCGCCCTATCGCGGCCTTCGCTGCCCCCGAGGCGCAGGCCCTGGCCGGCCTGAAGGCGTTCCTGTTCGCCCGCGTCTATCGCCATGCCCGCGTCGTGCGCGTCATGGATGCAGCCGAAACCGTCCTGGCTGATCTCTTTGCCCGCTACAGCTGCGACCCCGCGACGCTCTCCGATGAGCGCCGCCAGTCTCTGGCCGGTCTCGACGACATCGAGCGGGGCCGTCGCATCGGCGATTTCATTGCCGGCATGACCGACCGCTTCGCCATAGCCGAACATAAGCGGCTGTTTGCGGTGACACCGGACCTCGGCTGAGCGTGATGGAGCCGTCGCGGCCTCAACTGCGCAAGCCCGGCGCCTCCTGCCCGGTGCGCGCCACGTACTCGACATAGCCGCCGCCGTACTGGTGCACGCCGTCGGGCGTCAATTCCAGCACGCGGTTGGAGAGCGCTGCCAGGAAATGCCGATCGTGCGAGACGAACAGCATGGTGCCGGTGAATTGCGCCAGCGCCGTGATCAACATCTCTTTGGTGGCCATGTCGAGATGGTTGGTCGGCTCGTCCAGGACGAGAAAGTTCGGCGGATCGAACAGCATCTGCGCCATCACCAGGCGCGCCCTCTCGCCGCCGGAGAGCACGCGGCAGCGCTTCTCGACATCGTCGCCGGAGAAACCGAAGCAGCCGGCCAGCGCTCGCAGCGACCCTTGCCCCGCCTGCGGAAACGCATATTCCAGCGATTCAAACACAGTGCGCTCGCCTTCCAGCAGGTCCATGGCGTGCTGCGCGAAATAGCCCATCTTGACGCTACCGCCGAGCGCGACCTGACCCTGGTCCGGCGCCGCGGAACCAGCCACCAGCTTCAGCAAGGTCGACTTCCCCGCCCCATTGACGCCGAGCACGCACCAGCGCTCCCGGCGGCGCACCATGAAGTCCAGGCCCTCGTAGATGGGGCGGCTGCCATAACGCTTGTGCACGCCCTTCAGGGCCACCACGTCCTCGCCGGAACGCGGCGGCGGCGCGAACTCGAATTGCACCGTCTGGCGCCGCTTCGGCGGCTCGACGCGGTCGATCTTCTCGAGCTTTTTCACCCGACTCTGCACCTGGGCTGCATGCGAAGCCCGCGCCTTGAAGCGCTCGATGAACTTGATCTCCTTGGCCAGCATCGCCTGCTGGCGTTCGAACTGCGCGTGTTGCTGCTTTTCGGTCAGCGCGCGCTGCTGGGCATAGAATTCGTAGTTGCCCGAGAAAGTCGTCAGGCCACCGCCGTCGATCTCCACGATCTTGGTGACGATGCGGTTCATGAACTCGCGATCGTGCGAGGTCATGACGAGGAGGCCTTCGTAGTCCTTGAGGAACTGCTCCAGCCAGATCAGGCTCTCGAGATCGAGATGGTTGCTCGGCTCGTCCAGCAGCATGGCATCGGGACGCATGAGCAGGATGCGGGCCAGCGCCACGCGCATCTTCCAGCCGCCCGACAAGGCGCCGACGTCGCCGTCCATCATCTCCTGGGAGAAGCTGAGGCCGGCCATGACCTCGCGCGCGCGGCCTTCCAGGGCATAGCCGTCCAGCTCCTCGTAGCGGCCCTGCACCTCGCCATAACGGGTGACGATGGCGTCCATGTCGTCGGCACGGGCGGGATCGGCCATGGCGGCCTCGAGCTCCTTCAGTTCGGCCGCCAGCGCGCTCACTGGGCCGGCGCCGTCCATCACCTCGGACACGGCACTTCGGCCCGCCATCTCGCCTACATCTTGGCTGAAATAGCCAATGGTGATGCCGCGATCGACCGCCATCTGGCCTTCGTCCGGTTGCTCCTGGCCAACGATCAGGCGGAACAGCGTCGTCTTGCCGGACCCGTTCGGGCCGACCAGGCCCACCTTCTCGCCCTTCTGCAAGGCTGCCGACGCCTCGATGAAGACGATCTGGTGGCCGTTCTGCTTGCTGATGTTGTCGAGGCGAATCATGGGCGCATGGTTCCTGAGGCACGGCATGCCGGCCTTAGGCCATGTGGCCCGGCCGGACAAGGGTGTGTCAGTGCGGCCCTTTGCGGAGGGCCGCCAGGGCGTCGCGAACGGTTGCGGGGGTGTCGGCCAAGCCGGCGATCAACGGGGCTCCTGGAGCCCCGCCTGCTTCAAGCTTCCAGCAGCACGCAGGACTGGGCCGGGAACGTCAGCGATACGGGCGTGCCCTCCGCAATCTGGTTGGTCGGCGGCCGGCGGACAATCACGGGGCCCGTGGCACAATCGACCACGTACTGCACGAAATCACCGTGGAACATGCTGCGCCGGATGGTTCCCGCCAGCAGGTTGTCGCCGGGTTGGCCATCGCCGATGCCGATGTAGGCCGTGCGCACGGCGACCTCGGTCTCGCGGCCGGTCAGCTTGGCCGGCGCCACCGCGTTCAGCACCTGCCCGCCCACGGTCTCGAACACAATGCGGCCAGCGTCGGCGGGGCCCCGCACACGGCCCTTGATCAGGTTCGCCGAGCCGACAAAATCAGCGACGAACCGGTTGCGCGGGCGATTGTAGATTTCCAGCGGTGTCCCGATCTGCTCGATGACGCCGACGTTCATCACGATGACGCGGTCGGAGATGGCAAGCGCCTCCTCCTGGTCGTGGGTGACATAGACCGAGGTGATGCCGAGCCGGCTCTGCAGCTCGCGCAATTCCACCCGCATCTCGGCCCTGAGCTTGGCGTCGAGATTGGACAACGGCTCGTCGAACAGCACCACCGTCGGCGAGAAGGCGATGGCGCGGGCCAGTGCCACGCGCTGCTGCTGGCCGCCCGAGAGTTTCGACGCTGCCCGCTCGGCGAGATGGCGCATCTGCACGAGGCCCAGCGCCCGCTCGACACTCGCCTTGATTTCATCGCCCGTCTGCTTGCGCACGCGCAGGCCGTAGGCGACGTTGTCGAACACCGACATGTGCGGCCACACGGCGTAGGACTGGAACACCATCGAGATGCCGCGGCCCTCGGTCGGCACGTTGATCCGCTGGGCGGCGCTGTACATGGTGCGCCCATCGACGGTGATCGAGCCGCCCGTGGGTGGCTCCAGGCCGGCAATGGCGCGCAGCGTCGTCGTCTTGCCGCAACCCGACGGGCCAAGCAGCGTCACGTGCTCGCCCTGGCCGACCGTGAAGCTGACGCCGTTGACGGCGACGACGTCGCCAGCATAGCGCACCACGAGATCCTTGACGTCGATGCGGGTGGCCTTCGGCTCGTGAGATGCAGTCACATCAGCTCCTTGTTGATACCGCGGGTGACCCGGAACAGGATGATGAGAGCAAGCATCACGACGAACGTCTGGATCAAGGCCATGGCGGCGGTGAGCTGTGTCCCCGAGTTGGCCCAGGTGGCAACGATGGACGGCCCGATAACTTTGGAATGGGGCCCCATGAGCAGCAGCGAGGCCCCGACCTCGCGCACCGAAGCGGCAAACAGCAGCATCCACGCTGCGATAATGCCCGGTTTCAGCAGCGGCAAGGTGACCGTGCGCATCTGATAGGCCCACCCGGCCCCGCAAACCCGCGCGCATTCTTCGAGGCTCTTGTCGATCTGCAGCACCACACCGGCGATGGTGCGCACGCCTAACGGCAACAGAACCGTGAAGTAGGCGATGCCGAGCAGCCATAAGGTGCCGTACAGGCCGCCGGGCATGTTGATCCACGCCCACAGCAGGCCGAGGCCGAACACCAGCCGCGGCACGGAGGAGGGAAACATGGCGAGATATTCGATGATGCCACGCCCGCGCATGGTCGAGCGGTAGATGATCCACACCAGCAGGGCCATGACCACCGAGCCGATCGTCGCCACGCCAAGGCCCAGCATGATGCTGTTGCCGAGCGCCGCCCGCACCGGTCCCAGGGCAAAGGCCTCCTGGTAGTTGGCGAAGGTGAATTTGGCTTGCGACAGGATGACGGTGGCGAAGGTCTGGAACGACGTCAGCAGCAAGGCTGCCACCGGCAGGATGACGGCCAGGAAGATGTAGAGCAGGCACAGCGAGAACAGCACCCAGGTGACACGGCCCATGTCCATGGGGCGCGGCCGGAACGCCTTGCCCGTGATCGTCGCGTAGCTGCCGCGGTTCACCACCCAGCGATAGAAGGTCAGCATCGCCACCATGACTAGGAACAGCGACAGGCCCATGGCGGCAGCTTTGCCGTAGTTGGGTGGGAAGGCCTCGACCGTGCTCCAGATCGACGTGGTGACGACGTAAATGCGCCCGGGAATGCCGAGCACCAGCGCTGCGGCGAACGAACCAAGCATTTCCGCAAAAACGAACAGCGTGGCGCCGAGCACGCCCGGCAGCACCAGCGGCAAGGTCACGGTGAGCGTGGTGCGCAGCTTCGAGGCCCCCATCACACGCGCCGACTCTTCGAGCGCGGGGTCCATCGACTTCATCGACGCCGAGATCATGACGTAGGCGACCGTGCCCTCGAACAGGGCCATCACCCACGCGATGCCGAAAAGCGTGTAGATGTCGAACAGATCGCCTTTGCCGCCGGCATTCTGCCAGACCTGATTGAGAAACCCGTTTTTGGGACTGGCGAGCACGGCCCAGGCGAGGGCTCCGACCAGTGGCGTCATGTAGTAGGGCACCTCCATCAGCCGCTCGAGCTTCTCGCGGGCAGCGACGTTGGTGCGGGTGAGAATCCAGGCGATCGTGAAACCGAAGAAGATGGCCATCACTGTCGCCATCAGCGCCACGTAAATCGTATTGAGGATGATGTCGTAGTCTTCGGTGAAGAGCGACAGCAGGTTGGTGGTGCCGTACTCCGAGGCCGGGAACGACAAGGGGTCGCCAACGTTGAAGGCCTTCTCGACCAGGAACAGAATCGGCAGCACGACGAAGAAGCCGACCACCAGAATGATCAGCACCGTCACCGGTGTCTGCCATCCAAAGCGCGTCCTGATCTCGTCTGCGGTGTGCTCGACGACGGCTTTCTGCATGGTGCCCTCGGTCCAGACATGCGCTCGGGCCGGCCGGGGTTCCGGTCGACCCGAGCTGCAGAAACGCTCACTTACTTGCGGGCGCCGACGATCTTATCCCACTCTTTCGCGAACTCCGGGCGGCTTTTCTCGTAAGCCTCGGTGTCCTGCGGCACGAGCACCTTGATCTCCTTGATCGGCACGCCGCCCGGAGGCGGGCCGACGTCCTCGCGCGGCGAGTGGTTGAACAGCACCTCGGAATAGACCTTCTGGCCAGCCGGCGACAGATACCAATCGAGGAACAGTTCAGCGGCGTTCGGGTGCGGCGCGTCGGCGACCACGCCGAGGCTCTGCTGCGTCGCTGGTGCGCCTGTGGCCGGGAAGGTGAAGGCGACAGGTGCGCCCTTGGCCTTGAACTCGATGAAGCCCGAGTACTGGGCGGCCATGATGACCTTGTCCTGGCCATCGACGAGGCGGCCATACTGCTGCACGTAGCTGTCGAAGGCGCGCGGCTTGTTCTCGCCGAACTTCTCGAAATAGTCCTTGGCCAGGATCGGCTTCAGCACGAACCAGGTGGCATGCTGCAGGCCCGAGTTGGAAACTTTGACGTTGATGGCGTCTTTCCACTTCGGGCTGAGCAGATCCTCCCACGTTTTCGGTGCCTCTTCCGGCTTCACGAAGTTGGGATTGTAGGCGATGCCGGCGGTGATGATGCACGAGGCGGTGAAAAAGCCTTCAGGCGTGCTCTTGTACTGCGGCTTGTAGGCCGCCATCTCCGGCGACATGTACTGCTTGAGTCCGCCCCGGCGCTGGAAGTCCTGCACCATGCCGACATCGGAAATGTTCAGCACGTCGGCCGTGAACGACTTCGCTTGGCGCTCGGCCAGGATCTTGGCATAGAGCGCGCCGGCCTGCAGGCGGACGTAGCTGGTCTTGATCTTCGGGAACTGGTCGGTGAACGCCTTGAGGAGAGCGACTTGCCCCTTCTCGGGATCGGTCGAGTACAGCGTTACGGCGCCTTCGGCTTCCGCTTTCTCGACGTTGGCGCAGGTCTTGAAGCCCTGCATCTGCTTCGGACTGTCACAGACCTTCGGTTGTGCCGACGCGGGCGACGAGCCCACCAGGGCGATACCGGCACCGGTGGTCAGTGCCATAGCCACTGCGGCCAGATATCCAACAGTTGTAGAATTGTTTTTCACTCAGAGCCTCCCTCAGTTTTCGTGTGCCGACCAGACCAGCCCGGCGCCACGCTTGCACCCAGACTAGACCACATTGGCCGGCGCTGACCAGATTTATGGCAGTCAGAACAGGATTTGAGTGGGCACGTGCCATAGATCGCAGATCCCGCTGTTTGACGAGGCCCCGTATCTAAGCTAGGCGGGCTGATGCTTGTTGCAGTGCGCCTTGACAGCGCTGCTGCCCACTACTCTGGCCCACCCGAGGATCTCATGACCGTGTTCGCGGATGTCGCGACTCGCATTGCCAACGCTCTTGCTGCGCTGCAGCGCGATGGCGTGCTGCCGGCCGATCTGGATCTGTCGACCGTCGATGTCGAGCCGACCAAGGATGCGAGCCACGGCGATATTGCCTGTAATGCTGCCATGGTGCTGGCCAAGCCCGCCCGCATGAAGCCGCGCGACATCGCCGACAAGCTGCGGGCCGAGCTGGCCACTGACCCGGAGCTGGCGAAGGTCGAGGTGGCGGGGCCGGGGTTCCTCAACATCACCTTGCACCCCGCCGCCTGGCACAATGTCATCCGGCAGGTGTTTGCAGCCGGCGACACCTACGGTCGCAGCACGCTCGGCGGCGGTGGCGCGGTGAACGTCGAATTCGTGTCGGCCAATCCCACCGGGCCGATGCATGTCGGCCATTGCCGCGGCGCCGTGTTCGGTGATGCGCTGGCGAGCCTGCTCGATTTCACCGGCTACAAGGTGACGCGCGAATACTACATCAACGATGCCGGGGCGCAGGTGAACGTGCTCGCCCGCTCGGCGTTCCTGCGCTACCGCGAGGCGCTCGGCGAGGACATCGGCGCCATTCCCGAGGGCCTCTATCCCGGCGACTACCTGAAGCCGGTCGGCGCGGCGCTGGCGGCGAAATTCGGCAAGAGCCTGCTTGGCAAACCGGAGGCCGACTGGCTGCCCGACGTGCGCGCCGCCACCATGGACGCCATGCTGGCCGAGATCCGGGACGATCTGGCCGCCCTCAACATCCGCCACGATGTGTTCTTCTCCGAACGCTCGCTGACCTCCGGTAATCGCGACGAGGTGGCCGAGACGATCAAGGAATTGACGGGCAAGGGCATCGTCTACCAGGGCCGCCTGGAGAAGCCGAAAGGCCACGACGACGGCGACTGGGAAGACCGCGAGCAGACACTGTTCCGGGCCACCGACTTCGGCGACGACGTCGACCGGGCGCTGCTCAAGTCCGACGGCAGCTACACCTATTTCGCCTCCGACATGGCCTATCACCACAACAAGATCGCGCGCGGTTTCACCAATCTGATCAATGTGTTCGGCGCCGACCACTCCGGTTACGTCAAACGCATGCAGGCGGCCGTCAAGGCGCTCTCCGACGGCAAGGCCGAACTCGACATCAAGGTCTGCCAGCTGGTGCGGCTGTTGCGGGCCGGTGAGCCCGTGAAAATGTCCAAGCGGGCGGGCACCTTCGTGACGCTGCGCGAGGTGGTGGACGAGGTTGGCCGCGATCCCGTGCGCTTCATGATGCTGTACCGCAAAAACGACGCCACGTTGGATTTCGATCTCGCCAAGGTGGTAGAGCAGTCGAAGGACAACCCGGTGTTTTATGTGCAGTATGCGCACGCGCGCGCGCAGTCGGTGCTGCGCGCCGCCCGGGATACCTTTCCCGCTTTGGACGTGACCACGGCCGATTTTGGCGGCGCCGATCTGGCCAAGCTCAACGATGCGGGCGAACTCGACCTGCTGAAGCGGCTGGCGCTATTCCCCCGCCTCATCGAGGGTGCTGCCCGGGTCCATGAGCCGCACCGGCTGGCGTTCTACCTCAATGATCTTGCACAGGCTTTCCACGGCCAATGGGCACGCGGCAATGATTCGCCATATTTGCGGTATATTCAGGCAGATGACAGCACTCTCACGGCCGCGCGCTTGTGTCTGGTCAAGGCTTGTGCACAGGTGATTGCAACGGGGCTCGGCATCCTGGGCGTGAAAGCGCCAGAAGAGATGCGATAATCGCATTGCGAATCGCGCCATGGGTGGGAGCCCATGATGACGCGGATACGATACGGCGAGGGGAAGCCACGATGGCACGGTCGACGACCTCCACGCAGCAGTTTGGCTCGGCCCAGCAGGCGGCGAATCCCGGCGCCGAGGTGGATGCCTATGGCCGCCCGCTAGACCCGAACCAGCGTTGGGCAGCGCAGCAGGCACGCGTGCCGCAACAACCGGCGGCATACCCGGCTGACCCGCATGCCGGCTATGCCCATCCAGGCCAACCGGCCTATCAGGGTCATGCGCAACCTGCGCCTGCCTATCAAGGCCAGCCGGTCGCTGATCCAGCCGCTTACTATCCGCAGCAGGATTACCCGACGGCACCGCCGCACCCACAGGGGCAAGCCTACCCCGGGCAGCCCTACGCCCAGCCGGGCAGTGACCCGTATGCCCAGCACCAGCAGGGGCATCAGCCGGCCGGATATGAGCGCTATGCTCCGCCGGCGCCGGCGCCTGCCTATGATCGCTTCGATACCCAATTGCACGTCGATCCGCAGTCGCAAGCCGCGCAGCAGGCGGCCTATGACCAGCGCGCCTATCAGCAGGCCGCCGCCGCACCAGCCGGCTACGCTGGCCATTACCCCCAGCCGCACGAGGCGCCGGCACACGATCCGAACGCCCACTACGGTCATGCCGGCCAGCCGGCCGATCCCCGGCACTGGGATCTATCGCAGTATCCGCCGCCCGGCGGTCACCCAGCGCCAGCCCCTCAACTCGGCTATCCGCCAGTCGAACCGCAGCACGCGGCACACGCTGATCCTCGCTGGGCACAAGCCAATGCCCAGACTTGGGCGCCTCCCGGTCAAGGCTACACGCACGCGCAGCCTGCCCACTATGCCGAGCCGGCCTATGATCCGGTGGCGCATCAGCATCAGCCGCATCAGGCCGGCGTCCAGCATGGCTACGGCGATCCGACGCAAGCA
Organism: Hyphomicrobiaceae bacterium; assembly: GCA_046154645.1. Lineage (GTDB taxonomy): Bacteria > Pseudomonadota > Alphaproteobacteria > Rhizobiales > Hyphomicrobiaceae. The sequence continues at coordinate 17,023 of JBJXDZ010000099.1, forward strand.
GGCCAGGCCCACGGCTACGATCAGGCCGATCCCAATGCCGCTTTCGACGAGGAGGAGGCGGAAGCCCCACGTCGTCCGCGTGCGATCCTGGTTGTTGGCGCCCTGATCGGTGCCATCGCGCTCGGTGGTGGTCTGGCCTACGGCTACAAGAAATTCGTCACCACGGCGGGCACGGCGACGACGCCGATCGTCAAGGCCGACAACAGGCCGACTCGCACCAAGCCGGCCGACCCAGGCGGCAAGGAAGTGCCGCACACCGACAAGAAGGTGTTCTCCGGTCGCCTCGAGGACAAGGGCGGCGCCACGCAGGCCCCCGCCGCCGCGCCGCCCGCTGCAGCGCCGACGGCGCCCGTCGATGCCGAAGCGCCACGTAAAGTGCAAACGGTGATCGTCAATCGCGACGGCACACTCACACCATCTGCGCCGCCGGCAGCCGTACCGGGCCTGGTGATCGAGGGCGTGCCGCCGCCGGCCGCGCGGCCTGAATTGCGCGGGCCAGCCCCGCAGGAGCGCCAGGCCGCGCCGCCGGTCACGCCGGTGCAGAAAGCTCCGGCACAGCCGAAGGTGGCCGAGCTGCCCCTGCCGAAGGTCAAGCCCGAAACCAAGGCCGAGACACCGGCCGCCGCTGCCCCTGTTCCCGTCAAGAAGAAAGCTGCGCCACGTGATGATCTGGTGGCGCAACAGCAGGGTGTCGGTGGACCAACAGCGGCGACGCCGACGTCTGCAGCGCCCGCAACCGCGGCGAAGGCGCCCGGCGCCAACGGGTATGTGACGGTGCTGACGTCACGCAAGTCCCGTGAAGACGCCTTGAAGAGCTATGCCGACCTGCACCAGAAATACGGCGAGGTGCTCGGCAACCGCCCAACCGACGTGCGTGAAGTCAACCTCGGCGAGAAAGGCATCTGGTTCCGCTCCATCGTTGGGCCGCCAGGCTCGCGCGAAGCCGCCAACTCGCTGTGCAAGCAGCTGAAGGATCAGGGCTACAAGGACTGCTTCCCGATGGCCTATTGAGGCTGATCTCGTGGCGCCTTAAGTATGTCACGTGTGCGCGGCGACCTTGACGGGTCGCCGTTGGCGTTTTGCAGTGAGCGCGTCAGGCGAGCCGGGCGTTGCTCAAGTCAAGCATCAGCGCGCCGACGTGGAGCAGCCGACCACCATGCAGAGAGCCTTCATTACTGGTGTATCCGGACTGGAACTCACGCGTGACGAGCGCGCCTTCGTCAATGAGACACAGCCTGCGGGCCTGATCCTGTTTGCCCGCAATTGCGCCTCGCAGCCGCAGATCACGGCGTTGGTCGCCGACTTCAAGGCCGCCGTCGGACATGACAACCTTTTGGTGCTGATCGATCAGGAGGGCGGCCGCGTCCAGCGCTTGCGACCGCCGCTCGCCCGCCTGCTGCCGCCCGCCGCCGCGTTCATGGCGCATCATGACGGCGACCTCCCCGCTGCCTGCCACGCCGCCCGTCTCGTCGCACGGCTCACGGCCGAGGATCTCGCCGGCTTCGCCATCAACACGAGTTGCGCGCCCGTGCTCGATGTGCCGGTTGCCGGGGCGCACGACATCATCGGCAATCGCGCCTACAGCCGCGATCCCGCAGTTGTCATCGCGCTTGGCCGCGCCGTCGCTGAAGGACTGATGGCCGGCGGCATTCTACCCGTGATGAAACATATTCCCGGTCACGGCCGCGCCGGCGCCGACAGCCATCATGAATTGCCGACCGTCACCACATCCCGCGACGATCTCGTCCGCAGCGACTTCGCGCCCTTCAAGGCGCTGGCCGATCTGCCCGCCGCCATGACGGCGCATGTGCGCTACACCGCTCTCGACGCCATCGAGCCCGCCAGTACGTCGCTCGCCGTCACGCACGACATCATGCGCGGCCACATCGGCTTCGACGGCCTCTTGATGAGCGACGATCTTTCGATGCAGGCGCTCACGGGCACCTTTACGGAGCGTACGCGACGTGTGCTCGCGGCCGGCTCGGATCTGGCGCTGCATTGCAATGGCGACCTCGCCGAGATGCGCGAGGTCGCCGCCGCATCGCCTGTCCTGAGCGGCCGCGCCAGCCAGCGCTTCGCGCGCGCCCTCGCCGTGGCCCAGGCGCCGCGCTCGGCCTTCAATCTCGCCGAGGCCGAGGCTGCGACGGCGCGCCTTTTGGCACCGATCGCCTGAATCAGTGTAGATAACCTGTTCACAGCCTGTGGATTGCCGTCTGGAGACGGCCAGCCTGAGGACGGAATGAGCGAGCCGGACAGCAGCGAGACGTCGAATGGTTCGGGAGACCCGTCTCCGGTGAGCCCGACTGTAGCGACGCCTGCACCCGATGCGGCGACGGCTGCTGCGTATCCGACTGCCGGCTGGGGCGATGCATCCTCCAGCGACGACGAGCGCTCGCCCGGCGAGATGCTGAAGGTCGACGTCGAGGGCTTCGAAGGGCCGCTCGATCTGCTGCTGGCGCTGGCCCGCACGCAGAAGGTGGATCTGGCACACATCTCGATGGTGGCGCTGGTCGACCAGTATCTGGCCTTCATCGCCGAGGTACAGAAGTTGCGCCTCGAGTTGGCCGCCGACTATCTGGTGATGGCGGCCTGGCTCGCGTTCCTGAAGTCGCGCCTGCTGCTGCCGCGCGAGGACAAGAAGGGCGACGAGCCGACACCCGACGAGCTGGCCGCGCGCATCGCCTTCCGCCTGATGCGCCTCGATGCCATGCGCAAGGCGGCAGCGCAGCTGTTCACGCGCAAGCGGCTTGGCCGCGACGTTTTCGCGCGCGGCATGCCGGAGGGCACCAAAACCATTCGCGAGCGCGAGTATTCGGCCGAGATCTTCGACCTGATCAAGGCCTACGCCGAGCAGCGCAAGCGCACCACCATCAAGCGCGCGCACGTCGTCAAGCGCCGCACCGTGATGTCGATCAAGGACGCGCGCACGCGGCTCGAACGCCTCGTCGGCGCGTCGTCCGGCGATTGGTTTCAGCTCGATATGTTCATCGAGCAATATCTGCCGAGCCCGGAGCAGAGCCGCACCGCCATCGCCAGCTCGTTCGGTGCCTCGCTGGAGATGGCGCGCGAAGGCATGATCGATCTGCGGCAGGCGGCGCCGTTCGCACCGATCTACATGCGTCGCCGCGAAACTGGCGCGGAGTGGGAGCAGATCGGCTGAAGTCGGTGGTGTGAGTGTGTGATACCGTCGTGCGAACAGACTGACTTGGCCTCAAGCCCCCTCACCCGGCGCGCTCGTTGTGTTGGCATTGGAGCAGGTGGTGAAGGCGCGCCGGCCTCTCCCCGAGGGGAGAGGCCAAGAGCCGAAAGGCTCTGCGCTACGTCTCCCTCTCCCCCTGGGGAGAGGGTCGGGGTGAGGGGGCTGTCGCGAGTCTTTTACTTTCGCATTTCGGTGTGAGGCGATGTCGAGTGAGGCGCGTGCGTGAAGGATAGCCGTAAAACGACGGGGAAGCGCATGGAGCCGCCCAAGCTGAACGTTCGCGTCGACAACGATGCGGAGGAGATGGACGACTCGTCGTCTATTGAGCACGGCGATAATGATGCAGGCGAAGCACCGCCAATGGCACCGCCTGCAGCGACTGCCGCGACCAGCCATGGCTTGCCCTCGAACGTCGCCGCGCTGCCATCAGCGGACCGCCGCGAGAAGCTGCGCATTCTCGAGGCGCTGTTGTTCGCCGCGTCCGAGCCGCTCGACGAAGCGCATCTGGCAAGCCACCTCAAGGCCGGTGGCGACGTGACGGCGCTACTCGATGAACTCAAAGGCCTGTACGCCGGCCGCGGCATCAATCTGGTGCGCGTTGCGGGCAAGTGGGCGTTCCGCACGGCCGAGGATCTGGCCTACCTGCTCGAGAAGCACGCGATCGAGGAGCGCCGTCTCTCCCGCGCAGCGCTGGAAACACTGGCCATCATCGCCTACCACCAGCCGGTCACGCGCGCCGAGATCGAGGCCATTCGCGGCGTCGACACGTCGAAAGGCACCATCGATATCCTGCTGGAAACCGGATGGGTGAGACCGCGCGGTCGCCGCCGGGCGCCGGGCAAACCGCTGACCTACGGCACCACCGACGCCTTCCTCGATCATTTCTCGCTCGACAACATCAAGGAGTTGCCGGGCCTCGCCGATCTCAAGGGCGCCGGTCTGCTCGATGCCAACCTGCCGCCCGACTTCACGGTGCCCTCGCCCACCGATGTGGCAGCTTTGATGCCCGACGAGTTGCCGCTCGAGGATGAGCCGGACACGCAAGAGGAGTTGCCCCTCGAGCCGCTGTCAAGCGACGATGCCGACGAGAGCGACGCCAGTGAAGCTGCGCCGCCCGCCGACGGTGATCGGTCGAAGGACTGAGCCAGGCGGAGACCACGATGACGAACGCAAGCCCCGTCGCATGGCGCAACTTGCTGCGAGCCGGCGCCCTTCTGGTTGCCGTGTTCGTTGTCTGCCTTGCCCCGGCCCGCGCCGACATCTTCTCCTCGCTCGAAGGTCCGCCGACCAAGACCGACATCGCCACGGCTCGCGCGGCCGGCATCGTCATCTTCGAGTTCGACCTCGACAAGGAGGGCGCCGCTGAGGCCGTCGCGGCCGTGAAAAAGGCCGGCGGTCGGATCACGGCCTATCACGTCGGCGGCGGCGGTGGTCGCGCCTGGGGCAGCGTCAAGTCCGGCGAGTGGTTGCGCAAATACGACAGCCCACGCGATTTCCTGGCGTTGACCGAGGACGTCAAGCGCCTGGTCAGACTCGGGGCCGATTATATCCATTTCGACAATACGCACCGCTTCAGTGGCGTGCGCCTCGAATCGATCGTCGACGCCATTCGCGCCGGTGGCGCCGGGTTCGTCGCCAAGAATAACGCCGCCAAATGGAATCTGGTCATGAAGCGCCGACCGGACCTGAAACCGGTCTATGCCGTCATCGAGGATGCCATGTTCGACGCCGAGGAGACGCAGCACGCCGCCAACCTCGCCATCCGCGGTGTGCCAGTCTACATCATCGGCTTCAAGTTGCCGATCGAGGCCACCAAGTATCCCGTCACCGACGCTTATGCCCTTGAGTACGCCCGCAACAACCCCTGGGCTCGCGTCCTGGTGATGGAGGATGAGCGCTCCTACGACAGCCGCACCGGCGCCTACGTGCGTTGACCGCTCTCGCGGCGCCACGTTGACCCGGGGCGCGGCCCTGCCTACGATCCCGATGAAGCCGCGCCGCGACTGTGCCGGCTCCGACGAGGCAACGTTGAGTAAGCTTCCCAACTTCCTGCGCCGCTTCCGGCCGGCCACCGCGCCGGCTCCGACCCTGGCCAATGCACCAGCCGGGCGGGCGCGCGCAACCTTTGCCGCCAGCCTCACCTTCGAGGCGGTCGAGCGGCGCTATGGCGAGACGCTGGCACTGCGGGGCGTGTCGCTGGCCATCGCCCCCGGCGAGGTGGTGTGCCTGCTCGGCCCCTCCGGTTGCGGCAAGACCACGCTGCTGCGCATCGCGTCCGGCATCGAAAAACCATCGGCAGGCCGAGTCTTGATCTCCGATCGCGAGGTTGCGGGCCCCACGCGCTTCGTGCCGCCGGAGCAGCGAAGCGTCGGCCTGATGTTCCAGGACTTCGCCCTGTTTCCACATCTGACCATTCTCGACAACGTGGCTTTTGGCCTGCGCTCGCTGCCCGAAGGCGAGATCGAACGCGAGGCGATGACCATTCTGACGCGGGTCGGTCTGGCGCATGCGGCGCGGCAGTATCCGCACGTGCTGTCGGGCGGCGAGCAGCAGCGGGTGGCGCTGGCGCGCGCCCTGGTGCCGCGGCCAGCCGTGGTCTTGATGGACGAGCCGTTCTCCGGGCTCGATGTGCAACTGCGCGAACGACTGCAGGAGGAAACCAAATCGCTGCTGCGGGAAACCCGCGCCACCTCGATGATCGTCACCCACCATCCGGATGAGGCCATGCGGCTGGCAGACCGCATCGCCGTCATGCGCTCGGGCCGTATCGTCCAGGTCGGCAAGGCCCGTGAGTTGCATCGCAACCCCGTCGATATCTTCGTTGCCCGGTTGTTTTCCGAGGTGAACGAAGTTCCCTGGAAGGTTGTGGGTGGCGCCCTGCGCACGCCGGTCGGCACGTTTGTGGTGCCTGAAATCGCCGAGGGCGAGGACGCCATCCTGTGCCTGCGCCAGCGCGCCATCAAGCTCGGCCCCGCCAACGAGGGCCGGCCGGCCCGCATCCTCGATATCCGCTATCTCGGCGACGCCGCCATCGTGGAATTGGCGGTCGAGGGCTTCGACATCCCACTCCGAAGCCGCATGCGCGAGAGCGAGGTGCCGACACACGGCGGCGATGTCAGCGTGACCGTCGATCCCGAGCGCGTGCTAGTGTTTCCAGCCGAGGTTAACGAGCCGGCGTCCGCGTGAGCCTCGGCAGACTTCACACGGACGGGGAGATGACACGCGTTCAGTTGGCCGCTGTGGCCGCCATTTTCCCCGCCTGACAGCGCTCTGGCTGGCGCCGCGACCCGAGAGGCACCGAAAAAATGCTCGTTCCGGTCACGCCGCCGCACGGCATCGAGGCCTCGGCGGGTATTGAAAAAATCCATGTTATTCACCGAGTTAACCGCCTCACAGCGGACTTCGCCATCGACCGCCACCTTCCCTTGCCCGGGGGGGGCATTTCTGCGATAAAGGGACCACTGTCAACGGCGCGCAAAGCCCAAGGAGTTTGCGTCGATGGGTTCGATGAGTCTCTCGCACTGGCTGATTGTTCTGGCCATAGTTCTGCTTGTGTTTGGGGCGGGTAAAATCCCCCAGCTCATGGGCGACATGGCCAAGGGCATCAAAACCTTCAAAAAGGGCATGCAGGACGACGACGACGTGGCCAAGAAGCCCGACGCGCCCGCTGCCACGCCCACGCCGCCCAAACCGCTGGAGCACGCGGCCAAGCCGTATGAGCAGGCCACCAAACCCGCGTCGACCGCGGAAGGCAGCAAGGCCACCTGAACTGCGGGCCCCAGTCCCGCCAGGCTGATCTGCCGGCCTCCGCGCCCCACTGTTAAGCTGCGAGCGCCGCAAGGGGCCCTTAACCCATGCGGCGCATTTGTTTTTCTGAGCTTGCCGTCCCCGTAGCGCCTTTGACCGGAGTGCCCGGTGTTCGACCTCTCTTCCAGCAAACTGTTCCTGCTCGCGGTGATCGCGCTGCTGGTCGTGGGGCCGAAGGATCTGCCGCAACTGCTGCGGACGATTGGCCGCTATGTCGGCATGATGCGCCGTCAGGCCGCCGAATTCCGCGCCCAGTTCGACGACGCCATGCGCGAGAGCGAGATCGCTGACCTGAAAAAGCAGGTGGAGGATTTCGGCCGGGAGGCGGAGACCGCCATGCGCGAGGCCGAGACCGCCGTGCAGATGGAAGCCGACGCCATCAAGTCGGAGGCGACGGGCACGCTCAATGATATCAGCGCCACCGTCAAAGGCGATCCCGAACCCTACGTCAGCGAGGACATGACCGCGCTACCGGCGCCGGAAGCTTCAGCGGCCGATGCCGCGCTTTCAGCCGCCGTCGCTGCCGCCTCTCCGAAGCCCGAGCCAATTCCCGCCTCAACCCCTACTCCCGCCCCGACACCCATCCCCGAAAAGGTGGGAGCTTAACGTGCCCCCGCAGCAAAAGCCTGATGCTTGGGAACTGCTGTGGCCAATCGCGGTCGTGTTTCTCGTCGCATTTGGATTGTGCATTTGCTTCGCGGACCGGCTCTACGGTGTATTGGTCGAGCCGTATCGCTTCGCAGTTCAATCTGTGTTTGGTCGCTTCACTCAATGCCATCATTGCGGCCATTCTCAGGAGTACTTTTTCACCCAAATGAAACTCGCGTTGTTCGGAGCAATCGTACTGACGTTTCCCATCGCGACCTATCGCATTGGCTTGCGGTTTCTGGCTGACCAATTCTCGACGCTCAAAGATCGGCTGTTATGGCTAGGCTTGCTGCCTGCGGTGTTATTCGCGCTGGGCAGTTCACTATGTCTCTTTGCCGTGGCGCCGTTTGGGCTCGCTGCACTCTTCCGTAGCGAATTGGACCTCACGATTTCGCTCAATGCTTCCATCTATGATACCGTGGCCTTCCGCGTGTTCTTCGTCGCCCTCGTCGCCACGTGGCTGTTTGTGCCCGACTGGGTCGTCAGTCACGTGGCTCGCCTGTCAGGGCAAGGTCCACATGCCTTGGATCACGATCGCGTCCCCCTCCCATCAGGGGAGGGGTTAGGGGCGGGGTGGAGACGCAAAGCGTTGACCGAGTGGGTTGCGCCAAGCTCGATCCCCCCACCCCTAGCCCCTCCCCACGAGGGGGAGGGGAAGGTGCCCGAAAGCGATGCGATGCGCACAGACACTGATCTAAATCGCCATCGAGGAGCCTGACGCCGATGCAGGACATGACCGTCACCAGCGCGCCGGGCGAGGAGCCGAAGCGACCCGGCCAGGAAGAGATCGACGCCTCCAAGGCGCCGCTGATGGAGCACCTGACGGAGCTGCGCCAGCGGCTCATTTACACCATCATCGGCATCGTCATCGGCTTCGTGATCTGCTTCTACTTTGCCGACGCCTTGTTCATGATCCTGGTACAGCCCTACCTGTGGGCGGCCAAATGGGCCACCGGCGAGGACAAGATCCGCCTGATCTTCACCAACGCGCCGGAGTACTTCTTCACGCAGATCAAGCTCGCCCTGTTCGGCGCCACTTGCCTCACGTTTCCCAACATCGCGCTGCAGGTCTACAAGTTCATCGCCCCCGGCCTCTACAAGGACGAGAAGGACGCGTTCCGTCCCTACCTCATCGCCACGCCGCTGCTGTTCATCGCCGGCGCGCTGATCGTCTACTTCATCGTCACGCCCTTCATGATGTACTTCTTCGTCAAGATGCAGGTGACGACCGGCCCCGTCTCGATCGTCCTCGAACAGCGCGTCGCCGACTATCTGTCGCTGATCATGACCTTGATCCTCGGCTTCGGCGTCTGCTTCCAGTTGCCGGTGGCTTTGTCGCTGCTCGCCCGCTCGGGCTTCCTCGACGGTGATCAGCTGCGCGCCTTCCGCAAGTACGCCGTGCTGGCCATTGCCGTTGCCGCAGCCATCCTGTCACCGCCCGATCCGTTCTCGATGCTGGCCATGATGGCGCCAACGATCGCGCTCTACGAAGTTTCGATCCTGATCGTCGACCGCATCGCCAAGTCGCGCGCTGCCAAGCAGGCCGCAACGACGGAGTGACGAGGTTGCGCGCAGCCTCTTGGCTCTGTCCTCGCCAGCGACGCCGCTAGCCGCGGATGGCGTCGTACGGCTTTGTACCTTGGGTCAAACACTGCACTTGGCGCGACCCAAAGCCGCGAATGAGGGCGTCTCCGCCGGCGCTCCTTCCCGCTCGTGCTCGTCGCGTCATCGGGGAGCATCACAAACCATCAAACGCCCGCGTGTACTGCTCCGATGCGAACGACCATCTGTGGTGTCACGGGCTGTCGCTCGAACATCGATCGCGCAGGGCACGCCATCATGCCGCCGCCCCCTCACTTCTTCCCAACCAGCCCCATCAACTGTGTGTGGATGAGCTTGTTACCGGCCATGATGCCACCGGTTTCGGCCTTGGCGTCATTTCTCGCGCAGCCTGCGGTCGAGCGAGATGGATCAGGCCGTAGCCCGATCCACCTCTGGTTTGCGGACAGATCAGAAACGTTGACCGATCGAGATGGCATAGGCCGGTTGGCGCTCGGTGAAGAGGGGATCGTTCGTCGGCCCCGCAATCCCTTTCGCCAGGTTCAACGGATCAAAGATGCTGCCGTCGCAGGTCTCGTTCTTCTCGATCGCTGAGATGGCGAGTGTGCCAAGCTTGACGCGCGGACGCTTGTCTTCATCGACCCACTGCTCAGTGGCATTGGTTTTCTCGTCTCCCGGCCGCCCCATGATGGCAATCATGTCGAACGCGGCAGGAGCTTTGGCCGCAAGGCGGTTGGTAAGCTCCTCGACAAGGAAATCGGCCGGCTTGGCCTTGGCCTCGTCGTCCGTCAAGCCGATCTCGCCTGCCGTCGGCACCATCTGGAATTTGACAAGCTGCTTGGCGCCACTTGCATTCACGAGCGTATAGCCGTGAATGCCCCAGTAGCTGACACCGACCCAAGAGCCAGGCACAGGACGGCTTGCTAGATACTTGCCTTGAGCCAGTGTCTCTGGGTTGGCGTCGGCGAACGCCTTGATCTTGGCCGGATCAGGTCGACCCTCCGTACCGGGCAGACGCGCCTGCAAGAAGGCAAGCATCTGTTCAGGAGACTTCACGAAGTTGACGGGCGCATTGACCATCACGAACTCCGTCTGGCCCTTGCCGCCGTCATCGATCCTGAACGCGAAGCCACGGTTGACCGTCTTGTTGCCATCCATGACCTTGGGGTTGCCGCTGCCAACCGAGAACCTCGCCACGACTCGCGACGGCTTCTCGAAGACCAACGACGCGGACAATCCTTTGGCCTCAGCAGTTGGTGTAAACGTACCCGTGAAACATTGGCCCTTTGCTCCGCTCGGCCGGACCTTCTGGCCTCCCGCAAGCGTCCGCATGGTGGCGACGATCTGCTCCGTTGGGGCGGTCTGCGCCGATGCGACGTCGCCTGTCGTCACGACAACGGTTACCGCAGTGGCCGCAATGATGACGCTGCGCTTCAAAGTTATCACGTTCCCATCTCCCTTGGGTTTGCCACAGCCTAATGGCTGTGCAGCACTAAGGTCTTGCAGCAAGTGTCTGAGGCAGAGAAATGAAGTCTTCTCAACAAACTGTGTGTCCTGTGTGACCCGGAAATTGGCACATTGACTGTCTCGGCATCATCTCCGCCCCGTCACAATCCTGTTGCATTACTCGCGATTGGCGGCGCGCGAGGCGGTCAATACGAGCGCGCACTGAGCATCGCTCCATGGCAGCACGAATGCTGGCCGCCGCCACTGAATCGGCTGCCGGTCACAAAAAGTCCTTCGGGCAAGCTCGATTTCGGCAGCGCCAGCCGCAACTCCGGACGCGGCTATCGCACCGTTGGAACGTACGTGGCGGGGCAGCGGTTTCGCCGCCCCCTCACTTCTTCCCAACCAGCCCCATCAACTGTGTGTGGATGAGCTTGTTGCCGGCCATGATGCCACCGGTTTCGGCCTTGGCTGGCGCGCCCGCGAGATCGGTGACAAGGCCGCCAGCCTCGCGAATGAGCACGATGCCCGCTGCGACGTCCCAGGGCTCGAGCTTCTGGTCCCAATAGCCATCGAAGCGACCAGAGGCAACCCAGGCCAGATCGATCGCCGCAGCGCCGCAGCGGCGGATGCCGGCGGTCTCGCGCATCACCACCTCGCACTCCGACAGGAAGCGCTTGTGGCCCTCGCGGCCGCGATTGGGAATGCCGGTGCCGACGACGCAATCGGCCAGCAGGCGCCGGTTGGCGACCCGCAGGCGACGGTCGTTCATGAAGGCACCCTTGCCCTTCTCGGCGGTGTAAAGCTCGTCGAGAATCGGATTGTAGATGACGCCGGCAACCAACTCCCCTTCCCGCTCCAGCGCCAGTGAGATGGCGAACAGCGGAATGCCGTGCAAAAAGTTGGTGGTGCCATCGAGGGGATCAACGATCCAGCGATGGGTTTTGTCGTCGCCTTTGACCTCGCCGCGCTCCTCCATGAGAAAGCCGTAGCCCTCGCGGCCCTTGGAAAGTTCCCGGTGCAGGATCTCCTCGGCCTTCATGTCGGCGGCGGTGACATAGTTGGCCGGCCCCTTGACCGAGACTTGCAACTGTTCGACCTCACCAAAATCGCGGGCCAGGCTGCGGCCGGCCTTGCGAACAGCGGCGATCATTACGTTCATCAGGGCTGATGCGGGCATGGGGGCTCGATCGATTCAAGAAGCGGGGCACAACGCGGGATCAAGTCCTTCGCCTAGCGGCTTCGCTCCGACGTGGCAAGGAGAAGTCATGGTGAACAGCGATGCCGGGGCTTCGCCTGCCGAGGAGTATTCGGACTGCGAAATTGCCACTTGTTTCCCCCTCCCATCAGGGGAGGGGCCAGGGGTGGGGTGTCGAACCTGGAGCAATGATGGCCTTCTAAAACCGAAATTCTGCGGGCCAAATCCCAGCGTCCGTCGTAGATCATCGCCCCACCCCTAACCCCTCCCCGCTGGGGAGGGGGACGTGGATCGGCCTCGAGGGATTTGGAGTTTGCACTAACGGTTACTATTGATGGGCTTGCTGGCGAAGTCGGCCTCGAGTCTCAACCAGGTGTCATAGTCGAACAGCGACCACAATTGGCGGTGATCCAGCATGCGGTTGCCGAAGCCGGCCGTGGTGCCTGTGTCGCGCAGTTCCGCCATCAGCGCTTGGCCCGCATGGGCAAAGACGCGCGTCAGCGAGTTGGGATAAATCGCCACGCCATAACCGATTTCCGCGAGCTTGGCGGCCGGCACAATCGGCGTGCGCCCGCCCTCGACCAGATTGGCCAGCGTCGGCGCCCGGCCCTTGAAGCGGGCGCAGATGCTGCGCATCTCGGCCTCACTCTCGGGGCTCTCGACGAACAGCACGTCGGCGCCAGCCTCGCGATAGGCCTCGGCCCTGTCGAGCGCGGCGTTGAGGCCGAGCGACGTGCGGGCATCGGTGCGCGCCACGATGACGAGATCGGCGTCGACGCGGGCATCGGCCGTCGCCTTGATGCGGGCCATCATCTCCGCCTCCGACACCAGCCGCCGGCCCATCTCATGGCCGCATTTCTTTGGCGCCTCCTGATCCTCGATTTGCAGTCCCGCGAGCCCGGCGCGCTCCATCTCGCGCACCGTGCGAATGATGTTGAGCGGTCCGCCAAAGCCCGTGTCGATGTCGGCGATGAGGGGGATCGAGACCACGTCGGCGATGCGCTTCATGCGGTCGAGGACCTCGGAGAACGATGCGAGCCCCACGTCCGGCGCGCCGAGTTGGCTGATCGACACGCCGGAGCCGGTAATGTAGCCGGCCTGGAAGCCACCCATCTCGACCAGTCGGCCCGAAAGGCAGTCGAAGCAGCCGGGCGCCATGACCAGGCCGCCAGCGAGCAACTCACGCAGGCGGCGATTGCGCCCCGTGACGTGACGCAGGCCCAGCGGATAGGCGGGCGTGGCGGGACGGGTGTGCATGGGGTATCTCCTCGGGGCCGGATGCGGCTGACCCATGCTGGATCACGGGCCCTGTCCTGCGCAAGCCGCTCGGTGTCAGCGTTTGCCCGCTGGCTCCGGCATGCCTATGGTTGCGGGCCGTTCACGCCTGCCAAGGAGGATAACCCGATGCGATTGCGCGATGCTGCGCGCGTCATCCGCTCGAAGAATGCGGGACCGACGCAGGTGACCATCGATCTGATGTTCGATGATCCCAAGTTGTACCAGCGCGCGCTCAATGCGGCGAGCCTGCGCCCCGATGTCATCGCCCAGCGCTACGGCGTGCCCGAGGCCGAGGTGATCCCTTATCCTGCCGCCAACGCCATCAAGATCGTGCTGCCGCGCCGCGTCATCGCCGGCTCGCCGGGCGACACGGACGTCTATGGCGCCCAGCAGCATCGCCCCATGGTGGATGTAGAGATATGAGGCCTCAGCAAGGGGATGCATTGACACTAGCTTCGGAAGCTCCGCCCGTCGCAGTTCTCCCCCTCCCCTCAGGGGAGGGGCTAGGGGTGGGGTGTCGAGCTTGAAGCACGGATCGCGACAAGAACAACGAGATTGCAGCCAAAGATCGGACATCCGTCGTGGGATCATCTCCCCACCCCTAACCCCTCCCCGCTGGGGAGGGGGACGCACAAGAGGATCATAGTTTGGTCTATGTAGCGCCACTGGGGTCTGCCCCCTGCGGCCGGCGAAGAACAGCAAGCGAGATCGAATATGAGCAACTTCAAACGCGTCATCGCGAAATGGGAAAAAGAGCGTGGACCGCTCCGGATTCTGTCCGCTTCCGGCCAGCTCGGTTACGGCATTGCCGAGAAGGCCTTCCGTGCCGGCCTCGAGCGCGACCTGCATCTGATCGGCGCCGACATGGGCTCGGTCGATCCCGGTCCCTACTATCTGGGCTCGGGCAAGCTGGCCACGGCCCACCGCACCACCAAGCGCGATCTCAAGTTTTGCCTGACGGGCGCCTTGGCCATGAAGGTGCCGCTCGTCATCGGTACGGCTGGCACCGCGGGCGCCGACACGCATCTCGAGCAGACGCTGGAGATTGTCCGCGAGATCGCCCGCGAGGAGGGCCTCGCGTTCCGCTTGGCCACCATCCGCTCGGAAATGCCGCGCGACGTACTCAAGGCCAAGGCCCGCGCTGGCCAGGTGCAATCAATCGGCCCGATCCCTGCGCTCACTGACGAGGAGATCGACGGCGCTGCGGCAATCGTCGGCCAAGCCGGCACCGAAGCCTTCATCCGCGCCATGGCGCTCGACCCCGACGTGATCATTGCCGGCCGCGCCTGCGACACGGCAATCTACACCTGCTTGCCCGCCCGCCTCGGCTTCCCCATCGGCCCGGCCCTGCAGATGGCCAAGATCATCGAGTGCGCATCGCTCTGCTGCGAGGGCGGTGGCCGCGACGCCATGCTCGGCACCCTCGAAGGCGAGAGCTTCGTGCTCGAAAGCATGAACCCCATTCGCCGCGCCACGCCGATGTCGGTGGCCGCCCACGGTCTCTACGAGCAGGCCGATCCGCTCTCCGTCGCCGAGCCGGAGGGTGTGCTCTATCTGGAGAACTCCAAGTTCGAAGCCGTGGACGAGCGCCGCTGCCGCGTCTCGGGTGGCCGCTGGGTGCCAACCAAGCAACTCTCCGTCAAAATCGAGGGCGCCACCCGCGTCGGTGCCCGCGCCATCATGGTGGCGGGCTCGGCAGATCCCGTGTTCATCGAGAAGGCCGACGAGATCGGCGCCAGCGTCGAAGCCATGGTGCGCGAGTTGGTGCCGCCCGATCCAAAGCGGCCTTATCAGATGTTCTTCCGCTTCTACGGCCGCGGCGTCGTCGGCAGCCAGCCGGTATCGCAGTTGCCCGAGGAGGTCGGCGTCATTGTCGAGGTGATCGGCGCCGACGAGGACGAGGCGCGGGCCGTGGCCGCAACGGCGAAGCAGTATCTGCTGCACGCGCCGTTCCCGGGCCGCATCTCGACGGCGGGCAATCTCGGCTTCCCGTTCACGCCACCGGAGCTCACCGCTGGCGATGCCTATCGCTTCTCAGTTTATCACATCATGAACGTCGACGATCTGGAGCCTTTGTTCCCGGTCGCGCTACAGACGATCGGTGGCTGAGGCCACAGCACCTGGGGGATCTGTATGACTGCGCCAAAGCCTGAAACACCATCGATGCGGCCAGCTGCCTCCATCGTGCTTATTCGCGATGGGACGAGCGGCCTCGAGGTGTTCATGCTCGAACGCCACCAGGGCGGCGCGGTGGTGTTCGCCGGCGCCATGGTGTTTCCGGGCGGCAAGGTCGACACCGAGGATGCCGCCGCCGACTGGGACAAGCTCGCGAGCACGCCACCTTCAGTTCCAGAACGCCGCTTCTGGATTACCGCGGTGCGCGAAACCTTCGAGGAGGCGGGCGTCCTGCTGGCCCGCCTGAACGGCGAGAGCGGCATCATCGATGGTGCCACGGCACATCGCGTCGTCGAGGCGGCGCGAGCCAGCGGCTACAAAAACGACAGCGGCGCCTTTGCCTCCGTCATTGCAGCCAACAAGCTCACGGTCGCACTCGACGGCATGATTCACTTCGGCCACTGGATCACGCCGGATTGGCAGCCCAAGCGCTTCGACACGCACTTCTTCCTGGCTGCTGCACCAGCCGATCAAGTGGACAACGTCGACATGACGGAGTCGGCCGAGGGACTATGGCTGAAGCCGCAGCAGGTGCTCGACGATACCGCTGCCGGCAAGCGCAAGCTGGTCGCTGTTACGCGCTTCACGCTAGAGTTGCTGGCGGGCTGGAAGACTGTGGCAGTGGCCATGGCCGAGGCCAAGAAGCGCCGCATCGTCACCGTGACACCCTGGCGCGAAAAAACCGCCAACGGCATGGTGATCCGCATTCCGACCGAGGCGGGCTATCTGAGATCGGAGCTGAAGATCGAGTGACCGACACTGCCAACACCTGATGCAAAGCGCGTCGTCGCTTGGAAAGCTGCGCCCTTGCTCCCATTGCCGACATCCCATCGCATCCGCGTTGTGCAGAGCTTCGACGAGCTTGTGACCATGCGCTTTCAGGGGGAGATCAACGCGCTGTGCTGGCCCCGCCCACTCGCGGGAGATTTTCAAGCCGTTGTCGACCAGCTCTGCGTCGATGCCGGAATCACCACGATCGAGGATGACGATCTCAGCGCCCTCACCCTCGGCCCCGCCGGCTCCCTGGCGCGCGACATGCTGCTCGCCGACCAGGGCTTGCTGCGTGACCACGGCCTGGCGCCCACTCTCGACTGCATCACAGGCTACCCGCGGGATCACTCTGCGCAGCCGATCCCAACGGACGTCTACTCCTTCCACGTCGATCGCGCCGACGTCGAAGCCGATACCTACCTCTGCACCTACATCGGCAGCCCGTCCGAAGGCCTCGACAACGGAGCCGCCATCCGCCGGATCGACGAAACCGAAACGAGGGCCGAACTGTTGCGCCGCTATGGCGGTCCGGACGACGCAGGATTTGCCGCTCACCTCAGCGAGCACAGCTATGATCTGCATTACGCCATGCGCCCCGGCGCCGAACCCTATTGCTTCGGGCTTGGCAACCTGTGGCGCCTTGCGATTGCCTACCCGGGCTCACCCGTCTTACCCTGCATTCATCGGGCGCCGCTCACGCTACCCGGTGCCCCGGCAAGGCTATTGCTGATCAGTTGAGAACACGAGAACCACCCCGTCTCCTAACGACGGCGCTCATGATCAGCCGAGGCGGAACCAGATCAGCAGCAACGAGATGGTCGCGACTGACAGCACCGTCGAAGCGATGACAGCAGCCGATGCCCGTTGCACATAGACCTCGTACTGTTGCGCAATGACGAACACCAGGGCCCCGACCGGCAGTGCCGCCAGGATCACGGCTGCCTGGCTCCATCTTGGGTCCATCGCAAAAACGTGCATGGCCAGTCCGTATGTCAAAATGGGGTGCACGGCGAGCTTCAAGAACACGACCCACGTGACTTCCCCTCTGGCCCCCGCGAGGCGTCGGCCGACCAGCGACAGGCCGAGCGCGAACAGGGCCGCGGGTCCGGCCGCGGCTGCCAGGAGATCGAGGTAGTTTCCGATCGGCTTAGGAACTGGAACAGCCAGCACCGAAAACCCGACGCCCAGAAATGGCGCAATCATCAGCGGGTTGCGCGCTAATGTGCCGCCGACCTGCAGGACAACTTGGGCCGCCGATGGCCCAACGGCCCGTTCGGCCTCCAGCGCCGCGATCGTCCCGCCGATCAGCAGCGTGCTGGCAACCAGCGTTGCCACAATCGCAGGCAACGCTCCGTCCGGTCCGAAAGCCGTCAGAAACAGGGGAATTCCCATGTAGGCCGTGTTCGAAAACACCGCGGTGAGACCCTGCACAGCCAGAACAGATACGTTGTGACCAAACCAGAGACGGCCGACCACCACGGAAATCAAGAGCGTCCCCAGCGATCCCCCGACAAAGGCCGCCATGAACGGCCAATTCAGGATCTTCTCGATCGGTGCGCGAGCGGTAAAGACGAACAGCACGGGCGGCAGCGCGAAGTAGTAGACGAACCGATTGAGCGCTGCCGCCGAATCAGGACCAAGCACGCCAAAGTGGCCCGCCAGATAGCCTGTGAGAACAATGCCAAAGACCGGCACAGCCACGTTGATCAGAGCGTCCATACCTGGGTCCCGGTGACGCTGCGCGTCATGCTCGTTCGGCTGTCAATTGCGATTGCATGCGTGGGGCATCGCTGCCACTCCGCCCGCCGCCGGAAACGAACACCCCTGCGCCAGTGACGGCGCAGGGGGCATCGCAACAGATAGCAATCGATCAATCCGCCCGCTTCTCACTTCGCTGGCGGGAAGTAGTGATCGGCGCCGAGCGTGTAGGGCGGGAACATGAAGCGCTTGGCCGGCACCACTTTCGCGGCGTAGGCCTTCTGCGAGTCATAGACCTTCTTGAAGAACGGGTTCTTGGCGGATTCGGCTGCGGCCACCTCGTCCCAGGCCTTCATGAAGGCCACGTTGATCTCCGGCGGCGTCGGCAGGATCTTGACGCCGTGCTTGGTTTGCATTTCGACGATCGCTTCGGCATTCAGCTTCTGTATCCACACCTGCCAGCGCATGAAAACCTCGGCCACTGCCGACCGGATGGCCTCCTTCTGGATTTGCGGCAAGGCGTCATAGATGTCCTTGTTGAACATCACGTTGGCGATCGAGCCTGACTCGTGCATGCCCGGCGTATAGTGGTTCTTCCAGATCAGATGCAGTCCCAGGCGCAAATCTTCGACGCCACCCACCCATTCAGCGCAGTCAATAGCGCCACGTTCGGCAGCAGGCGCAATTTCGCCACCGGGCATGTTGACCACGGCCATGCCCATCTTGGCATAGATCTCAGCGGAAATGCCGGTCTGGCGGCACTTGATGCCCTTGAACTGCGCGAGGCCTTCGATGGGCTTCCTGAACCAGCCGAGCGCCTGCGGGCTTGGTGCATAAAGCGGGAAGGCCACGACATTGAGATTCATTTCTTTCCACAGCTCGGCATAGAGCGCCTCGCCGCCGCCCTCATAGAGCCAGCCCAGGAAATCGAAGTGATCCATACCGATTACGCCGGCCGGTGTGTTCGAGAACAGGGTCGCGGCCTTGTTCTTGCCGACCCAGTAGTAGTCGATCGACACGGCGCCATCGATGACCTTCTTGTGCGTGCCATCCAGCACCTCGAATGGCGGCACGAAGGTGCCACCCGGATGCGTCTCGAACTTGAGCGCGCCGCCCGTCAGTTTGTCGACGCGGTCGGCCAGCATCTTGAAGGCGTCATGCGCCGTGCTGGTGGCTGGAAAGCTCGACTGCATCTTGAGGACTTTCGGGGCGGCCGGCTGCTGCGCCAGTGCCGGGGCAGCCATGCCAAGGCCGAACGACAACGCAGTGGCCAGCGCTGCCTTCGTGGTGGTGGTTCTCGAGATCATGGACGACGTCACTCCCTGGTGTCTTTTCTCGCTGGTCACGGACCCACGGGGCGCCAGCCAGCAACAAAGTCTAGCCCGGTCGTTGCCGTCCTGACCAGGGACGTCGACAGCCAACAGTTTCGGCTGTGGACGGCTTCTAAAGCGTGGCCAGTGCGCGCGTCACCATCCTGCTGCCGCCGCCCCACAGTGGCAGATGCGCCATTTTCACGCCGGGGCCGCCTGTCACGATGGGCTGGAACGCCGAAGGCGCCTCAGCAATCGGCTTGCCGTTGTGGCGGGCGCGCGCAAAAAGATGCGCTTGCATACGCTGGAGATCCCAACCCTTGGCCGCCATCTGTCCGGCCAACTCGGGCGGCAAAACGAACGGATGCTCGGGCAGCGCCGGCTGCCGATAGGCGCCGTTGGCGACAAAGGCCGCCACCATCGACACCGCCATGGGATCGAGAATGGCTTCGGGGGTATCGCGCTCCTCTGTGGGCAGCACCTCCGCGGTGCCGGACACGCCCAGCACCGTCACCGCGCTTTGCCTAGCCGCCAAGCCGCGCCGAACATGCAAGGGCGCTATCGGCCCCTGGAAGGGCTCTGCAAAACAGAATGCGTACTTACCGGGTTGTCCGAGCGTGGCCATGTCGCCGCTCTCCGGCCGCGCACCGCCGATGTTGCGCAGCACCAGAGCCATGGCGCGACCGAGCGCAGCATTGGCCCGATTGCCCGGCCCCATGCAGTTGACACCAGCGTTCATGCCCAGCGCACCGACAATCGGCCCATGCACCAGCGTCGCCACGGCGGCTGAGCCCGTGGTGGTCATCAGGCCCAGCAGATTGAACGAATCCTCCAGCGTCGCCATGGCAGCCGATGCCAGAACTGCCAATTCGGCGGGCCGGCAACCCGCCGCCACCGCACACCAGGCGAGCGCCCGCGGCGTCACCTCGCCAAACAGCGGCGCCATGAAACCCAGCGAGCGATCGGGTTCGCTCACGCCCTCCAGCATCGCCTGCAGGCGCCGCTCGGTTGGCGGCACGACGGGCAGGCCGTCAAAGAGTTCCGCTTCGATGAGCGCCGCCTCGACGAACTCGTGCGTCGCGGTGTCGGCGAACAGCGGCAATCCAGCGTCCGACATCAGCCGATGTACTTCCAGTAGGTGTCTTTCTTGGTGACGTAGCCGTCGCGGAATTCCCAGAGGTCGCAGCCCAAGTATTCGAACGGCTTGCCGCCTTTGGGTGTACCGCGCACCACCCACTCCGAGATCGCCTTGGACTGGTCGCAGATCCAGTGCCGCATCTCCTCCCAGCGCATGTCCGGGATCTGGCCGTAGCGCTGGCGCAGCACCTCGCCGATCTCCGCCTTGCCGACACAGCGCCGCCCCTCCGGCTCCTTGGGGCCGCGCGCCATCAGCCACACACAATCATCGGTGAAATGCGAGAGGATGGCATCGACATCCTGCCTGTTGAAGCCGTCTTGGATCTCGTCGAGTAGCGCAAGTGTGACCTGCCGCTTGGGCAAAGGTTTCGCGGACATGGCTTGCCTCCATTCTTTGCTGGACAACCCGGCATGAAGGAATACACGTCACTGCCGTTTGCGTCATCCCAAACTCTTCCATCCGGCGAGACCAAGCGATCCAAATGAGCAAATGCGCCTTCATCATTCCCGGCGACATCCATCTGCCGACCGGCGGCTATGCCTATGACCGACGGGTGCTGGCGCTCCTGCCGCAGGCGGGCATCGACACGCGGCACGTGATGATTCCGGGCACCTTTCCCTCCCCCTCCCGCGATGATCTCGCCACAACGGAGCAGGCGCTGGCCGCACTGCCGGCCGACACGGTACTGCTGTTCGACGGTCTGGCCTACGGCGCCTTGCCGGCCACCCTCATCGATCGCATCAAGCAACCCATCGTCGCGCTCTGCCATCATCCTCTGGCGCTGGAGACGGGCAATCAACCGGACCGGGTGCGGGAACTGGCGGCGCTGGAAACCGCGGCGCTGGCGCGAGCCGCGCATGTCGTCGTCTCGAGCCCCATGACACGGGCCACGCTGGCTGCGGATTTTGGGGTGCCAACGAGCAAGGTCACGGTCGCCGAGCCAGGCACGGACCGGGCCCCGCGCTGCAAGCCCTGGAAGCAGGGTCCACTGGAGTTGCTTGCCGTCGGCTCCGTTATTCCGCGCAAAGGCTATGCTGTCCTCGTCGATGCGCTTGGACGTTTGCGCCGCGCCACCGATGGCTTCGACTGGCGTTTGCGCATTGCCGGTTCGCTGACGCTGTCACCGGGGACGGTCGCCGAGGTGAAGTCCGCCATCGTCGAAAATGCGCTGGCCGCCGACATTGTGCTGTTGGGGGCCGTCGACACACCGACGCTCGATCAACTTTATGCCGAAGCCCACGTGTTCGTCATGTCATCGCTCTATGAGGGCTACGGCATGGTGCTGGCAGAAGCCATGGTGCGCGGCCTGCCGATCGTGTGCACAACGGGCGGCGCGGCAGCGGACCTGGTGCCCGACACTGCCGGCCTGAAGGTTCTTCCAGGTGACGCCGTGGCGTTGCGGCTCGCCCTGCAGCGCATCCTGACCCAACCGGCGCTGCTTGCCGACCTGGCCGAGGGCTCCTATGCGGCGGGCCAAAAGCTGCCACGCTGGGAGGATACGACGGCCATCATCGCCGAAGTCATCAAGCGGGTTGCATCATGAGCGGGTTCTCTCCGGAATGGCTGGCATTGCGCGAGCCGGTCGATCATCGCTCGCGGGATGTTGGGCTGGCGGCACGCGTGCGAGCCCGCTTCGCCGGCGTGGACAGCGTGACCGTGGTCGATCTCGGCTGCGGCTCAGGCTCCAATCTGCGCGCCACGTCGGTGCTGCTCGGCGCCCGACAGGACTGGACGCTGGTGGATTACGATCCGCGCCTGCTCACGGCTGCCCGCGATCGACTGACCGCTTGGGCCGATACAGCGACAGAGGCTGGAGACGCGCTCGCTCTCGTCAAGGGCGGCAAGTCCATCACTGTCCGTTTTCGGCAAGCGGACCTGACGCGCGACCTCGACGTCGCACTCGGCACCCAGCCGGATCTGGTGACGGCGTCGGCACTGTTTGACCTGTGCTCGGTCGGGTTCATCGAACATTTCGCGGCCGCCGTCGCCGCCCGCCGCGCTGCCTTCTACACTGTGCTCACCTACGATGGCGTGCAGTCCTGGCAACCCGCCCACGAAGCCGACGCCGCCCTGCTCGAGGCCTTCCGCGCCCACCAGTTGACCGACAAGGGCTTCGGCGCGTCGGCAGGCTGGATGGCACCGCAAGCGCTCGCCAAGGCGTTTCACGCCGCCGGGTACAGCGTAGCCGAAGGTGACAGCCCCTGGCGGCTTGAGCCGGGCGATAAGAGCCTGATCGCCGATCTGGCCGCGGGCTTCGCTGATGCCGCCGCCGAGACGGGCCGCGTCACCATCGAACGCCTCGCAGACTGGCGCAGCGTCACCCGCACACACGGCACCGTCGGTCACACCGACACGCTGGCGTTGCCGGCATAATGCTCTGACCCACTACTCCAGCTTGATGTTGGCGCGCTTGACGAGGTCGGCGAACTTGGCCACGTCAGCCGCCAGAAGCGCCTTGAAGTCCGCGGTCGAGTTGAGCACGAGATCGACTCCCATCTCCTTCACCTTCTCGCCGTACTTGGGCGTCTGAGCGGCCTTGAGCACAGCAGCGTGGAACTTCGCGACGATGTCGTCGGATACACCGGCAGGAGCGGCGAAGGCGAACCACTCGACGCTGTCAAAACCCGCCTGAATGTCGGCGACGGAGGGAATGTCGGGGGCGTAGGCGCTGCGCTGTCCGGACGTCACGGCGATGCCGCGCAGGCGGCCCTCCTTGACATGTGGCAGCGTGCTCGAGATGTTGAGAATGCCGAGCTGCACTTGGCCGATCAGCAGATCCTGCAACGCCGGACCGGCACCACGATAGGGCACATGCACGACATCGATGCCGGCCAGCAGTTTCAGCTGCTCGAGACCGAGGTGCTGCGCGGTGCCAGTGCCGGAAGAAACCACCGTGACTTTCCCCGGCGCGGCTTTGGCAGCGGCGATGACATCCGCCAGCGTTTTGTGCGGTGACGAGGGATGCGCCACCCACACGTTCGTTGCCCGGAACAGGATGGTGACCGGCTTCACGTCCTTGATGGCGTCGTAGGGCATGTCCTTGTTCAGCGCCGGATTGGAGGCGTGCGACGACGTGATCATGCCAAAGGTGTGCCCATCAGGGGCAGAGCGCACGAGTTGCTCGGTGCCGACGATGCCACCGCCGCCGCCCTTGTTCTCGATCACGATCGGCTGGCCCAGCACCTCTTGCAAGAGCGGCTGCAGATGCCGCGCTGCGATGTCGGTGCCGCCGCCAGCGGCAAACGGAATGATGATCTTGACCGGCTTGGTCGGCCACGCTGGTGGCGGTGTGCCCTGGGCCGCGGCGGGTGCAGCCACGACAAACAGCGATAGCGAGCCCGCGACAACAGCGGTGAGCAGACGGCGCATTCAGACCTCCCGAAGTCAGTGCATTTTTTCGTTGCGCCCGACCCTACGGCCAAGACCGCGCCGGCTGCAAGGTGCGCTATGGCAAATGACCATTCACGCGGCCAACTCCGCCAGCGTCGCGCCGCGCGGCAACGTCTCGCACTGCCAGCAGTCGGCGATCAGGCGCGCGATGCGCTCCTTGGGGCTGATCCCTTCAGCCAATCCCATAAACTTTGCCTCGAGTTCGCGATCCGTCATCGGCCGGCCACGGCTGCCGATGCAGTCACGCACGGCGTGCTTGAGCACACGGCCGTCGGTGAGCGTAACCACGAGATCGCAGCCATCGATGGGAATTGTGGCATCGGGCGTGGCCTTGATGCGGGCGCGGAAGGCGGCCATGGCGGGGTCCCGCACAGCGGCGTCGGTGCCCTCGGGCACGCTGGCGCGGCCCTTCACGAACGCCGCCGCCAGCCAGTGATAGAGGCTGACCTGGGCTTCAAGTTCATCCTTGGGATTGGGCCTGTCACACAGCGCCAAGGCCCCCGGCGAGCAGTTGGCCGCGACGTTGTCGATCATATCGCCGGTCAAGCCATGCTGCTGGCGCATCTGCAGCGCGGCGTCGATCAGCGGATTGATGACAATACCACAAGGAAACGGCTTGTAGGTGTTGCCAAGGATCTCCCAGTGCGTGCCGAGCCCCGCCGTCAGATGCGCCACGTGGGCCGCCGTTGAGAAGCACTCCGCAAAGCCGTAGCGGCCTTCGAAGGCATTCTCGCCAGCTGTAAAGCCGGCTTCGGCCAACAAGGCCGCCCGCAACCCCGTCTGCCCTGCCTGCGCCGGCATCATGGCTGTGCACATGGAGCCGTGCATGGCGCGGATGCCCGACGCCTGCGATGCCGCAATACCAATGGCACGCCGTGTCGTCGCGGCGTCGAGGCCGAGCAAGCGCGCCGCCGCAGCCGCTGCTGCGACGCCCGAGCAGATACCGGTCTGGGACCACGCGATGATGCCCTTGGCCGGCGCCACCGACACAGCCTTGCTCCACCGGCACGCCACCTCGACGCCCAGCGCGAACGCATCGAGCAGTGCCGCACCCGTAACAGGACGCAGTTCGGCAACCGCCAGCACAGTGCCCATGATCGGCCCACTCGGATGGATGATGGCTTCCGCGTGTGTATCATCGAAGGTGTTGATGCTGGACGCGAACGTATTGACCAGTGCCGCCGTCACCGCGTCAGTGCGCGTGGCCCGCCCCAGCAACGTCACCAGTGGCGCACCTGAAAATGGCCCAACACCGCGCCACAGCGTCTCGACGGCAGCATGCCGGGCGCCACCGATCGTGCAGCCGATGATGTTCAGCAGCGAGCGCTTGGCCTCATGCCGCACCATCTCGGGAATGGCTTGCGCCTTCGTGACCAGCACAAACTCGGCAATGGCGTCCGTGGCGCCGCTCGACGGCTGTTGCATATCCCATACCCTCCCTCGCGCATGCCTCGCGCCCGAGCCATAGCGTATCCCCTCACCAGTTCGCCTGCTATAGCAGCGGCGGACATCAGCGCGGCGTGGACCGCAGGGGAATTGACTATGGATCTCGAGCTCAAGGGCAAAGTTGCGATCGTCACCGGCGCCAGCCGCGGCATCGGCGAAGGCATCGCGCGCATCCTCGCCGAAGAAGGCTGCGACCTTTTTCTCGTGGCGCGTTCCGGCGATGATCTTGAACGTGTCGCCGCAAGCATCGCGGCGGCGCATGGCTGCCGCGCCGTTACCCACGTCGCCGATCTGCTCGACCCTAAGGCGCCAGCCGCCGCAGTTGCCGCCGCCATTGCCGCCTTCGGTCGGCTCGACATCCTGGTCAACAATGCCGGCGCCACCAAACGCGGCGACTTCTTCCAACTCAACGACGATGATTGGGCCTCGGGCTTCGGCCTCAAATTCTTCGGCGCCATGCGCATGACACGGTCGGCGTTCCCCTACCTCGAAGCGACAAAGGGCGCGATCGTCAACATCATCGGCATCGGCTCGCGCACCGCAGCCGGTGAGTTCACCATCGGCGGCTCGGTAAATAGTGCCTTGGTGAATTTCACCAAAGCCACGGGCGATATCGGTCGCGGCAAAGGCGTGCGCGTCAACGCCATCAATCCCGGCCACATTGCCACGGCCCGCCTCGAAGGCCGCATCGCCACGGCCATGCAGAAAACCAACGCCGGCCGCGAGGAGACGATTGCCAAGATGCTCGCGGGCTACGGCATCAACCGCTTCGGGCGGCCGGACGAGATCGGCCGCCTCGTCGCCTATCTCTGCTCGCCCAAGGCCGAGTTCATCCACGGCACCGTCATCGACATGGACGGCGGCGAGACACGGGCCCTGTAACGGCGCAGTGCGAGCGCTACACGGCGAAAATAGCGGGGAAGCAACCCACACATAAGCGCAGGGCCGAGCGGCGCTTGCACTGCCGCTCGGCCCTGCGGTTGGCATGAGTTCGGCAGGCGGGAACCCGCCGGATC
Organism: Hyphomicrobiaceae bacterium; assembly: GCA_046154645.1. Lineage (GTDB taxonomy): Bacteria > Pseudomonadota > Alphaproteobacteria > Rhizobiales > Hyphomicrobiaceae. Next base: position 43,103 of record JBJXDZ010000099.1, read on the forward strand.
TCAGCTCAGCAGGCCCTCAGCCATCATCGCAGCCTTCACAGCCGGCCGCGCTTCCATGCGCTTCATGAACGCGATCAAGTTGGGGAACGGCGCCAGGTCGATCTTGGTCGGCACCGTCCAGCGCAAGGTCGTGAACAGGTAAGCGTCCGGCAGCGAGAAGGCCGAGCCCATCAGATAATCCCGGCCCTGCAGCAGCTTGTTGGCGTGCTCAAGCCGCGTGACCAGCCGCTCGCGCGCAAGCTTCTTGCCCTCTTCCGGCATGCCCGGATTGAACAGCGGCGAGAATCCCTTGTGGATCTCGCTCGAAATGAAGTTGAGCAGGCTCTGCATCTTGTAGCGGTCAAGCGTGCCGTTGGCGGGAGCGAGCTTTTTCTCGGGCGCCTTGTCGGCGATGTACTGCACGATCGCCGGACCTTCGGTCAGGATGGTGCCGTCCTCGAGCTCCAGCGCCGGCACATAGCCGAGCGGATTGGTTTTCTTGTAGTCGCCGCCACCGTCCGTGGTCTTGGCGCGAATATCCGTCTTGATGCTCGAATACTTGAGGCCAGCCTCTTCGAGCACGATGTGCGGCGACAGCGAGCACACGCCTGGGGCATAATAGAGCTTCATGGGATGATCCTTGTTTTTCACAGCCGGGACGGGGGAAAGTGCCCAGCGGGACACGCCTTGCTTAAGCCGCCCAGTCTCGCCCTGGCAAGCCGCCCGCCGCACACGATGATTTGAGCAGCAATCCCCCTCACCGCCCCTTGAACTGCGGCGGGCGCTTGGCCACGAAGGCGTCGCGGCCCTCGATCCAGTCGGCGGAGTTGTCGATGATATCGACCATGCCGCGGGCAATGCCGCCGATCTCGGTCGGGCCCTTGGGCAAGGTCTGCGAGGCCCAGTGCTTCAAGGCGCGCGACGGCAGCGGCGCGGTGGCGGCGATCTTCTGCGCCCAGTCCATCGCCGTCGGCATCATCTCGGCATAAGGCACCACCTTGTTGGCGTAGCCGACCTCATAGGCCCGTTTGGCATCGATGGTCTCGCCGAGCAGCAGCAGTTCCATGGCAATCTTGTGCGGAATGCGCGTGACCAGATTGGTGATCAGACCGCCGGAGAAACCAACCTTCACTTCCGGATAGGTGAACTTCGCCGTGTCGGCACAGATCATGATATCGCACATGGTGGTCAGCACCATGCCGCCGCCAACACACCAGCCGGCCACGGCCGCGATCACTGGCTTGTCGACAGCAACGCCGATGCCGGGCACGCCGTGATAGAGGCCACGCGGCGGGTTCTGCAGATCGGCGCCGGCGCAGAAGGCCTTATCGCCGGCGCCAGTCAATACCGCCACGCGGTCTTCGCTCGACGCCATCAGCCGCTTCCAGGCCGCGTGCAGGCCATCCATCAGGCTATCGTCCATGCGGTTCATGCGCTCTGGACGATTGAGCGTGATGACGGCGACGCCGCCCTCGGAGCGATACGTGACGGTTTCAGCGGCCATGTCGTCAACTCCTCAAGGTGCAGCGGTTTGTCGGCGCTATTTCGGCACAGTCGCGCCACCCAGCGCAACCAGGATCACGCCGGGAACGATCAGCGCGATGGTTGCGAGCGTCCGCCAAGTGATGGTTTCACGGCCGAAGTAGAAGAAGCCCAGCAGCATCGTAAAAATCGGCGTCGCCGAAACGATCGGCACCGTCGAGAGCAACGAGCCCGTGAACAGTGCGTTATTGAGGAACTGGATCGACAGTGCATTGGCGACGCCGGCGGCGATGAACCAGCGCCAACTCGCCATGGTGCCGACGACGCTGCGCCCTTCGAGCTTGTGCGCAATCCCCGAACTGGCGAGCGAAACCGTGTTGCCCATGAACACGGCGAACGAGGGACTAGGTACCTCGCCAAGGCCGATCTTCGTTACGGCGTGTCCGGTCGCACGAATGAAGGCGGCACCGAACGGCAGGATCAGCGCCCACAGTGGCCAGTCGCGCTTCAAGCCCTTCGGATTCCATGCCGCTACGATGGCGCCAGCGATGACCGCCAGCGTGCCGAACGCGATCATCCACGTCATCTGCTCGCCGATGACGGTGATGGCCCAGAAGGCACCAAAGATCGGCGCACACGAGGTGAGCGCACTGGTGAGCGTCGGCCCCATATGCTGGATGCTCGACATCGCCAGCGCCGACGACAAGGCCGGGCGGAAAATGCCGACCAGCCCGAACAGCAGCGCCGCATAGGTGAACCAGTACCAGCGTTCGATGAAGAACGGCGCGAAGATCCAGTAGATAATCGCCGACGCCGCGATCGACACGATGGTGCCGGTTCGCGCGTCGGAGTCCTTCAGTCCCATGCTCGAGAACTGGTTCGACAGCGCGAACAGAAATGCCGAGCACAGCGCATAGAGCGGCGCGAGATAGGGAAAGTTGCTCACAGCCTAATCCCTCTCTCCCCATTGCCCTGCACTCGATGGGGAGAAGGGATTGGCGCGTCACGAAACGCTGTTGCCCTCACATCGTCGCCCCGATCACCCAGGGCACGTACTCGGCATCGCCATAGCCCAGCTGTTCCGACTTGGTCTTTTCACCTGACGCCGTGCGCAGCATGAAGTCGAAGATCTCCTGCCCCTTGACCTCGATCGAGACGCCGTCGATAATGTCGCCGCAATTGATGTCCATGTCGTCGATCATATGCCGGTAGATCTCGGAGTTGGTGGCGAGCTTGAAGGACGGCGTCGGCTTGCAGCCATAGGCGGAACCGCGGCCCGTGGTGAAAGCCAGGATATTGCAGCCGCCCGCCACCTGTCCCGTCGCCGCCACAGGATCGTAGCCGGGCGTGTCCATGTAGACGAAGCCCTTCTCCTTGATCGGCTCGGCATAGTGATAGACGGCATTGAGCGTCGTCGTGCCGCCCTTAGCCGCTGCACCGAGCGACTTCTCGAGAATGGTGGTGAGGCCGCCCGCCTTGTTTCCAGGCGAGGGATTGTTGTCCATGCTCATCTTGGCGCGCGCCGTGTAATCCTCCCACCACTTGATGATGGAGACGAGCTTCTCGCCGACCTCGCGCGTGCGGGCGCGGCGCGTCAGCAGATGCTCGGCGCCATAGATTTCCGGTGTTTCCGAGAGCACCGCCGTGCCGCCATGCTTGACCAGGATATCCGCGGCCTCACCCAGCGCCACATTGGCCGTGATGCCAGAGTAGCCATCGGAACCGCCGCACTGCAGCGCCAAGGTCAACTCGGAGGCGGAGATGGTCTCGCGCTTGGCTTTGCCCGCGATCGGCAACATATTGCGCACCGCTTCGACACCGGCGGCGATCGTTTTCTTGGTGCCGCCAGTATCCTGGATCGTCATGGAGCGGAACGTATCGCTCTCGACGATGCCGTAGGCCTCCTTCATGCGATTGATCTGGAAGCCCTCGCACCCCAGGCCCACCACCAGCACACCCGCCATGTTCGGATTGGTGGCATAGCCCCAGGTCGTGCGCTTCAAGACTTCAAATGTCTCGCCGTCGGAATCGATGCCGCAACCCGTCGAGTGCACCAGCGGAATGACACCATCGATGGAGGGGTGATCCTTCAGGATGTCCGAGCGATTCACCGCCTCGGCGATGAAGCGAGCCACCGTTGCCGAGCAGTTCACCGAGGTAACGACGCCGATGTAGTTGCGCGTGCCGGCGCCCCCGTTGGCACGGCGAAAGCCCTGGAACGTCGCCTGCTGGGCTACCGGCAGGATCTCCTCATTGCGGGCGCCCTGAGCGAACGCGTAGTCGCGCTCGAAGGCGGCGAAGGCGCAGTTCTGCGTGTGGACATGCGTTCCCGGCAGGATGTCCTCGGTGGCAAAGCCGATGATCTGGCCGAATTTGAGCACCGGCTCGCCCTTGGCGATTTTCACCGCTGCCATCTTGTGCCCCTTCGGAATGCGGTGCGCTGCCGTGACCCCGCGCGCCGTGATCCCTTGTGGGACCGCATCCACCGCCACGATCACATTGTCCTTGGCATTGAGCCGCAATGTCCGGGGCTCGCCGCCTGTTCCCTTGCCGCCTGAGTTGCTCATGCCTCGCCTCCCGTTAATGCTGATTGTTTGCCCGGAGCGTTACGCTCATTGGCCCCAAGTGTGCTATACTAACGAGCGCATGACGACCGGAGAATTGCCGCCGATGTTTGGTGCCGCCCAGAAAGTGATGACCGTCGAAGAATTCTTCGTCTGGCAGCAGAGCCAGGAGGAGCGCTACGAGTTGGTGGAGGGTGTGCCCGTGCTGATGGGCGATCCCGCCAAGATGATGACCGGGGCCAGCTCCCAGCATGACCGTATCACCAGCAACGTTCTCGTCGCCCTTGGCAACCAACTCGAGGGCTCGCCTTGCTGGCCAGCCACGGCCGATCTGGCGTTGCGAACCAAGATCCGCTCGCTCCGGCGCGCCGACGTTTTGGTGACCTGCGACGAACCCGCACTCGACGTTTACGAGGCGCAAGAGCCGAAAATGGTGGTCGAGGTACTCTCGCCGTCAAACAAGGGGCTCCCCTGGCAGCGCAAGATCGAGGAATACCGCCAGCACCCCAAGTTGGTTTATTTGCTGCTGATCGATTCCGAGGCCGAGCAGGCCACGCTCATCTCCAGGACCGGTGAAAGCTGGACACCCCAGGATTACGACGGCCGGGACAGCACAATGGAGCTCCCAGTCCTCGACTGCCGCTTGGCCATGGCCGCCGTCTATGCGGGCGTGAAGATCCAGCCTGCCGCCTGACCCCGAGCATCCTCGCGGTGGACTGCGGCGGTTTACGATACAAATTAGGATTTGGAATTCCGAATTCCGCATGCTATTCAGTTGCAGAGCCATAGGAGCGCGTCCACCCGTGTCCCTCGCCGCCCTGCAAACCCAGCCCGACCTCATCGATCAGGTGCACGACCGTCTGTTGGCGGCCGTGGTCGATGGGACGCTGGCGCCGGGCCGCCGCCTCACCCAGGACGAACTGGCTGTCATGCTCGGCGTCTCACGCCAGCCGGTCAGCCACGCCTTGCAACTGCTCCGCCGCCGCGGCCTATTCATTGACTCAGGCAAGCGCGGAGTTGCAGTGGCCCCCATTGATGCCGCCCGCATCTGCGATCTCTATCAGGTTCGTGCCGCCCTCGACGGGCTCGCTGCCGAACTGGCGGGGGCCCGTGTCCAGTCCGGTCATCATGCTGACGCCGAGCTTGCGGCTCTGCGCGCCGCCCTCACCGAGGGCCAGCGGCTGGCGGCCTCGCCCACCACTTCGCTCAGTGCCCTCGTCGACGCCGATGTCGCCTTCCATTCGGCGCTGAACCGGCTCTCCGGCAACAGCGCCATTGTCGAGACGGTGGCCGAGCAGTGGCCGCATTTCCGCCGCTCGATGCGCCGTGTCCTCGAGGCCCCCGCGCCGCAGCACCAGCCGGTCGTACGCCGTGTCTGGGATGAGCATGCCGCCATCTGTGAAGCCATCATGCTCGGCCGCGCTAGCGACGCGGGCAATCTCGCCCGTGAGCACGTGGCCCGCGCCGCCGAAGACACCGCCCGCCGTCTCGAAACTACTGACCAAGCCCACATCTGAAAAAACTCAAAGGAGGAAGACCCCATGAAACTCACGCCCGCTCAGATTCAGCAGTTCAACACCGACGGCTGGCTGTTCCTGCCGGATCTCTTCACGGCTGAGGAAATCGAGGTGCTGCGGGCTGAGTCCGCCCACGTGCTCTCAAGCGACCGCCCAGAGATCTGGCGCGAGAAGTCCGGCGCCCCGCGCACGGCCTTTGCCGCTCACACCTACAACGAGGCCTTCTCCATCATCGGCCGCCACCCCCGCATGATCAATCCCGTCGAGCAGGTGTTCGGTGAAAAGGTCTACATGCACCAATTCAAGATTAACGCCAAAGCCAAGTTCGACGGCGACGTCTGGCAATGGCACCAGGACTACGCCACCTGGATGCGCGACGACGGCATGCCAGAGCCGCGCGCCATGAACATCTCGATCTTCCTCGACGAGGTGCTGCCGATCAACGGCGCGCTGATGCTCGTTCCCCGGTCGCAGAAGCACGGCAACATCACTGCCGCTCACGATACCAAAACCACGGCTTATCCCTTGTGGACGCTCGACAACGCCACCGTCGAGAAGCTCGTCTCCGAAGGCGGCATCGTGGCACCGACCGGCAAGCCCGGCTCCATGCTGATGTTCCACGGCAATCTCGTGCACGGCTCGGCCGGCAACATCACGCCCTACTCGCGCCGCATCGTCTACCTGACGCTCAACGCCTGCTCCAACCACATCCGCAAGCCGACACGGCCGGAGTGGATCGCGCATCAGGACTTCTCGCCAATCGTGCCGGTCGCCGACAGCGCGCTGGCCGACTACGCCCGCCGTTACCGGCAAGCCGCTGAGTAATTTTGGACGTCTCTGTTTTCAGTCAGTCCCAAGCATCTCATCATGCTACTTCCCGGCCGAGCACGGCCCGATTTCGGGCCGGCGCAAAGCCGGGATCTTGACGTTCGATGTGGCGAATGCCGTGCCCGACGGCACCGACGGGGCCCCGGCTCTGCGCGGCATGCGCTGTGGGCATCCGCTTCGGCCGGGGAGGCAAGAGGTAGGGCTCTGATCACTTCCCCATTTCCCCCTGGTCCCTAAATCCTCATCCCATCTCGGTCTTTTTCGGCGGGTGGGTGACGATCGATTTCAACTCCGGCGTCGGCTTTTTCAACTTCGCCAGATCTGGCTTCGGACGCTTCATGGCGAGATTGCGCTCGAACGCCTGCTCCATCGCATGCGCGGCGCTGAGCAATTCGCCATCCTGACGCAAGCGACCAATCACCTGCAGCCCAAACGGCATGCTCTTGTGATCGACACCGCAGGGGATCGAGATCGCGGGATTGTTGACGATGGTGATGAAGTAGGTCGGCGCCAGCCAGTGATAGTAGTTGCGGAGCGGCTTGCCATCCATCTCGGCGAGATAGAGGTTGGTCCACGGGAACGGCGTCACCGGCACGGTCGGGGCGAGCACCAGATCGTAGTCGCGGAACGTCTCCTGGAAGCGGCGATAGATGCGCGTCTGCTCAGCCTCCGCCCAGGCCACATCGGCAATCGTCATCTTGGCACCAAGCTCGTAGTTGGCGCGAATGTTCGGGCCGAGGATCGATTTGTCCTTCTCGTACTGTGGCTGATAGCGCTGGATGAAGCTCAGAGCCCGCAATACGTCGAAGCAGCGATCGGCCTCACCGAAATCGAACTTCACCTCGTCAAACGACTTGAACAGCGGCTTCATGGCGGCGGCCCGCTCGCGCATCACCTTGCGGATGGGTTTCTCCACGGGGCACTGCCCGAAGTCCTCAGTCCAAGCGACCCTGAGGCGGCCGAGATCGACGTCACGCGGCACGCCAAAACTCGCGGGATCACTGGGATACGTAAGCGGATCAACCGCATCATAGCCGGCTTGGGCCGACAGCAGCTGGCAGGTATCGGCGACGGTGCGCCCCATGGGACCGACGACCGAGATATTGGCCCAGCCGCGCGCGCCCTTGGAATTGGCGACCAGTCCCGGCGAGGGCCGGAAACCAACAACGCCGTTGATGGCACCGGGAATGCGCAGCGAGCCACCCGTGTCGGAACCCGTGCAAACCGGCAGCATATCGGTCGCGAGCGCCACTGCCGAGCCGCCCGACGATCCCCCGGGATTGAGCAGCGGGTTGAACGGATTGCCGGTCGCGCCCCACACTACGTTGCGGGAGTTGGCGCCGGCGCCGAACTCCGGCACGTTGGTTTTGGCCACGATGACAGCGCCGGCTTTGCGCACCTGCGCCACGATGGCCGCGTCGTGGTCGGGAATGTAATCGCGATAGAGCGGCGAGCCGTGCGTGGTCAGCAAGCCCTTGGTTTCCTCGAGATCCTTGATGCCGGTGGGCAGCCCATGCAGGATGCCGAGATCTTCACCCTTGAGCGCCGCCGCCTCGGCCGCTTTGGCGAGCTTCTTGCCCTGCACGAAGGCCGTCGCCGTCACGGCATTCACCGCCGGATTGATCGCCTCGATGCGCTCGATGCAGGCATCGAGCAATTCAACCGGCGAAATCTCCTTCGAGCCGATGCGGCGGCGCATCTCCACGGACGACAGACTCAACAACTCTTGTTTGCTTCCCATGAATTTGGCTCCGGCATGGCTGATCTGCCGGGCAAGCTACGGCATGGCGCGTGGCGGCGCTACTGCCTATGATCAGCGCCAATCCATCGACCTTGAACGGAGACAAGTCCCATGATGAAGCGCCTCGCCCTCGAAATCGGCATGGGGACGGATATCCGCGGCGGCGACTGCACCAAGGCCGCCATCCGCGGCCTCAAGGATGCGCTGTGGCACAACTCGCTGTCGATCGCGACCGCCATGGGCCAGCCACTCGAAGCCATGCACGTCGAGGTCACCGTCGGCGTGCCGCGGCCAGAGACCGTCGACAAGGCAGCCGTGCTCGCCGTGCTCCCCTACGGACGCGGCACCGTCAACGTCGTCCACGGCGGCCTCGAGATCATGAACGACGCCGGCACCGACTCGACGCTCATCGCCAACGTCGCCGCCGCTGTGCTGCTCGATGTGAATTAAAGTGATCGGGACACAGACCCCAATGGCGCTAACGTTGAACCGTCCAGTCGCCACTTGCTTTCCCCTCCCCTCAGGGGAGGGGCCAGGGGCGGGGTGGAGAGCTTGGCGAAAGCGCGCATACGAAAACCTCGACTTTGTGGGCTGATTGCGAGCATTCGTCGTGGATTGATCTCCCCACCCCTAACCCCTCCCCGCTGGGGAGGGGGACCAGCAAGCGGCCGATTGTCTGGCCAATCTTAGAGCCAACGGGGCTGACCCCAACCGAAGGAGCCAAATCCAATGGCCTATTCACGCATCATTCTCGAACTCGGCACCGGCAACGATCTGCACGGCGGCGACTACACCAAGGCGGCACTGCGTGCCGTGCAGGACGCGCTGCATCACAGCTCGCTCTGCTTCATCAAGAACCTCAAGGTCGACAAGACGAAGCTCGACGTCGAAGTGACGATCGGCGTGCAGCAACCCGACAAGGTCGATGTCGAGAAGGTGAAAGCCTCGCTCCCCGTCGGCAATGTCACGGTCAAGGTGGTCAAGGGCGGCCTCGACGTCATGAACGCTGACGACACCGACATCGCCCGTATCGCCAGCGCCGCCATCGCCGTGCGCTGCGATCTCCCCGGCTCGCCGAAGGCCTGAGCGCCTTCCGAGCGGGTCGCAATAGCGATTGACCAGATACGAAACCAAATAAGATAGGGGAGTTCGAGGGGCTCACCCCTCGAGCGGGTGGAAGGGCGGCAGCCCTTCTCGCGAAGCGAACACGACGAAGAGACTAACCTCTGAGGAAATCATTGTGCCTGATCAAATCAATCCCACCGACGCCACCCAACGCCTGATGCCCTTCGCCGGCGTCAAGGTCATCGACATCTCGAACTTTCTCGCAGCCCCCATGAGCGCCATGTTCCTCGCCGATTTCGGCGCCGACGTGATCAAGGTCGAACGGCCCGGCCACGGCGATGAGGTGCGCTATTGGGGCCGCAACAAGAGCGGCGTCGGCCTCTACTACAAGATCCTCGGCCGCGGCAAACGTTCGATCACCGCCGACCTGCGCACGCCCTTCGGCGTCGAGGTGGTCAAGCGCCTCGTCAAGGACGCCGACATCCTGGTCGAGAACTATCGCGTCGGCACGCTCGAGAAGTGGGGCATCGGCCCCGAGGTGCTACAAGCCATCAATCCCGGTCTCATCATCGTGCGCATCACCGGCTTTGGTCAGACCGGACCGTATCGCGAGCGGCCAGGCTTCGGCACCCTCGCAGAAGCCTTCGCCGGCTTCGCGCACATCAATGGCGACGCCAAGGGCCCGCCGCAGCTGCCGGGCTTCGGCCTCGCCGACTCGACAACGGGCTTGATGGCGGCGTTCCTCGCGTCCGCTGCCCTGCACGAGAAGCGCCGCTCCGGCAAAGGCCAGGTGGTCGATCTCGCCATCTACGAAACCCTCTTCACGCTCCTCGGTCCGCAACCCATCGACTACGACCAGCTCGGCGAGGTGCAGCAGCGTCAGGGCAGCCGCCTGCCCTTCACGGCACCGCGCAACACCTATCGCTCCAAAGACGGCAAGTGGGTGTCCATCGCCGGCTCCGCGCAATCCACATTCGAGAACATTTGCAAAGCGCTCGAAATCCCCGAGACCGTCAAGGATCCGCGCTTCAGCGACAACCGCGTGCGGCTCACCCACGCGGTGGCTTTGGATGACGTGCTGCAAGGCGCCATCGGCAAGCTCGATCTCGCGGAGTTGACACGCCGTTTCATCGCCGTCGATGCGCCGATTGCGCCCGTCAACGACATCGCGCAGATCTTCGCCGATCCGCAATTCCAGGCTCGGGAAAACATCGCGACCGTCGAGGATGAGGAGTTGGGCGGCCCCATCAGGATGCAGAACGTGGTCGGCAAATTCTCGGCCACGCCCGGTCGGATCAAGCGCGCCGGCCCGAAGCTCGGCGAGCACAATCGCGAGGTGCTGGTTGGCGAGTTGGGCTTCACTGAAGCCGAGGTGGCGGCGGCCGGGGTGGAGCTCGGGCGACCCAAAGTCAAGCCGAATGCAAAGTCTGTTGGCTGATGGACAACGGAAGCCAGCTCAGGCTAACCCTTTGCGCGCTTTCCAGGTTGGGTCAAGCGCAGCGCGACCCAACTTCCCGCGCATGCCGAAGCATGTTGGGGCGATGCCACGTGCAGAGCTCGACCCCAACCGACGCCATCCGTTTGGCTTTCGCAAACCACTCCGAGTGGACAGCTCTCAAGCATGCCACATTGAGATGCTTCCTGGAGGCAGGTTTCCTTGAAGCGACACCCAGTGCCGATGCAATCCAAAGCAACTCGCTGGCTTCTTGCGGCCGTCGTCCTCACCACAGCGGCGGCGGCCATATACTGGCTGATGTCGCGCGGCAACCCCGGCCCGGCGGACATCGGCGCCGTCCGCCTTGAGACGACGCCCCCTCTGCTGACGCGGCTGGAACAAAAGGGTCTGGCACTCGGTAGCCCCGTCTTCATCCGGATCTTCAAGCAGCCGAAAGAGCTGGAAGTGTGGATTGCCAAGGCTTCAGGCGACAAACCCGCACGCTACGCACTTTTCCAGACCTACCCCATCTGCGCCTACTCGGGTGAGCTTGGCCCCAAGCTCAAGGAAGGCGACCGCCAATCTCCCGAAGGCTTTTACTCCGTCGACAGTTCGGCGCTGAATCCGAACAGCAGCTACCACCTCTCGTTCAACCTGGGGTTCCCCAACGCCTACGATCGCAGCCACGGCCGCACCGGCAGCTTCCTGATGGTGCACGGTCGCTGTGTCTCCGTCGGCTGCTACGCCATGACCGACCGCGGCATCGACGAGATCTACCTGCTGGTCGAAGCGGCCTTGCTCAATGGCGGCCCGGCCATTCCCGTGCATATTTTCCCGTTCCGAATGACCGCCGCGAACATGGAGGCGCACAAAGCGTCGCCGTGGCACGCGTTCTGGACCGAGCTCAAGACCGCCCATGATGCCTTCGAGGCAACGTCCGTGCCGCCAAGAATCGAAGTCAAATCAGCGCGTTATATCGTGGCGCCATAGTCGCTCGACCCGAACAAGGACACCCCCCAATGCTCGCCCTTCCCGATCGCATCACCGTCGTCGACGTCGCCGCCCGTGACGGCATCCAGAGCTTCCCGCGCGTGGTCGACACCGAGACCAAGATCAAGCTGGTCGACCGGCTCTCGGAAACGGGCCTCCCCGTCATCGAGGTCACCGGCTTCGCCCACCCGCGCGTGATCCCGAACCTGAAGGACGCCGAGGAAGTCTGCGCGCGCATCAAGCGGCGGCCGGGCGTCGTCTATCGCGGTCTCGTCCCCAATGCCCGCGGCGCCGAGCGCGCACTCGCCATGCCCAAGGCCGCGCATCTCGACGAGTTGCTGGGCTTGATTACCGTCAGCGAGGCCTACAACCGCAAAAACCAGAACATGACGGTAGCCGAGGGCATCGAGGAGGCGATCAAGACCTTCCGCATTGTGGACAAGGCCGGCGTCAAGTTCGTCATGGCCCTCGGCCTCTCGATGTGGTGCCCGTACGAGGGCCGCATTTCAGAGGATCGCGTCGCCGCCCTGATCGACACCTTCCGCAACGCCGGCATGCGCCGCTTTTATCTCGCCGGCAGCCTCGGCATGGAGGATCCGCGCCACGTCAACGGCCTGATCCGTATGCTTTTGGCCCGGCACACGGACATCGAGATCGGCTTCCACGTCCACAACATGGCCGGCACAGGCCTCGCCAACGTGTTGGCCGCCCTGGATGCCGGCGCCAGCTTCATCGAGGGCGCCATCTGCGGCATCGGCGGCGGCATTGCCATGCCCCACACCATCGCCTCGGTCGGCAATCTCGCCACCGAGGACATCGTGCACATGCTGAACGAGATGGGGGTCGCGACAGGCGTGGATACCGGCATCATTGCGGCCGCGGCCCGCGATTGCGCTAAGTTGCTGGGTATCGAAGCCAGCAGCCACACCGCGCACGTCGGCACCCGCGCCGATGTCATGGCGGGCGCGAAAAAGGCCCCGCGCGAGCATCCAGCCTGACGCTTTGGCGCCAGCCCTTCCGGCCGCGCCGGCTCTGTGCTTTGATCGCACCAAATCGCCCGCCGCGAGAGGAGAGACCCATGGCCAGTGCCGCTGCTGCCACCGAGCTTGCCCCAAACGCGTCACTTGACGACGCCCTCATCGCGGCCCGCGCCAGCTACGGCGCCAAGAACCCGAAAAGCGCCGGCCTGCAAAGTGAGGCGGCGCGCTTCCTGCCCGGCGGCAACACGCGCACGACGCTGTTCCACGGCCCGTTCCCGCTGCGCTTCGTCAAGGGCGAGGGTTGCACGCTCACCGACGCCGACGGCCACGCGTACACGAACTTCATATCCGAATACACCGCCGGCATGTTTGGCCACTCCCACCCTGTGATCCGCCGCGCCATCATGCAGGCGCTGGATTTCGGCATCAACATCGGTGGCCACACAGAGCTGGAATCGAAGTTCGCTGCCGCCGTCACCGCGCGCTTTCCGTCGCTCGAGCGCGTGCGCTTCACCAATTCCGGCACCGAAGGCAACCTGATGAACGTGGCGCTCGCCCGCCACTACACGAAGCGCAAGAAGATCCTGGTGTTTGCCGGCGGCTATCACGGCGGTGTGCTGTATTTCCGCAAGGGCGGCTCACCCGTCAACGCCCCCTTCGAGGCCATCGTGGCCCCCTACAATGACCTCGAGAAGACCGAGGCGCTGATCCGCGCCAATGCCAAAGACCTCGCCTGCATCCTGATCGAGCCCATGTTCGGCTCCACCGGCTGTATCCAGGCCGAGAGGCCGTTCCTGGCCGGCCTGCGTCAGCTTGCGACGGAGACCGGCGCACTGCTGATTTTTGATGAGGTCATGACCTCGCGCCTGGCGCCAGGTGGCCTGCAGGGCGTGCACGGTATCAAGCCGGACCTCACCACGCTCGGCAAATATGTCGGCGGCGGCATGTCATTCGGTGCCTTCGGGGGGCGCGCCGACATCATGAGCCTGTTCGATCCCGCCCGCCCCGACGCATTGCCGCATGCCGGAACCTTCAACAACAACGTCATCACCATGAGCACCGGGTATGCGGCACTGACCGAGATCATCACGCCCGAGGCGAGTGTGGCCGTCAACGCGCGTGGCGACAAACTGCGCGAGCGGCTCAATGCCATCGCCAAGGCCGGCGGCGCCAAGATGCAGTTCACCGGCCGCGGTTCGATGATGGCAACCCACTTCTGCGAGGGACCGATCCGCAATGAGACCGACGCCGACCGCGGCAATCAGGCGCTGCTGGAGCTGTTCTACTTCGACCTCCTCGATCGCGGCATCTACATTGCCCGGCGCGGCATGATCGTGCTCTCGCTGGCCCACGACGAGCCGGCCTTCGCCAAGCTCAAGGCCGCTGTCGAGGATTTCGTCCGCCTGCGCCGCCGTTATCTCACCGCCTAGCGTCGCCTCCATCCACATGAAGCGAACCATGTCCGCCCCCAGCTGATTCGGGCACTGGACAACCAGCGGCGACGTCACATCGCAACGTCGCTGCTCAGTCAAGTCCGCTCGGGCGCTTCGCCTCGTCCGGCTTCGGCGCGTGGCCTCACGACTTGCGTTGCGCCGCGCCGAGAGCGAACGCCCCGGCACCCTCGCCGGCGATCTTGCCGAACACGGCGCCCGAGGTGAGGCCCGTGCCGCCGGGATAGTTGTGATAGAATAGGCCGCCAACCAATTCGCCCGCGGCAAACAGGCCGGGGATGGCGTGGCCGTCGGTGTGCTCGACCTCGCAACCCGTGGTGATCTTGAGGCCGCCGAAGGTGAAGGTGAGGCCGCAGGTGATCTGATAGGCCTCGAATGGCGCCTCATCCAGAACGTTGGCCCAGTTGGTCTTGGCCACGGCCAGTCCGCGCGTGCCGCGCCCATCCTTGATGGCGGGATTGAACTTCACATCGGTCATGACGGCGGCATTGTACGCCTTGAGCTCGGCGAGGCAGGCCTTGGCGTCGACACCCTCGAGCTTGGTGACCAGTTCCTCGAGCGTGTTGGCCGAGACCTTGGTCACGCGCTTGATGCGGTATTCATCGCGCAGCATGTGCAAGACCTTCTTGTCGAAGATCTGCCACGCCATCATGTCGGGCTGATCCTTGATGACGTGGCCGTACTTGGCATAGGTGTAGTTGCGGAAATCGTAGCCCTCGTCGACGAAGCGTTTGCCTGTGGCGTTGACCATGATGCCGAGCGGGTAGCTGTGCTTCTGGAAATTGTCGCCGACAGTGAGATCGCCGAACGGCGGCGCATTGAAATCCCAGCCGACCGCATGCCCGCTCGACCAGTGCCCGTGCGGCATGGCACCGATGTTGAGCGCCATGTTGATGCCGCCGCCGGTGTTGAACTTGGTGCCGCGCACTTTGGCCAGCTCCCAGCCTGGTCCCATGTAGCGACAGCGCATCTCGGCGTTGGATTCAAAGCCGCCGCAGGCCAGCACCACAGCACCGGCCTTGATGTCGAAGGTCTTGCCCTTATGCCGCGCCTTGACGCCGATCACCTTTCCATCGTCGTCCGTCAACAGTGCGTGCCCTGCCGTCTCATAGCGGATGTCGACGCCGGCCTTGGTGCAGATCGCGTGTTCGGAATCGATGAGGCCATGCCCGCCGCCCCAGGTCTCGATGCACAAGCCGCCCCAGAACTTGTATTTGCCGTCGACCTTGAAGGCCTGGCGGCCCTGTGAGGTCTGGAACTTGACGCCATGCTTCCGCCACCAGCGCCAGGTGTCCGTGGAATTCTTGACCAGGATGTCGCACAGCTCCGGATCGGTCCGATAGCGCGTCATGCGGTACATGTCGTCGAAGTACTGCTCCTCGGTGTAGGTGCCGAAATCCATCATGGCGATCTCGGCGTCGGAGAGATCGACCAGCGACTTGACGTCGTCGACGCCGTTGAAAATCAGCCGCAGCGCGCCCGCCGTATAGGTGGAGTTGCCGCCACGTTCCTCCTTCGGCGCCGCCTCCAACATGATGACGCTGGCGCCCGCATCGCGCGCGGCCATGGCGGCCGAACAGGCGGCATTGCCGGCCCCCACCACGATCACATCGGCTACCTGAACCGGCTTCGACATAACAGCGCTCCCTGGCATTGGCTTGGATGGGGCGCGTCTTTCGGCTGCCCCGGTCTGATCGACTCCCCCGCAAGCTACAATGGCCACCCGGCGCAGCGATAGTGCGCGAATGGAGGCGGGCTATGCGGGGGCGCGATACCAGGGTACCGGGGACGATGTCGCAGCCGTCGCCGTGCTCAGTTGCCGCAAGCCTTGCGACAAGTTCGCCGACGCGGCCGTCGGGTCGAAGACCGTAGGTCGGGTCAGGCCGGAGCGCCGCGTAGGCGCTTAAATGTCGCGATGCTCCGCATCGACCCGACGCGACAACCACCAACGCCGAGGCGATCACCGCTACGCTTGCGATCGTGTCCGTCGGGTCGCTGCTAAGTGCAGGGCTTGACCCGACCTACAGCCGCGCCATACCCCTATTCCCTATTCTCTAGACTACCGCGGCTTCGGCGCCATGACCCGCTTCTCGATCGCCTGCTTGAGGTCATCAAGCTCCTCGCAGCCCTTGGGGCACAGCGCCTCGAGCTTGGCGAGATTGGCTTTCGCCTTGTCCAACTGGTTCAATTCGACGAACATCTCGCCTTGATACTCGAGCGCGCTCTTGTGCTTGGGATCGAAATCCAGCGCCTTGGCGTAGAAGGTTGCGGCCCGCGTGTAATCACCGCTCTTGCGCAGCGCGAACCCCAGCAGATTATAGACGTCGGCGTGGTTCACTTTATCCGCGATCTCGGTCAGCTCCTTGATCGCCGCCGGCCAGTTCTTGGCCTTGATCGCCGCCCGCGGCCCGGCCAGATCCGGCGCGTCGGTCGACACCGGCGTATCGACGGCGGCGGCCTGGCCAACGAGCAACGCAAGACAGATCGCAGTCGCGATAGAGTGGCGCAGCATGATGAGCATCCTTGTGCAAGAGGCATGCGGCAGCGGATGCCGCCGCATGCTCCACGGAAAACAACCTCAGGCCTTGGCGGGCGTCAACGCATAGGCATTGCCGTCCTTGGAGATCAGACCGGCGCCCGGCCAGGGGAAGTGATAGCCTGCCACCAGGACTTTGTCGGCGACGAGGCGATCTGCAAGCTTCCGGCGCGATGCCTCGGCGGTCGCACCGTCCTGATCGAACACGCCCTGCCAGCCCGGATTGGGCAGTGACATCGCCGGCTGATAGAATGTATCGCCCGAGTAGATCATCTGCGCGTTGCCCGACGACAGATGGAACGCGATATGGCCCGGCGTATGGCCCGGCATCGGCAGCGTCCGGACGCCTGCCATGACTTCTTTCTCGCCGTCGATCTGGCGCACGTTCTTCCAGGTTGGGAATGTGGCCTGGATCCGCTTGGCCAGCGGCCGGCGTGCCTCGGGCAGCTTCTCGATGATGGCCGGGTCGGTCCAGAACTTGTACTCGGCTGCCGACACGACGATCTCGGCATTCGGGTACACCGGCGCGTTGGTGTCCTTGGCCATCAGACCAAAGATGTGGTCGGGGTGGAAGTGCGAAATCAACACCTTGGTGACCTTCGTCGGATCGAGGCTAGCCGCCTTCATGTTGTCATGTAGCTTGCCCGCCGTCGGCTGCACTTGGCCACCGGTGCCGGCGTCGAACAGCAACACGTCGTTACCCGCCTTGACCACCAGCGGCGTGAAAGGGATCGAGACGAACTCGTCGGTCAGGCCCGCCTTCTTCATGGCGGCCTTCACCTCATCGACGCCGGCATTCTTGATGAACGCGGGATCGTGTGCCTTTTCCCAGATGCCGTCATAGACGGCGGTGCACTCGAGGCTGCCGACCTTGTAGCTGTGGAAGCCCTTGGCCGGCGCCGCCGTCTTCTGGGCCAAAGCGGGATGGTGGATGGCGAGCGGGGCTGCGAGCCCGAATGCTGCCGCTCCGGCCGCTCCGATGACGACATGGCGTCGCGATACGTGGTCCATGGTCCCCTACCTTGTTCACGGTTGCTGACTGGTGCCGCGCCGTTGGGCCGGCCCGTCGTTCGGCTCACAGGC
The DNA here is from genome assembly GCA_046154645.1 of Hyphomicrobiaceae bacterium. Classification (GTDB taxonomy): domain Bacteria; phylum Pseudomonadota; class Alphaproteobacteria; order Rhizobiales; family Hyphomicrobiaceae. Next base: position 60,754 of record JBJXDZ010000099.1, read on the forward strand.
CGCCGACTGAGGGGAGACTCGAGGCCACCGCCGCCTATTCCCGTTAACGCGTGATTTATTTCGCGAGGCCTGAGCATCGCTGGAATAAACTTGAACGTGTGGGAGTCTCTCCTCTTGTCACAAGGCTGTCACAGGCCGCCCATGCAGGGATGGACGGGAACCGGGAGACGATGGCGAACGCCAGCAAAGCCGAGTTCGAGTTGCGCGTCCTGCCGCATTTGGCGGCGGGCTACAGCTTAGCGCGCTGGCTGCTGCGCCATCCCCAGGATGCCGAAGATGCCGTGCAGGACAGCGTGCTCAAGGCCTATCGCGCCTTCGATCGCCACACCGGCGACAACACCGCTGCCTGGTTTCTGGCCATCGTGCGCAACACGTGTCTCACGCTTCTCGATCGCCGCCGTGGCGACAGCAAGATCGTGATGCTGGAGGAGTCCCTGCACAGCGCCGAGAGACAACCTTCGCCACATCGCACACCACCTGCCCTCCTGCAGGACGAGGCCATGATCGCCGAGGAAACCCGACGCCAGATTCATGCCGCACTCGCGACCCTGCCGACCCCCTTGCGCGAGGTCGTGGTGCTGCGCGAGTTCCACGACTTGCCCTATCGCGACATCGCGGAAATCATCGGCACGCCGATCGGCACCGTCATGTCGCGGCTGGCGCGGGCGCGGGAAAGATTGAAGGCTGCCCTGAACCCGGGCAGCATCAGAGAAGAGAATGGCAAATCGTCATGATGCGACTGGATTGCAGCGAAGTCAGGGACCTGATCCCCGCGTTGGTCGACGGCGAGTTGACCGCGGAGGATCGGCGCGCCGTCGCCTCTCATATGGCGGGCTGCCCGGATTGCTCTGCCGCTCACGATGAGCTCGCCAAGCTGTCTGGAGCCATCAAGTCCGCCGGAACGTTTGCCATGCCGCCGCATCTCGAAGCCCGCGCACGCCACACCGTTGGCCTCGCCAATCGTGACGCGTCGCCCTGGACCCGCCGCACGCTGGCGCTGCTGGCGGCCAGCCACCTTGCTGTCGCCGTGGTGGCTGTCGGCTTGGGCTACGGTCTGCTGCAACGGGGCGATCAGCAGCACAAAGCGGCGTCGCAAGCTGTTGCCGCCCACGTGCGCGCGACTTTCGCCGACCAGCCTTTCACCGTCGCCTCCAGCGACCAGCACACGGTGCGTCCCTGGTTCACCGGCAAGCTCGACTACGCGCCCCCCGTTCGCGACCTGACGAGCGATGGCTTCCCGTTGCGCGGCGGCCGCGTCGACTACGTCCTCGATCGCACCGCGGCAGCCTTGGTCTATGGCCGGCGCAAGCACGTGATCAGCGTTTTCGTGCTGCCGGTTGGCGCGGCGCCCGCCTCGTTGCCGGCCGCGACCGCACGCGATGGCTACACGCTGCTCGCCTGGCAAGCGGATGGCTTTGCTTATGTTGCCGTCTCCGACCTCAACCGCGCCGAGATGGAGACACTGCGCTCGCTGTTGCAGGCGACGCGGTAGTTCGTAGCTGTCTGCAACCGGCCGAACATAGTCCGATCGCTTCGCGAGCGGGGCTAGGCCCCGCGCCCCACTGGAGGGGCACCCTCCAGACTGCCCGCTGTTTTTCCTGAATGAGACACGGCGGCAGCGCGCCTCAGATGATCTCCACCTCTTCGGTGATGAACGTCTTGATGGCGCCGAGATACTTGGCACCGTTGGCGAGCACGGCTTTGAGTTCCGGTGTTGTCGCGGCATGCTTCAGTGCCGCTACATCGTCATACCAAAGCTCAGCCATGGCATCGACCTGCATGGCTTGAATCGGTGCGTTGGCGGTGGTCGGCTCGTCGATGACGAAGGACAGCACATACTTGCGCACACCAGGCACCGCCCGCACCATCGGCGCGTGCTCGCTCTCCCAGACCTTGCGGAACTCCTCCTTGCTCAGGCCGGCTTTGCGGGTCAGCAGCGACAGCGATTTGATCATGGCGTCTGTCCTCGATCTATCTTCACACGCACTCACGCCGCCCGGATCCAGACGTGGTTGTCGTGGAAGGCGGCGCCGCCGAACGGTGCGATGCGCACAGCACTGGTCAGCGTATTGAGGCCCTCGCCGCCCTCGAAATCCTCGTTCGGCGGAATCGCCTCGACGATCACGACGCCCGGCAACACGCCTTCGAAGCGCTCAGCATGCAGGATGATCTCGCCACGTTCGTTGCCCATGCGGATCTTCTGGCCATCGACGAGTCCCAGCTTGGCCAGATCGGCAGGATTGAGCTTCGCCCGCGGCTTGCCCTCGCGCTTGCGGCTCGACGGCATTTCGTTGAACGAGGAGTTGAGATAGCCGCGCGCCGGGCTGGTCGCCAGCCGGAACGGATATGCGGCGTCTGCCTTCTCGTTAATATCCCAATAGTCGGGCAATGCCGGCACGGTATGCGCAATGCCCCAGTCGTGCTTGCGGCCTGCCGGTACCGTCGGCCAGTCCGGCTTGAACTTGAACTTGCCATCCGGATAGGCAAAACCCTTGGTGTAATGCGAGGTTGCGAAATCCGGCTGGCAATCGATCCATCGCGTTTCCTCGAGCGCGCCGAGCGTCCCCCAGCCCGACTTCTGCAGCGTCCAGTCGATGATCTCGCGCGGGCTCATGTCGAAGCCCTTGTGCGTGGCGCCAAGCCGCTTGGCTAACCCCACAATCACATCATGGTTCGAGCGGCATTCGCCTGGCGCCGGAATGAGCTTGGGCCCAAGCAGAATGTATTGATGCCCGCCACCTTGGTAGACGTCGTCGTGCTCCAGGAACATGGTCGCCGGCAGCACCACGTCGGCCATCTTCGCCGTCGCCGTCATGAACTGCTCGTGCACACACGTGAACAGATCCTCGCGCGCGAACCCCTTGCGCACCAGCCGCTGCTCTGGCGCCACCTGCATCGGGTTCATGTTCTGCACCAGCAGTCCCGTTACGGGCGGGCCGCTGCCCAGATCCGACTTATCGCCGGTCAGCACCGCGCCGATGCGGCTCATGTCCAGCATGCGCGTCTTTGGATCGAGCGCGTCGGTGCCCTCGATCAGCGTCTTGTCCCAATGGAAGATGGCGCCGTTGTTGTGAAAGGCGCCACCACCCTCGTGGGCCCACGCCCCCGTCACCGAGGCGATGCAGGAGGCGGCGTGCATGTTGTGGGCGCCGTTGCGCTGGCGCGAGAAGCCGTAGCCGAGCCGCAGATAGGTCTTCGGCGTGGTGCCGATCATTTTGGCGAAGGTTTCAATCTCGGCAACGGTGAGGCCGGCAATGCTGGCCGCCCACTCCGGCGTCTTGTCGCGCAGATGCGCTTCGAGTTCGCGCGGGCAGTCGGTGTACTGCTCCATGTACGGCCAGTTGGCGTAGCCGTCGCGGAAGAGAACATGCATCACCGCACAGGCCAGCGCGCCATCGGTGCCGGGCCGCAAGCACAGCGCCATGTCAGCCTGCGCCATGGTGCCGTTCTTGTAGATGTCGACGACGACGATTTTCGCCCCGCGCGCTTTGCGGGCCTTGATGGCGTGCGTCATGACATTGACCTGGGTATTGACCGGGTTCGTGCCCCAGATCACCAGCAGATCGGTCTTGGCCATCTCGCGTGGATCAGGACCGGCGAGCTTGCCGGTGCCAGCGATGAAGCCGGTCCACGCTGGCGTCGTGCAGATGGAGGCGAACATCTGCGAATACTTCTTGGCGTGGCGCAGCCGGTGAATGCCGTCACGCATGACGAGCCCCATGGTGCCGGCGAAATAGTAGGGCCACACCGCCTCGGCCCCATGTTGGCGCTCGGCGGCCAGAAACGCCTCCGCCGTCATGTCGAGCGCTTCGTCCCAACCGCAGCGCTGAAACTGACCGGAGCCCTTCGGCCCCGAGCGCTTCAAAGGATACAGCAAACGATCCGGGTGATGCACGCGCTCGGCATAGCGGGCCACCTTGTTGCAGATGACACCGTCCGTGTAGCTATTATCCTTGGCGCCGTGCACCCGGCCAATGCGGCCATTGTCCAGCAACTCGACATCGAGGGCACAGGTGGAGGGGCAGTCGTGCGGACAAACGGTGTGGCCGATGGAAACCCGGTCTTGCATCGATCGCTCCAGCTCCTGGGATCAGGCCGCGAAGCTAGCCGAGTTCGCGCCCCGGTGAAAGCGATCGATGCATGCGACGGGGAGCCTCGCTGCCGGATCGAGGTCCCCCTTACCGGACACGCCATCAGGCCGCCACCGAGATGGGCTCGCGTTGCCATAACAGCTTGGTGATGTCGGAAATGGGCAGCGGCTTGCTGATCAGGTAACCTTGGATTTCATTGCAGTTCAACGACTCCAGGTAGCTGCGCTGCTGCTCGCTCTCGACGCCTTCAGCCGTCGTCATCATGCCGAGGCTGGCCGCCAACTCAGTCACCGCCTTGACGATCGAACGGCCATTCAACTCCGAGTTGATATCTGAGATGAACGAGCGGTCGATCTTGAGCTTGTCGAAGGCGAATTTGCGCAAGTAGCTGAGCGACGAGTAGCCCGTGCCGAAATCATCCATCGATATGCGCACGCCGATTGCCTTCAGCCGCTCGAGAATGCCGAGTGTCTTTTCGGTATCTTGCAGCAGAACGGCTTCCGTGATTTCAATCTCGAGCCGATCCGCGGCAAGGCCTGACAGCGTCAGCGCAGTTTGCACTGACTGGACTAGCCCTTCGGCCTTGAACTGGGCCGGCGACACGTTCACGGCAACACCGATGTGCGCCGGCCACAGGCAGGCTTCGCGACAGGCGCGGCGCAATACCCAATCACCGATCTCGATGATCAAGCCGATTTCCTCGGCGAGCGGAATGAACTGATCGGGTGCAACGCGGCCCCGCGACGGATGCTGCCAACGGATCAGCGCTTCGCAGGCGGTCACGGTGTTCGTCTTCAGGTCCAGGAGCGGTTGAAAATGCAGGTCGAATTCATCCCGTATCAGCGCGCTCCTGAGATCGAGCTCAAGCATACGTCGCTCCTGGGCCACCGCATCCATGCCCGATTCGAAGAACCGGTACGTGCGCCGTCCCTCGGACTTGGCGCGATAAAGTGCCAAGTCTGCATTGCGCATCAGTGAATCCGCATCGGTGCCGTCGTCCGGTGAAACCGAGATCCCCACGCTGGCACCGATGACGACCTGATGGCCGTCGATTTCGAAGGGTTCTCCGATGCTCTCGATGATACGTTGCGCCAGGTGGGCAGCTCCCGCTGGCTGCTCGGCTTGCACCTGGACGATGGCAAACTCATCGCCGCCAAGGCGCGCGATCGTATCCGTCCCCCGCAAGGTTGCTTTCAAGCGCGCCGCCACGCTCTGCAGCAGCTTGTCACCGACGGGATGGCCAAGGGTGTCGTTGACGTATTTGAAGCGATCGAGATCGAGGCACATCACGGCAATGGTGGCGCCACGCCGCACACGTGCGCACTCGCTTTCGATCACCTCATTGAAAACCACGCGGTTGGCAAGCCCAGTGAGCTGATCATGGCGCGCCAGAAAACGAATTTGCTCGTCGGCGCGTCGCTGCTCGGAGATGTCGCGATGGACCTCCACCCAGCCGCCGTGCGCGAGTGGCTGGTAGGTCACGGCAATGGTGCGCCCGTCAGCCAAGGCCAGACACTGCTCCACGGATTGGCGTCCGAGCATGCGTTTTGGGATATCATCGAGGGCCATCGTGCCGCTGGCGCACATGCTGGCAATCTGGCGATGAATGGCCGCGAAGGTTTCCGCGTTGACGCATGTCAATTCAAACATCGAACGATAGCGTGAATTCGACACCACCAGGGTGGCATCCGCGTTGAACATCGCCAATCCATGCGCCATGTTCTCGAGTGCGGCATCGAGCGTCTGGTTCTTGCTTTGCAACGTGGCGAGCATCTGCTCGCGCGCCTCATTGATCTCTCCCAGCTCCGCGACCATCAATTGATTGGCGCGTTCCGATCGGGCACGATCCTTGTCGAACTCCTGGTACATGAGGTTCACAAGATTGATCAACGCGCCCATCTCCGTGTAGCCCTCAGGCGACAGGCAGCGTGTCAACTGGCTGGAAAGAATGCGATGCATGGCGATCAGGCTGCCTCTGACAGAGTTGTAACGGTCATGGTCTGGTTGTGAAGTTCAGCGCAGCCACTGACCGCATGAGGCGAGATTTCGCCGTAGGAATAGAACCCGGCGCACTGCACTGATGCGCCAAGCGCACGTCGAGCCGCCGCTATCTCGTCGACGATGCTCTCGCCCATCAACAAGCGGCGCCCGATGCAGCTCACCAGAATGGCGGCGCATTCGCCATGAACCGCCGCCACACTTGGCGTGGAGGCTTTCGCCGCATGCCCGGCGCCTTCGGCGAGGCGATCGAAGTAGCCGCGCATCAGCTGGGCCGACCAGCCTTCCGGAATATCTCCGGCGAACTTCATGGTGCCCGCGTCGTGGTCGACGCTGAGTACGGTCCGCACCAGGCTGTGCTGGGGCCGGACGGGATCGGATACGAGCAGCGGATAGAGCAGCGCCGTGCCTGGCAATCCATTGGCTTCATCGCCCAGATAGAGCTTGTAGAGATCGAGGGCCGGTTTGTCGTCAAGTTGGATCAGCTTGTTGCCCGCCGACTGCGTGATGCGGCGCTTGGGCCCGAATTCGTTCCAGCCGCCGGCACTGCCATGCCCGACAACCAGCTTGTTGCCGTAGAAGCCGATCGCTGCCACTTGCCCCGACCTTGGCTGGCCGTTGGCGGCCACGATTGTTTTAGCGAACGCAGCGCCGTCGCCGGCAAGCCCGCCCGTGATGATCACGTTCTTGCCAAGCACCGCCACTAGGCCACGCACCAGTTCGCTGCCATTGACGTGCAGGCCGTCCGAGAGCACGAGAACGTTGCTGAGAGCCGGGTCGTAAAGCGCCACGCCAAGGCGGCGTCCGGCTTGAAAGGATGTGAAACCGGGCGTCATATCCTCGCGGGCAACGAAGACGTCTGTTGCATCGAATTGCAAGGCCATCGCTGTCGCCGTATCGTCGGTGACGTGGTCATCGAGCAATTGACCGCCCGTACTGCATCCAACGATATTGGCGCTCGGAAATGTCGACCTCAAGTCGGCGTAGACAGCTTCGTCCTCCAATCCTGCGCGGGAGCCGAAGTAGAGCACGAGCTGGGCCGCGATCGCGTCGGGCACGGGGCGAGCCTGCACCCATCCCTGGTCTTTCTTACGTGACAGGCTGAGTGTACGCATAACGGGTTCATCTCACACGATTGGAGGGGCTCCGGCCGGCGAAACTGGGCGACCGGGACGCGCCAGGGCATGCGGGCGCGCGCCTTGCTTTGGGCGACCACACGAGGACACGACGATGATGGATGGGAAATGCCGGCAGTCCCGGCCGCTGAGCGACTGCATCATGCAGGCGAGCGCGGCCTGAGGCCGGCGCCGACGCTGGTTCTAGCAGCAGGAGCTTACAATTTGGTCACCAGACGGTGCTGAGGCCTCGAAAGCCAGATTGGCGACCGCCGCGGACGGCATCACATCTGTTGTCACGGGGTCACGTCTGCGCGAGGCGCGAAACTCGGCGAGCCACATCCGCGTATATCCTGGCAACGTCGTCTCTAAGATGGAATGAGCTCGCCCCACTTCGCCGCATCGTTTTCGCACCCTCAAATGGAGATTCCCATGCCCTTCGTCATCGCCCTGGCCCTGGCCACCCTCACGCTTGTCGCGACCAGTCCGACCGCCGAAGCCTGCAGCGCCCGTGGCCAATACTGCAGCTATCCGGCCTGGGCTGCGAATGCCTTCGAAGGTCCGACCGGCTCCACACCCCGCTTTGCCGTCATCACCGGCCAGAACGGCGCCAAGCGCAAGTCGCGGTAGTCGACCGCCACTTGAAATCGACTCTCGGTTATGTGACGTCCTCGCCAAACTTGGACCCGTCGAGGACGTCACGCCATGCAGAACCAGAGCGGTGAGCCGCCGAATGGCCCGCCCGGCCCCCGCGGCTACTTTGCCATCGGCGCCGAACGCATCTCCAAGAGCCTCAATCTCGGCAATCTGATGCGCTCGGCACATGGTTTCGGTGCCAGCTTCACGTTTACCGTGGGTGCCATGTATGGGGCCCAGGAAGCCAGCGCCGACACCTCCAAGGGTGGCCGCCATCTGCCCCACTACAATTGGCAAAGCGGCGACCAGATCGCGCTGCCCCAGGGCTGTCGGCTGATCGGCATCGAGTTGATCGACGGCGCCATCGACCTGCCCGTGTTCCGCCATCCCATTCAGGCCGCTTACATCCTCGGCCCCGAAAAGGGCTCGCTGTCGCCCGAGATCCTCGCCCACTGCGACCAGGTGGTGAAGATACCGACCGCATTTTGCGTCAATGTCGCCATGGCTGGCGCCATCGTCATGTACGACCGCATCCGCTCGCGCTGGCCAGCCCCTCGCCTGCCCTGAGGCCCGCCTACCGTGAGGTGGCTGCCCTCGACTATAGGGCCCGAATCCGGCCGCCCAGCCCCCACGAGGCCCCGTCGGAACTTTCGGTGGGAGCCGCAACCGTCGTTTGCAGCGAGCGCCCAGATAGGCTATTGAGAACTTTGAGCAGCACCCGTAGCTCAGCTGGATAGAGTGTCGCCCTCCGAAGGCGAAGGTCGTAGGTTCGAATCCTACCGGGTGCGCCACTCTTGAATTGTCATTCCCAAACTCCCGTAAAGCGTTGAAAAGACTGGTGGTCTGAGGGGTTCGAAACGCCTCGGTCACCGAGTATTTCACGCGACCCCCAAACAGGAGTCGGAGCATCGTACGGCGGTGTTCGATGCGGCCAGAATCCCATAGAATCCGGGGGTTTGCGATGAAGCCGAAGGAGGTTCGAAAACTTTCTTCGAAGCTCTTCTTCGGACGCCCCGCAGAGGCTGCTTTTTCCGTGAGCAGGTGCTTCTGATCCTGCAGCTTGTGAAGCTGCGTTTCGTAGGCGTCGATCAGCGAGCGGCTGTCGGTCTCGACGAGTCGTGCGACGAGTTGGTCGATCTTGCGCTCAATGCCTTGCAGCTCGCGCGCGATCTGGCTGGCCTGTTCCTTGGCTGCTCCCTCGCGGATTTCCCATTGCAGCTTGAGCATGGCGTGTGCCGCGAACAACAGCTCCTGCGTTGGGCGGACGCTATCCAGCAGGCCGTCGAAATCGGCCTCAAGCTTTTCCTTGCGGATGTTCTTGCGCGCCAGATCGCACCCCTTGGTGAAGCACCAGTAGTAGGCGTACCGCTTGCCTTTGCTGCCACGCGCATAGGCCGCCGTCATCGGGCGGTCGCAGCAGGTGCAGTTGACGAATCCGCGAAGCGGGAAGTCGTCTTTCATGTCGGGACGGACGGGCGCAACGGCGTCGCCACGGCTCAACCGTTCCTCGATCTTGAGGAAGGTCGCAAAGTCGATCAGCGGCTCGTGCTTGGCTGGAAGGCGATAGATCGACCATTCCGGCACACTGAAGTACCCGGCATAGATGACCTGGCTCAGGATGATCTTCACGCGCTCGGGGTGTACCTCGCCGTTGCGGTTCTTAGGGAAGAGGGGATTGTTCTGCAGAAACCGCTGCACCTCGGCTTGGGTCTCGAATCGGCCCGAGGCAAAGCCTTCCAAGGCGGCTTTGACGATGCCGGCCAAGGGCTGATTCGGGATCAGCACTTTGCCGGTGTGACCGGCCACACGGTCATAGCGATAGCCGATGGGCGGGCTAAACGCCCAGTACCCGTTCGCGACACGGGCTTGCATCCGGTTCTTGGTCTGCTCGGCGTTCTTCTGTCGCTGGTGTTGAGACACGGAGGCGAGAAGATTCTCGACCAGCATGCTGTCGGAATCCTCGCCGAATTCGATCGAAGGGCTCTCCAGCTTGCCGCCTGCCGCTGAGATCGAGGTGCGCAGCTGGATATGCGCCTCCAGCCCGCGTGCAAGGCGGCTGATGTCGTCAATGATGACGACGTGGGTTTCGGTGCGGCGGTGCTTCTTGAGGAAGGCGAGCATGGCGAGCATGCCGGGCCGATCGATCAGCCCGCCCGATGCGCCTTCATCGCGAAACACGTCCACCACGTCGTAGCCCCTGGCGCGCGCGTAATCGCGGCAGCGCGTCTCTTGCGAGCCAAGGCCGGAGCCGCGCGTTACCTGTTTTGGGTCAGACACGCGGCAGTAGATGATGGCTTTAGGGGCGGCGGGTGTGGTCATGGCGGCAGTGTCTTTCGCTTGGCTTGCGGTTCCCTCTAACGCTGGCGTTTCTTCGGCCCGGATTCGGCTCCGGGCAACGGTTCGTTCGCGTTAGCAGCGTTAAAATAGTCTATAGTAATCAACGGTTTGATGCTAGAAAATCGTGCGTTGTCGTTCGCGAAATGCTGCGTGGGGCAAAGCCCCCATGCCTCATCGGCAAAGCTTTCCATGATCGACCAGAGGTCGGCCAGAAGTTCGAGCTTCTGCTCCTCGGTGAGGTCGCAGTGTTCGACGTAGGGGAGAAATTGTTTGAGATTGTCAACGCCGGAGCAAAATTGCATCGGCTGGCCGGAGCAATAATCCATCAGTCTTGAACGCAAGAAGGCCCCCGCGCGCGGGGGCCTTCTTGCGTTCGCGTTGTCTTTTTCAGCCCCGCTCTT
>JBJXDZ010000100.1:0-18016 GCA_046154645.1 Hyphomicrobiaceae bacterium
TTTGTAGAAGAACGACTCGCCGAAATCGCCGGCGGCCATGTTGCCGATCCAGATCACGAACTGACTGAGGATGGGGCGATCGAGGCCGAGCTTGGAGCGGATGCCGGCAATCTGCTCCGAGCTCGCATAGTCCCCGGCGATGATCGCCGCGGGATCGGCCGGCGACAGCCGCAGCATGAGGAAGACGAGTACGGCCACGACGCCCATCACGGGCAAGGTCGCCAGCAGGCGCCGCAGGATATAGCCGGTCATGACGAAGCGTCCCGCTGCATTGGCGTCAGCGTGCGAGGTGCGTCATCCCGGCGATGGCCGGGACCCAGGCGCGGATCAACGAACTCTGTGTTTGCAGCCGGGATGTTGCACCGCCACGACTTGGCCTCACCCGAGGGTTGGCTGGCAGGCCTCTGGGTCTCGTACCTCCGAGGCCGCTCTCGCGGCCCCTGCACGGGATGACGATCACCAAGTCTGAGGCGAATGGAATACCGCCGCCCCCGGTCTCGTGCCGATGTTGGCTGAGGGAACGTCATTTCACCGAGATGTTCCAGAGCACGGGCGCGGGGGCCGCAACCATGCCCTCGACGTTCTTGCGGAGCGCGCCCTTCTGGTACCACTGGCCGAGGTTGATGTGCGTCGGATATTCGGTGACGCGTTTCTGCACGGCGGCCGCGATCTCCTTCTGCATGGCCGGTTCAGTCGCCTTGGCGAAATCATTGCGCAGTTTCTCGATCTGCTCGTCGCAGGGCCAGCCGAACATGGCCTTGTCGCAGCCGGCGTTCATGAAGCCAGTCATGATCGGATTGAGCATGTCCGCCGACACCCACGAGGTCAGGAACGCATGCCAGCCGCCCTTGTCCGGGGCGTCCTTCTTGGAACGGCGCGCGACCACGGACTGCCAGTCCATCGACTGCATGTCGACCTTGAAGCCGGCTTTCTCCATCAGGGACTTGGCGACCGGCGCGAGGTTGGTCAGCACGGCGAGGTCGGTCGAGTGCATGAGCACGATCGGCGTGCCGTCGTACTTGGCCTCGGCCAGCAGCTCCTTGGCCTTCTTGAAGTTCGACTCGAGCTTGTCCTCCATGCCGGCCATGCTCTCGAGCGGCGTGCCGCAGATGAACATGGCCTTGCACAGCTTGTAGTTCTCGGCGTCGCCGACGACGGCCTTGAGGAAATCCTCCTGGTTGAAGGCGTAGAACAGGGCCTGGCGCACCTTTGGGTCGTCGAACGGCTTGTGCAGCGTGTTGAAGCGGAAGGTGAACTGGTTGCCGAGCGGGTTCCAGTTGAACTGGTAGAGGTTCTTGTCGGCCCTGATCAACGGATTGAGATCGTGCGGCGGCGCCTCGATGTAGTCGATTTCGCCGGCGATCAGCGCGTTGACGGCCTGCTGGTGGTCGCGGATCGGCCGCCATTCGACGCGATCGACCTTGACGGTCTTGCCGCCGGAGAAGGCCGACGGCGGCTCGCTGCGCGGCACATACTTGTCGAACTTGACGTAGACGATCTTGGAGCCCGGCTGCCACTCGTCCTTCTTGAACACGAACGGGCCCGAGCCGGTGAAGTCCTCGATCTGCGTGTTGGGGTCGGTTGCGGCGACCCGCTTCGGCATCATGAACGGCACGTTCGACGACGGCTTGGCCAGACCCGACAGCACGAGGCCGGTCGGCTCCTTCAGCTTGAAGACGATGGTCTTGGCGTCCGGCGCCTCGAGGGCACTGACGAACGTCATGAGCTTCTGGCCCATGCTGTCCTTGGCGGCCCAGCGCTTGATCGAGGCGACGCAATCCTCGGCCGTGACCGGTGCGCCGTCATGCCAGCTCAGGCCATCGCGCAGCGTCAGGGTGTAGGTCAGCCCGTCGGCGGCCACGACATGCTTGTCGACCATCTGCGGCTGTACTGCGCCTTGCGCGTCGACGGCGAACAAGGTGTCGTAGACCATGTAGCCGTGGTTGCGGGTGATGTAGGCCGTGGTCCAGATGGGATCGAGGATCTTCAGGTCCGAGTGCGGCACGAAGCGAAGCGTTTTCTGCGCGTGTGCGCCTGCGACGGATGATGCCAGCAGCGCGGCCCCGAGGGCCAGCCTCCAAGTCCACTTCATGACGTCGGTCTCCCTGTTTCTTGCCGTGGACGGCACGTGACGGATGCGCCCCGGATCTGGCGCCAATGTGCGGCCTTCGCAACCGGGGGTCAAGATCACCTGATCGGCAGGTTGTGATGCTTTCCCGGGCATCGGACGGCCACCTGCGCGCTGCAATCCGGGCGCCGTCCACACATGACGAACGTGTTATGCTGACGCCTATGGGTGGCCGTCCCCGGGCACATTCGGGATTTCCGTCGGGTTCAGTGAATGTCGTCCTGCTCGGCCAGCGCCCGCTTCAGGTCCTCGACCGTAAAGCCGGGTTTCCTCGCCTTGTCGAGGATGACGGCTTCCTTGCGGGCCAGCAGGTCGCAGGCGGCTGGGATCTTGTCGGCGACAGCATGGGGGATCACGACCGCCCCATGGCGGTCGGCGTGGATCAGGTCGCCGGAGCGCACCAGCATCCCGTGGATGCGGATTTCCTGGCCAAAACCGGCGAGATGCGTGAAGCCGTGGCTCGGTGCAATCGAGCCGGCGAGCGCCTGGAAGCCCGGCGCCCAGGCGGGAATGTCGCGGATGCAGCCGTCGGTGACGACGCCGAGGCTCCCGAGCGCCTTGTGCACGGTCGACTGCACCTCGCCCCAGAAGGCGCCGAAGCCGACGTCGTGGCCGTCGAGGTCCTGGATGCAGGTGATGGTCGGGCCGGGTTTCGATGCGATGTACTCGTAGTAGGCGATGCGCTGGTCGCGGGCTGGCTTGCCCGTGAGTTCGTGGGCATGACTCGCGCGGACGGTGGCGGTCCGCGCATAGCCGACAATCGGCGCCAGATCCGGGAACGGGCAGACCAGCGGCCTGGTCGTGAAGCCGGTCAGCCGCCGCTCGGGCGCGACGATCTCCAGCGCATTGCAGATGGTGGGCGTGTCGACCTCGGCGAGTTGCTTGAGGAGGGCGGCTGGGTGTGGGGCTTTGACGGTCATGGGGGTGCCTCGCTGGTGGCCTCGTTATGGCCGAGCCATGGTCGCCTGTCGGGGCCGGGGCTGCAAGCGCGCCGATCTCCGCCCTCGGGCGGCGCAGCGACAGAACTGCGAATAGGGGTGGCGGGCTGGTCGATTATTCTTGCCTTGCGCCGAAACGCCGGGTGGTCGGCAGTTCCGGGTTGAAAGCCAAAGCAACGCCATACAACCTGGATCCGGACGTTGGCTGAGGACGCGCCGGCCGAGAATCGGGCATTTGCGTGGATGACACACGGCTCATCGCCGACGAGACTGGACCTGCAGGCGGAGCAACTGCCGGTTGAGCCCGGCCCACCCTCTGCTCCCTGAAACGCCGGACACGTACGCCGGCCCGGTGATGATGGAATGGCAACCGGACGTCCTGGGAACCGTCCTCCCCGGCTGCCGAGCGCCGTTCGGGATGCTCCAAGTCCGCTCAGCGCAGTCATTCCTCGGCGCTGCGCCGCTTGCTCGACCAGACCCGAAGATCGGCGACGATTTTCATGGTCGCTGCCAGGACCAGAGCGCATAGGGCCAGCTTCGAGACGGTCTCCATCGTCCCTTCGATCAAAATGGCGTGGACGATCGTGCCGACGACGATGATCACCGCAAGGAACGCATGGCCGATGCGCCACGTCCGCGGCCGCAAGTGCAAGCGGCGACGCAGAGCCGCCAATAGCGCGGCAGCGAAGGTTGCCCACATGGCGATCACGCCCCACGCCGAGAACGGTGTCGGTGATGCGAACAGAAGTGCATCGACGACATCGGGCGGACTGCTGATCCAGAGGGCCCCGACGTGGATCACGACGGCCGCGACCAGCATACCGCCGATCCAGCGATGCGCGCGGCGACCGTCACGGCCTGCCAGCCCCGGCAGATAGCCGCCGATGGCCAAGGGCTGAACGAGCAGGAGTCCCAGGGCGATGATCCCTGCAAATCCCGCGGCGATGTACACGGGATGGCGCCATTCGAGCTGCGGGCTCACCGCCGCGGCGGCGATGGGCACGGCAATGGCTACCACAACTGCCGCCCAGATCAGCAGGAACCGGACCAATCCCATGTCCTTTGCAATGGATGCGTCAGGCCGGCTCGAGGACGAAATGAGCCTCGAGGCTGGTGGCCTTCGCGTTGGGCATCACGGGGCGAAGAAAGACGGTTTTGTAGTCGCCACTATCATAGGCGAGGTGCCCATGCGGTTGGCCGAAGGCCGGAACGATCTGCGGCATCTCCAGGCGGAACACCCCGTTAGCGTCGGTGAGGGTGGCCCCATGGCTCTTCACGTTATCCTCGTAGCCTTCGGTCGTGTGCGCCCAGATCTGGATGCGCTGGCCTGCAAGTGGAGCCCCATCGCCGGCACGGCGTACGGTACCCGACATCCAGAAGCCTCCACGGCCGATACGTTCGACGATCGGCGCACCCTTGCGATAGTTGTTGGCGCCGCCCGACATCGAGCGGGTCGGTGCGACGCCTTGCGCGTGGGCGGGCACGAGGAGGCCGGAAGCACCGGCTGCCACGATTGAGCTGCCAGCGGCCAGGAGATAACGGCGGTTCAGCAAGAGGGTCACTATCGCCTCCTATGAGCGAGTGAAACTTTGCGTGCTACATTACCGCACCGGACGACGCCGGCCTAATAGCGAGATCGTGACCGCGCCCCTCAATCGGCGGCAACGATGGCCGAAACCGAGGCAATGCCGTGCGGCAGCATTGTTGCGGCCCGCGCACGCCGTCGATGCGGAGCATCGCCACGAGACTGCGGAGCATCGCCACGAGACTGCGGAGCATCGCCAGAAAGGCCGTGCCGGGATTGACACCGACGAAGACGGCGCCGTTCGCGTTCGGTCGGGTCAAGCCCTGCACTTGCGCGACCCGACGGCCGCGGTTGCAATCGTTGCGGCGATGGCAGCGGCATTGGTGGGTGTCGCGTCGGGTCGCGCCTGCGCTGCGCTCCGGCTTGACACCGACCTACGATGGTGCCTTTCCCCTATTGCCTACTCCGCCGCACTTTTCTTTTTCAGGTCTTCGGCGAGGCGCTGCTTGGCGATTTCCTTGCCGCGATCGAACTCGGCCCGGCGGGCGGCGATCTCCTCCGCTGACAGCTGATCGATGTTGTAGAAATCGAGCTTCCAGCGGCCATCGTTGTTCCAGCGGATGGGATTCTGCACCGTGGTGCGAGGACCCGGCGCACTGACCAGCAGCTGCAAGGCCAAGTCCAGCGTCGCCGTTTGCGAAGCCTTGTCCTTCGGCTTGCCGGCAGGATTGCCGAGCGGGAAATCCGAGAACAGGAAGCGCGGCACGCCGACGTATTCGACGATGTCCTTGGCGCAACCCATGACGACAGTGGGGATGCCCGAAGCTTCGAGAGTGCGCGCGGCCAGACTCACGGTCTGGTGACACACCGGTCAATTCCCTACAATCAGCGCCGCGTCGGCTCGGTCCTCCTTTACCCGGGCCACCAGCTCCGTGCAGTCGACCTCGAGCGTCGTCTTGTGACTGCGGTTGGTGGGCAGACCTTGAAAGCGCGGCGCCACCTCGCCGATGCGTCCGGCCTTGGCCGCCTCGCGCAACGCAGGCAGCGGGAACCACGTGTTTGGATCTTCGGCCGTGGTGTGCTTGCGGTCGATGCCGATGTGCGAAACGCGCAGGTCGTGGTCTTTCGCCGAGTCGCCCGAATAGACGGTGTAGAACTTCGCCGCCGAATTGTATGCCGCACCGGGTCCCTGATCGCCGGCGCCCTCCTTGTAGGGGGCGGCCGTGGTGACCAATGCGATGCGCATTTTGTTCAGCGGCTTGCTGACAGCCGTGAATGGCACCTCGGCGTAATGCGCCCAGCGGTACGGCGCGCCATAGCCGAGCGTCTGGTAATAGGTGGCAATGCGTTGCCGGTAGGGAATGGGCACGTCGTGGTCGGGCGCAAACCCGAAATCCGGCTCAGGCTCTTGGCTCATGGTGCGTCTCCTCGCAGTCGGTGAGTGGAGACTCGGCCAAGGCGGCGGCGTTGGCAATGGGGAAAAGTGCCGGGCATGTGGGCCGCAGCCGTCAGTAGGGCGCCAATAGGCCATCTTTTGCAGTATTGCGCCGTTGGGGGCCTCAGTTATTGACCAGCCGCGCGGCTGCCGCCGGGCGGGGGCCATTCAGCACGTGCACCTCGGTCAGCCGCCAGCTCCAGTCCTGCAGCTCGAGCACGGCCTTCCAGCGGCGGTCCTCCCGATAGCGGTCGCGCAGCTCGGCCTCGATACGGGTCGGTGAGACGAAGGCTGCCCGATCCAGACGGCGGGCGACGGAGAGCACACGGTCCAGCCCCGTACCGGCCATCGGTGTCCCGTCGAGCACGCTTTTCGGCTCGGCCAGGCCGAGTGTCGGGCGCACCTTCTCGCGCCACGATTGCCGCCAAGCATAGATCTGTGGCGCGCCTTCAGCGGTGACATAGCGGTCGATCAGGGGATCGGCGAACATGGGCGCGGCGGCGTTCTTGATGCGTTGCCACAGGCCCGGCTTGGTTCCGGCAGCATTGGCGACGTCCGAGTATTCGGCAAGGGCCGCCCGCGTCGCCCCGCTGGACTGCTTCAGACTCTGGCGGACGGCGGCCCAATCAACCTTCTGCTCTAGCGTCTTGACGTCGCCGGCGCGCACCGCCTCGCGGATCTGCCACAGCGTCACGAAGGGTGTCGCGGCATAGCCGCCGGCCAGCACCAGCAACAAGGCAGACAGGAACACAATGCGGCGGACCATGCCATGCCCCCTTCGGTCAGATCGCAGGACCGGTTGGTCATCGAGCCGACGGGCAAATGCTCCCGATCGTCACAAGACCCTTGTCGCAGGCAAATACGGCCCGGATGTGAGGGCCAATACTGCTGCAACTGAGATAGTGCTTCTTTCCGACGTTGAAAAGAGGGACGCGGCCACCCTGTGCGGAACCCTCGGCGCCGCGCTGCCCGCACGCTGCTGCCGGCTGGCGCCCAAGCCGGCTGCGGTCAGGCCGGTCGCACGGACAGCCGCGAGCGGAACCAGATCGCCACCAGCGGCAGGATGGCGGCGGCAATCAGAAAGATCGGCGGCGCGCCATAGCGGTCCATGATCGGGGCGGCCGCGGAAACGCCGATCGCCTGGCCGAGAAACAACGCGAACGCGAACAGCGATACACCCATGCCGCGGGCTTCCGGCGCCATCTGCGTGGCGCTGGTCTGCAGCGTGTTGTGGATCATGTAGAACGACAGGCCCATCAGCACCATCAGCGGCGGCACGGCATAGATGGTCGGCGTGACGGCGAGGGCTGCGAAGCTCGCCGCCAGCAGGAAGCCACCGGCAAGGATGAGGCCGCGCTCGCCGAAGCGGGCCAGCAGCTTGCGCGCCGAGAGCGAATAGACGATGGCGCCGACGCCGTAGATGGCCATGACCACGCCGACCATGGTGAACGACAGGCCAAAGCGTTGCCGCAGGTCGGCGCCGACATAGGCGAAGGCCCCATACATGGCCAGCGCTTCGAAGAATACCGCCGCCAGCATCACGCGCACCCAGGGCCGCTTCAGGATCGCGAGCGTGCCGCCAATGACGCTGCTGAAGCCGAGCGTGGTGGTCGCTCCTGGAGGTTGCGCCGATGGATTGAGTTTCAGCTCGATCAGCATCGCGATACCGGCCAAGACATGCAGCCCGCCGACGATGAGGAACACGCTGCGCCATCCCACGAGATCGCCGATCAGGCCACCGGCGGCTTGGCCGAGGATGATGCCGGTCATCTGCGCCGAGAGAAAGCGGGCGAGCACGGCTTGTCGGCGCTCGAACGGTACGGCATCGCCGATCCAGGCAAACGCCAGCGGGATCGCCGCGGCAGCGAAGGCGCCGGCTGCGAACCGGGCGCCGATCAGCGCATCCAGTGAGCCGACGAAGGCGCAGGCTGCCGTGGCGATGCCGGCGACGAGGGTGGTCAAGGCGACCACCAGATACTTGCCGAGCCGGTCGCCGACGGGGCCGAAGATGAGCTGAGTGAGGCCATAGCCGATGGTGAACGCGGCGATGATGCCGGAGGCGGTGCCAACCGACACACTGAAGCCTTCGGCGATCTGCGGCAGCAGCGGATCGGTGGCGCGGATGTTGACCGAGCTCGAGAACGCCGCTGTCGCCAGCAGCAGGATCGAGCGCAGCGGCACCACATGCGTTGTTTGCGTTACCGGCAGAGCATCGTTCACGCGCGCCGCTCCACCTGCCGGCGGGGCCAGCTCAATTGTTCGTTGATGGCGGCAACACCGATCATGACCGCGGCAAGTCCCACCATGATGGCGATCGTCAACGGCTCACCCAGAATGAAGCAGCCGATCAGCACGCCGAAAGCAGCCTTGAGATAGCCGAGGCTGGACGCGCCGATGGAGCCAAGGGTCGAGATCAGCCGGTAATAGAGGATCACGGCGATACCACCGCACAGGATGGCACTTGTCACCAGGGCCAGCAGCGACCGGGCCGAGGGTGCGATTTCGAGCGGGCGTTCCAGGCTGAACGAGACGACAGTCAACAGCAGCGCCGAACAGGTTGTGGCGCCGGCTGCAGCGGTCACCGGCGAGATGCCGCCAAAGCGACGGCCGAACAGCGCCGCACCGCCATAGCCGAGAGCCGAGAGCATGACCACGATCTGGCCGATGAAGCTTTTGTCGATGCCCTTCAACGCATCGATGCCGACGACCAGGACGACGCCGCCAAGTCCAACCAGCAGCCCAATCACCTTTTGCAGGCCGATGCGCTCATGGCGGACCAAGAGCAACGTCAGCAACGTGGCGCAGATCGGCGTCGTCGAGTTGAGGATCGCGGCCAAGGCGCTGTCGATGTACTGCTGGCTCCACATCACCATGACGCCGGGTCCGCCGCTGGTCAGCAGTCCCTGAATGGCGAAGTCGCGCCAGCGCCGGGGATCACGCGGCACACCATCGCGGCGAATGGCCACGATCAGCCACAGAAAGATCGCTGCCACGGTGAGGCGCAGGGCAACGCCGGTAAAGGGCGGGATGGTCTCGAGCTGGATCTTGTTCAGGCCGAACTGCCCGCCCCACAGGAAGCCGACGAACAGCAGCGCTGCAATCTCCAGTGCGATGGCAGGCTTTGGCTTCGACGAGTCTGCGGTCATGATGCCCCACGCGCGCGGATTGCGCTACCGGCGATGGCTATCGCGAGGCCGGGCGTTCTGTCGAGGGGCGATTGGACATGGCTGACCGCCGGTGCGCCGTTTGGCGGAGCGGATCAGCGGCAGATGCGGATCTCGCCGTTGCGGCCATGCCGCGCCAGATCCATGTGGAAATGGTCATGGTGATTGGCATCGGCATTAGGGCCGAGCACCGTCGTGAAGGTGTCACAAGCACCCTGATGCACCTGGCGCAGGAAGGCCCGTTCGCGCGGATCGCCGTTCCAGCCCTTCTTGACGGTGACCTGGCGCCCGTCGAGCAGAATGAAAGCGGAAACATCGAGCGCGTTGGCATGCCCATGCTCGGACAGCTTGGCGCCCGAGACGTTGTTCATCGGCCGGCAACCGTAGGAGGCGGCGACTTTCACCTCGACGATCGGGATGCCGAAATTGCGTCGCGCGGCTGGCATGACGAAGGTCTGCACCCAATGCTCGACCGCGGGAACCATGGGGCAGCGCAAAAGGGCTGCCGGCCTGAGGCTCACCTGGCCGTTGACGGCAGCCGACATCTCGAAGGGGCGCAGCGCACCACAGTGGCCGGGACCGCCGAGCGCCGCGCGCGACACCAGATAGGGTGAACTGCGCACATAGCCCGACTGCAGGCAGACGGTTTCCTCGTCGCCGCGCCAGGGCTCCGGCTTCGAGACGAAGTTCTGCGGCGCCTTGCTGCAGCCCCACAGGGCCAACAAGCCGGCGACGACGCACCCGATTTTGACGCTACGCACTGACACCATAGCCCCGAAGCTACGGCCGAATGGCTAACGCGCGGTTAACCTTGAAGCGGCCCTCGCCTCAGGGCGTAGCAGCGCGGTCAGGCGGGATTTGGCCGCGCCCGTGTCGGGCATGGCCGCAGCAGGGCAGAAACATGGCGGGCCGATTTAAAGTGGCCATGCGTCACCACGACCCGGCTCAGCATCACGTGGCGCGGAACTCCTCGTTCAACCGGTCGGTGATCAGCATATGGCCCGCCTTGTGGGTGATGCAGAAGGGCGGCCTGGCGTCCTCGATCACCGTTTGCGGGGTGACGCCGCAAGCCCAGAACAAGGGCACTTCGCCCGGCCGGATGTCAGGATCACCGCCGAACTCAGGCTTGGCGATATCCTTGATGCCGATGGCTGCTGGATCGCCGAAGTGGATCGGTGCCCCGTGAACACGTGGAAAGCGCGACGTGATCTCGATGGCGCGGATGGCATTGGGCACCGAGAAGTTGCGCATGGACACCACCATCTTGCCGTGGAAGCGGCCGGCCGGCACGGTGTCGAGGCCAGTGCGATAGGTGCACACCTTCTTGCCTTGCTCGATGTGGCGGATGGGAACCCCCGCATCCAGCAGCGCGGCCTCGAACGAGTACGAGCAGCCGAGCGCAAAGGCGACCAGATCATCTCGCCACAGGTGCGTGATGTCGGTTTCCTCCGACGTTTCCTTGCCATTGCGAAACACACGATAGCGCGGCGCATCTGTGCGCACATCGATATCGCGCCCGAGATCAGGAAAACGCGGATCGCCCACCTTGCTCATGGCGATCAGCGGGCACGGCTTCGGGTTGGCGGCGCAGAAGCGCTCGAACTCCCCTGCCCAGTCGGCGGGCAGGATGACGAGATTGGCCTGCAAATAACCGCGGGCCAATCCGGTCGTTACCTTGTTGTGGCGACCGCTGCGAATATCGGCGCGGATCGCTGCTGCCGTGGATGGGCGGGAAATGGTTGCCATCGCTACCATGATACAGTCTCCTTCCAGGCGTCGTCAGTCCACCGTGATCTTGGCTTCCTGCACGATCTTGGCCCACTTCTCGAAGTCGGACTTCACGAAGGCCGCGAACGCTGGCGGATCCATCTCCAGCATTTCAGCGCCAAGCCCCTTGAACCGCTCGCGCACCGCCGGATCAGCCAGCACCTTGGTCAATGCCGCCGACAGCTTGGCACGTAGCGCCGGGCTCAGCCCAGCTGGACCGAAAAGACCGCTGAACGTGCTGGCCTCGAAGCCCTTGAGGCCCAACTCGTCGAGCGTCGGCAGGTCGGGCAGCGACGCAATGCGCTTGCGCGACGTGATCGCGATCGGCCGGATCCGGCCTTCCTTGATATGCGGCAGCGACGACGGCGTCTGATCGACCATAGCCTCGAGCTGGCCGGACACGAGATCGTTCAACGCTGGTCCCGAGCCCTTGTAGGGAACATGCAACGTCTTGGCGCCGGACAGCTTACTGATCAGCTCGATCGTCAAGTGATTGGTGGAGCCGACGCCCGCCGTCCCGACGCTCAGCTTGCCGTCGCGCGCCTTGGCGTGGGCGAGGAACTCGGCCCAATTTTTCACCGGCGTATTGATGGCCACCGACAGCACCAGTGGCACCTCGTGGATGGGGCCGATGGCGGCCAGATCCTTGACGGGATCATAGCCGGCGTTCTTGTAGATCGACGGCGAGATGGTCATGGCGGCAGTGGAGCCGAGCGTCAGCGTGTGTCCATCAGGCAGCGCGGTTGCCACTTGCGCGGTGCCGATCGTGCCGCCGGCGCCCGGCTTGTTCTCGACGATGACTGTCGTGCCGAGGGCTTCGCCAAGTCCCGGTGCGATGGCGCGCGCGGTGATGTCGATATTGCCGCCCGGCGCCCATGGCACGATCAGGCGGATCGGCTTGCCGGCAAGATCCTGGGCGGTGGCCGGGAGCGAACCGAGACCGAGCGTGGCGGCGGCAAACAGTGCCGAGGCTGCAATGGCGAGGCGTCCCATACGGTGATCCTTACAGACAGTGGTGGCCAGTCGTTGGCGGGCAATCAGTGGCGGCGAGTTTGTTGCATCCGTATAGTGTGCGACAACGAGAGCGTCGCGGCAAGCGTTGGGGCCGTGCCGGTGACGAAGTCCGGGGAGGGCAACCATGAAACTCTGGTACCAGAGCATGACGCGCGAGGGTGGCGCCTGGGGCAATTATCCGAAGGCCTTGCGGCAGGTGCTGGACAAGGTCAAGGCGCCGGGCACCGAGATCGAGGTGCATGGCATAACCAAGACCGGCGGCGCCGGCGACCAGTATCGCTATCTGGAGTTTCTCGAGACCGGTGAAGTGCTCGAGAACGTGCACATCGCCATGCAGCGCGGCTTCGATGCCTTCCTGATCGGCAACATCTGCGATCCGGGGCTCAGGGAAGCGCGCGAGTTCGCCTCGATACCCGTGCTTGGCTTGTGTGAAAGCTCGCTGCATCTCGCCAACATGATGGGCACGTCTTTCTCGCTGGTCACCATCAATGCCAAGTTCACGCCGCGCATCATCGAGAATGTCGAGCGCTATGGTCTCAAGAGCCGCTTGGCGGCAGTCAATCGCATGCAGGTGGAGCGCCTGCTCGATCTGTCGCTGGCGTTCGAGGACCCGGCCGTGTGCGCCCGGCTGGCAGCGGAGTTCGATAAGGCCGCCAAGGCCAACGCCGACGCTGGCACCGAGGTGGTGATCGCGGCCGGTGGTGTGGTGATGGCCCTGCTGGCGCACGCCGACATTCACGAAGCGGGCGGGGGCTTGCCGATTCTCAACGGCATTACGGCGCTGGTCAAAACTGGCGAGATGGCGGTCGGCGTTTCGCGCGTCATGGGCGGGCGCTTCGCCAGCCGTGTGCGCACCTATGCGCCGCCGCCCGCCGACCAGATCGAAGAGCTGCGCAAATTCTACAACGTCGGCATCTATCCCGGCGTCGGCAGGCCGTGAGACCGAGGCAGCACCCGTGCTCGGGTCATCGCGCGGGCGCGTAGAGCAGTTTCCACAAGACTTGGATCATGCCCACGTCCCCCTCCCGTCTCGTGCCGAAGGCGCGGCTTCGCCACGACGGAGGGGTTAGGGGTGGGGTGGGGACGCAAAACGTCGTCCGAGAGAGTCACGCCAAGCTCGATCCCCCCACCCCCAACCCCTCCCCACGCGGGGGAGGGGAAAGAATCAACCAGCGATTCAAAACACGTGGACACCGCTCTAGAGCTTCGTGTTCGAGGCGAGGCGTCCCGACCGCAACCACGCCGCACAGTCTGGCTCGAGCCGCTCGCGCACCTTGGCCTCATAGGCGGCGATGTCGGCATCGGTCAGCACGCCGTGCCAACGCTCGTTCTCGCCCTTGTGAAAGAAGCGCTCGGCGCCGCCCTGGAAGCGCTGCATCATCTTCGGCGCGATCTGGTCGCCCTTGCGGCGCATCTCCGCGAAGGTTGCAGCCTTGACCAGCTTCGGCCACAGCGCCTCCGGCGTTTCAATGCCAAGGAACGAGGAAATCCGCCGCATCTCGCCGTCGAGGTCGGCCTTGAGATCGCGATAATGGACGAGCAGCACGTTCGGCTCGTGTCGCTTGGCCCAGAATGTGCGCTCGAAGTCGAACCACGACAGGAACGGCATGCCATCCTGGGCGCCGCCCAGTCCTTCGCTCATCCAGCGGCGAAAGAACTCGGCTGCGTCGGCGGTGGCGCGCGGATAGGTGCGAGCGATCGTTTCATCGCCGAGGCCATTGGCATCCAAGGCGGCGTGCTGGTGATCGCTGAAGCCCGAGCAGTGGTTGTGGTAGGAGAGGCACGCGTCACGGCCATCCCGCGCGACGTGAATGTATTTGACCTCGTCGTAGAATGGCAGCCCGTCGAGCGGCAGGTGGCTCTTGATGAAGCGGCGATGGGTCTGCGCTTCGAACATCGCCATCAGCTGCTCGAGCGTGTCGCCAGGGGCGCTGCGCCGCTCCAGCCAATCACCGATCTCGGTCACCGGGCGCGGCTCGTCCGACTGGAACACCAGCAAGCCGATGATCTGCTGCATCCAGGTCGTGCCGGACTTCGGATAGGTGGAAATCACAATGTCGCCGGCGCGCGGGCGATAGGCGTCCCAGCGGCGGCTGTCGGCCACCCAGCTGCGATAAATGCGGGTCGGGGCTTGAATGAGCATGATCGATTCCTAGTCATTAAGTTCTGCAATCACACTCACAATTGTCATGTTTGGAGGACAACCGAGATGCAAGGGTTTTTTTCGGTATGCGATCTCGCCGCCCTGCAGGCGTGTTGCGGGCTCAGTCCCGGGCGTGGGCCGCGCCTGCATTTGGTCCAACTGCTTGAAGGCATTGCACTGGACGCCGTTCGCGGCGATAATCGTACATGTGCGGCGTAGAGGCGAATGGCGCGGGCAGAACCACCTCAATGACGCGACCCGACGAACGTGAGCTGAGAGACCTGCTCGTCAAGCTGCGAGGCGAGCATCGCGATCTCGACGACCAGATCGTGGCGCTGGAGGCATCGAGCCAGACCGATCAGCTGGCCATCAAGCGCCTGAAGAAGCGCAAGCTGCAGCTCAAGGACCAGATCACGCAAGTCGAGGACAAGCTGACGCCCGACATCATCGCCTGAGCTGCATCTGCAACGCCCTACTGCCCCGCCGACCAACCGAGATCCGTGATGCGCAACGACCGCCGTCCCGAACATCGCCGTCACGGTGGCGGAGCGCCCTCGCCGTCCCCGCGCACCGATATTGGCCCGACGCCCGGCGATCGCGTGCGCATATTTGGCCTGCATGCGGTGGCGGCCGCGCTCGCCAATCCTGACCGGCGGCACCATCGCCTGTATGTGACGGAGACGGCCGAGCCCCGCTTCGCGGCGGCGATCACGGCGCGTGGCCTGGCGCCCGAGCGCGTGCAGCCCAAGGATCTCGACCGCCGGCTCGGGCCTGACACGGTCCATCAGGGCGCGCTGCTCGAGACCGGGCCGCTGCCGGAGCGCGACGTCACCGAGCTTGGCCTGCGCGCGCGCACTCACGGCCCTCTGATCGTGCTGGACCAGGTGACGGATCCCCACAATGTCGGCGCCATCCTGCGTTCCGCGGCCGTGTTCGATGCTGCCGGCCTGCTCATGACGCGGCGTCATTCACCGGAGCTTTCCGGCGCCTTGGCCAAAGCCGCGTCCGGCGCCTTGGAGCTGGTGCCGGTGGCGCTGGTGACCAACCTTGCCCGCGCCATGGAGCAGTTGGCCGAATTAGGCCTCACCCGCGTTGGCCTTGACGGCGAAGCTGAGACGCTGATCGAGGCCGCTGATCTGTCCGGCCCCGTGGCGCTGGTGCTCGGCTCCGAGGGGCGCGGCCTGCGCCGCCTGACGCGCGAGAGCTGCGATCAACTGGTCCGCATCGGCGCGCCCGGCGCCATTGCCAGTCTCAACGTGTCCAATGCGGCGGCCGTGGCCATGCATGCCGCCAGCCTGCAACGGCGCCGCTGAGCCTTACGGCTGCACCACCACCCGCCCGACGATTTTGCCCGTGCGCAGCGCGTCGAGCACGTCGTTGGCCTCGCTCAGCGGACGCGTTGCCACCGGTTGCGGCGGCACCTTGCCGCTGGTCGCCAGTGCCATCATCTCGGCCATGTCGTCGAGCGTGCCGACGTAGGAGCCCATGATGGTCGCGTTCTTCAGCGGGATCATCGGCACCGGCAATTGCGCCGCGCCGCCAAACAGTCCCACCACGATCAGCCGTCCGCCTTTGCGCAGCGCATTGAAGCCGAACGTGAACGAGGCCGCCGCGCCGACGAAATCGATCGCCGCCGTAGCGCCGCCACCGGTGCTGCGCATCAAGGCTTTCACAGCATCCGCATTCGCTGGATCGATCGTCTCCTTGGCGCCTGCGGCCTTGGCTGCGGCCCACTTCGATGGATCGATATCGGCGACGATGGGCTTCACGCCGGTCACTGCCTCGGCCATGCGCACGCCCGACAGGCCAACGCCACCGGCACCGATGATCAGCAACTCGCCACCGCCTTTGGCCAGCGCCTCCTTGGCCTTCTTGAGTGCGCCAAACGCGGTCAATCCCGAGCAGGCATAGATGCAGGCCTGCGCATCGTCGAGGCCGTCGAAGGCGAACAGGTATCTTGGGTCCGGCGCGATGACGTGCGTGGCATAGCCGCCGTCGGCGTTGACGCCGAGCGCGCGCGGCTGGTTGCACAAGTGCTCGTCGCCTGAGGCGCAGATCGGGCAGTGCTGGCAGCCGATCCAGGGATAGACGACGCGCCGGTCGCCGGGCTGCGCCTCGCCGGGCTTCACATCGGGGCCGAGCGCCACGATCTCGCCGACGATTTCATGGCCGAGCGTGCGCGGCGGCGCCACGCTGCGCATCAGGTCAACTTTCTTGCCGCCGCCGAGATCGAAATAGCCGTCCGCCAGATGCACGTCGCTGTGGCACACACCGCACCCCGTCACGCGCACGATCACTTCGCGGCCTTTGGGCGCCGGCGTCGGCTCGCTCTGCTTCTCGAGCGGCGCACCGAACTTCGTCACGCGGTAGCTGTCCATGGGCATGCCTCGGTCAGATTGGGGGGAGCGGCCAGCATGGGGACAGTCGCGATTTACTTCAAGCGGCAACTTTCCGACGTTCAAAATCGATGGCTGAGCCGATAGCTTTCGTCTCATTCTCCTCCGGACGCATGCTTCTGCGCCCCCTCGACTCCGCAAATGGCTGGCGCAGCCTCAGGCAAGCTGCTGCAGGGCCATCGGTCTGCACC
The DNA here is from genome assembly GCA_046154645.1 of Hyphomicrobiaceae bacterium. Taxonomy (GTDB): domain Bacteria; phylum Pseudomonadota; class Alphaproteobacteria; order Rhizobiales; family Hyphomicrobiaceae. Next base: position 16,702 of record JBJXDZ010000100.1, read on the forward strand.
TGGCTAGAGTGGGTGCCAACGGGTTGCCGCACGCTGCCGGCGGGCTGATTTGGGGATTAACGATGTTTCGGCGCCGGACTGGTTAATTTGGGCGGGTCAATAGGGACAGCATCCAATCGGCTCGACCCGCCGGTGCTCGCGCCCAAAATTGGTAACTGTCCCTATTTATTCCTGAAAAGGCGAACCAACTTGCTGAAGATACTGGCTCGTGAGGGCTACCGTGGGGCCTTCCAAATCGGCGATGGTAAGTTTATCTGTGAGCAATTTGTTATAGTTTATACTACTCCAGAAAGGTCCGTCAGGCAGGCCATATACTCGGTGAATTGCTTCATGAACCAGCAAGTGATCGAGCCAGTCGGGGCCGCCCACATCGTCTCCAAGAAGAACAAAAGTGCCAAGTTTCGAAAAGTAACCACGATTTTGGGTATCTTGAACGTTTAAACTTAAATCGTATCCGAAGAGAAGCCTGCCCAGCAGGCTAATAGCCGCGTGAGAGACGGTTGAGTTTGTTTCAATGATGAAGGGAAGCGTAAGACTTGGAATTGCGTCCAGCAAATTGCGAGCAATGATTGATGGGCCCTCATATAGCCTATCAAGCGCTGTCCAGATAGCTAGCGGGTCAGAAAGACCAACGCTGGACCCAAGCACAATAGAGGAGCGAACATTTGGAGGAAGTAGCATATCAGAACTCCGGTCAGGTTGCGCAACAATGCGTTACTCAATTCGTCGGAAATCCACAAGAATTGACATGGATTCTCCAACCATCCTTCACAACGACAATCCACGTGCCTGATGGTTGGCGAACTGGCAACGCCATGCAATTTTGACCAAGCTCAACGCTTTCGCCATTTTCGATCATGAGCCGAAGCGTCGCATCACACAGGCCAGCCTCCCCAATATATTTCAATTGCGGCCAGCATATTTGAGAATATTTCTCTGGCAGCCAAGCGATGCTGAGATAGAGTAGCGCGCCAGCTACGACGACGCACAACGCCTGAGTTAACTTCGCTGGGCCGAGTATAGTTTGCACCGCGCGCATTTGAGAAGCGATGACAAGCATTGTCGCTATTATAATCATAGGAATCGGCGTGATATTGGAATCACTCATTGCCTTTGCAAAAACTAAGACGAAGATAGAAAACGCAAATACGGGAATTCTGTTTTTGATGTTTATTGGCACTCCGAGGATATGCCTGTCCCCTTAGTTCAGGCGCAATCATGGGATAGGTGAGTGCGATCAAGGAGATGGACCATGACCGACACGATGCCGGACGATCTGTGGCGTGACTTCCCCAAAACCGCACCGGCGTTCGAG